>JAZNFG010000084.1:0-39908 GCA_045589015.1 Acutalibacteraceae bacterium
AAAATCTCCTGCGCTTTAAGAAGGAAAAAGGATTTCGCACTCTGCGGAGTGCGACAAGAGGCTCTGCCTCTTGACACCGTGAGCTTTTGAAAAAGCTCAACCAAAACTTTTAATAGGCACTCCCGTGCCCACTTCATCCCCCAACTTTCCGTGAAAAACCAAACAAAATAAGGATATAAAGGTAGCGTATGAAAACAAAAAAGGAACACATAAGGAATTTTTCTATTATTGCTCATATTGACCACGGCAAGTCCACTCTGGCGGACAGGCTTTTAGAGCTAACGAGCACCGTGCAGAAGCGTGATATGCAGCAGCAGATACTTGATAATATGGATATAGAGAAGGAGAGAGGCATTACCATAAAGGCACGTGCCGTAACTCTCAGATACAAGGCAAACGACGGGAAGGAATACGAGCTGAATCTTATTGATACTCCCGGCCACGTTGACTTCAACTACGAGGTGTCCCGTTCTCTTGCCGCCTGCGAGGGTGCTTTGCTTATCGTCGATGCCACACAGGGCGTCGAGGCTCAGACACTTGCGAACACCTATCTTGCACTTGACCACGACCTTGAGCTGGTTCCCGTTGTCAACAAGATAGACCTGCCTGCGGCTGACCCCGATAGAGTCTGTGCGGACGTTGAGGATATTATAGGACTTGACTGCTCCGTAGCTCCGAGGGTTTCCGCAAAGACGGGTCAGAACGTTGAAGAGGTGCTTGAAAGGATAGTAGAGTATATTCCCTGTCCCGAGGGTGACGATACAGCCCCCTTCAAGGCATTGGTTTTCGACTCTGTTTATGACAACTACAAGGGTGTTATCGTATACGTCCGCGTTATGGACGGAACGCTTCGTCCCGGTGATACTATGAGAATGATGGCAACGGGCGCACAGTTCACCGTTGTTGAGGTAGGCAGAATGGGAGCGACTACCCTTGAAAGCACACCCGAGCTGAAGGCAGGCGAGGTAGGATATATCACCGCCTCCATAAAGAGTGTCGTTGACGCCAGAGTCGGTGATACCGTTACTACTGCGGCTAATCCTGCCGCCGAGGCTCTTCCCGGCTATAAGAAGGTAAATCCTATGGTATTCTGCGGAATCTATCCTGCCGACGGTGCGGATTACGAGTCGCTTAAGGAGGCTCTTGAAAAATTACAGCTCAATGATGCGGCTCTTTCCTTTGAGCCTGAAACGTCGGGTGCGCTGGGCTTTGGCTTCCGCTGCGGCTTTCTCGGACTTTTGCACCTTGAAATTATACAGGAGCGTCTTGAAAGAGAATACGACCTTGATCTCGTATCCACCGTTCCCAGCGTTATTTATAAAATACATCTCACCGACGGCACCGTGCTTGATATAGACAATCCTACGAATTATCCCGACCCTGCCGTCATAGATTTCGTTGAGGAGCCGATGTCCGACGCTCATATTTACGCTCCCTCGGAATACGTGGGAACCATAATGGATCTGTGTCAGGACAGACGCGGCATTTTCAAGAATATGGACTACATCACGGGAGACCGCGTTGATATACACTACGTGCTTCCCGTAAACGAAATCATTTACGACTTCTTTGACGCTCTGAAAACCCGTACGAGAGGCTACGCATCCTTCGACTACGAGCTTATCGGCTATGAAAAGTCAAGCCTTGTAAAGCTTGACGTGCTTCTCAACGGTGACATAATAGACGCGCTTTCGTACATCATCCATTCCGAAAAGGCATATCCGAGAGCACGTAAGATTGCTGAAAAGCTCAAGGACAATATTCCCCGTCAGATGTTTGAGATTCCCGTGCAGGTGGCAATAGGCGGCAAGGTCATAGCAAGAGAAACCATCAAGGCTATGAGAAAGGACGTTCTTGCCAAGTGCTACGGCGGTGACATTACCCGTAAGAAGAAGCTGCTTGAAAAGCAGAAGGAGGGTAAAAAGAGAATGCGCCAGTTCGGTACCGTTGAGGTGCCTCAGGAAGCCTTTATGGCAATACTCAAGCTCGATGGACAGGACTGATAAGACGGGAATATATATTCATATTCCATACTGCGCAAGCCGCTGTCCCTACTGTGATTTTCACTCTGAGGCGTCGCAGGGCTGTCCCGACGCCTACGTTGACGCTCTTTGCTCTGAGATAGTCTCCCGTGAGGGAATGAAGGCTTTTTCGGGAAATGAAAGGCTTTTATGCGACAGCGTGTATTTCGGCGGCGGCACACCCTCAATTCTGACTCCCGTTCAGCTTGAAAGGATACTTCTTTCCGTAAAGGAGAGCTTCAGTCTTTCGCCTGACAGCGAAATAACCCTTGAATGCAATCCGTCGGGAAAGGGGCTTGAACGGCTGCTGACAGCCGCGGCTTCTCTCGGAGTAAACCGCATTTCTCTGGGAATGCAGTCCTCGGACACAAGAGAAAGACGGCTTCTCGGCAGAAGGGGCGACACGGAGAGTGTAAAAAGGGCTCTTGCGGCGGCAAGAAATGCGGGTATCGGAAATATATCCCTTGATATTATGATAGGCGTGCCCGACAGCACCGAGGAGACTCTGAAGGCTTCTCTTGATTTCGCTCTCTCTGAGAGCGTGCCCCACATCAGCGCGTATATTCTGAAAATAGAAGAGGGCACGTATTTTCACAGAAATATAAATAAGCTTAATATTCCCGATGAGGATAAGACCGCCGATATGTATCTTTTTATGTCGGATTATCTTGCAAAAAGGGGATATTTACACTATGAAATATCGAATTTCTGTCTTGACGGCAGATATTCAAGGCACAATATGAAATACTGGGACGGTACGGATTATCTCGGCTTCGGCCCTGCCGCTCATTCGGCCTTTCGGGGAAAAAGGTTTTATTACCCTGCCGATACCGCCGCCTTCATAAAAGGTGCCTCTGCCGTTTACGACGGAACGGCAGGAGACTGCGAGGAGAGAATAATGCTTTCTCTTCGCACTTATAAGGGAATTTCCCTTGAAAACAAAACGGATGAATTTTTAAGTAAGGTCGATATGCTCTGCCGTGGGGGCCTCGGAAGGACGGAAAACGGAAGGCTTTCGCTGACTCCGCAGGGTATGCTTATATCCAACACGGTTATAACGGAGCTTTTGAGCGTATTGACGGAAAAGGAATGATAAAAGTATGCTTTTATCCGAGATTTTAACAGGCTTAAGCTATCGCTGCCGTGATTTTAAGGATACGGAAATTGAGGATATCGTTTATTCCTCAAGAAATGCAGGCGAGGGAAAAATGTTCGTTGCCCTTACGGGTGCTTTTTCGGACGGACACGATTATGCGGGGAGTGCATATCTTGCAGGCTCAAGAGTTTTTCTTGTGAGCCGCGATATTGACGTTCCTGCGGATGCTGTCTGTATTTATACGGAAAATACAAGAGCTGCTCTTGCCCTTATCAGCGCAAACTTCTTTTCTCACCCCGACAGGGAGATAGACGTTATCGGCGTTACGGGAACAAAGGGAAAGACCACCGTTACGGGAATGCTCAGCACCTGTCTTAACGAGTGCGGTATAAAAAGCGGTGTAATAGGCACCGTGGGCGCTTATTACGACGGAAAATACGTCCCCACCGTGAACACTACGCCCGAATCCTACGAGATTCACAGAATATTAAGGCTAATGGCGGATGCCGGCTGCAGGGTGTGCTGTATAGAGGTATCGTCAATCGGACTAAAGCACCACAGAGTTGATACCGTAGACTTCAAAACGGGTATTTTTATGAATCTGTCTCCCGACCATATAGGCGGTGCGGAGCACGACAGCTTTGAGGAATACAGCTATTGGAAGAAGCAGCTTTTTTCAAGGTGTAAAAACGCTGTGTTCAATAAGGACGACGCCTTTTCGGAGGAGATAATAAAGGAAATAAGCATTCCCTATACTGAGTTTTCGGTTGAGACCGAGGCTGACATAAGTGCCTGTAACATAAAAAATCTGCGTACGGACAGCTTTTTCGGAGTTACCTTCGACTGCCGTACTCCCGACGGGGAGTTTGAGGCGGGAATTGCAATGCCGGGCTTCCACGGTGTATACAACGCCCTTGCGGTTACGGCAGTATGCAGACAGTACGGCATAGATAACGCGGATATTGCCCGTGCGATGCTCGGTGCAAGAGTCAAGGGCAGAAGCGAGCTTATGAATACTCGCACGGATTATGCGGTAATCATAGACTATGCACACAACGGACAGAGCTTCAATTCGGTGCTTGATTCCGTAAGTGAATTTCCGCACAACAGAATTATTGCGGTCTACGGCTCCGTGGGCGACCGCGCACAGCTGAGACGGCAGGAAATGGGCTGTGTCTGCGCAAGGAAGGCAGATTTGAGCATTATAACTACCGACGACCCCGGCTTTGAGGACCCCTATGAAATCGCAAGGGAAATAGCCTCCTTTGTGGAAAGGGAGGGCGGAAAATACCGTATTATAGTTGACCGTGCCGAGGCTGTAAGGGCGGCTCTTGATGAAGCCGAGAGCGGAGACATCGTGCTTCTTCTCGGAAAGGGTCACGAAACCGTGCAGAAGATCCGCGGTGAAAGGGTTCACTACTCAGACCACGAGGAAGTTGAAAAATACTTTCAGCTTTATTGATATACCTGACTTTTTTCGGAAAATATTGAGGCTGTGTTTTTAATATTATAGTGCTTCGCACTTTAAGGTTGACGACCCCGTCCCCCTTTGTCACTTCGTGACATTTCCCCCACACTGTGGGGGCATCGACCCCCGGCGAGGGGCGAATGAGTGTGCCGCCGCCGGTGGCGGATAAAGGCACGCGAATGAGGTGAGGAAACACAGAGTATCACGACCGCTCCAAGGGAGTGAGACGACAATGTTTCCGAGGGAGAAAATTTCCTGCGCTTTAAGAAGGAAAAAAGATTTCGCACTCTGCGGAGTGCGACAAGAGGCTCTGCCTCTTGACACCGTGAGCTTTTGAAAAAGCTCAACCAAAACTTTTAATAGGCACTCCCGTGCCCACTTCATCCCCCAAGTTTCCGTGAAGAACCTATTTTTTTATATTGTTTTTCCTTTCAAAGCCGCAACACCGAAATGCACTGAAAGGGCTTGATTTCAGGCACGGTTCGGATTGTTACCGTCACCCTAATGATATTGGTTTTTTACAGTCCCTTTCTCATATCATTTTTTGCCGCTGTGCTTTTACGTCATAGCTTCGGTACTGAAGATATATCTGAAATACGAGCGGTCTCTGTTTTCCTGTACTGCCGAGGCGGTGTTGTATTCACCCTCGGCAAAAAAAAAACTGCCGTCGGCTTGCTCCAAAAGCACGTAAAGCTGTCCCGTGCCGTCGGGAGTGCCGCCCTCCCGGTATATCTGCCACGCTCTTTTGTTTTCCGCGCGCACATCTACGGCAGATATCTGGTCGGTTACACCCGAATGCCATATTCTGCTGTCAAAATTTTCCTTTGAAAGGCGGATTTCCGAAAATACACCTGCCGTCTCCCAGCCGTCGGCTGTTTCAAGAAAAAGCGTCATATCGGGTGCGATTTTTATTCGGGGCAGGGCTTCGGGGGTTACTGCCTCGGCTGACTCAAGGTTATCGTAAATTATCCTTTGGGCTTCAAGCTCAACGCTCTGTCCCTCGGTCACGCCTTCCTTCAGAGTAAATTCAATAAATACCGTATGGCGTTCGCTTTTTATGCCGTCGCTTTCCGTATAAAACCACGTCTCGAATCTGTAGCTTCCGCCGTCGGGAAGAGATGAGGCTGAAACGGGGTATTTTTCTTCCTTTTCTCCGCCCTTTTCAAGAATAAATGCAGGGGTGTCCCATACAATATCCGTAAGGGTGCTTTCCCATACGCCCTCACGGGACTCCTTCAGAACGTCATACTCCGCACCGTAAATGCACCTGCCATCGGAATTGTTTTTCCACCTCAGCTTTATGCAGGGGTCAAAGCCGCTGAGATATACGCCCGATACGGCGGCTGTGATATCCGTGTGCGAGGACCCGGAATCCGTTACGGTAAAACTCGGGTCGGAGACGGTTTTTCCAAAGAAAGCAGAAAAAGCCAACGAGGCGAAAAGTGCCGACAAAAGCACGGCAACCGCCGCAAGCACAAATTTCCCTGCCCGTTTACCTCTTTTTCCGCTGACAGCCCTCGTCATTTTTCTCACCCCCCCCGCACTTCACAAAGTATGAATTTTTCTTTTATATATTAATTTTACACAATGAAAAACCATAAGTCAATTGCCTCGAATAATTTAAGAATTAACTTTGCGACGGCAATCGGCTTTGTTCGGTTTTTTTCCGTAGACAGAAAAAAACAAACGGAAAAACGAACAAAATCGAAAAAAATACTATTTTTTTATAATTTTTTCCGAACGCACTTTTTTTGTCAAAACTGTTGACAACCACAATATGTTGTGTTATAGTCATACTAAGAAACACAAGTGCAAAATCGGTGTCCCATTCTTGGGACTAAGTTTCGACATTTTCCGAACATTTGTGTTGACAAATGAAATTTTATGGTGTAGAATACAATCACAACGAAAACAAAACGTTTGTTCGATTAAAGAAAGGATGAAATCATTATGGCAACGATTTTTTCAATAGTAATAGTTATAGAGGTTCTTTTAACCGCATTTATCGCGTGGGGCATTATGCACGAGGAAAGATTCATTGAATTTGAGGACAGAATCATTCTCGCAGTAAAGAAAAAGATAAGAGCGGAATTTATGAAGCGCGAAAGAGCAAGAAGAGCAAAAATCAATCAGAAGGTCGCATATACCCCCGTACGACCCGAAAGCAATCACAGAACGGCTGAAAACACAGCGGCATAATCGAAAGGCATAAGAATTACCCCGTGTTATCACACAGACGGATTATGCATTAACACAGTTTTTCCCATCTTTCTTATTATCCTTTAACAACGGAAATCACCGTCCCTTTTGAGGGCGGTGGTTTTCGTTCTTATCCTTTAACAACACCAAATCACCGTCCCTTTTGAGGGCGGTGGTTTTCGTTCTTTACGGCAACATAGCATATTTCAGTTTTTCACAAAAGGTGGGAAGTTGATGTGCGGCACGGGAGTGCCGAAATAAAAGTTTTGCCCCCGCTTTTTCAAAAGCTCACGGTGTCAAGAGGCAGAGCCTCTTGTCGCACTCCGCAGAGTGCGAAATCCTGATACTACCAAAAGCGCAGGAGATTTTCTCCCTCGGAAACATTGTCGTCTCACTCCCTTGGAGCGGTCGTGATACTCTGTGTTTCCTCACCTCATTCGCGTGCCTTTATCCGCCACCGGCGGCGGCACACTCATTCGCCCCTCGCCGGGGGTTCCCAAGTAAATTTACAGCCCCATAGTGGGTTACGTATTATTTGAGTGCATTTATATAATACTGTGCGGTGTTTTCTACGTCCTCGTCCGTCCAGTCGGGGTTTATGCCGATATAGCAGTTTCTGCCCAGATGCCGAAGGGTTTTGGGGCACATATCCACGGAATAGTCGGGGATGTGGTCCTTGTTTGCTTCCATCTTAAAGGGGTCCATAAGAGGATGGAAGGCACCGCGCTTTTCTAAGATTGCCGTCCAGTAGCAATAAATATGTCTGTCAGTCTCACGGGGTCTTGTAAGACCGTTCGGAGCCTTCCTGTAAAACTCTATACACTCTTCTTCCGTCTGAAATTCAAGGGAAAGCGCAATACCGCAGTCACCCTCGGCATCATTTGAGGGAGCGAAGCTGAAGTAGGGAGCAAGCCTTTCTGCAAGCTTTCTCTTGTTTCTTCTGAGGTCTGCCAAAATGCCGTCAAGACGCTTGAACTGCTCGTTAAGAATAGCCGCGGATATTTCGTTGGTTCTGAACTGTGAGCCGCAGAACTGCGGCTCGCTTATGCCGTCAAGCTGGTCACCGAAGAAGGAGATTGCACTTGAATCCTGATATATCAGGGCTCTTTCGTAGAGCTTATCGTTATTTGTCAGCACGGCACCGCCCTCACCTGCCGTTACTATCTTGAAATAGTTGAAGCTCAGCGCGCCTGCATCGCCAATGGAGCCCAGCCTCTTGCCCTTATAGGAGCCGCCGTCGGACTGACAGGAGTCCTCAAGCACTAAGATTCCGTGCTCCCCTGCAATTCTCATTATTTCGTCCATATTACAGGGGAATCCCATAATATGCACGGGAATTACAGCCTTGGTGCGCGGAGTTATCTTTGCCTCAAAATCCTTGGGGTCAAGGGTCAGAGTCTCGTCAATTTCGGCAATAACGGGAATAGCACCTGCGGCAAGCACGGCTATGGCTGTGGCAATATAGGTATATCCGGGCACGATAACCTCGTCACCGGGGCCGATACCCATTCCGACAAGCGCGGAAATAAGCGCGCCCTTGCCCGAGGTTACGAGAAGCGCTCTTTTTACGCCCCAGATATCGCGCATATTCTGCTCACATTTTGCGGTCTCTCTCAGCGCGTCGTTTATCTTGAATAAATTTCTTGAATTGATAACTCTTGCAACGGCATCAATTTCTTCCTGTCCGATTCTATACATTTCAAAATTCCTCCAGATTCTTTAGGGTCTCTTTCATAAGATGCCAGTCTGCCTTGTCGCAGTACGGCTGAATATAGTTTGTCAGATACATATCTATTTCATAGCCGCCCTTGGGAAGCTCGCTATCCGTGGGGAAATATCCCTCGCTGCCGTTGGCATTTGAAAGGGAGAAAACCTCGTAGCCCTGCTTTTCCTTGTTGATTCTCAATGCTATTTCCGAGAAAAGCTCAAAGGGGAAGGCAACGAAAATGCTTTTGCCTATGCTTATTGCGGTCTGCTCAATTTTTCGTGATTTCTCGTCAACGTATTCGTCCTCGTAGGATTTCAGCACCCGTTCACAGTAATCTCTTATCTGTCCCTCAAGGTTTACCTTGTGATTTCTGAACTGCATCAGCCTTTCGAGGGCATCCTCCTCGGCTATCCTTTTTTTAAGAGGTATTTCGGTGAAGCCGCTTACCGTCTTGAATTCAAAGGGCTCGTATTCCGTGATACCGTCATATATTCTCACGGCATCCGCACCCGCTTTTGCTCCCATTATTTCAACGTCGGTCATATTGCCGACTGTTTTTCCGTTTGAAAGGCGGGGTCCCACGTCGCCCTCTGCACCGCAGAAAAAGGCGGTCGGGGCACCCGTATGGGCATCAAGCGCATCAATCATTCCCCCTGCCCAGTCTCTTGAAATTGCGCTGTTAAGTCCTGCGCAGGTGCCGTGGCAGGTGTAGAATACAAGATTTGCTATTGCATTTCCGTCAGTATCGCGGAAGGAAAATACAGCCATTCTCGGGTCAAAGCAGCCCCACTCGCATTGTCCTAAAATAACGTGATTGTCTGCGTTTTGCTCACGGCGGTTGATGCCTACAAGGCTTGTATCCATATTCATACCTACCTCGGCAGGCTTCGCCGCGGCTTTTGCGTTCCTTGCGGCTTTAAGGGCTGCTGTCAGAAGTATGCTCTCGCAGTAATCCGTATCAAGCCTGCCCCAGCCCGTGTTGCCGTCGGTGTTGGGACCCGTGTGATTATGTATGCCGTGAACGATTATCGAAGAGACGGGCACACCCGTTTCCTTTTCAAGCTCACGTCTCATTCTGAGAGAAAATTCCGAATTAATCGAGCATACCTCGGCACTTACAAGAAGAGCCGCGTTTTCGCCGTCGCTGAAATAAAATATGTTTACGTTCAGCCTGTCGTGAATGCTCTCGGATTTAAGGTCGTCTACATAGCCGTAGAGATAACAACCGATATTCGGGGTTATATCCTGTCTGTCAAAGCCTGCAAGACTCATAAAATCAACTCCTTTATTTTAATAATCCGAACCGTGCTTGTATCGGACCCGCCATGTCGCTTCTTCGCAGATTTCCTTATTTATTTAAATATAGCATATTAATATGCGCACTTAAACCCCAAAAATTATTAATTTATTCTCAAAAATTCAGAGTGCTGTTGACAATAAGCCGTGCCCGTCTTAAAATCAGAATGAGGTGATTTTATGCTGTATCAGAAGCCGCTTACGGGGGACAGAGTATGGTCTGCGCAGATAGTCGATATGAGCTCCTTCCCCCTTCACCGCCATCACGAGGCGGAGCTTGCTTACTGTCTTGAAGGGCAAACGGATATAACGGTAAACGGAAGGGTTATCACGCTGAGGTCGGGACAGCTTCTCTACGTAGCACCCTTTACGCCCCACGAATACCGCTCTGAGAGCGGTGCAAAGGTGGCTGTAGCGGAATTCGGCCACGCGCTTCTTAAAGAGGACTTTTTACCCTTCACCAAATTCCCCGAGCTTTACAGATTATACGACTCCCCTTGCGAGGTCACGGAGAAAATGACACGGCTGTGCGCGCATCTGACGGGCGAAGCACCCACCGCACGGCTTGACGTTATCTCTGCCATTTACGCTCTTGCCGCCGCTGTACTTAGAGATACGGGCAGCAGCGACGATTACACGGGAGACCGCAGCTTTGAGCGCATTGAGCCTGCACTTACTCTTATTTATATGAAATACACCGAAGATATAAAAATTGAAGATGCCTGCAGGGCAACGAACCTGTCACCGGGCAACTTCTGCACAATTTTCAAGAAGGCAACGGGAATGAGCTTTCATAAATATCTCAATTCCTACAGAATCCGCAACTGCTGTTACCTTCTCAAGGGTACGGATATGACCACGGAAGAAATTTTCTCACTTTCGGGCTTTTGTGACCTCAAAACCTTCTACAGAGTTTTCAAATCCGAAACCGGCACCTCCCCGTCAAAATTCCGCGGAAATTAATTCACGGTACGCAGAAGATTTAAATGCAGAACGCAGAATGCAGAACGCAGAACGAATTCCGACTTTTCTTTTTTCTCCGAATTCCGAAATCCGAAATCCGAATTTGCTCCATTGTTCATTAAAATCACAATTTAACAAAACCGAACCAATGCAGAAAGAAAATGAAGGTTGCAACCCTGGTCACCCGATTGCAATCTTCAGCCTTGCAACCTTGAAATAAATGGCTTAGATACTGGGGTTTTGTAATTTACTTGCCAAAATAGATTCTGCTATTATATTACCTTTTGCAATGTTGAACCGTGTTTCAAGAGAACACGAGGAACTTTTGCAAAAATTATTGTAAAATTAAAAAGCAATAGGAGGTAATATTAAATGGAAAGAATTATTACAAAGTCAATGATCGGAGATTTTGCAAACTATCTTCGCTCTGATGAAAAGAGCAATAACACCATTGAAAAGTATCTGCGTGATGTAAGGGCTTTTTTTGAGTTCGCAGGAGCAGGAGAAATCAACAAAGCGGTGGTTATGGAGTTTAAGGCATCGCTTGTGGAGAGTTATGAAATAACAAGTGCAAACTCTATGATTGCGGCGGTAAATGCATTTCTGCGGTTTATGGGATGGGTTGATTGCTGTATTAAACAGTTTAAGGTACAAAAAAAGGCTTTTTGCTCCGAAGAGAAGGAATTGACGAAAGCGGAATATGTTCGTTTGGTGAATACTGCAAAGCAAAAAGGCAATGAACGACTGAATTTGATTCTACAGACAATTTGTGGAACCGGTATTCGTGTGAGCGAATTGCAGTTTATCACGGTTGAAGCTGTACGCAAGGGTGAAGCGGTGGTTTCCTGCAAAAATAAAACCCGAACGGTGTTTATCGTTCGGGAACTTCAAAAGAAGTTATTGAATTACATCAAAACCAAGGGCATAACTACAGGCTGTATCTTTGTCACGAAATCCGGTAAGCCTATGAGCCGATGCAATATCTGGCGTGAGATGAAGGCGTTGTGTGAGCAGGCAGGGGTATCTCCTGATAAGGTGTTTCCGCATAATCTTCGCCATCTGTTTGCACGTACTTTTTATGGCATCGAAAAAGATATTGCAAAACTTGCTGATATCCTTGGACACAGCAACATCAATACCACTCGGATCTACATCATCACTACCGGTGCAGAACATAAACGCAAGATGGAAAATATGCGTCTGATAATATAGCTTCGCTGAATGACGGCTTCGCCTTATTGAAAAACCGATACCCGCGGTATCGGCAAATAACATAACGAGGATTATGTTGCATCAGAAATTGCTACTATGACCTCAATCTCAACTATACTCAATTCATTTTAACACAAAAGCTTCCAAAAAACAACTACTTTTGCAAAAAATCGAAGGTTTGAATGGATAATAAAATATTTGCGCATGACAATAAAAGTCTTTCCTTTACTCTTTCTCTTGAAAGCTTGGAAAGGCTTTTATTGTCATGCTTTTTATTCGGTTTAGATATGTAAGCAGCACTCTATTTGGTTATTAATTACAACATAATCCTCGTTATGTTGCTTGTTAGAAAGCACTGCAACTGTACGAAAGCCAAAATCTAAGTAAACGGAGGATATTGTATGGCTAAGAAAATTGCAATATTTGTGGTTGCTCTGGTACTGGTAATCGGAGTATCAGTAGGAACCTCATTGCTGGTGGACAAAACGGAGGTTCCGACATCAACAACAATCGGAAACGGCTTGTCCGCATATGAACTGGCGGTTCAGTACGGATACGAAGGAACCATCCAGCAGTGGATCGAATCCCTGAATGGCAAATCCGCCTACGAAATTGCCAAGGAGAACGGCTACACCGGCACTGAGGCCGAGTGGCTTGCTTCTTTGAAGGCGACTTCAGACAACGCAGCAACCATTAAGGAGGCTGAGTTTAATTCTAAGGGCGAGCTGATTCTGACCTTGTCTGATAATACTGTGCTGAATGTCGGTGCTGCTGTTGGCTCCAACGGCAAAGACGGCACTGATGGCAAGGACGGAAAAGACGGCAAAGATGGTGTCGGTATCGCCAACACTGCTATCAACGAGCAGGATCAGCTTGTCATCACCTACTCTGATGGCAGAGTGGTCAACCTGGATAAGCTGGTTGGTTTGAACGGCAAGGATGGTGTTGGTATTTCCAAGTCTGAAATCAATGCTGCCGGAGAATTGGTAATCACCTACACCAACGGTCAGCAGGCAAGCTTGGGTAAGATTATCGGTACCAACGGTCAAAACGGCACCAATGGTACTAACGGCGAAGATGGCAAGGACGGCAAAGACGGTGTAAGCATCACCGGTTCTGTCATTAACGCAGCTGGCGAGCTTGTTATTACATATTCCGATAATACCACTGATAACCTGGGTAAGGTCGTGGGTACCGATGGCAAAAACGGCACAAACGGTATCAGCGTGACCGACGCACAGATCAACTCCGAGGGTGAGTTGGTTCTGGTATTCTCCAACGGCCAGCGTTCCAATGTGGGCACTGTTGTCGGTGCCGCCGGTAAAGACGGCGAGGACGGCGCACCCGGTAAGAACGGTGATGACGGCATCAGCGTCACCAAGTCCGAGATCAACAGCAAGGGTGAACTGGTGATCACTTACTCCGACAACCGCGTCGAGAACCTGGGCAAGGTCGTAGGTGCTGACGGTGTCAAGGGCGACAAGGGTGATAAAGGCGATAAGGGTGACACCGGTGCAACCGGTGCAACCGGCGCTCAGGGCGAGCAAGGTATTCAAGGTGAAAAGGGCGATAAAGGTGACAAGGGCGATACCGGTGCTACCGGTGCGGCCGGTGCGGCCGGCGTCGGCATTCAGAACATCGCCATCAGCGCAGAGGGCAATCTGCAGATCGTGCTGACCAACGGCACTTCTATGGATTTGGGCAACATCAAGGGTGCTGACGGTGCACCCGGTGAAGCCGGTGAGGACGGTGCGCCCGGCGAGGACGGCCGCGGTATTGCAAACACCTCGATCAACAATAATGGTGAGCTGATCATTACTTTTACTGACAACACTTCCGATAACTTGGGCAAGATCACCGGTGAAGCCGTCGGCATCCCCGGTGCACCCGGCCAAGATGGCGCACCCGGTCAGGATGGCCGCGGTATTGCCAATACCGAGATCGACGAAAACGGCAATCTGATCATTGCATATACTGACAATACCTCTGATAACCTGGGCAAGGTCATTGGCGCAACCGGTGCGAAGGGCGACAGGGGTGACAAGGGCGACCAAGGCGAGCAAGGCATCCAAGGCATCCAGGGTGAAAAGGGTGACAAAGGTGAAGCCGGTGCTGACGGTGTCGGCATCACTATGGCACAGATCGACGAAGAAGACCGGTTGGTGCTGTACTTCTCCAATAATACAAGCATTAACCTGGGTAAGATCGTAGGCAAAAAGGGTGATACCGGTGCTACCGGTGCTAAGGGTGAACAAGGTATCCAGGGTGAAAAGGGTGCAGACGGCGTAGGCATTGAAAATGTCACCATCTCCGCCTCCGGTGAGCTGTCTGTGAAACTGACAAGCGGCACTGTTTTGAATTTGGGCAATGTCAAGGGCGCAGACGGCTTGGGTGTCCAAAAGACGGAAATCAATGATGAGGGACATCTGATCATTACTTATACGGACAATGCTGTGGTTGATTTGGGCAAGGTCGTTGGCCGTGACGGTGCCAAGGGCGACAAGGGTGATACCGGTGCAACCGGCGCACAAGGTGAAAAGGGCGATGCCGGTGTAGGCATTGCGACTGTTAATGTCAGCGCAGACGGCGAGCTTTCTATGACCTTGACCGATGGCACTCCTTTGAACTTAGGCAACATTCGTGGTCTTCAGGGCGAAAAGGGCGATAAAGGCGACTCTGGTACAGATGGCAAGACTCCTTATATTAAGGATGGCTATTGGTGGATTGGAGATACAAATACCAATGTCAAGGCTGAAGGCACCGATGGCGAAGCTGGTCAGGCTGGTACAACCGGTCCTCAAGGCCCCCAGGGCGAAACCGGCGACAAGGGAGACAAGGGAGATAAAGGCGACAAGGGTGAGACTGGAGCTACCGGCGCTACCGGTGCTACCGGTGCACAGGGTGTCGGCGTAGCCAACGCCTATGTCAATGACCAGCTGCATCTTATTCTGGTGTTGACAAACGGTACAGAAATCGATGCCGGTTATGTAGGTGTTTCCACTGGCGACAATACTGATCCCGATCCAGTAGTTCCTACTACTTATACTGTAACCTTTAAGGATTGGGACGGTGCTACCTTAAAGACCGAAACTGTAGAATCCGGCAAGTCCGCTACCGCTCCTGCTAATCCCTCCAGAGGTGGCTATGTTTTCGCAGGTTGGGACAAGACTTTTGCAACTATTACTTCCGACTTGGTAGTAACCGCTACCTATACACAAAATGCTCCAACAGAAACATACACGGTGACTTTCTACGATCATGACGGTGTTACTGTTCTTGGAGCTTCCACAGTTGCAAAAGGAGATGCTGCAACACCCCCTTCTGCACCCTCTAAATCCGGTGCAGATTTTATGGGCTGGAGCGGCAACTATACAAACGTTTCCAAAAACGAGAGTGTAGTTGCTGTTTATGACGACAGCAGAAATGTCTTTACCATTGAATCCGCTTCCGGTAGCGTTGGAGACACGGTGACTTTGCTTGTCAGTGTAGATGGAAAGGTTAAAACTTGTGGCTTTGACATGACGATCTACTATGATAATGCAATATTGGAACTTGTGACCTACGATTCTGATCTTGATCTTGATGTGGTGGTTAATACGGCTTATCTTGATAACGGTGTGCTTTTAAACTTTAGCGCTGCCACCGAAAAGACTAAGAGCAGAGAAATTATTGCGCTCACTTTTAGAATCAAAGATACAACTGCAACCGCAACAAGCGTAACCATCGAAATGACAAGTGTGAAGGAGATGGATGGCACGACCATTATTGACTCTGCTTGTAAGATCGTTGAGGGTGTGGTGACCATTCAGTGAAGTATTTGAACAAGAGAATACTGTGGCTTTTTCTAGTATTCTTTATAATACTGACGCTGGTTGTCGGAATGATTTGGATTAGGAACAATGATCCGTCAACCAAAGATAATAGCAATAATACTCCCTCCACGTCTACCAATAACGATGAGCAAGGCGCAGATTCCAACAAATTTGTTGTGCGATTTGTCACTGACAACGGTATGCTGATCGCTGTAAACGAATGTGAAAAAGGAGCGGCGTTAGTTCCACCAACGCCGCCTCAAAGAATTGGATATATTTTTGCCGGATGGGATGGAAACTTCTTGGACATAACCCAAAGCACGGACATTACCGCTCGCTATACGGATGTTTCACAGACGACCAATGTGATTGCTGCTGATACTCTCTATGTGTATGATACAGACGAATTTGAAGTGTTGATCGGAATATACGGCAAGGTTTCCTTCTGTGGTTTAGATTTGGAAATCGCCTATGATAGCAATTTGCTTGAGTATATCGAGGCAACTGAAATCGATAATGATGTTATACTTAACAATGCAGAGAGTGGCATTATTTATGCAAATTATGTGTCGACCAGTAACACAACAGGCGAGGTTGCTTTTATGACTTTAAAATTTAAAGCTAAAACAACACAAGCCGCAGAAACCGGTTTACAAATTAAAGTTAACAGTATGTATTTTCTTGACAATAGCGAGTCTTTAATAAAGGCTGACTGTCAAGTGTTGCAAAATAAAATAATTATAGGGGGCACAGAATGAACAACAAAAAACGACCAATTATAGTGATTGTTTCGGCATTTTTATTGTTTTCTCTTTCGTTTACAACAGTTGCTGTTGCTGCATTATCCGAAGGCGGCATCTCGGCTCTTTGGAATAATGCTACCAACAAAGAGGGTGTTGTAAAGTATGAGAAACCCTTGGTCGGAGATATTGCCCAAGATGGAGCCTATCCCGATGAAATCAAATCCAATTCAAGTGCTAACGCGCAAGAAAAAGAATGGTATGAATATATTACATATTCAAAGACTTCGATAGGCGAAGTGAAGGAAAAAAATCAAAAAATAGTATTTTACGATCCCTACGATTATAATTACGGAATGATTATGGAAATATCCAATACTAAAAGTGATTCCTATATTCACGATGGATATGCAACGGCAAACGAAATTTCTGTGTCGTATTCCGTTTCCAAATCTCATAGTTGGTCAAGTTCTCTAAGTATTGATTTGGGATTTGAAGAATCATTCGAAACAAAAGTTGAAGCATCTGTTGGAGCTTCGGCTTTTGGTGCGGAAGCTTCAACAACAGTAGGAACATCTGTAGGAATGAAATTCTCTCAAAATGTTGGAGTATCACATGTTCAGTCTGGCTCCAATGATTCTTCTGAAGCAACAAATCTTTCTTTCAATGCGGTATATTTTAATGCTAATGGTTCACCGTATAACTGGAGAATTGTAAAATATACCGTACTTCTTCCACTATACTGTGAGGTTCAAAAGTTAGTTGATGGTAATTGGGTAGTGACTGATAGTACTTATTGTTTGCTTGCAACTGTGCGTGGTACATGTCGCGAGTGGATTGAAAATGGAGTTGCTTATGTTGAAGATTGGCGCACAGGCGAACCCATTCAAGTGGAAAATTTCTGGAAGGAATTTTTCTCTAAGGATGCTCTTATGGATGCATATAAAAACCAAATGATTCCCCAAAACTAAAAGGAGGACACTATGAAGAAATATTTAATTTCGATAGCACTTATAGTTGCTGTACTTTGCTCTTTGTGTGTTCTCTCCGTTAGTGCTGCGGAACAAGAAAATGTACACATTTCGTCAACTGAATTCCAGGTTAGACAAGGCAATGAATTCACAACCACAATTTATATAGCAGATAATGCCAATATTATTGACTTTGAAGTGCTGTTAAAGTATGACACTGATAAACTTACACTTATCAGTGCAACCGAGAACGAGAATATTAAAGGTGCGGTAGTTATCAACGCTGAAAACGCCGGATCTATTGGCATCAACTATTCAAAGACAAGCGACAATGTTATAAAAAAGACATTGTTGGTTGACCTAACTTTCCGTGTAGATGAATATCTGCCGGCGGGCATTTACGATTGTCTGACAGTAGATGAAGCTGGTTCTTATATTGCTCACAGACTTGTAAATGGTTTGCTTGAAGAAGTAGATTTCAACTGTGAATTCGCACCGCTTTCTATTTATGAAATCGGAGACGTTGATCTTAATAATAAGGTTGACATTGGTGATGCTACATACATCAGACGTCACCTTGCCAAATTACACACGCTCACCGAGTTCCAACTTCTTTTTGCAAACACTCAAAACGACGATGTAGTTGATATTGCGGATGCAGTAGCGTTGCAAAGAAACCTGGCAAAGTTAGAGGTTGACGGATACGGCGATCGCGTAAATGTTTTGTTTTGCAATACCGACGGCGATGTGCTGACGAAAAAATCCGTTAAAATCGGAGCTGGATTGAATAGTGTTCCTGAGGTTCCTTACCTCAACGGCTACACCAATGGACGTTGGTCTCTTTCCAAAACAGAATACATTGCTCCTGATTATACAAACTTGACTTCCGAATTGACCGTATATGCAATATACGAAAAGTCTATATCTCCGTATATGCAATATTATGTGTCCCAGATCAATAATCAAGTAAACCAGTATAATGGTGTGATTTCCTCGGACTGGAATCTTCCTACTGAAATTGTATATGCCGGCAATACAGCATACACCGGTAAAATCGTATGGAAAAGCTCTGATGCTAATGTGTTCTCTAACAGTGGTGCATTCAACAGGCAAACTTATGATAAATCTATCACATTAACAGCAGAGATTTATTCCTATCTCGGTAGTACTACTCCTGAAGCCTCCGAAACCCTTACCTTCACGCTTCTTGCAAAGGGTGCATATTCTACACCGACCAAGGCAGAAATCGTTCAATATTTGCAGACAATCACCAACGGAACCGTGTCAGGAACAAGCACCATTACAGGCGGTGAGATTGACTGTGATCTGAACTTGATTCGCAAAATCTCAAACGATCAAGTTGGTAATTCAAGCGGTAGCGTATATGAAGTAAGAATTGAGTGGGTCATTAATAACAATGGTGTATATGAACCCATCAGCCAAATTCAACGCGGTACATCCGCAAAAACAATTGATCTTGTCGCAACAATTACGTTTAACGGCGAGCCACTGGAAGATGACGGCAAGGTTTACTTTGATGACGTATCCCTGACCGCTATTACAGAAGACGAAATTCGTCGCTATGTAATAAGCCAAATTGCCAGCAAGGTGCAAAACTCCTTCTCTAACGGAGATAAGCTTTGGGCTGACGATGCGGTTTACGGTTGTGAGATCAAGTGGATCAGCAATGACATTAATACTGTTACAATTGAAGAGAATATGGTAACGGTAAGCGAGCAAGCTATTCACGGTACGACCTGTCCTATCTCTGTGCAAGTGACATATCCCAATGATACAGGCAGCAATACCTTTAATCTTGAATATGTGATTACAGTTGAAAATCCCAGTAACACTTTGCTCAGACCCGGTGTGAATATCTCCGATTCGCTCTATTATGCTTTGATGAATGAAATGCGAAATCGTTTCGGGTATACGCAGCTTACAACCGAAGCACTGAAAAACACGAAGTTTGTCAGTTTGGATCTGAGCAAGTATAGCGATTGGTTTGAAGATGGTGCAGGAGAGCTTCATGCTCCCATTACAGATTTGACCGGCCTTACATACTGTGAAAATCTTAGACTTTTGGATATTTCCGGCTTGAGCATTACAAGTGGTGTATCCGAAATTGCTGGTCTAACTTATCTGGAAAGCTTTGTTGCTAACAATGTTGGAATTTCCAGTGACGCTGTTGGTGGAACTCCGATTCTATCAAGTATGATAAACTTGAAACTTGTAGATCTGTCCAACAACAACTTAACTTCCCTTGAGATGTTCTTCTCTTCATCCAACATTTACAGCAAACTCAAAGAGTTGTATCTGGACAATAACGATTTGTCCGATATATCCTTGCTGAGCCAAGCACCGATGCTTACAACCTTAACATTGTCTAACAACAATATTGAAAGCGATGACATCACCGTGTTGGCGGACAAAGTATATCTGACATATTTGTCCCTGAATAACAATAATATTTCGGACATTTCTTCTTTGCAGAAGTTGACAGCACTGACAGAATTGAGACTGCACTGTAATAACATCAGCAATATTGCTCCCTTAAAGAATATGACTTCCATGAAAAAGCTTTATTTGGGGGAAAATAATATCGCTAATATTGACAGCCTTGAAAAACTCACGCTTATTGAAGTTTTGTATCTCAACAACAATGCAAACATTGCAGATGTTTCTGCGTTGTTTGATTTGAACGCTGTGCAGATACTGAACATTTCCAATTGTTCTGTCAATCAAATTGTTGATTTGCAGAATATGACCAACCTGAAGGAACTGTATGCAGAGAACAACGAGATAACCAGCTTCTCTGTACTTTCCAAGTTTGTTTCTATGGAAAAACTTCTTTTAGCTGGCAACGAAAAAAGCGGTCAGGTGCTTGAGTGGAATAAGTACATTGGCGGCATGTCCAATTTGAAGGTGCTGACACTTTCCGGCTTGGATGTGAGCGACTTGTCCTTCTTGGAGACAACCACTACTGATACATCTACACAGGCAACAAGCACAACTATGAAGCCAATTGAGAGACTTGAAATTGCCGATTGTGGTATTAGTTCAAACTATTCCGGTGAAGATGTTTCTGTAGACAATATGGAGATGATCAAAAAGCTGGAATTAACATTGAAGTATCTTGATATTAGCAACAACCCCATTGATGCTAATATTACAAAGCTTGGCTATTTGAGCAGTCTTGAGTTATTGTATGCGGACAATATTAATATTGGAAATGATATTGTTGGTTTGATGGCTAGTTCTCAATCTATGAAATACCTGTCGCTTGAGAATTGCAATGTATCCAATATGTACAACAACGCAAACAAGCCTTGGTTGTCAACTTCCAGAAAATATGTATTTATTGACCTTGCACAAAATCCGATTGCTGCCTTTGAGCTTAGCTTTGTAGAGAGTAGTGCCGGAAATTTGAAATATCTCTACTTGGATACTTCGGCATCCAATGCTGTATTTAGCTGCAATAGTGACTTTGAAAATAATGTAATGATCAATCTGTCACTGGAAGGATTTAGGTTTAACAGTATTCAAACTCTACCTGATATGGAACAATTGTCCGTGCTGAATATTTCCAATACTGGAATTTCGGATTTGTTCGGTGAAAAAGAAGGCGATGCATATCCTGGATCCATTTCCCGTTTTGGACAAGTGGAATATATCGATATCAGCGGAAATAATGGTATTTTTACACAATCAAATCTAAATCTTCTCTACGAAACATTTAATGCTAATGACACAAATGTTTATCTATATGCAGATCGCAGCAAGAGAGGCTTTGATATTACCAGAGAAATCGGATATATCTACAAGCTTGCTTTGGCGAACAATGATTGGAAACCCTACGGCGGCAACATTGTTGATTACAGAAACAACAACAATAATGGTCTCTCTCATTCTTCGGAATTCAACGGTTTTGAATTTGTGTGGACAGTTGATAATGCATATGTGGAGATAAGTGATAACGTACTGTCTGTAACAAATATAGCCATTCCTTCTGATGAATATGAGATTGTTCTTACTGGGCACACCAGCCTTTATGGGCAGGAGTGTACAGTAACCGCACCTGTAATCTTCTATAAGGAAAAGTACGAAATCAAATATGTGTTGGATTCCAGTGCAAATGCGCATAGCAAGAGAACTGCAGTCAATGATTCTTGCAACGCAAGTACGTATGCCGTAGAAGGCAAGGATATTACAATTTACGATCCCAAGCGAGGAGATTATGACTATTTCCTTGGCTGGTATGAGGATGCCAATTATACCATTCCGTTTGTAAATGATCTAAAAACGAATCCGAGAAATGTTGTTCTCTATGCAAAATGGGATGTTGCAACATACTATGATAGTATAGATGAAACACCTCTTAGTACGCCGGCTGGCAGAGTTATAATTGATTGGTCGAAGGATACTAGCTTAAATTTGTTAAATCATACACGAGGCAGTAACCTTGATATTAACAACATTACAAGCGAAGTCGTATTTATTGGTGAAACAAACAAGACCTTCTCCAATTTTAAGATTAACATTAACTCTTTCAAAAGTGGACAGAAGTTAACTATGCGCTTGCTGAAATTCAACTTTGTCACAAACGGAAACACAGCAATTGGTGTAAAAGAGGATGGCGGTGTTGATTTGACCATTGATGCGATTGGCGATTGTTGCATTGGGTCAAATTACAAATCGGGTTGTATTATTGGCACTCCCGATTATCCCATCAAGAATGTTACACTTGCAGGTAGTGGCAATATGACAATTGCTGCAGGCCAAGGCATAAACGCATCGTACAATTCCGGAATTGGTACTAACGGCGGCACTGCAATCATTTCGGACAATTTGATGATAAATGTAACCGGATCGCTAACTGTTCTTGGAGGAAATGGTGCCGATGGTTTGAGCGATGGTTCAGCAGGAGCAAATGCAACCAATGGTGGTATTGCAATCATTGTCGATAGCATATCCGTTTCTGAAACAGGAACCGTACATATTGCTGGTGGTAACGGCGGTAATTGTGTTGACGGTGCAGATGGTGTTGATGGAACTGATGGAAAAAAAGGAACCGCAGGATGGGAAAGCGGCACTAACGGAGGCAATGGCACTAATGGAACCGATGGTAAGAACGGTGGTAACGGTGGCAATGGTGCTGTTGCAATTACAGTTCAAACAGCCTGTGAATTACCTGCTAATGTCACATTGATAGGCGGCAATGCTGGTTCTGGTGGCAACGGCGGCGATGGTGGAGATGGTGGCAATGGTGGCAATGGTGGAACCCTGAATGGTAAGGGTACGTTGATCCTTGATACCAGTAAATGGAAAGGAATAAATGGTGGCAATGGTGGCAATGGTGGCAACGGCGGCAACAAAGGAACAAACGGATACGCTGCTGAAACCGTCCAAAATGTTGGATCTCTTTGCACAAATGTGGCGGGTTCAGCAAGTAGTAAAATAACTAAAGCCGGTTTGGGCGGTGCTAAAGGAGCTGCAGGCGCTTCTGGGTATATCTACAATCATAGTTGGGATCACGGAACATATCATGGAACCGGCGGTTCTTCTGGTACCCCTGGAAAAAGCGGCACATAGACTTACTAAAAGGCTAATAACCGTTATGCTATAAAATGATATGGTATGCAAGGAGAGCCGGGAATAGCCCGAAAATTGAATACATCAAAATAAAGCTACGGGGCACGGCGTTTGCTGTGCCTTGCATTATCATTTCCTTTAGAAAAAATGTTATTTCTGAAGATAAAGATTTGGTGAAAGACATTATAAAGGCAGAGGAAGAGCAAAATGGCGATTGTAGAGGCAAAAGATAAACGAGGCAAAACAATTCGTGATAAAAATGGCGAAATTATTTATAAATACAAGGCTCCTGAATGGGAAATCCTTTACGATAAGTTGGCTGAATTGTTAGAATCATTTTCGTTGTTTATTCAAGAACAGGACGGGCTTTCTTTAGTGCCATCATGGTTGATAAAGTTTTGTTGACAGAGCTTTTGATTCGAATTGATAAAAGGAAAAACTATTTTATAATTTTTTATGAGACGACATATATCAATGAGATTAAAGAGGCGGGTTTAACGGCATATTGGCTTACTAAGATGAAGCCATTTCGCGTTATAGATGCAGACAGTACTTTACATAAGAAATATAGACATATCAATATTCAATATTCATTAAAATAACAATTTATCAAAACTGAACCAATGCAGAAAGAAAATGAAGGGCGCACCTCCTTGTTCCGCTTTGCTCTATTTAATTTAATGCAGAATTCAGAACGCAAAAAACTCCCCCACACCCTTTCGGGTGCAGGGGAGATTTTTTTATTCAGAGTTTTTTCCGTTAAGCCTTAAAGCTTATGAGAAAAGATTCTTGAAGAAGTCTGCGATCTTCTGGAAGAACTCTGCGATCTTCTGGAAGAATGCGATGAATCCGTTGGGAGCTACGCCCTCGTCGGGATCGATGATGTCTTCAGCATACTTGCCGAGGAGTCCGCCGAGAGAAGCCTTGATCTGACGCATAAATGCGAGGTCACTTGTCTCGAAGAGCTGTCCAAGGAAGGTATAGTCGCCGTTGAACTCCTCAACCCAGTCGTGAGTCTTATGAGCTGCAACGTTTGCTGCATAGAAGATCTGGTATACGGTGTACATAATTTCATCCATACCGTCTTCGCTTGCTGCCATCTGTGAGAAGTTCTCAAGAAGTGAGCAAAGGAAGGTGTAACCGTCGCCTGTAAGCTCGTCAGCAAGGATTGCTTCAAGAGCTGTTACGTTTTCGGGGATTGAGATGAAGGTAAGTACAAGTCTGAGAATTACAGTTACGAAGTCAACGCTGTCAGCACCTGTAGAGTATACCATTGTGTAAGCCTTGTCACCGTTCTTGGAGGTGAAGGAGATAATCTCACCGAGAGTGAGCTCCTTAACTGCATCCATAGCAACCTCAGTAAGCTCAAAGCCTGTATCCTCAGCAACACCTGCAAGAAGCTCTGTGATGAGACCTTCAATGTCAAGGTTGAGGTCAAGACCAAGCTCTGCTAAGAGATCAATTTCACCTACGAGAGGCTCGATTGTCTCAAGTACTCTGAGTACTGCGTTGATTGTGTTGTTTACTGCAGTTGTGAGACCGTCAGAGTTAATGAAGTATACAGCACTTGTGAGAGTCTCAAGTATCTCATTAATGGGATCTGCAAGGATTTCGTCTACACGGCCGAGGATAGGCTCAAGAATGCCTCTGAGAAGAGCCTCAGGGTTATCCTGTGCGGCTGCCTTGTACTCCTCGGGAGTCTGAATCTTGTCGTTATCGTAGCCGAGTGCCTCAAGAATCGGAACAATACCGTAAGCATAGCCTTCTGCACCGTGGATGATTACGTAGCTGTTATCATCTGCAACTACAGAGCCGTCGATACCGTCATCCTTGTTGAAGAATGCAAGGTCTTCGTCTGTAAGAAGGAATGCAAGTAAGGGATATGCGGGTGAGAGCATATCAAGAAGCTCGTTGATGAATGCTTCCTTATCGCCCTCTGCGATGGGTGTTACCTCATAGGTATCCCAGTATGCTACGTTCACGCCGAGAGCGTAGTTAAGAACGTTAGCGATGTGTGTGAAGAGCTCTTCACCGATGCTTTCCTTGAGATCTGCGATGAGACCCTTGAGAGCATCTGCTATTGTTACAAGGAGATCAGTCTTGTAGATTGACGTACCGATAAGCTCGTTGAAGATATCCTGGAGACCGTCATAAACGTCGCCGTCAGGAGATTCAACACCGAGAAGAACAACCATTGTGTCAATGAAGCTGGGAAGCCACTTTGTAATGTATTCGCCCATTTCTCTGGTGTAAAGCTCACCGTACATATAGTCATAGAGACCGTCGCCTGTTATGGGAGAAAGAACCTCGCCTGTGTCAGCCTTTTCTGTGAAGATCCACTGATAGGGCTGCATGGGAACTTCTATTTCGCTGTCGGTAAGGAATGCCATAATCGTGTTATAGATGCCTTCACCGTCTTCGCCGAAGAGTTCAACGAGAGCTGCCTTGTTACCGGGATATACGAAGGTGTCAAGAACGATGGAAAGAACGATTGTAATGAAGTCGTGCTTTTCTTCAGTTTCGGTGTAAACCATTCTGAATGCGCCCTTGCCTTCAGCATATTCGTAGTATTCAAGCTCGCCGAAGTAGAAGCTGCCGAGATAATCGCCTACTGCGCCCCAAAGGTCAATGCCTGTAAGGTCAAGGAGAAGCTTGCTGATGCCCTCGAAGCTGAGGTCGTTGATGTCAACAACGTTGCCGAAGAGCTCATTCCAGCTGTAATCCTTGTTAAGTGCAAGGCCGAGACCCTCCATAATGTAGGTTGCGGGCTGAAGGAGATTGTTTACACAAACGGTGAGACCGTCTGCATTGATGAAGTAGAAGAGGTTAAGAAGGATATCAAGTGCCTCGTCTACGGGATTTGCGAGAACCTCATCAATTCTGTCTGCGATTCTCATAAGGATAGTTTCGATTACCTGCTCTGTGATGGAGAGGTCACCGTTAACTGCGGGGATTGCGCCGATGTTGGTGTCAACACCGAGAGCGGAAAGCAGAGGTGCAAGACCGTTTACCCAGCCCTCGCCGCCGGTAGCGGTAAGAAGTGCTGCTTCGCCGTTCTCAAGCTTGGTGAAGAGCTCAAGGTCTTCGCCGAAGAGAACGAGGTCAACGATTTCGCCCATTGTACCGATTGCTTCACTAAGAGCCTTAACGAAGCTTGCCTTATCGGTTACGTTTGTTGCCTTATAGTTCATAAGCTCTTCAACCTCAACATTCAGAAGAACGCCTGCGTGATTGAGAACGTACTCATCAAGGTTGGAAAGAAGGTCTGCGAGAGCTTCAACTATCATATTAACGTTTTCGTTAGTGTAGAGATTGAAGCTGCCGTTAATGAGCTCTGTAAGGCTTGCATAATCAGTTGCCATTGCAATTACAAGGTCAACGATTTCGGGAAGGTTGGAGATAAGGTAATCTGCTGCTTCCTCGGTCCAGTTGTTATCGTATTCGATGTAGTGGAGAGTGCGCTCGGGAAGCTCGGGAAGCTCGTTGAGCTTGCCGTCAAGAACGTTCTTGATTGCTGCATCAAGCTCATCCTCACTAAGGTCAAGGAAGTATACCCAGTTCATTTCAGCGGGAGTGAATTCCATCTTCTGAGCAAAGATTGCCGCGATGTTGGAAATGATACCCTCGTCAAGATCAAACTTACGCTCGATAGCACCTGCGTTGTCGCCGTAAAGAACTGCATCAACTGCGAAGGAAAGGATGAAGATGATGAGATCGCCTCTTGCTTCTTCAGTTACCTGCATCTTATAAGCCATTTCGCCTGTGGAGGAGATGTAAGGATCTACGTCGCCGAGATAGAACTTCTTAAGGATGTTTTCACCGTTTACGTCGCGTACGAAGGTTACGGTGCCGTCAGCATTCTCAGTCATATAGCCCTTGAATGCGTTGTTAAACTCGAAGTCGCCGAGAACCTCAAGCTCTTCAAGAAGTGTGAATACTGCTTCAAGGTCAAGCTTTTCGATATCGATACCGTAGAGAAGCTCCTTGAGGTCGATATCAGCTATGCCGTTTTCATTGAGAACGTTGATTACGTTGAGAACGGAGCCTGCAAGGTTGCGTACTGCAACTGAGAGACCGTTTGCATTGATGAAGTAGAGAAGGTTGGGAAGAAGCTCAACTGCTTCGGGGATAAGGTTGCCCATAATAGCGTCGTATCTGTCAAGAACTGCATCAATAACAGGCTTGAACATCGTAGCGCAGGAGGGAACCTGAACAAGTGTGGGAAGATCCACGCCGATTGCTTCAAGGATGGGAGCAAGACCGTACTTGTAGCCTTCGTTACCTGCAATCTTAAGGAGTGTTGTCGTTCCGTCTTCATTCTTTACGAAGAACTCGTAGCTGTCACCGAAGAGGAGCCAGTCAAGAACTCTGAATACGGGAGCAATAACCTCTGTAAGACCTGCTGCGAAGGTTTCCTTATCGTAGATCTCTGCATCCGTGAACTCCATACCGTCCCAAACTGCTACGTCAATGCCGAGAACCATACCTGCAACATTTATAAGTCTTTCATCAAGAAGGTTATAAAGCTCCTTGGTAAGGTCAACGATTGCATTGAGGTATTCAGCCTGATAGAGGTTGAAGGAACCAGCAATCATCTCTTCAAGAGTTTCATCTACACCGCACATTCTCATAATACCGAGAACGAGGTCGCCGAGGTTGTCATAGAAGTAGTTGCCTACTTCCTGAGTTACGTCGGACTTATAGGTGAAGTAGTTCATAAAGGGAGTCTTGGGAAGAGATATATCGTTAGTTACGGGATCAATTGTGCCGCCCATGTAGTTCCAGTTGAAGTCTACGTAGTTGGGCTCTGCTCCGAGCAACGGAATAATGTCGATGATATCGTTGATTGTTCCGGGCTCAAGCTCAAGAAGAGTCTCAAGTGCAGCTATGTTGTCAACACCTGTTTCCTCGTTCTTGTAAAGTGCAACCTCAAGAAGAAGGTTAACGATGATTGTGAGCATTTCTGCTCCGCCCTCTGTATCAGAATATTCCATTCTGAATGCGGGCTTGCCGTTTGCTGACGTGTAGTATGTCATCTGACCGAGATAGAAGTTTTCGATCTTGGTATCAGAAACTACGTCAATAATCTCAAGACCTGTAAACTCTTCAACGAGACCGAGAAGGTAGAGAAGGTCAAGAGTATCAAGATTTATCTTTTCTTCTTCAACACCGAGTGCATCGGCAAGGAACTTTTCAACACTGATCTTCTGGTCCTCGGGAAGAACCTCGTTTACTGTGTCAAGAAGGCTTAAGATACCGCCTGCAAGGTTGTTAACGATTACGGAAAGTCCGTTTGCGTTGATGAAGTAGATAAGGTTGGGAAGAAGTGCAAGTGCTTCGTCTACGGGGTTAGCAAGGATTACTTCTGCACGTGCAAGCACGTTGTTAACAAGGGTGTAGAATACGTCCTTTGTTGTATCCTCATCCTTAACGGCGGGAATGTCAACGCCGAGTGCCTCAAAGAGAGGTACAAGAGCGTACTTGAAGCCTTCTGCGCCGGGAAGGTTGATAAGTACCTGAATGTCAGAGTTACCTGCTGTTGTGTTATCAAGGTCTGTATCCTTGTCGAAGTACTGGAGATCGTCTCCGAAGAGGAGCCAGTCAAGCACGGGGAATACGGGATAGAGTACCTGATAAAGTCCCTGTACGAAGGTGGATCTGTTTGTAATCTGATCATCGGTAAATCTGGGCATTGTGTTGTAAACGCTGAGGTCAACACTAAGCACGATACCGATAAGGTCTGTGATAGCCTTGTCAAGGCCGCCTACAAGATCTGCTACGAGGTCAAGGATGGAGTTAAGATTGTCTGCATTGTAAAGATCCTCGTTCAGTGAGAAGCTGTTTGCGATGATGTCTGCAAGAGACGTGTCGCCGTTGCCTGTCATTGAAAGAACAGCAGCAATAATATCGTTTCTGTTCTGGAAGACGTAGTCTGCAGTCTGCTTATTCCAGTCACTTGCATAGCTGAGGTAGTTAATGGTTCTGCCGGGAAGAGTTACTGTATCGCCGGGCTCAAGGTCGGAGATATCAACTGTTTCGTCGAAGTAGAACCAGTCAACGTCCTTAACCTCTACGGTGTAGCTTTCCTTGATAGCCTTGATGATACCCTGAACGAGTCCGGGCTCCATACCGAGGAGTTCTTCAAGAGCAGCAGCGTTGCCGTCCCAGAGAGCTACGTCGATTACGAAGGAAAGAAGGATGGTAATGAAGTCTGCGAAGTCCTCATCGTTGGAGAATCTCATTCTGTAAGCCTGCTTGCCGCTTGCTGACATATAAGAGATAATTTCGCCCATTCTGAAGAGGTCAAGCTTATTACCTGCTACGTCTGTGATTTCAAGGCCTGTGAATACTTCAACAAGCTCGAATACGTACTGAAGGTTAATACCGTCAAGTGTGAAGGTGAGCTCTTCATTTTCGGTTGCATCTCTGAGAACGTCCTGAATAAGAGCGTCCACGTTGAGTGATGAGTCACCGGAAAGCTCTGCGAAGGTGTTGACAAGGTTAAGAGGTCCTGCTACGAGGTTACCTACAGAAACCTGAAGTCCGCCTGCGTTGATGAAGTAGATAAGCTCGGGAATGAGATTTACTACTTCTGATACGGGGTTATTGAGAATTTCGTCAATTCTTGTGAAGAGTGCGGTTGCAAGGTCAGTGATAAACTTTTCCATATCAACGGTTACGTTGCCGTCTGCATCAACTGTCTTGTAAACCTCTTCTCTGCCGAGACCTGTGCAGCCGAGAGCTTCAAGGAGAATTGAAAGACCCTGCTTGTAGCCGTCGGAGCCGTCGATTGTGATAAGAACCTTATCGGAGGTTGCTTCCGTGTTACCGTTGAAGAATTCATATCCTTCACCGAAGAGAAGCCAGCTGAGAAGTCTGTATGCGGGCTGGAAGAGAACCGTTGCACCCGTGATGAATTCATCACGTGTTTCGATTCCGTAGGTCTTTACGCCGTCAACGTCTCTGTAGTAGAGTCCGTTTTCAGCATCAAACTCGTAGGCTTCGCCCTCAAGCTTGGTTTCAAATGCATACTCATTGTTCCACTGAGTAAGGTCAGCACCGAGAACAGCACCGATAAGCTCAATGAGAGACTGATTGAGAACTGCATCTTCACCGAAGAGGAGAGGACTTACGAGGTCAAGAAGACTCTGGAGTGTTTCGCCCGTAAAGATGGATTCAAGGTTGAGAAGGTCCTTGAGTGTGCTTGAAAGAGTTGCATCCTCGTCTGTGATGGTGCCTGTCATCTTGAGGATACCCATAATAAGGTCCTCGAAGCCTTCAGCTGTCTTAACAGCACCGTCATAGGTCCAGTCTGTTGTGTAGTTGAGATACTGGAATGCATAGCCGGGAACTGTGATTCTGCCGTCCTCATCAGTCTGAGTGAGGTCAATGGTTTCGTCAAAGTAGTTCCAGTTGATATCCTTGTAGATGATGTCAAGAGGATTCTTGAGAGCACCGAGAATACCGCTTACATAGTCTGTTGCTTCTTCGTCGTCACCGTTAATGAGTGCGTCGATAGCTACTGCGTTGTTGTATTCTACAAGTACACCGTTTTCGTCCTCATAAACGCCTTCGTCTTCAACGATTTCAACGAGTACGGCAAGGAGAATGGTTATCATATCGTGACGCTCTTCAACTGCGGAGTAATCCATTGTGAAGGCTGTCTGACCGTTAGCTGAGGTATAGGCTGAAAGCTGACCTACGTAGAGGCTGCTCAGATAATGAACAAGGTCGCTTCTGATAATAATGCCGAGACTGCTTTCAAGAATTCCGAATATACCTGCAAGGTTAAGGTTTGTAAGATCGATACCGCCAAGGTTTGTAAGGTCGATCTTCTGATCATCGTCAAGAATCGTGTTGATAGCCTCAAGTGCATCAACAAGAGAATCTGCGATGTTCATAATTGAGGTTGAAAGACCGTTTGCGTTGATGAAGTAAATGAGGCCGGGAAGAGTATCTATGAGCCAGTTTACAGGATCAGCTGCAAGAAGGTCGATGAAGTTGGAGATGATTTCAACGAAATCACGAACGAAGAGCTCTTCGTTGTAAAGCATATTGCCTGCGGCATCTGTGCCTTCCTCATACTTTTCGGGCTTGTAGTTTGTAAGGTCAAGTCCGAGAGCCTCGAAGATGGGAACGATACCCTTAGCATAAGCGTTAAGACCGTTGATTACGATAGCGTCCTTACCGTAGTCTACGGAGCCGGGACCGTTATCAATGGTGTAGAACAGTCTGTAGTCTGTTCCGAGGAAGATAATGCCGAGAAGGCTTGCTGCGGGATTGAGCATCTCTGCAAGAGCATCAAGGAACTCGTCTCTTGTGTCGATGTATTCTTCAGCCTCGGGGTCTGCCCACCACTTGTGGTTAGCTCTTGCTACCCACTCGTATTCGCCTGTGGGATTGCCTTCTTCGTCAAGAATCTCCTGAGTCTGAACGTAGGATGCCCAGTTAACAAGCTTTGTATCTATCATCGTGTCGATGATTGAAAGAAGCTCAACAGGGACAAGTCCGAACAGCTCGCCCATAAGGTCTGCAAGAGACTTGACGGTGTCTGCGTGGAACAGCTCTGTTGTAAGGAGCTCTTCAATGAAGGTTCCAAAGTTTTCTGCTTCGGGGTCAATCATTGTAATAACGAAGTCAAGAACGTTCTTGAGAACCTCGTCTGTTGCCTTTGCAGTATCCTCTGTCCAGTCTGTGTAGTAGTTCAGATTGTTGATGGAGTGATACATTGAAAGGTCTGAATACTTCTGAAGCTTCTGGTAGTCACCGTCGGTCCAGGTTTCGGTAATGAGTGTATCTACGTTGCCGTCGTTGTCAATACCGAATACGGTCTTGCCTTCAAGGAGATAGTCCCAGTTGGGCTGTTCACCCATTGAGTCTGTCTTATCGTCGAAGATTGTAACGATAGCCTCAAGAATTCCCTGTGCCGAAATGTTATCAAGATTTCCTTCCTCGTCGGGAGCAACCTCGGAAATGAAGCCGAGCATAGAGTCAAGTGCTGCTGCGTTGTTGCCGTAGGTGAGAAGGTCAATGATAGCTGAGAAGGTTACGGTCAGAGTGTCGGGACCGTTGTAATCAAGAGTATATGCCGTCTTGCCGGACTTGGACTGATATGCTCTTACACCGTAGGTATTGCCGTCTCTTGTGTAGGGAACGCACATTCCTTCAAGTGCATAGGAAAGAGGTGAAAGGTCAAGTCCGAACATTGTTTCTACTACGAAGTAGATTGCTTCAAGAGTAAGATGCTCGATTGAAAGCTCATAGATACCGTCAACAAGTGCCTTATCCTGAGCTGCCTGTGCATCGGAGTATTCGGGAGTCTCAAAGCCCATATCAAGCAGACCGAAGATAAGGTCTACGAGAGGAGCTGAGGGATAGCTTGTCGTATCAGTCTTGTCGTAAACAAGTCCTAAGAAAGAGGTGAGGAACTGATGGATAAATGCATCAAGGTTCACGTCAGCGATAGGACGGATTGTATCAACAAGATTCCAGATGGGATGAATAAGGTTTTTGAGAAGAGTTGAAATACCGTCGGACTGAATGAAGTAGAACAGGTCGGGCAGCATATCAACGATCTTCTGAACGGGGCCGTAGGTTACCATAGCACCGTCAACCATAATAGTATCAACAGTAAGAAGCTCGGTTACTCTGTCAAAGAGCTTATTAACAAGGTACTCGAAGCCTGCTGCTGAGTCATCCTTGAAGTGTGCATTGTATTCAGCCTGTGTATAAAGGTCATAAATACCGAGCATTTCGTATACGGGAACGATTGCGCCGGAGTAGCACTCAGCACCGTTGATAACGATAGCATTGTTGAAGAGTCCGAGGTCTGTGCCTGTGAACAGGAGACCTAAGATGGGAGCAAGAGGCTTGAGAAGCTCACAGAAGATAGCTGTGAATACTTCACGTGCATTGTCTGCGCCGTCAACAAGAGCTTCACCGTTTACGGTCCAGAAGTACTCCTTGATCACGTTGCCGTCATCGTCGGTAGCAACCGTGCCGTCTTCGTTGAGCTTATCCTTAACCTCAACCACGAGTGCGGGGAAGTCGTTTACGTAGCCTGCATCCGTGGGCTTGAGAGGTGCGTACTCGTCAACGATGAGCTCACCTGTCTCCTCGTCGTACTGAGGAGTATAATCATAAGTCAGATAACCGAAGGATCTGTACCAGGTAAGAAGGTCAACACCTGCGTCTGCACCGCCGGAGGAGATCTGATCCTTAACGAGGTTAACGATCATTTCTTCGCCTGCAAGACCCTCACCGATGCCGTTTACAAGCTCAATAACGTTCATAATGCCTTCATTATTGAACATTGAGTTGATAAGGCCGTTGAGGTATTCGTTAACACCTGAATAACCCTCAAGAAGCTCGGGGTCAATCATATTAACGATGATGTTTGCCATCTGGTCTACGTTATTGTAAAGGTATTCTGCCTTTTCTCTTGTCCAGTTGTTTGCATACTTAAGGTATACAAAGTCAGCGGCTGTAAGATTGTATCTTGAGCCTTCCTCATTGGACTGATACCAGTCGTATTCCTCCATTGAGTAGTCCTGAGGCAGGAACAATTCAACGAGAGCAGCAACAGAGTCGTGAGCGTCGATACCGCTGAGAATCTTGTCAATCTCTGCGGGAAGCTCCGCACCTGCAAGAGTCGCAAGAAGACCGGAAAGGTTACCCTCAACAGCAATGAAGTCAAGAAGCCACTGAACGATTGAGTAAAGCATATCTGCCTTATCTGCAACTATGGTGTAGCGCTGACCTGCGCCGAGGTTATTATTAAGGTTCTTTGTTCTGATTGATGAGGTCTGAACAACGTGACCGAGTGAAGCCCACTGACCTGCGTTGATGGTGGGTATGGAGATGGTTGAGAAGTCAATCTGAGGAGCGTCGCCCTCGTCGGCTGCACCCTCTGTCTCCTCCTCTTCTTCTGCGGGAAGAAGGAAGTGGTCAATAATACCGTTGATGTCGGAAAGGTCTTCAACGCCGAGAAGCTCCTGAAGGTTGAGCATACCGCCCAGCTCAAGAGGAATATTAACGTCGATGACGTCAACGAGAGCGTCGTTGATAAGACCGAGGAACAGGTTAACAAGGCCTGAAAGGTCAAGACCCCAGTCAACGATAGCCTCAACGTCATCGGTATCCGTTATTTCAAGTGTTGCCTTAAGATTGATGTTTGTTGAAACAGCATCAAGAAGAGGCTGAACAAAGCCGTATGCAACAGACTGCATAAGGTTCGGGATAATACCCATAACCGTGTCGATGGGCTTTGCGGCAAGTCTTTCAACAAGTGACAGCAAGGGCACAAACATACAGTTTGCAAACTGTGCTGCGGTTGCGGATGCACCCGAATTACCGAAGGTGGTGGAAAGGGGATTCTGAACTGTGGGATTGTTGTTTCCTACAGTTTCTGTAATACCGAGAGTCTCGAAGAGAGTACCCCAGATATTCTTATAGCCTTCAACGCCCTGAAGGATAAGCTGAAGGTGACCGTAGCCGTATGCGTGACCGATATCAATATCAACGGTATATTTAACGTCAAGATCCTTACCGTGGATATAAAGAAGGTTGTTGACCTTAGGTGTGGTATAGGTATAGTTTGTAAAGAGAACCTGAAGAACGGGAAGAACCGCTGTGAATACGTCACCGATTGCAGAACAGAAGGTGGTGTAATCGCTGACACCCCAGCTGTAATGTTCAAGGTCTTCCGCAGAAACCTCACCGTCACCGTTACCGCCTACTGCAGTATTGTCGAAGTACATCCAGTCCTCGCCTGCCACACGAAGAGCAGCGATAATGGAGTTGTACTTTCCTGCTTTACCGTTGGCGGTACCTGCAAGAGCGTCTGCAAAGTAGGTGGGATAGATCTTGATACCAAGGTCTGAGAAGGCCTTTGCAAGTCTGGGAGTTCCCTGCTTACCGTTGAAGTATGCGTGAACAGTACCGCCGTAAACCGAAAGACCGTCAATACCGCCCATAGAGTCAACGATAGCCTTTAAGTTAAGGGCACCGTCGGCACCGGATTCGGGATTTGCAAGCCAGGTTTTATCAAGCATCGTCTCCTCGGGGTCAAAGAGTCCCAGAAGAAGACCGCCGATAAGGTCTGTCAGCATGGGGAACAGCATCGAAACGATAGTATTGATCATATTATCGTTGAAGAGCATATCAAGAAGAAGATTCTCAATATATTCCGAAAGAGTGTGGATAGCGGGAAGAGTCTTTCCTGTGGGATTGCCGTCCTCGTCAAGCTCGGGCTCAGCTGTCTCACGGTATACACCGATGAGCTTTGTGAATGCCTCTGATGTGATGAAGGAGTCAAGCTTACCGATAACGGTAAGAATCTTAGCTTCCGTTACAACATAGTCGTCCTCGTCGAGATAGTCTTCACGAACCATATCCTGAGGCATAGCGTAACGTGTGGTATAGTAGCCGGAGCCTGCGGGAGAGTCAAGCTGAACCTGCTTGAAAGCACCCCAAGCCTGAGCGATAACGTTTTCAACCGCCAACTGGTAGGCATCGATAAAGCCGTGCCACTCTTCGATTGTATCAACATCGTACTTTGTACGGTCAATGTTACTGCATACCCAGCTGTAAAGATCAAGGTCAATATTCTTGATAGCGCGCTTTATAGCGGAGAAGTTTGCGTTTGTTACCTCGTCAGCCTCAGTGCCGTCGAAGACACCGCCGTCGATATCAAAAGCAACGTCAAGAAGATTGTAATGCTGCTGATATGCACGGTCGTAAATAATGCCGTAGAGAGACTCTACAAATGCATCAACCGTGTCGGGATACGTGCCGTAAATCTGAGCAGTCTTTTCCTGACCGAGCTCGGATACTGCTGTATTGTAGTAATTTCTGAGCTCAGCAGCCTTGCCCTTTGCCTGCGCAAGGATGTTTGTAAGAGACTTGAAAGAAACAAGCTGATATCTTTCATATCTGATGGACTCAAAATATGTATAGTAGTCAATGAATGTGGTCTCGTGACCGCGGTACTTAATTTCCCTGATAAGCTCATCTCTGAAAGCCTTTACATCATTGAGGGTATACTGTCCGCCGTTATTTTCGGCAAATACCTTGCTTACGCTGTCGGCATCCATAGACTCAAGAGCGATTACCTTACCGTTGAACCAAGCGGCAACAGCCTGAAGCATAGTATCGTCAACGGGGCATTCCTCGCCTGCTGACGTATAGGGATAGCTTTCATAGTTGACAGCACCCCAGAGAGAAGCGTCACCGCCGTATACCTCTGTCTCGTCGTGAGTCATACGGAAGATGATTTCGTCATAGATATCCGTAGCATCGTAAACGTCGAGAAGGTCCTCAAGTATCTTTATCTGGTTTGTGAACATTGCGGGTGAATATCCGTAAACATTCTGGAAAGCAGACTGAGTACCCTCGGTGCAATTGTTTATGGTAGCCTGAAGCTCAAGGGTATCCTCAAGGAGAGCCACGATATATGCTCTGTCCTCGGGGTTACGGACCTGAGTATGATCCTCCCAGGAATCTCTGTCAAGATAGCCCTCAAGAGAAGCACCGTCTCTTATCCATTCGATAACGGGAAGATATTTTGCAGCCTCAACGGCACCCGTACACTGGTCAGCATACTGGTCATACATACCCTTCTGGGTTGAGCCGATAAAGAGGTTTACGTAATAAGCGTCTATACCTGCAAGAGCATCGCTGTAGGGCTTATATGCGGGCTCAACTGCGGTGAGCACGTCAAGCTCCCAGTTATAGATGCAGGTGGGGTTTGCCTTCCACTCATCATAGCCGGTCTTGAATGCAGCAGAATTCACATAATTAAGATAGCTTGTGATAGCGGAAAGGTTGGGTGTAGCGGAGGAGGCATAACTAACAGAGGGGGTAAGGTTTACGTACCAGCCCTTGTTTCTGTAGTAATGGTCAACAATGGTGGTGTATTTAGTATTCGTACCGCTTTTGTACGAACTTTCCCAGCTTGAGGTTCTGTCATAGCTCGTATCATTAGCGGAACGGGGAGAACCCTGAACACTATACGTAATTTTCGTATTGATGTTTGCGGGAACTGACGCAGCAGTTGCACATTCAGCCGTGATAGCATCCTTTACATTACGGGTAACTATAACATTTATGTTTATAGTTTCCGAGAACGGTCCGCTTGAAGGATATTGACCCTTATTTTCAAGGGTATAAGCACAGTCCGTACTTGAACTGTATTGATAGTTACCAATTACGGGCAACAGAATGTCAACAAAGTTTTGCTGATAGCTGTTAAGAGAAAGTTTACTCTTAATGTAGGAACGCATACGCTCGTGATGATCGTATGAGCTGTTATCCGCCTTGGCGATAGCATACAAAGCGTCGGCAATCTTATAAAGATGTCCGCCGTTTGTATCATTAACGGTTACTGTGTAACCGCTCGTCGAGGAGGATGCGTTTGCTCCTGACAGAACGCCTGCTGCCTTCGCATTGTCAAATGCCTGCTGAAGAGCAGTCCATTGCGCATTCGTTGCCGCGTCCGCATCGGGAACGAGGCTCGGCAGAGCAATGGAGAAGCAGCTCACTGCCATAAGCAGAGAGAGAAACATACTAAGAACTTTTTTAGATAGCTTAGCTCTTGTTTCCATAAAAACACTCCTTCTTCTTAGATTAGTTTTGAAAAACTAATACAAATACTCCGAATGTGTACCTTTTTTGGGGGCAACTTCGGGTATAATATATCATCATTATCATACCACACAACAATATTATAAGTCAACACAGCAGTTTACTGCGATTTGTATAAAAATTATATTAAAAAAATGGTTGTTTTTAACAAGACATAATACAATTATCTTGTTCAGATTTCGTTTATGTGAACAAATTATTAACAAAGCCTGCACCCTTGACGAAAAAAGGATTAGTATATATAATGTATATATAATTATTAAAGGCAGGACTTGCGATGAACAGACTCCTTTGCGCCCTGAAGGGCTTATCAAAAACCGATATTGCGGCAATTTCCCTGATAGGATTTAGTTTTATCCTTATATTCATACGGGCTTTTTCAGACGGAACCCTTTCGGATGAAGCCTTTTATGTTACCATCCCCCTGAGAATCATAAACGGAGATGGTCTGTTTACCGATGAATGGCACCTGTCACAGCTGTCGTCGGTGCTTTTATATCTCCCCGTAAAACTGTTTACGACACTTACGGGCGGTACAGAGGGAATAATCCTTTATATGCGTCTTCTCTTCTGCCTTATGCAGCTGGGAACAAGCATACTCATATACACAACCCTGCGAAGCTATAGTATAGCAGCAATAATAATAAGCTTTTCCTTTATTCACTCCTTTATGATAGGAATAAATACGTTAAGCTACAACACCATAGGACTTGCCTGTCTGTTTGCGCTCATCTGCATTATGTACCGCGGGTTAACTGCCCCCTCAGCCTTAAAAATGCTCCTTTCGGGCTCGCTTATTGCGGCATTTATCCTCTGTCAGCCCTTCGGCGTGGTATTTTATCTTGCATATTTTATTGCCGTCTGTGTATTTATTGTCAGAAACTCAAAAACTCCCGAAAAAACGCCCTTCCCTTTTACTGTCAAATCGTTTTTTATGACCGTGGCGGGAATACTGCCCGTTCTGATATTCTTTTTATACCTTCTTTTAAAAAATTCCGACATTGAAACAATAATCAGCTGCATCCCCGGCATACTCAGTGATTTAGAGCACATGGTGCTATCGGAAAATCTCGGAATAAAAACCTTTTCTCTTTTCGTCTTTTTTAAGAATATGACTATGTGTGCGGGATTGATTCCGCTTATAATATTTGTTATCTCTCTTATCGCCGCCATTGTACTGAAGAAAAAGAACAGAAATATAGCTTTTATAACCGCCGCCGTGGGCTTCGGCATTATTACCGCCGTTTTCTGGTTCCGTCTTGCATTTATGATAGATACAACGGAAACCGACGATATTAATTTCTTCTATCTGCCTCTTGCTCTGGCGGGAATAGCTTTTTATATACTTACAGAAAAAAGGAACATGCCCGTCTTTATTCTTTTCTGGTGCTCCGGCATAACGTATGCACTTCTTATGACAGCAAGCTCCAATATGGGACTTCACGCCAGCATCAACGGATATATTGTATCTGCTGCCGGCTCTCTGATTCTTGCAACAGATGCGCACAGAGAGCTTCTGAATGAATCAGACAAGGACAAGGACAAAATAAAGAAACTGTCAGCAGTAATACTTGCAGGCATTGTTTTCGGCTTAAGCATATTTAATACCACGGCTAACTTTTCAGGCCCTATGATATCGCGACTGACCATAAAAAGCTCGAAAATGTCAGAGGGCGTCTACAAGGGAATCACCCTTCCCACCGAACAGGCGGTTATATACACAAGGGTTCTTCGGGATGCTCAGGAAATGAAGGAAATTTTATTGCCCGAGGACAAGCTGTTCGTGCTCGATAATATTCCTGCGGCTTATCTTGAAGGAAATTTCAATATGGGTACATTTTCCGGATGGTTCATCTGCGAACAGCTGCAGGTTGCGGAAGTTCGGGACCGTTTCAGAAACTATTATGATATATTTCCCGAAAACATACCCGATTATGTTTACGTTCCTTCTTACAGATACGGACAGGACGGTCCATCCTATGTGCGACCGAAAATCCGGGCTGAGTATGCTTACAAGCTTTTTGATGGCGAGACCATTGAGCTTTACGACGGATTATTGATTAAGGTAACGGGAATCAAGGATGAATAAGATAAAAATATTTTTGAGCGAAGCAAAATACGAGCTGTCGCTGTTTGCGGCTCTTTCGGTGAACTTCCTGCTGTTTTTTACAAAGGAAACCCTTATGT
>JAZNFG010000085.1:0-9487 GCA_045589015.1 Acutalibacteraceae bacterium
GTAAAGACAAAGCTTTTATGGATAAACTCAAAGAATCCGCGGTTCAGGCTGTCATAACAGCTTTTGAGAACAGAAAAGACGGGAAGCTTTATTATGGTTTCGCTCCTGTTGAAGATATGCAGGCTGATGTCAGAACTCCCGTAACCTATGACAAAAACCTGACAAAAATCCGCTTCTCTCCGTATGACAAATCCGGTGACATTTTCATAGTTAATTTTGCTTCTCACGCAGAGCTGCTCGGAACAACATCGCTTGTCAGTGCCGATTTCCCCGCATATCTTATCAGGGAAATTGAGGACAATGTTCCGAATGCTGATGCTGTTTTTTTCAACGGTGCCGTAGGCGGTATGATTTCTGCTAAGGAAATAAAAAAGGTCTACAGAGATTCTATCGACTGTGAAGCCTATATGAAGGACTTCGGAAGACAATTGGGCAAAGCAGTTCTTTCAATCCGAAATGAAACAGAGCTGAAGCCGATTCTTAATATAAGATCCAAGGGTGTTATTATTCCGGGTGAAAATACTGTGCTGATTCTTGCAAGATATCTTAAGGTTCTCAATAACGATATCGGACGAACCGAAAAAAGGAGCAGTGCTTGTATTTATTCGGAAGTCGGATATATGGAATTGGGTGATAAGGATGTTGCTGTTTTTCTTGTTCCCGGCGAGCTTTTCCCCGAGCTCTATAACGGTGAATTCCTGACAGAAAAGGACAGTGCAAACCACAGAAGGGCAAGCTATAAAACGGTCCTTTCCGAAATGACAGAGTGCAAGCACAAATTTGTTGTCGGGCTTTGCAACGATGAGTTGGGCTACATTCTTGCTGAAAATGATTTTCTGCTTAATGAGACCCTGCCATATATCAACAAGGCTACTGATGATATGGACAGAGACCACTACGAAGAAACTAACTCAACCGGACCTGAGACAGGCAGAATTATTCTTGAAGAAACTGAAAAGCTGATCAGATCGGTTTACAATTGATTATAAGGAGATGTCAACAATGAAAAAGCGTTCCCGTTCTTTTATAGCAATTCTTCTTGTATTTACTATGTTTTTTTCTGTAAACTCAATAACTGCTTTCGCAAGCGGTGAACAGGACAATAATCCCATTTACTTTGTTTCAAATATGCTCGGAGGCTTTATTGACAGCTTGATCAGACTGTTGGGTGTTCTTACTCCCACGCCTGACTACCCGACGGTTGAAGAATACTTTGCTTCAGACAGTGAAAATTTCTATAAAGGAACTGAAAGCTTTATTGACAATGCTGCAGACGGAGCAAAATGGTCTCTCGGCTTCGGCAAGGAAAGCATTGTTCCCGACAATCTTCGTGACGGAAGCAAAAAATACTACACCGGCGGATATTTTACCCAGAAGGTGAACGGTGTGTTCGACGATCAGAAGGCTGTTGCAATTGCCCTCAACGACGGTTCGGGCAGAGGCACAACAATCTTTGCTTCAATCGACGGTATCGGTGTTGCCAATGCAGATGTCCGCGCTATAAGAAGTGCTGTAGAGCAAAAGCTCAAAGAAAAGGAAGTTGACAGCGATATCAATGCCATCAATATCAACGCTACACACTGCCATACGGTTATTGATACTCAGGGTATAGGTCTTGACCTGTTGCCTAAAATCTTTCTCAGTTTCTTCGGCGGAGCAGGCAGGTCAATGGATACTGAGTTTCTTGAGGTTATGATTGACCGTGCATCCGATGCGATTGTTGAAGCATATACGAATATCGAAACCGGTTCGCTCTATTATTTCGAAACAGCAGGTATGGGCAAGGATGACGAGCACGGTCTGTATGCCGATGATGAATACCCGTATCTTGTCAACAAGAGATACTATACCGAGGGCTATCAGCACAAATTTGCTTGCTTCAAATTTGTTCCCGACAACAAGACTTCAGCAGCAACAATCTTTACCAATATCGGCGCACACCCAACAATTGTTGATGAAGAAACAAATCTTCTTTCTGCAGACTTTCCTGCATTTATGGAAGAAAAAATCAACGGTGCCGGTATGAATTTTATGTTTATTCAGGGTGCACAAGCACCTGTTTCTGTTAACAAATGGGCAGATGTTCCGGCGTCAACCATTGGTGAGGTTGATGAAAAAGTCGCTGTCAATCCTACTGCAGAAGATTATAAGACAGCCATCCTCTACGGCTATGAATACGCAAGACTTATTCTGGAAGCCCAGGATAATTTAAAAGAAATTGAACCCATACTCAATGTCAGAATGACTGAGTATGTTGTCAGCCTTGAAACAGGTCTTTTCGCTTACGGTGCTACCGAAGGCTTTATCGGCACAACAACCGTAAAGGATTCTTCAAGCGAAACAGGTTATTCCGTTATTACGGAAGCCGGATACATAGAAATCGGAAAAGATATTGTTTTGCTTACTGTTCCCGGTGAAATTGTACCTCAACTTATATACGGTAATTTTGTTTCGGCGGAAGAATCATATTCAGGTACAGAATGGACTTATGAAGCAACCGCAAAACTCATTCCCGAAGGTAAAACAGTTCTTGTTATGGGACTTTGTAACGATGCAATCGGATATATTCTGTCGGATAACGACTTCGCACACTTTATTACTGATGTTATTTGGGATATGGATGGCGCAGATAAGATCTTTGGCTCCTATCACAGACATTATGAAGAACTGCTTTCAGCCGGAGCTTCAGCGGGGTCAACAACCGTTTCAACTTTAAATGAGCTCGTAAAAAGCCTGAACCCTTAAAGGTTTTGAAGTTAAAAAATAAAACAAATTTAAACTGTAACACACGAAGTGTTTACTGAGCTTTGTGGCAGAATGAATGACCCGGACAGAATACAGTTCGGGTCATTTAAATCCAAAAAAGGAGAAAAGCAATGGCAAAAAAGCTTTTTGATTATATAATCCACGGTGGAGATTATAACCCGGACCAATGGATAAGAACGCCCGAAATATGGGATGAGGATATGCGTCTGATGAAGCTTGCCCATATCAACAGTGCAACGGTCGGCGTATTTTCATGGGCAACACTTGAACCTGAAGAAGGCGTTTATAATTTTGAATGGCTTGATACTATACTTGATAAAATGCATCGGAATGGTATTGCCGCAATCCTTGCCACTCCGTCGGGCGCGCGGCCTGCATGGCTTGCCGAAAAATATCCCGAAGTTTTAAGAAAAGACGAAAACGGGATACGCCGCAAATTCAGTGACAGACACAATCATTGTCTCACTTCCCCGGTTTACAGAGAAAAAGTCCGCAGCATCAACAGAATACTTGCGGAAAGATACAAAAACCATCCTGCCCTGAAAATGTGGCATATTTCAAACGAATACAGCGGAGAATGCCGCTGTGAGCTTTGCTGCGAGGCTTTCAGAAAATGGCTCAGAGAATATTATCACAACGATATCGATGAGCTGAATTTCAAATGGTGGAATGCATTCTGGTCGCATTCCTTCAACGATTTTGACCAGATTAATCCGCCCGAAAAAAACGGAGAAGACAGTGCATCGGCTCTTAATCTTGCATGGCAGCGTTTTATAACCGACAGCCACATTTCTTTTTTTGAAAACGAAATTGCACCTCTGCGGGAAATTACACCGGATATTCCCGTAACCACCAACTTTATGAAAAGATATAACGGAATTGATTATCAAAAGTTCGCAAATTATGTTGATCTTGTATCTTGGGACAGTTATCCTGCATGGGACAAGGGTAAAAATCTCTATGAGGCACTTGAAACAGCGTTTTTACACGATTTTTTCCGTTCATTAAAAAATGGTCAGCCGTTTTTCCTTATGGAAAGCACACCGTCATTAGTAAACTGGCAGGATGTCAACAAGCTCCCAAAATCGGGCATACATGAGCTTGCATCAATCCAGGCTGTTGCACACGGTGCGGACAGCATACAGTATTTCCAATGGAGAAAAAGCAGAGGCGGAGACGAAAAATTTCAGGGTGCGGTTATTGACCATTGCGGACACGAAAACACAAGACTTTTCAGAAACGTAACAAGGCTTGGAGCAACACTTGAAAAATTGAGTTCCGCTGTCGGAAGCGAAACCGAAAGCAGAGTTGCGGTTATATATGACTGGGAAAACGGCTGGGCAGTCAATGTTTTCCGGGGTTATAACAACATCCACAGAGATTATGTGAAAGAATGTATAAAATGGTATGCTCCGTTTTATAAGAGAGGCATCAGCGTTGACGTTATTTCCATGCAGGATGATTATTCAAAATATGATATTGTTATCGCACCGTTTCTCTATATGCTTAAGAACGGCACGGAAAAACGGATTGAGGAATATGTTGAAAACGGCGGTAATTTTGTTGCAACGTATCTCTTAGGCATAGTCGATACTGATGACCTTTGCAGACTCGGCGGTTTCCCTGCAGGAAGGCTGAAGGAGGTTTTCGGCATATGGTGTGAGGAAACGGATTCTCTTCCCGAGGATATTACGGGCAAGGCCGGATTCAACGGCAAGGACTATGAAGTGAACCACATCTGTGACATCATCCATGCGAACGGAGCAAAAACTCTGGGCGAATATAAAAGCGATTTCTACTGCGGAATGCCCTGCGTTACAGAAAATGCATTCGGAAAAGGTAAGGCATACTATGCCGCCTTCAGAAACGACGGGACTTTTGCCGATGATTTCTGCGAAATGCTTATTGCCGAAAATGCTGTTGCTGCCGATGCGGACATAAAACTCAGTGACGGAGTTTTCTCAAGAAAGCGTGGCGACATAATTTTTATTATGAACTTTGCAGATGAAGAACGAATAATCGTTCTTGATAAAGAGTATACAGATACACTTAAAAACGAAAGCGTTTCCGACAAAATAACACTGCCTGTCTGCGGATATCTTATCATAAAAGCACATTAATAGGAGTTGACCTTATGAATAAATCACCTGAAAAAAGAGCAGAAGAACTTCTGAAAAAGCTGTCCCTTGAAGAAAAGATCTGTCAGCTTTCTTGTCAGATGCTCTATCCTATACGCGAGGATTACGAAGAAAGGCGAGAATATCGTTTCGGTAATTTCCGTAATCCCGGACATTTTATGCACGAGCAGCGAGGAGAACCTGTTTCTCCTGCGGAAGTTGCTGATGAAATTAACCGAGATATACGTCGTAGTATGGAGTGCAATTCGCTGTCTGTTCCGCCCATTGAACACGCAGAGGCTCTTCACGGAGCACAGTGGGGTATGGCAACCTGCTTCCCACAACCGATAGGTATGGCATCGATGTTTGATAAGGATTTAGTTGAACGGATAGGCGACGTTATAGGAAAGGAGTGTGCCGTTGTAGGTGTAAGGCAGGCTCTTACTCCGGTAGTAAATGTTGTCAGGGATTGTCGTTGGGGGAGAACAATTGAAAGCTTCGGTGAAGATGTGCTCCTGAACGGAGATATGGGTGCTGCAATTTGCAGAGGATTACAGAAAAACGGTGTTATCGCCACACCAAAGCATTATGCAGATAACTATTCTTATGGAGGAAGAGACTCCAATGTTTCCGATACAAGTGAAAGGACAATGCGAGAAGTTTATCTTAAGCCTTTTGAAAAGTGTATCAAGCAAGGCGGAGCAATGTCTGTTATGGCTGCATATAACAGCTGGGACGGTGTTCCCTGCACCTGTAACGAAAAGCTCCTAACCGATATTTTGCGTAACGAGTGGGGCTTTAAAGGCTTTGTTGTTTCTGATTACAATTCGGTTGAGGGCGTTTGGGAAGCGCACAGACTTTTTGATGCAGAATGGAAGGCTCAGGCAGCGAGCCTCAAAGCAGGTCTGGATGTTGATTTGCCACAAAACTCTTATGATGATTTGATGATTGCTTACAAAGAAGGTTGGATTGATGAATCTGATATTGACCGTGCACTTCTGCGTGTGTTGACCGCAAAGTTCAGCATCGGTCTTATGGACAAGCCTTTTGCAGACAGAAATGAGGCTCAGAGCCTTGTGCGCTGTGACGAGCATAAGCAACTGGCGCTTGAAGCAGCCCGCAGATCAATGGTGCTCTTGAAGAATGAAGGCGTTTTGCCTTTTAATAAGAAAAAAATGAAGAAGCTGGCTGTGTTCGGTATGGGTGCGGATGTTTTCCCGGTCGGAGAAAACTATTCCGGTCCTTTCGAAGTCAAATGGACGGCTGAGGATGCAAAAACACCGTTACAGTATCTCAGAGAATATCTTGACGGAGCCGTTGAGGTTGTTTTCGCGGAGGATGCTTACATCGAAGAGGTTGCCGCCGAGTGTGATGCAGCAATATATATGACTGCACTTGTTGAAGGTGAAGGACTTGACCGTTCGGATATCCGTCTTCCCGGTATTACGCGAACGGAACAAAAAGATAACAGTGCGGTTATTGTGGGCAAAATTGAGTTCACCGTCAAAACGGATCAGGAGGAAAGTATACGCAGAATGACTGCAGCAAATTCAAATTCAGCAGTTGTGCTTCTTAATGGTTCACCTGTAGATATGACTGCGTGGCAGGACGGCTGTGGTGCTGTTTTAGAAGCATGGTTCCCGGGTGAACAGGGTGCACAAGCTATATGTGAAATTCTTTTCGGAGAGATTTCTCCGAGTGGAAAGCTTCCCATAACATTCCCGAAAACTGTCGGACAGCTTCCTCTTTTCTATTCGATGAAGCCGTCAGGAAGAGGATACGGCTATATTGAAAATGACGGAGCTCCGCTTTATCCGTTCGGCTTCGGACTGAGCTATACAGACTTTAAACTTGATAATTTTGAATGTATCAATCTGGCGGACAGTCTTAAGATAAATCTTACGGTTGAGAATACCGGTGACTTTGATGGTGCGGAGGTTATTCAGACTTACCTGACGGGGATTAACTGTGATGTTGTAATGCCCCTGAAGGAGCTGAAAGCATATGCGCGTGTTGAGATTAAAAAGGGAGAAAAAACTCAAATCAGTATACCTGTTCCCAACGAAGCCTTCTGCTACTATGACCGCCGTATGGTTTTAGGTATGCATAACGGTGATTACACGGTTTCTGTCGGAACTTCTTGTGTCGATATTCATAAAACCTTCAAAATCAAAGTACGTGACGGAAAAATAAGTCAGCTCTCCGACAACAGATAGAACTACGATTTTGATTATTTCCCTATAAAAGCACCGCATGTAAATTTAGCATCAAGCCTGAAGCTTGATACAAAACCTAACATATTACTTTTTGCCGTAATATAAATCTTCAATGATGTTTGACATTATGTATTCCTCCATATCTGAGAAAATATATTAGAGTACGAAATATAGAATATGTATTGCCGGAGAACTACTTGTGTTATGAATATCCGCACCATAGTGAGTATTCATAAGGGATTCTCTTGTGAATACTCAATTTTTTTGCTTAAAATAGAGTTTTGTATATATTCTCGTTGTTTTTATGTATCGTCGCATTCCTTTCGGAGTGCGACTTTTTGTTTTGGTTATATTTATACGGGCTTTAGGGCTGTCCCTACCAAGTGGAATTTGTATGCACAAATTCAATGCTTGCTAAGACTTATCCCACGCTTTTTTACTGTTTTTTCGGTTAGTTTGCTAAAACATTTTTTTCACTTCCTTTTCTTAAAAATTTGGCATTAAAAAAGCCCCGTACTGAAACTTAAAGTACGAGGATATGTATTCAGGTTGATTTGTTTTGTGGGTGTGTGGTATAATAAGTCACAACAAACGCAAAGGTGGTTGACGGTTATGAAGAAGTATCTGATAGATAGTGCTGAAAAAGCTAATATAAATAACAACGACTATTATTTAAGATTTCGTTCTCAGAATTCTTCAAATCCCGTTGTTCTGTTTTTGCACGGCGGTTGTGGTGCTGCAGACAGACCATTCATAATGAAATGGAATTCTGAATTAGCCGAGTATGCTACCATTGTTGCTTGGGACCAGCGCGGTGCAGGTTTAGCATATAACAGAAAAATGGCAAAGACCGAAGTTCTAACAAAAGATTTGTATATCAATGATTTACATAATGTTGTTCAATACCTTAAAAAGAGATTTAATAAAGAAAAGGTAATTCTTGTCGGTCACTCATTCGGCTCACAGCTTGGTGTTTGGTATATTCAAAGATTCCCTGAAGATGTTGAGTATTATGTTGGTATCGGACAAGTCGTTGATGCAGTAAGAAATGAAGAGATTTCTTTTGAATTCACTTTGAACGAAGCAAAAAAGCGTAATGATAAAAGAGCAATAAAGGCTTTGCTGAAAATCGGTCCGCCTGTTAATGGCTTTTATAAAGATGATAAAATGCTTTTGCAGAGAAACTATCTTAATAAAATGGGTGGAATCTTATACGGCAAATACGGAAACAGTGTTATAAACACCTTGCCGAAAATTCCGTGTATGTTTAAAGAGTATTCTCTTTTTACTATGCTTAAATATGTTATTGCAAATGAATGGTGTCTGTCACAGCCTTTGGGACACGAAAAAGTAGATTTTCTAAATGAGGTTAAAGAACTTTCTGTGCCCGTATATCTGTTTATGGGTAAATATGACTATAACACAGTAAGTGAGTTAGCAAGAGAGTGGCTTGAAAATCTTGAGGCTCCGCACAAGGAATTCTTTGAATTTGAAAAATCAGGTCATACCCCACAATGGGAAGAATCTGAAAAGTTTATCGACCTGTTTACAAAACAAGTTTTGAAAGTAAAATAGTGATTTACTGAATATATGAAAAAGATATTAAACTCAAATACCATAAAAATTATTGCGATAGTGGCAATGACCATTGACCATATTGCGTGGTTGGTTTTTCCGGGATATGACAATGGTATTGTACCTATTGCATTGCATATAATCGGCAGACTCACATGCCCGATTATGTGTTATTTCATAGCAGAAGGTTATCACTACACCAAAAATATAAATAAATACACTATGCGGTTATTTGCATTTGCGTTTATATCGCATTTTGCTTACATATTCGCTTCTTCATCCTTTGTTGATTGGAAATCCTTTATCCCGTTTTACTACGGTGATATTTTCAATCAGACAAGTGTTATGTGGTCTCTTGCTTGGGGCTTGGTAATGCTCCGTGTTGTAAACAGTGAAATAATTAACGCAAGCATAAAAGTTATTCTTGTATTGCTTATTTGCGTTATTACCTTTCCGAGTGATTGGAGTTGCATTGCAAGCCTTTGCATTATGGCCATCGGTACGAACAGAGGAAATCTCAAAAAACAGATGTTATGGATGATTTTTTATGTAGCCCTTTATTCTGTTGTATACTTCTTTGCACTTGATAAGCTTTACGGGATTATACAAATGGGGGTTATCCTTTCAATACCGGTTATTATGATGTATAACGGCCAGAGAGGACGCAGTCCTAAGATAAACAAAATTATGAAATGGATTTTTTACATATACTATCCTTTACATCTGTTTATCATTGGTTATATTCAATGCATTGGCTAACCGATGTAAACGGATAGCCTATTATGCGAAAGATGTTATGATTTTTGAGGTGAT
>JAZNFG010000086.1:0-43139 GCA_045589015.1 Acutalibacteraceae bacterium
GGAAAAAGGATTTCGCACTCTGCGGAGTGCGACAAGAGGCTCAGCCTCTTGACACCGTGAGCTTTTGAAAAAGCTCAACCAAAACTTTTAATAGGCACTCCCGTGCCCACTTCATCCCCCAAGTTTCCGTGAAGAACCAAAAAAGTTGAATGGCCTGACATCTGCGCGCGGCAGATGTCAAGCCATTTAATTTTAATTATATTCTGCGATTATCGTAATTATTTCCGCTTCGTTCAACGTATGAGCATTACGTTTTTCAGATAAATACAACAGTTGTGCAGGTTTACTGTTCTTTGCAAATTGCGTCAGCAAGCTCTTTTCTGATATTCAGCAGCTGTGCATCATCGTCGGTATAGGTCGTAAGAGAATCGGTAATTTCCGCAATCTTCTGTTTAACCCACTCACTTCCCTTGATTTCTTCGCAAATACGAAGATAAGCATAGTCCTCCATTCCGTCTGCGACGCCTTTAAGTCTCAGCGTTGCCACGGGTTCATCTATGCCCATATATTTGCCGGGATACATCAAACAGCCGTCACCTGCAGATTCATATTTTTCCCAGGTTTTTGAGGTCTCCCAAGGATTTCCCTTATCACAATAGATTGAGTTCCAATACAAAAAGCCGTTAACATCCCTCTGATACTGCTGCCAGAATAAGATTCTGTGCCGTATTGAATCTAAATGTGTAAAAAGGTTATTGTATTCACCGGTAGGTCCGCAGCATACATACCACCAAAGCCTTGAGTCCTCATTTTCTGCAAGAGAAGAATAAAGCCTTTCGTTAAAATCGCCGACATCAAAAATGTTTGAAATGGGGCATAAAATAGAGCTTTTTCCGCTCTGAAGCTCTACGGATGAATATGTATTTCCATCAATTTCAACCTCTGCCACAAAAAAAGGAGTAACCATATTATACCCCTCACAATGCTCGGCAAGAAAAGCTGTCATTTCATTATACCTTTCATATTGCTCTGCATTCTGAGGCTCGTCAATGGGATAAAAGAAAGCCTTTTTTGCCCATTCCTCATTTGAAGAAACCTTATCATAATACTTCTTCAGCAATTCGGCATCCTCCGTATACGGAATATTGAAGGATTTAACTGCGGGATTGCTCATATATGCATCTGCTCTTTCATCAAGTATATCATAGGGCAAAACATACGCACTTATATGATGCTCAAGAAGGAAGTTATAATACAGCTCATAAACCTGCTGACGCTCATTATCAAGCGCTTCCTTTACGCCTCCGTTTATTCCGTAGCCTGTCGCATCATAGCCCATCAGCTCCCAGAATGTTCCCGAAAAAATTCCCATAGCACTTTCTGAAAAGTATTCTTCTTCGAGAACAAAATCCCAGACCTCAGCCTTTATTTCCTTTGAGAGGATTTCATTATTGCTTTCGTCATAAAGGCTGAGAGTTGCCGTGTATTCTCCGTCGGAGTTTTCTTTATTGCTTACGGCTTCAATATAGAATATCAAAAGCTCGTTTTTCTTAAGCTCCGTGCTGTCTTCAGATGAAACGGGAATAAGTGCGTCAGGATATTTATCGGTAAATAAGCTTCTGCCGTAATGCGGCACATCCACGTAGCGTTCCGAGAAAATCCGTACGGGGATGCTATCCCCCTGTTCGTTTTGAAAATCCGTGCAGGAAATACTGATTTTTTTGTTATTCTTGTTTGAATATACTGCAAGCTGGAAGGCTTCCCTCTCATTTTTTGCAAGAGAAATACTGCATTCGGTATCTTTATTGAGATTATCGTAGGGCTGAAGCTTTTCCGTTGAATATGCAAAATCATAAAAAATATTCTCATCGGCAGTTTTTGTTCCGCCCTGAGAAGCAAAAATGCGGTAAACAGGATACAGCTTTTCTGCGGCAGGGATTATGGGCTCAAGCTGAACAATGCCGTAAACGCACGGAATTATAAGAAGTATTGCCTGCAAAAGAGGAATAATCCTTGTTTTCAGGCTGTTCTTTAAAAAGATACTCAGCACAATTGCTGTCATCAATCCGATAACCGTATAAGTGACGGTTATTGCAAATCGGTTTGACGGCATAACCCCCGAAAGAATACTGTCAAGGTGCCCGTTCAGACCTAAAACGTTGTTCAGTATTAAGGTAAGCACAAAGAGTACAAGCACGTAAACCAATGTAGAAATAAAGGTTTTGATTACAATTCGGGAAACGCTTTGCTTTTTTGACAGCACACAAAATACCGACAAGCCGCAAAATGCAAGACAGGATATTGCAGAACAGGTATAGGCTAATGCCAAATTGTCCCACGGAATATACTCACGATGATAAAAATAAAGGGATATAACAAGGCAAACAAAACATATTGCAGCTCCTGCAAAAGTGATTGCTTTTCGTGTTCCTTCCGTTAATTCTTTCATTTCTTCACCTCAAATACTTTTTTCTTTATACCACGGGGTTATATATGCATTGATTAATTTGCCGCAGAAGGTCAGGTTTGTTTAACTAAATAGTCAATCGGCTTATAAAATGCTTTACTCCTCTATAAATCCGTAATATCTTCCCATCCAGTAGTTAAGAAGCCACTCGGAGGGCTCAACGTATCTGGTATCATATCCGCCCTTCAGGCAGAATGCCTCATAGGAAAGACAGCCGAGCACTCTTTCGTCTGCGGGGAAGGCGTGAAGTGCCTGCGGACGGTCGCCGAATTCCACGGGGCCGTAATTTATCTCTACGTCGGGACGGACAGTATGATCAGTCTTATAATCAAGAAGGTCAAGAGAATAATCCTCAAGGGTTTCTATGCATTCCTCAATATTGGTATGTCCGCCCGTATAAAGTGAAAGAGCAAAGGCAAAAAGAGGATAATGTTCTATCTTTTCATAGTTATAGTGGCGTCTGAGAGCCAAAAGAAGATATCTTCTCATATCGGGATTCTTCTCATATTCAAGAAGGGGCAGAATTGAAAGAATACCGAGAAGGTCGTCTATATGATTTGCGTAGCTGTCGTAACGCTTATACATAAGAAGATTCATTCCGTAATGATGCTTTCTTATCAGCTCTTGTGCAATATTGCCGTATTTTTCGTCTCCCGTCAAATGCTCGGTGATTCTCATAAAGGCGACAAGCTCAAGGGAGTTTATACCCTTTTCCCAGCACCACATTTCCTCGTCATTCAGCTCATCGGGACCGAAATGTGCCCACGTTGTGGGAAGTCCGTCAACGTCACAGAGCGTATAACCGTTTTCAATCAGATGGTCAGTTACTCTCTTTACGGATTCGGCTATTTCCTTTTTCTCCTCTTCGCTTGCAAGCATATCAAAATAGTAAGCCGCACCGAAATAATGGCCTACAAGCTCGTCGGAGGAGGTCTCACCCTTCCATTCAAGCTCACCCAGCTCATCGGTTACCCTGTGCCATTCGTGGTGTCCGTCACCGAAACGGTGCTCGCCGGGGCGGCGGTAAGCGCGTGCGGGGAATCCGCTGATGCCCGTAATATTCTGCAGCTTAAGAAGAGCCTTCATAGTCTTGCCGGCCTGCTCCTTTGCCGCCTCGTCGCCCGTTACCTTATATCTGAAGCACAGCGCGCCGAGATAAAGAGCCGACCACAAGCCGTCGTTATCGGATATCTCGTTGGTGCTTTCCTCCAGAGGAACGGAAATATCCGACATATAAGCACCTGCGTGATAGTTTTCTCTTGTAAAGTATTTCATTTTGCTTTCGTAATACTCTGCTTTTTCGGAAAGAGACATATATTTCAGCTCTATTCTTGAAAGTCCCTTGTCCGTAGCAATCCAGTATTCGCTGTTATCTGTCTTTACGGCTACGTCAACAGCCTTTTCGGAGGCAAGATATCTGCCCTTACCGAGAAATCTCGTCTTCCAGCCGTTTACAACGTAGAGTCCTATTTCCGTTGCGAAATAGAAGGTTGAGTCAGAGCCGAAAACGATTCTGTTTACGGGGCAGCGGGGGAAGAAATCAAACTCCGAGGGGGTTATCCATTCACTTTTTCCGTCATAGAGATAAACACCCTCGTCAGTACCTATCCATACGTTTCCTAAAGAATCGCTTGCAAGCGTTCTGATACCGGAAGGTGCTTTACACATACCGGGCATAAGCGTGCTCCAGCGGGGACGCTTGCCGTGAAGCACAAGAAGTGCCTTATCGCAGGCGGCAAATACCTCTCTGTCACCGAAGGCTGTCATACAGTGCGTATTTTCAAAATCAAAGCTCTGGAATCTGACAAACGCACCGTCAGCCAGCTTATAGCAGGTGCTGACGCAGGCAAGCCAGATATCTCCGTTTCCGTCTGCGGCAATATCAACAACGCTGTCAGGAAAGCTCTGCTTATTTATAACGGTAAGCTCTTTCAAAGTGTATACGGCTGATACCGTGCCGACGTATAAAATATTGCCGTCCGAGCAAAACATAGCGGTAACCTTTTCCGTAATGCCGTCAACAATACTGAAGGAATCTCCCGTAAAATATGCAAGTCCGTTTTCCGTACCTGCAAGCAGCACTCCGTTTTTATCGTAGGCAAGACGGGTAACGCTGTCACAGGGAAGCCCTTTACTCACGTTATAAAGGGTTCTAACCTTCTGAGGGGTCTTCTTGGTTTTTATCGAATAAACACTCATATCTCTTCTCCTTATTTTTTAATCTTTTTTTCTTCATAGGAAGGAATTTCCTATAAAGCAAAAAAACACCTTTCCGTATGTACCGACACACGGACAGGTGTTAATATTTTTTATTTGCCGAGGAACTGAGGTAAGAATTCTCTGTGAGCATCCTTCATTTCTTCATAGCAATCTCTTGCCTTTTTGAAGTCACCGATAAGAGGATGTACCATCATAGCATTGTAAGCGGCACGGTCGTCACCGTTCATACCTGCTTCAACCGTGTATTTTTCGTATGTCTTTACAACCTGCATAAGTCCTTCGATGTGACGGTTCCACGTAGGTCTTACGGGAACGGGCTTAGCACCGTCTGCACCTATACGGGCGGCAACCTCAACAACGTCGTTATCGTGCATAAAAGGAAGCGTTCCGTTATTGAGAACGTTTACAACGTGAACGTCGTTCTTATCGTTTGCAATAGAATCAATAAGAGAGCAGGCGGCAAGAGAATACTTGTGTCCGCCTCTCTTATCAAGAAGCGCGGGCTTTATGCAAAGCTCTTCATCCTGATACATCTTGAGAAGCTGCTCTTCAATATCCATACATACCTGAGCACGGCTCTTCTTATCTTCTCTGAGGTGCTTGAGCTTATCCTCGCGGTTATAGTAATACTGAAGATATGAGGAGGGCCAGCCGCCGCAGGCACGAAGGCAGTCGGGGTCAAAGCCGTCATCTACGATGTTTGCCATAACCTTGGGGGCAAAGCCTTCGTCAAAGAGGTTGTAAAGCACGTCCTTTCCGTCCTTCATAACGGAAGTAATCCAGCTTAAATGGTTAAGTCCGAGATAAGTAACCTCAGCATCCTCTCCGACAGCCTCCTTAACGTCGTCTATCATATCAATCGGCACGTTGCAAAGACCGATACACTTGACGTTCGTGTTGTTAAGAACAAAATCCGTGATGATGCCTGAGGGATTCGTGAAATTGATAAGCCAGGCGTCGGGACAATGCTCTTCAATCTTCTTGCAGATATTTCCGATTACGGGAATAGTACGAAGAGCCTTGAAGAAACCGCCGATACCCGTTGTTTCCTGTCCGATAAGACCGTACTTTACGGGAATTGATTCGTCAAGATAACGGCAAGGAAGCTTACCTACGCGTATCTGTGTAACAACAAAGTCTGCTCCGGGAAGAGCCTCGTCAAGGCTGTCCGTCATAACAACCTCCGTGTCCATTCCCGCAGCTCTTATCATTCTCTCGCAAAGAGAGCCTACTATGCTTCTCTTTCTCTCGTCAATATCCATAAGAACAAGTCTTTTGAGCTTGAGAGAATCCTGTCTGAGTAAAAATCCGTCTACAAGCTCGGGACAATAGGTACTGCCCGAACCGATTACGGTTACATTGATTTCTTTCATTTTATTTTTCCCCCTTTATCAGTCTTCAAGCATCCAATTGATGCAGCCCATTACGGGAGCAACCTGAAGCTTTATAAATTCAAGTCTTCTGCCGCTGATTTCTTCGGTTCGTGCGATAAGCTTATTTACGTACACGTCGGAAGGAAGCTTACAATGCATTGAGCCCGAAAGAACAACCTGAATCACGTCACCGTCAAATACCTGATTTCTTATATGGGCACAAATAAACTGCGCTCCTCTTTCAGCCATTTCGTCCGCAATTTCAGTCGCCGCGGCATCACCGTTATTAAGTGCCTCAAAGAAGATATCAAGCATATCCCTTACGATATCGTCACTTTCCTCCTCCATAGGAGCAATAAGCGAAAGCACACCGTCACGGTCCTTCGTAATACCGAACTTTTCAACTATCTTATCGGTCATTTCGGTTTCCTTTATTCTGAGACAAACATCATCATAAAGCTTGGCAAAGGTCTGTCGGGCAATCCAATGTCCGCCTCCGACATCACCCGAAAGCACTCCGAAGCCGCCGACCTGTAAAAGCTTACCGTCTGCGCCTACGGAGTTACAGCAGGTGCCCGTTCCGCAGTTATAGCCAATGCCTGCCTTACCCGTGAGTCCTGCCTTAACGACGATAAAACCGTCGTTATAAATCGAGAACGGAACGTCAAGACCGAGCTTTTTCAGCTCTTCGGTCATTTCGTCGCATTGATACTGATGGTCTATACCTGCAAGTGCCATAAGAATATGGCTGATATCAGAAGGAGCAAGTTTATTTTCCTCAAGCAAGGCATTTATTCCGCCAATAATTATGCCTGCCGCCTCGGGAATAGCACCCTCAAGATTTTCGTGATTGCTTCCTGTTGTTTTTACCGTGGAAAGCATTTCCTTTTTTTCATTGAAAAGAGCGTACTGTGTTTTCGTGCCGCCGCCGTCAATACCTATGTAAAAGCTCATATTATTCCTCCTCATCCCCGAAAAAATCCTCGCAGACCTCTTCAAGACAATATACGCCGCGTCTGTAGGGCTCGCGGTCTATCCACATACCGTTTGTAAAATCCGGCACGGGAACGGGAGCACCGCCGAGAGCTACACTTTGCTCAGAAAGACAGGTAATTGCCATCCAGGCGGCAGTATCGTAAACGTCAATGGGCGGCTGCTTGCCGAGCTTTGCGGCTTCTACGAATGCAGAAAGAACAAGATAGTCCATACCGCCGTGACCTGCCTTAACGCCTGCCTTTTCATACTGAGCCCAGAGAGGATGCTCATACTTTTCTCTTACATCCTCAAACTTAGTCCAGTCGTGTGTGCTTTGCGTAACACCCGAAACAGCACACTGGGGGCAATCCTCAACATCTGTGAATACGCCCTTTGTGCCCTGAACCATATAATTTCTCGTATAAGGTCTCGGCAGACAGCAATCGTGTGTCAGCGTAATTGTCTCACCGTGAGCACACTTGATAATGGTTGTAACAACGTCACCGCAGGCAAAGTCATAGCCGTAAAGGTCATAATCCTCGCCCTTGTTGTCCTTTATCCATTGATTGAGTCCCTTGGACTTGCTTGCCATTGAAACAAGAGATACAAAACGGTTTCCTCTGTTGATACCGAGCACCTTTGAAATGGGACCTAACTGATGCGTGGGATAAAGCTCACCGTTTCTGTTCTGGAAATTGAAAAGTCTTCCGTGGCGGTTTTCTCGTCCGAGAGAAATCTCGTCGCGAAGATCGTGTCTGTAGCCGCCCTCACAATGTACTATTTCACCGAAGAGACCCTTTTTTACCATATTGAATACTGCCATTTCATTTCTGTCATAACAGCAGTTTTCAAGAAGCATACAGAACTTGCCCGTTCTCTCGCTTGTTCTTACAAGCTCCCAGCATTCCTCTATTGAAGCCGCACCGCCGACCTCCATAGCAACATTAAGACCGTGATTCATACCTGCAACGGCTATTCTTGAATGAGTAATCCAGGTCGTAAAAATAACGAGGGCATCAAGCTCTTCCGTATCAAGCATTTCCTCATAATCAAGATAAGAGTGTACCTCATATCCGTCATAGCCTTCGGAATTTTTAACTATTTCAATTCCTCTTGCGGCTCTGTCCTCATATTTGTCGCAAACTGCAGGACAAACTACACCGGGAACCGAAAGTAAAAGCTCAAGCATACCGGAGCCTCTGCCGCTGATGCCTACGGCACCGATTCTGATTTTTTTATCACAGCACATAGTATTTACCTTCCTTTTTTGTGCATATTACAAATGCATTTTATCACAAAAAAATTAGCATTTCCATAGTAAATTCATATTTTTATTGAAGTTTAATAATTATTTTGATAAAATTGATGTATGAAAGCGAGGTAATTACAATGAGATACTATATCAATGCAAAAATCATTACTCCCGATGAGATAACAGAAGGCAAGGCTGTTGCAGCCGAAAACGGAAAAATCGTTGATATTACGGCTGACGTTGTAAAAAACGCTGACTGCGAAATCATTGACTGCGAGGGCAGATATCTTTCCCCCGGCTTTGCAGATATCCACGTTCACGGCGGCGGCGGTTATTCTGCTATGGGCTCACCCGAGGACATAGTCAAAATGTGCAAGGCTCACGCTCTTCGCGGTACCACGTCAATTCTCCCGACCACTCTTGCCGCTCCGATTGAGCAGCTTAAAAGAGTTATAAGGAATATTGAAAAGGCTCAGGAAATCTGCACCGACTCCAATATTCTCGGTGTGCATCTTGAGGGACCCTTTATTTCAATGAAAATGAAAGGCGCACAAAGCCCCGAAAACATACTTACTCCTACTAAAGAAAGCGTATGTAAGCTTCTTGACTTCTCGGATATCATAAAGATAATAGGAGCAGCTCCCGAAATCGAAAACGGCTTTATCGTAGGAGAGGAAGCAAGCAAGAGAGGTATAGTAGCCTCCGTTGCTCACTCTGACGGTGATTATTCAAATACGGAAGAAGCACTCACTCACGGCTACAGCGACGTAACTCATATTTATTCCGCATGCTCTGGTATGAGAAAAATAGGTATTTTCCGCCACGCGGGCGTCGTTGAGGCAGGACTTTCCCTTGACGGCTATACGACGCAGTTTATTGCCGATCTCCGTCATATTCCCTACGGTATACTGAAGCTCATTTATAAGGCTAAGGGTGCTGACAAGGCTTATGCCATCAGCGACGGACTTGAATACTCAGCTCTCGATATGGAGGAGGGTACCGTAATTCTACAGGAAAACGGACTTGAGGTCATATACGAGGATAACGTAATGAAGCTTGCCGACCGTTCCTGTCTTGCAGGCAGCGTGGCAACGAGCAACGTGCTTGTGAGAAATATGGTGAAGGCTGCGGGAATCCCCCTTACAGATGCAGTAAAAATGGCAAGCCTTACTCCCCTTTCCGTCATCGGCTGTGACAAGGAAAAGGGCAGAATCGCAAAGGGGTATGATGAAGATATCATTCTTTTTGATGACGATATCAACGTTTCCTTCGTTTGCGTGAAGGGAAAAATTATCAGACGCTGACTTCTTAATAAATTCTTAAACATTAGTGCAGTTGTTTATTAAGATTCTTTGTGAGATAATCTTATTACACAAAGACAGAAAGGATATCGATAAATGTATACTGTACTCGTATGCGATGACGAAAAAGACATCGTTTCCGCACTTAAAATTTATCTTACCTCCGACGGCTATAACGTGCTTGAAGCTTATAACGGCAAGGAAGCAATTGATATAATAGAAAACAATGAGGTGCATCTTGTTCTTATGGATATAATGATGCCCGAAACCGACGGACTGACGGCACTTTTAAAAATCAGAGAAAACCACAACACTCCCGTCATTTTTACAACGGCAAAAAGCGAGGATAACGACATAATATTAGGTCTGAACTTAGGTGCGGACGATTACGTTACAAAGCCCTTTAATCCCGTTGAGCTTCTTGCCCGCGTAAGGTCACAGCTCAGACGCTACACGTCTCTCGGCGGCGGAAATTTCTCAAAATCCACAATAAGCGTTGCGGGGATCTCCATTGATGACAATGCAAAAACAGTATGCGTTGACGGCAAGGAGGTAAATCTTACGCCCAAGGAATATGAGATTCTCAAGCTCTTAGCCTCTAATTCGGGCAAGGTATTCTCCCCCACCGATATTTACCGCCATATATGGAAGGATGAGCCCTACGGAGCAGATGCTACGGTTGCGGTACATATCAGACACCTGAGAGAAAAAATAGAAATCAATCCCAACCAGCCGCGGTATATAAAGGTCGTGTGGGGACAGGGATATAAAATTGATAACAATCTGAGGTGATTTCAGTGTATAAGCTCAGACGTTCCCGCTTTGTCAAATTCATTTCACTTATGCTTATCATTATTCTATGCGCCGCAATTGTCGGTAATATTGTCGGAACGTATATTATAATGGACGAAAATCTCTATTACGCTTCAAAGCTGCAGCTGCAGCAAAAGGTTTATTCATACGTATTCGACTACACCTCAAGCGATATTATGAGATATCTCAGCGTTGCGGAGGATTTTAAGTCCAACGACAAAAGCTATCAGAATTACAATCAATCGGAGCTTGATTTATACCGTTCAAAATACAGTCCCGAAAATACGAATATCTATTTTGAAATAAGAGACGATTACGGCAATATTATTCTTAATAACGATACGGATATTCAGCTCAACACCTTCAGATTTTCCTGTACTTACACTCCGGAATCATACTTTCACGAATCTTACTATGTTTCCGGAAACTCCGAAAAATCAGATTCCTTTACGCAAGCTAACACAACTCCTTCTGTAACGGAAGTGACAGATTATTCCGCCACAACAGCTTTATTTAATGAAGATGAAAATGCCGGCGGATATCAGGAGGAAACCACGTTTACCGATTCGTATACGGAATCCGAATCGACAAAGCCTGCAGGCGGTGAGACGGAGACACCCGCTCCCGCATTAGACAACACGGATTATTCCGAAGAAGTTTATGAGGTTATAAACAGATATTCCGGCAATATCACGATTCTCACCTACAGATACACCGACTCAATCGATATCAACATCCTTTCGTATATAAAGGAAGAGCTGGAATCCCTTAATTATGATATAACCGAATTTACCGCAACACAAAGCGACTTCAGTGTTTATTATTATGATGAATACGCAGACAGCTTCAATATAGTCCCCGTTTATTCGGCTGTGGACAACTCAATACCGACAAAATCCTTTTCCACGGTATTTTTTACAGACGATAAGGAAATATTGATTGAATACTCGTACAACGGCTCCTTCAGCTTTTCCGAATTCAAAAGCAGACTTCAATATCTTTCTTTAATCGCTGACAAGCTCAGCGACGATAATCTCAGCTTCAGCTATAAGCAGAAGGATGGAATTCAGCTGCAGGTCATAGCTTACGTTCCCCACTCGGCTTCGGTCAAGGACGTATATTATTACACGGAAAAATTAGTTGATTTAGCTATGAGCTATAAGGACTCCGTTATTGCAATAACCGTATTTGACATTATTCTCCTAATAACCCTGCTAGTATACCTTTTCTGGGCGGCAGGATACGTGCCGGACAGATATGAGCCTGTTGCACGGGGTCTTCATATAATTCCCTTTGACCTCTACGTTTTTGTATCGGCGGTAGCGGCAATAGTATGCATAATGCTTATCAACGTAAGCGACGAGCTGTTTATTTTCCTCGGTTTGCTGGGACTTACCTTCATCTTTTTCAGTTTCATATATACTCTTCCCGTAAGAATAAAAACAAGGACTCTGAAAAATAACACATTAATACACAGATTCTACCGTTTTCTTAAATCTGCAGCATCCGTAATGGATGAGGTAACAGGCTCAAGATTCCGGATTTTTATAATCATTTCGGCATTTCTGTTTATCTCCGCCTGTGAAACGCTTATGTTCCTGTTTGCAGACATCAGCGGCTACGGAATCAGTCTTATATTGATGGCATTCCGTCTGATTGAAGCCCCCGTTATAGCATTTTTCCTTACAGCCCTTCTTGCTCTTCATAACGGAGCAAGGCAGATTTCTACGGGAGACGTTTCATACAGAATCAATACCTCTATGCTCATAGGGCCTCTTAAAAAGCACGCAAATTACCTTAACAACATAAACGGTGCCGTAAACAAGGCGGTAGAAGAGAGAATGAAGAGCGAAAGTCTGAAAACAGAGCTTATAACAAACGTTTCACACGACTTAAAAACTCCTCTGACGTCGATAGTGAATTATGTTGACCTTCTTAAAAAAACCGACATAACCGATGAAAAAGCCCTTGAATATATTGAGGTTATCGACAGACAGTCTCAAAGACTCAAAAAGCTGACCTTCGATATAGTGGAGGCATCAAAGGCATCAACGGGCAATATTGAGGTTCACAAGGAAAAAACCGTTCTGAACGTTATTATCCAGCAGACAAACGGAGAATATATTGAACGGCTTGAGGAAAAATCTCTCGTGCTTGTGCCTGAGGTTCCCGAAAATAACGTAACGATAAACACCGACGGCAGATTACTCTGGAGAATCATCGACAATCTTATGAGCAACATCTGCAAGTACTCAATGCCCGGAACGAGAGTTTATATTTCTCTGTGGCAGGATGAATATAATGCCTACATCTCATTCAGGAACATTTCAAAAAACAAGCTCAATATTTCTCCCGATGAGCTGACGGAAAGATTCGTAAGAGGAGACGCGTCAAGAAATACCGAAGGCTCGGGACTCGGTCTTTCAATAGCAAAGAGCCTTGCCGACGTTATCGGCGGCAGACTCACTATCGTAATTGACGGAGACCTGTTCAAGGTCACACTCGCATTACCTCTTTAATATCTCAAAGGAAAATCCCTCTGCCTCCTGTATTGGGGCAAAGGGATTTTTGTAATTATTCTTTTATCTCGGCAATAAGCTCAATTTCTACGAGAACGTTTTTCGGAAGAGTCTTTACCGCAACACAGCTTCTTGCAGGCTTTGAAACAAAGTATTTTTCATAGACCGCATTAAACGCTGCAAAATCTGCCATATCGGACAGAAAGCAAACTGTTTTTACTACGTCCTCAAATCCGGCGTCTGCCGCAGCGAGTACAGCACCGAGGTTTTTACACACTCTTTCTGCCTGTGCGGAAATTTCGTCTCCTGCAATCTCACCGCTTTCGGGCTCAATGGGAATCTGTCCCGAGGTAAAAAGCAGATTTCCGACCTTTACTGCCTGTGAATAAGGCCCTATCGCCTTGGGGGCATTCTGAGAGCTGATATATTCCATAAAATTGCTCCTTTTGATTTTTACTGTAGTGCAATTCTGATTATACCATCCGCCGATAACACTGTCAACATTTCTTCCCCCGTCACAATTCCCCAAAAAAACGGAGCATCCGTGAAGCCTGAGTCTTTTAGCTCTTTCGCACAAAAAAATCATCAAAAGCTATTAAATCTTTCTGCAAAATATTCTATTGACAAATACACGTAAAAAGATTTATAACATTGATATAAATTCAGTTGAGCGGCACAAGGTATATATTTTTCGTTCAATTGAATTTATTTCTTTTTTCCGCAAAATGTGTTAATTAATTATTGATTTTGTCAACATATCGTTATATAATAAAATGTATTAATTTTTTTGAAAAATCCTGTCTTTTCGGAGACATAAGAAAGGAATCTTATATTATGGAAAAAAACATCAGATTAGTCGGTACGGTTTCTCGCGGAATCCGTTGCCCTATTATCCGTGAAGGAGACGACCTTGCAAAGATTGTGGCAGACAGCGTTCTTGCCGCAGCTAAGAACGAAGGCTTTGAGCTTCGCGACCGCGACGTAATTTCTCTTACGGAATCAATTGTGGCACGTGCACAGGGCAACTATGCATCAGTTGACGATATTGCAAACGACGTCAGAGCAAAGCTCGGCGGCGGTACTATCGGTGTTATTTTCCCCATTCTTTCACGAAACCGCTTTGCAATATGCCTCAGAGGTATTGCCAAGGGAGCAAAAAAGGTTGTTCTTATGCTCTCCTATCCCTCCGATGAGGTCGGCAACGAGCTTGTAAGCCTTGATAAGATTGACGAAGCAGGTGTTAATCCTTATTCCGACGTTCTTTCACTTGAAAAATACAGAGAGCTTTTCGGAAAGAATCTTCATCCCTTTACGGGCGTTGACTACGTTGAATACTACGGTGAGCTTATCAAGGAAAGCGGTGCCGAGGTTGAGATTATTTTTGCAAATCAGGCAAAGGCAATCCTTGATTATACGGATTGCGTTCTCACCTGTGATATTCACACAAGAGCAAGAACGAAGAGAATACTCAAGGCAGCAGGTGCAAAGGTTGTTGTCGGTCTTGACGATATTCTTACCGCACCCGGCACACGCGGCGGCTGTAACGAAAAATACGGTCTTCTCGGCTCAAACAAATCCACAGAGGATTCAATAAAGCTTTTCCCCAGAGAGTGCAAGCCCCTTGTGCTTGAAATTCAGAAAAGAATCGAAGAGGCTACCGGCAAGCACGTTGAGGTTATGGTTTACGGCGACGGTGCCTTCAAGGATCCTCAGGGTAAGATTTGGGAGCTTGCAGACCCCGTAGTATCCCCCGCCTTCACAGACGGTCTTATCGGTACACCCAACGAGCTCAAGCTCAAGTATCTTGCTGATAATGACTTCAAGGACCTTTCGGGAGAAGAGCTCAAGGCTGCTATTTCCGCTTCTATCAAAGCAAAGGGAGATAATCTTGTAGGCAATATGGCTTCTCAGGGCACAACCCCCAGACAGCTGACAGACCTTATCGGTTCTCTTTGCGACCTTACCAGCGGCTCCGGTGACAAGGGCACACCCGTGGTTCTCGTTCAGGGTTACTTTGACAACTACACAAACTGATCTATTAAGCTGATCTACTAATCAGATATCATAAACAGGGAGGATATAAAAATGGAAACAAACAAAAGACCCGATAATATGGTAAGCATCACCACTAAAGAGCTTGCAGACGCCTTTATCGCTGAACAGATACAGGCTATCCGTGAGCAGGTTGGCGACAAGCAGGTTCTCCTTGCCCTTTCAGGCGGTGTTGACTCTTCCGTTGTTGCGGCTCTCCTTATCAAGGCTATCGGCAAGCAGCTCGTATGCGTTCACGTAAACCACGGGCTTATGAGAAAGGGTGAAAGCGAGAACGTTATTGAAGTATTCAAAAACGGACTTGACGCAAACCTTATTTATATTGATGCAACAGACCGTTTCCTCAGCCTTCTCGAAAACGTAAGAAGTCCCGAAAGAAAACGTAAGATAATCGGTAAAGAGTTTATTAACGTATTTAATGAAGAAGCTTCAAAGCTCAAAGACGTTGCTTTCCTGGCTCAGGGCACAATATATCCCGATATCCTTGAAAGCTTCAAAAAGGAAAAGGGCAAAAAGCTTATCAAATCCCATCATAACGTAGGCGGTCTTCCCAAGGATATGAAATTACAGCTCGTTGAGCCTATTAAATTCCTTTATAAGGATGAGGTAAGAGTTGTCGGCGATGCACTCGGTCTTCCTCACGAAATGGTTTACCGTCAGCCGTTCCCCGGCCCCGGTCTCGGTGTAAGATGCCTCGGTGCAATCACACGCGACCGTCTTGAGGCTCTCAGAGAAGCAGATGCTATTCTCCGCGAGGAGTTCGAAAAGGCAGGCCTTGCAGGAAAGGTATGGCAGTATTTCATCGCAGTCCCCAATATGAAGAGCGTAGGTGTCAAGGATGACAGCCGTTACGTCGGCTGGCCCGCAATCATCAGAGCTGTCAACACAACCAATGCCATAAAGGCAGAAATCGAAGAAATCCCCTACCCCGTGCTTCATAAGATTACGGAAAGAATAACCTCAGAGGTAGAAGGCATCAACCGCGTCCTCTACGACCTCACCCCCAAGCCCACAGGAACAATTGAGTGGGAATAATACCTATAATCCCGGGAAGCTTTATTTTTCAGGGCTTCCGGACTTTTTTTATTGTGCAGCGTACTAAAAACGTACTAAAAAGTATTTTTTACATCAATTTCTCAAGTTTTTTGGCAGTATCGCTATGACTATTCGGATACAGGTGGGTGTAGGTCTCAAGTGTTGTTTTTACGTCCTCATGACCAAGCCGTTCGCTGATTTCAAGCATCGTAACTCCCATCTGAAGAAGTAAAGAAGCGTGTGAATGACGAATATCATGAATGTGTATTTTCTCAACACCGGAAATCTCACATCCTCTTTTCATTTCATCCAACAGATCCTTTTTATATACCGGGAACAGCCTCTGTTTCGGCTTATAATCATATAATGTCTTGCTGTATTCCTGTATCATATTCATTACAGATTCGGGCATATATACCTTTCTTGTGCTCTTTTCTGTTTTAGGCAGCATAATCAGATCATTACGGTGTAATCTTGCATAAGATTTATCCACATTGATTACATTGTTTTTAAAATCGCAATCATTTAGTGTAAGACATAAAAGTTCGCCCTCGCGTAAACCACTGTAAAACAAAACCGTGAACATAACCTTTGACATTTCATTATCCGAAACAGCTTCAATAAACTTTTCAAAATCTTCTTTTTGCCAGATTTTGCATCTGTTTGCTTTTTTCTTACCCATAGCACCGGCTTCTCGGGATGGATTCTTTGGCAAATCATAATTATGAATTGCATAATTGAATATAGCATTCATCTGGCTATGCAGGTGTCTGAGATATGTGGCAGAATACCCATTTTCAGGATCCATCATCTTAAGCTGCCATTCTTTTACGTGACGCTTTGTTATTTCATTCAGAGGCATATCACCGAAAAACGGGAGGAACTTGCGTTTAACCATACATTCCTTATTATAGTATGTAGTCGGCTTCAGCTTAACCTTGCACTCTTTAAGATATTCTTCAGCAAGACTTGCAAAGGTCATCGTAACAGAACCGCTTGTCTTGTTCTTGAATTCAGCAACATATGCCTCGGCTTCAGATTTTGTTCTGAAGCCTTCTTTTTTCTTCTGACGGTTTACACCGTACATATCCTTATAATAGAATTTACAATACCATTTTCCGGTTTTCGGATTCTTTTTAACTGTCATTATTATTTCTCCTTTTTTGACATTTTTTTAGATAATTAATATGCATTTTTTTGTTTAACCTCAGCAATAGAATTTTTCGTTGAAATACTTCTTGGGCACTCTGCCGCTGAAGATCATATATCCCTGTGATTTTAACTCTTTATTTAATTCGCGAATAATCTGATATGATGTATTTCGGGACACGGATAAAATTTCACATACATCCTCGTATGTATAGAATAAATCCGTATTTTTCACTTACTCTGCACCTCTTTTCTTTATAGATTTTTGCAGACAACTTTTGTCTTCATATATAGTATGAAAGAAATTTCCGAAAAAAAGTTTTTCCTCATAGCTATTTTTTTCAGAAATCCTTTCGTTCCTTTCTTCGTTTTGTATTATATTTATGTAATCAGCAACTCCAACGCTGTTATTTTGATATCTTCCGTTATTCAATTTGTTCTGTTAGTTTTTTTATTTTTTTCTGCTATTAACTTTACTGTTCATACACCGACTTGTCCTTTCTGCCATCATTTTTCACTGCACAAACTCCATTCGTCTGTCTTGCTACTTATAATATGACAGTTCGGACTCATCGGTATCTGAACAAATCAATTCATCTTACAAAAATATTATCGGGTATTATCTCAATCATATTTATCTGCTCTCGGGCTCATCAAGAAATGCTTCACTGTAGGCCGTCATATAAGCTCCTATGTTTTCAAACACTTCATAATTCATTTCAGTGTTCTTATCCCAGACAAGCATCAGTGTTTTGATGCCGTAGTCTTTATGATAAAGATATAACAGCATTCCGTCATCGCAATAATATGCGTCAACCATAAAACCATCTTCCAAGTCATAAGAATTGATATTCACCTGATATCTGTTGAGCACCTGATAGGCTTCCGTATTTTCCGTTACATCACGATTAAAATACTTATCCTTATATAGCTCAATATGCTCAGATATTTTTTCAATTAATATATCCTCGACAATGGCACCTTGCTCGGGAACACCGAACATAAAATCTTTAATACCGCAATCCTTATGCTCAAGGTAGCATTCTGTCACATCTCCGTTTCTTACTATCTCAACATTGAATCCGCCGTTTAATTCAAGAACAGTTGCCGTCCTCGTGTTTTTTTCAATGTCATGATTTATATAGAGCTCTTCTGTCGGCCACAGCTGATGAAGATAACTTGAACGGCATCCTTCTTCATCCGGAAAAACATTATTTGCATCAGGGACAATAACACGAAGGACATATCTTCCTGTTTCCTCGAAGGTCTCAAGACGGACATCGCAGTCCTCAAAGATTCCCTTTACGTAATCTCCGGGATTAAATCTCTCGCCTGAGCTGACACGTTCACCGAGAGTATTGAGAATATACGCTGCTGTGCCTAAATCATAATCAAGAACAAGCTGAAAATCAGGATGATTATACTGCTCCATCCCGTGAGTGTGAAAATTTGCAGCACCCGGAATCATATCAAAGATATATTCTCCGTCATTTTCACATAAGCATCCATTCTTAATGGCATGTATCTGCCAGTTATAATTTGATATCATATTAGATTTCTCCTTATTTTCATTAAATTTTGTTTTATTTATACTTTTCATGGTAAAACCGCCTTTTTATAATAATTTTTTTTGCACATTCGTGCCGATACCGCATCAGAAACGGTAAGAACTGTCGTGAAACTTATGCGATACACGACCTCGCATTTGGAGACGGATGTTATTATTCAGTTTTCAAGGTACGGTAACCCGTCCCAAAAAGAACACGAACAACAAAAAAAGACCTAACGAGCATTTTCGTTAGGTCTTTAAAATCCCGAATTAACCGTTTGGAAAAAAGGCATAACGAAAACGACAGGGGTAATAGTATATATAGATATATACTATTACAGTCTGTTTTTTGTTACCCGGTTTTTTCCTCTGTTTTACTGCTGAGTCCGATAACAGCACGCCGCCCGATCACAGTCAGTCACTTCTTCATCAATGGAGCATCATCATAAAAATGATTTCGTCATTGGGTGGGTCTGCTTCTTTTCGCTGCCCACGAGTGATACGGTATATTCATATTCAATTGTTCGGATGTTACATCAGTATTATACAAGAAGCCTTGGGCATTGTCAATAGAAGTTTTCAGCTAACAGCAAATGACACTTGTGCAATATGCACAATTTTACACCTCTAAAAATACCTTGTTTTTCCTCATAACTTTTTTCTTTGATTTTTGGCCTCATTTTTTGTGCATTTTTAACGAAGTTTAATCTAATCAATTTTCAGCAAAAAAAGCAACAATTATCCAACACTATTTTAGTTTTTGTATGACATAATCATCTAAACTGTTATTGCAATTTACCATAAAAAAGCCTCGCAGAGCCTACCGCTTATGCAATAAGCGTAGTAGGTTACACCCTTCAGTTTTTCGGTTGTGACTCCCCTTTAAATGTCATACTATAAGTGACAATAAAAACAAAGGAGGTGATATTATGGGCTACGCAATTATGAGGTTCCAGAAATATAATGATGTTAAAAAAATTAACAATGCAATCCGTCACTGTCAGAGAGAATTTCCGATGTCCACATTAACCAACCCCGATGCACGAAACATAATCGTCTATACCCGCCCCATGCTTGATGCCGGCTATGATAAGAAAAGCTTCGAGGAAGTATTATCAGAAAAATTGCAGGGAAATAAAATCAGAAAAAATAATGTGCTTTGCCTTGAATATATAATGAGCTTTTCTAAGGGAACTATCCCCGAAGACAAACACGCCGATTGGATAAAAACATCCGTAAAATGGCTTCAGGATTTTTACGGTCCGACAAACATATATAAAATCTACGTTCACAATGATGAATCAAATACACACATTCACGCGTTCTGTATGCCAATCCGGGACAATCACCTGTGCTTCAAAAAATTCATAGACGGCCCCAAGGACTGTAAGCTTCATCAGGACAGTTATTATGAAGCCGTAAAGCACTACGGACTTGACAGGGGCCTCACATCTACCGTGACGAAAAACAAGCACGAATCCCACAAGCACTGGATGGCGGCAAATGCAGAAAAGGAAGCAACCCTTACCGCTTATAAGGAAACCTTCGGCAATATTTTAGATTGGGACATTGACACTATTGAAACATATTACAAAAATTACGACAGAATCAAAAACGCCGAAAAAACTAAAGAAAAATTAGCAGAAGAAACATTATACTTCAAAACTCCCGAACCCAACACCTACGCCATAAGCTGACTAAAACCACCACAAAAAAACGATTTCTCCGATGCCAATATTCTCGTCAAAAAAGCTCAATAAAGCGTCAAATTCGCTCTTTTTTTCGTGTTATGGGGCATGTTCATAATTCATACTTGTATTGAGAATAAATCCACGACAGGAGCTCAAAAAAGATTAACAAAAAGGAGTAATGCAATATGAACAGTAATTTTTGCACCCTAAAAGGAGAAATCAAATACATTTTCAAAACACACGAGGATCACATTTTAGTACGGATCCACACAGGCAGAAGCAACGTACCTGAGGTACTTATTAAAAATCCGACCTTGAAGGAGAATTTCAATTTCAAGGTTGGTGACAAGATTATCGTATTCGCAAACATCCAGAGCAGCATATACAAGAACAGGCGATCCACTACCCTACTCGCCTTCAGCATCCGTGAGCTGGTTTACGGTAATCATGAGGAATTTAACAATTTCGAGTTATCGGGCGAGGTTGTAAAAATCGTATCAACCCAAGAGTACCTTACACTTGTCATACGCACCAATCAGAATAATCACGAATCCTTTGTACCCACAGTTTTCTATCACAGGGACAGATATCTTGACACAATAGAAGTAGGTGACGAAATTTCTGTATCAGGCATTATTCAGACAAGTAAAAAGGAAATTAATAACGAAATCAGACACTATCAGAACTATGTAGGCTCCACTAAAAGCCTGTTACGTGTAAGTTAATCAGAAAAGCCGCTGCAATCACAAAACTGCAGCGGCTTTTTCTTAATATCGCAAGAAAATTTAGCTATGCACAAATCAGATATCCACTTCATATATTTATAACAAATATGGAACAATTACATCATAGAACTTTTTGCTCCAATCTGCATGGAATCTTGCCATCTGAAGCCAATCAGATTCGTTTTCAATGCTGACATTCTTTAATGTCAACACAATCTTTGATGATTTAACATCGTCATTACGAATCCATTCAAGCGAAGTATTGAGTTTGTCTTCTATTTCTGTTTTGTGGCTAAGAAGCATATCAAATGCCTTTTTATTTTCGGCTTTAGTTGCTTTTCCGAGATAAATACCAACTCTGGCTGAATCGTAATTTGCAACACATTCAATACAGAAACCGCTTACTCCAAAGAAACCGCTTATCCAGTTATCTTTAGAAGGATTTACATTACTGAATGATGCATCACCATGTGCTTCGTGAATAAATTCAAGAGCATAAGTCCAGTATTTTCTTCTAAGCTCATAACGAGTGCCTATTTCATCTTCTGATGACTCGTTTTCATCACGCAGGAAAAATACAAGGTCACTGGGATCAACATCATACAAAGCAAACAGCTTAGTTAAAACAGATAATTTACTTTGAGTATTTGTGTTTGTCCACACATAAATACCATCACCTATTTCAACACTTTTTGAGAATATGGTTCCGGATAAACTGAAATGCAATGGTAATCCTTCATCATCAGCAACCGCAAGCTTGGTTATAATTGCTTTATCTTCTGAATAAAGAATCTGAAGAACTTTCTGATACATTTCCACCCAGCTTACAACCGGTTGTTCTGCATTTCGGAAACTGAATCGTGCAAGTAATCTGCCACTCAACAGTGAAGCGTCATCATCAAGCGTAAAAGAATCCATCTCTTTTTCTGCAGGTTTATATTCAGTCGCAGGAGCAGCCCATATTTTCAGTGCACGCCCCATTAAATATTCACTGCGTTCTTCAAGTTCAGACAATGTCCACTTGTCCTTTTTCGCAATCCAAGTATTCATACGAATACCGCTGTCATCAAAGCCATGCTCCATTGCTTTCTTCTCAACGAAGGAACTGTTGCTGTACTTTGAATTGTAGGCAGTTAATGTCAAATTAGCAATTCTATGCAACCATTCATCGTGAATCTGCTCATAATCGTCACCTAACTCCTTCTGCCATACCGGAGTAAGATGCTGAGGCATAATATGCTCAATGGAATATATTCCTTCATCACAATGACGATATACATCTTTATCTTCAGCAGTACCAAAATTTTCAAATCGTTCAAGTATATAAACCTTATTTTTACTGTTCATCAGATATACAGGTCTTGTTGCAAACGCTGCTGAGAATTCCTCATCCAACGGAAAACGTGCTCTCTCTTTCTTTGAGAGCAATGCATATTTCAGCTTCTCAACATAATTATCTTCTGTACCATCATATCTGACGATTTCTCTATGTAACAACAAGAAAATCTTATTAAGAGCATTAGAGGGTAAATCACAGATACTTCTTCTTAAAAGATAGTTTTCTGCAATTAAAAATACATCTGTAACCTCTTCAATTGACAGTTTGTTTTCATCATAAAGACGAAGCACTTCAAGAAAGAAAGGTCTTGTAACAGTTGTTTCCAATCTATTCAATCTGAATATACAAGCATTAAGTACCTTGTTATTTGTTTTTCCATCAAGCAAAACTGCATATCTTTGAGCATATTTCAACATATCATTCAGCAAGGCTTCTGTCTGAATATTACTCATATCAACATAATCTTTGAAAATTGCATATATTCTCTTCTGTTGCGGGATAGCCTGCTGCTTAACACTAAGATAATCTCGTATAAATGCACTTACATCATATTTAGTACAAACTTCAATTTTATTCCAGTACTTATCATAATATTCGTCTTGCTCTTTTGAAGGCAAGCCCATAAGAATAAAGTTCCTGATTTTGTCACCTTCACTCAAATCCAGACCGGTCGAGTTAAGGCTCTCGAATATAAGTTGGGGATTATCATCCATATCAAGTCGGATATTTATAATCTCAAGACAACAGATTGCATCATAAAGCTGATCAACTGTTATTTCTTGTTTCTGTATACGGTTATAGAAATAATCGTAATTTACAGTTAAATTTGATTCACGGATATGCTCTGAAGGTGCATCAAATAATTTACCGAATGCACGCTGATCATTCTTAACCGGTTTTAATTTTATTCTTGTTTCTTCCGGCTGCCACTTATCAACAAGATACTCCTCAAATATTCTCTGTTTCAGATTTGCTGTCTGAGAAATAATTACGCCCTTTTCCAACAAATTATACATAGCAAGAAAAAGAAGCGATACTGTTGTAAGTCTTTGCTGACCATCAATAACAAGAAACTCCTCATTATGACCATCAGGGTTATAAACTGAAACAAGGCTTCCGAAGAAATGGCTTTTTCGACCACCCTTAATAATTTTTATAAGGTCATCATAAAGCTGTTTGCAGTTTTCTGTTTTCCAATCATAATTTCTCTGATAAACAGGAATGACAAAACGCTTATCTGCACCTTCCATGTATTTTACAAACTTACATTCTGAACCTTTCACGTTTTACTCCCCTTCTTGTTCTAACAATTTATTCAGCTCTTCATCTTTATAACGAAAAGGCACTTCTTCATATACAGACAAATTTATGAAGCATCCTTCTTCAGCATAGCCGATTCTCTGATAATCGTGCCCACCGTCAACAAAACAAGCCTTACAGCTGCACTCAACAAAGTCATGTCTGAACTTGGATTCAATTATATCTCCGCAGAGCTTACATTGTATTGAGTTTTTTATTACTTTTGTTCTTGTCATATCTTATTCCCAATTAAGCCGCAGGATATGCATTATAGACATACTCATAAATCTGTTGTCTGTAGTTAGCTATGGCACTATCATCGTAGCTTTCGGGTAAATCTTCCCACAACAAATCACGAATCAGAACACTGATAATTGACTGCGTTTCTTCTTTATCACGCCAATGGTCAAGTTCGTGAATACGAGCTTTGATTTTTGAAAGCATTGTCTGTGCCAGCTTCTTTACTTTCTTAACATCTTCTTTTGACAATGATTCTTTAACGAGCAAATCAAACATAGTCAGTTCTTCATCACTTTCAAAGCCTTCTCTGACATAACGTTTGCTTTCATCATCAAGTTCATTGACAAGCTTCATAAGGTTTTCAAATATAATCGCAATTTCATCTTTTTTATTATCACGATTGTATTCATCAACTATTTCCTGATATCTCTGATAATAATCAATACGCAAAGGATTTTCACGAAGCATGCTTGCAAGTCTTGTTTCAACCAACTGTTGCAAATCTTTAAGAAGAAGATTTTTATTCTTTGCTTTTTCAAATTCACGACGCAATCTGTCAAAATCAATATTGCTGATATCAAACTTCTTGCTTTCTTCTTCGCCGTCATTTTTTGTAACTGTCACATATTCACTGACAATTGCATTGATTTGTGCCATAAGTGCAGAATTATCAGCATGCTTACGCTTTTCCTGTAATTGGTCATAGATTTCACTTATCGAATTCTTGTAACGGCATGTTTCATCAGAAACTTCACCTTTGCCGATATATTTAAACATACGGAAAAGCTCTCTTGCCTGAATTTCAAAACGTTTCTTTACTTCCGTAGTCACACACATTGCATCTGCTCCCGCTTTGACAAAAGCAAGCTTTTCAAAATCAGTTGCCTGAATCATTGCACTGAGCGAAAATTCATATTCTGACATATAATCTGCTATGGCTTTTATTGTACTTTCGATTCTTTCAATCAGTTTTGTTTTATCAGGAGCAGGATCATCACCTGTTTTTCCGGCACCGCCGGAAGTATAATCTGCAAGTGCCTGACGAAGAGCTTTAACAACACCGATATAATCGACAACAAGTCCATTGCTTTTTCCGTCACAAACACGGTTTGCTCTGGCAATAGTCTGCATAAGTGTATGAGCCTTTAAAGGTTTGTCCAAATATATTGTTGCAAGAGACTTAACATCAAAACCGGTCAGCCACATCGCACAAACGAAAACAATACGGAAAGGATTATCAGAATCTTTGAATTCTTTATCCATTTCGCGTTTTTCCATTTTTGTACGGTGGTCAACTATATCCAAGCCCCAATTTTTAAAGGTCTGGATTTCGTTCTGTTCCTGACTTACGATAACAGCCATCTCTGTCGATTTCATCCACTCAATCTGACGCTGTAACTCCTGTGCTTCCTGCTGTGTGACAATCTTGAGCTTGTTTTTAAGCTCTTTGATCTTTTCTGCCCAATATTTCTGTGCAAGATTATACATACGAACACAAGTAACCTTGTTTACACATACAAACATCGCTTTTCCTGTTGTCCAGAGTTCTGAATAATGGTCAACAAAATCTTTCGCAATAGTATCAAGTCGAGGTTCTGAAGTAATAATATGTATATCTTTTGCAAGCTCAAGCTCTAACTTTGCCTGCTGATTTATATCAAGATCGGCTGCTTCAACAGCATCAAGCAAAGCATCATTGATTTCGGGATTGGTGATATTAAGCATATCACTGCGGTTTTCATAATAAAGAGGTACAGTTGCACCGTCATCAACAGCACGTTTGAAGTCATAAATAGAAACATAACTACCAAATGTTCTTTCTGTTATGTTGTCATACTTGAACAAAGGTGTACCTGTAAAACCGATTCTGGATGCAGTCGGCAACAGACGGCACATATTATCGGCAAAAATACCATTCTGTGAACGATGAGCTTCGTCTGATAAGATTATTATATCGTGGTCAGGGATAATGGGTGCAGCTGTACTGTCATTGAATTTCTGAATCAATGTGAATATAAAGCTCGGATTACCGTGTAACATTTCATGAAGCTGGTTACCGCTTGAAGGTATATACTGACGAGCTTTTCCGGAAAACTGACCGCAGGCTTCAAAGGTATCACTGATTTGCTTGTTAAGCTCGTCACGATCCGTGAGGATGACAAAGGTGGGGCTTCCTGCAAACTTTCTGCGGATTTTCTGAGCAAGGAATACCATTGAGTAACTTTTACCGCTTCCCTGTGTATGCCAGAAAACACCGAGTTTACCGTTTTTCAGTTTTCTTGCTTTATAGGATTCAACTGCTTCATTTACACCAAGGTACTGATGATTTCGGGCAAATATTTTTGCAGTTCTGCCGCCTGAATGATCAAACAGAATGAAGTTCTCAAATAAATCCATAAAGCTTTTCTTGTCGCAGATGCCGAGAAGCATTGTTTCAAGGTCAACGGCACCGACCTCATCCTCTTTGAGTCTTTTCCACTCATGGAAAAACTCATATTTTGAACCCATTGTACCGACCTTTGCCTCAAGACCGTTTGAGAGCATAAGAAAAGCATTGAAGTGGAATAACTGCGGTATTGTATCAAGATAATCGGTGTAATTGCAATCGTAAGCATCCTTTACATCCACACTTTGCTTTTTCAGCTCTACAAAGAGCAGCGGAATACCGTTGACAAAACCAACGATATCCGTTCGACGGCGATATAATTCACCGTGTATCTTCATTTCTTTTACAGCAAGAAAATGATTCTTTTCTGGTTCATCAAAATTGAATACTGAGGCATAACGGATATCAAGAGAACCGTCTGTTTTCTTTACCTGAACAGGAATACCGTCACGTAGCATGGAATATTTTTCTTCATTGATTTGCATCAATGTAGCAGAGGCTATGTAGGCACAAAGAGTCTTGATGGCGGAATCAGCATAATCTTCCGTCATCCATTCATTATTATCAAACAGTGCTCTTTTCAAATACCTTGTCAATACAATTTCCTTGTATGACTTTCTGCCAAGAGTACCGTCTTCACCTAACTGCTCTTTATCATAGGCAAGAACAACATTCCACCCAAGCTTATTTTGCAGAACATTACCGGCACTGTTCTGTACCAATATATTCTCAGAATATTCCCAGCTCATAATTCTACCGCCTTTACTAAGGATTGAAGTTTTAACATCCTTTGCTGAGTTAAATAAATATCATTTGCATTTTGAATCATCATTTGATGGAACTTATCTGCACGCTCTATTAATGCGTTTATTTTAGCAAGGTTAATTAATGATGCAGTGTTTTCTTCGGCTTTTAACTGGTCAATTTCTTCAAAAGATAAGCCATCCAAAAACTGAAACATCTTTGCCATAAGTCCAACAAATGCATCACAAACCTGAATAATTTTATTTTGCTTCGAATCTAAAAAATCATAGTTAATAAATAGTTGCCCATTATCCGTCATAGGTGTTTTTTGCATTTTAGAAAGTATAACCTTCTCATTGTCAAAATGATGAAACGAATATTTGTAAGTATAACACCTGCCCTGATAAAGCGTATAATATTCCTCAACAAGAATATTACTTTCATTATCGTGCAGGAAAACAAGTTCGCCGTGTCGCCCTGCGTATTTTAGCATTTGCCTGAAGCATTCTACTAAAAATCCTTGCTCCGTTGTTTTTTCATTATATGTTTGTATAAAATCGCAAAACTCTACACTAAAATTTTCAGCACTATCCTTATCAATATTAGGATAATGATACTTATAAAACAAATTTAGAGTTTCATCCAAATGTTCTTTGCAAAAGTTATATAATGCAGACTTAAGTTGTATCACCCATTCAAACGAAAACGCCAACTGCGGTTGCGATTCCCATAAAGAGTCAACCATATCGACAAGCGAATAATACAGATTATTGATAGTTGCATAATGGATATATAAGCCGCTGTTGTATAGCCAGTCAATAAAAACACCAACTCGACGACTTTTCATAAAAGCAATAAAATCGCCTGACTTGTATAGATTCTTGAATTTCAGTTCATTTGATTGAAGCCGTAAATCAGATATTAATTTATCAGGATCAGCGGGACAAGCGTCACCTAAAAATGCAACTCCACCGAGAATAAAATCATTATTTAACGCAGTAGTGTCATTCAAACCATCTTCGTTTAAAGAGAACTTCCCACAATTGCCGGTTTCATCGTAAAAGAAGGTCATTTTTTCATCACAATATGGTATTCCTTGAAAATGTGCCATTTCCCGAAGCATATTGACATCCATTACACCAACCTCCTTTTCCGTTATGCACAATCCATATAATCATCCGCACATACACGAATTTATTCTATCAAACAATTCTCTAAAATTATTCAAAGTTTCTGATGAACAAGTCTGCGTGCCATCATCCAAAGCATCCGCATACCATTTTGCATTCAAAACCTTGCCGCATTTAGCATAACCTTTGGATTCTAAACAGTCATCAAGGTCTACAACCAATGTTTCAATTTCAACTTCGTTAGTATTGTATGTCTTATTTGTTATTTCCTCTTCAGAAGCATCTTTTAAGTACATATAGTGCTTTTTATACTCTAATTCGTACTTATTTTTGAAGATATCTCCGCCTTTGAGAACACCTTCACTATCATAATCAAACAAAGCAATATACTTACAACCCCAACCATGTAAGATTGTGCATACATTTATAAGATTACTTGCTCCAACAACAGGAATAAATGCATACTTTGAGAGATCAATTCCCAATTTCTTGCCAATGCATGATAAATAGACACAATCACTGATTCCCTCAGTTACTACATTAATTTTTTCGTATGCAGGACCAAAGGTATCAGCTACGCTCATTCCTAAAGCACGAATAATAGGTGTTAAAGTATCCTCTTGAGCATCCGGAGCTATATCAGGATGATAAGCGGTTCGATATATTTTTGTAATACCAAATTCATCTTTAACTGTTGCACGTATTCTCTCAATTCCATTATTTACCGTATCAAGCATATAAGGTGAATGTGTAGTATAAACAATTTGGTTACCTTTTGAGGCCAGATCAGAGAAAAGTTTCAAAAGTTCCTTTTGTGCGTTTATATGTAAAGATATACCGGGTTCATCAAACAAATATACAACTTGACGAGAATGCAGATTGTTCGCCATAACATCAATGAACAAATTAAGATACCAACGCAAACCATCGCTTCTTTCTCCAAGAGTCATTGTGGATCCGCCGTCTGTGCTCACTGTAAATGACAAAATACCTGTTGTAAAACGTACTTTCAATGTAACTTTTTCAACAGTATAAAAAGATTCAAAAGGAATGTTGACCTTTGAGTCAATCGCTCTCTGGATTTTATCCTGCAAGTTCGAGGTGTTTCCATCTGTTCTTCCGCTTACTGCTTGTAAAATCTGTTCTTTTGTAAAACCAATATATTTAACAAATTCGTATAGAAAACTCTTTGTGTTTTCCAACTCCTTTTTAAGTGCATCACCTTTATATTCAGAGTGCAAGATTCTATCATTATGTCTATAAAACATTACGGGAAACAGATTACATAATTCCTGCCACTTGGTCAATGCATCATTTATCGCAGACTTGTATTGAACCTGTTGCACTGAAGGTACACGGGAAGTCCATTGAACAAAGGTATTAAGTGCCGCATTTGTGTTCTGAATATCAATACTATCTTCAATTTTAATTTGAGAACACCTTTGTCTCAATGCTGTGAGATCATTTCCTGTAAACTTAAATGGGTTAGCATTAACTATCTCATAAACTGCATCTACAGTTTCTTTTACGTTTTCTTCATAATATCGCATTATCCCGCCAACAGCAGAATAAGATTCGGAAGTAATAGTAACAGTCGTATCTTCTTGTAAAAATTCCGATTCATCTGGCACTGATTTAAGTGTAATTTTATAGACAATTTTACCATTGTCAGAATTTCTATTGACATTATTATCAACAAACACTTTTGTCATCTTGCTTCTAAACAATATGCCACTCAAACCAGACAATACATTACTTTTTCCGCTTTCGTTTTTGCCAATAATTGCAGTAATATTAGGTTCTATGATAATCTCATTATGGTCAATACCAATAGATCTATAGTTCGTTAATTTAACAGAATGTAATCTCAAATTCTTTTCTCCTTTAATAGCTATCCATCATTATTTCTGCTCTTATCTCTATATCCAATTCAGGCATTTCATAAATAAAATCAAGCATCTTGTAGACAAACAACATTTGCTCTTTAAGTAATTCCAAATCAACAACTTCATTTTCAAAAGTTTGAATATAGAAGTGCCCTTGCTTGTCCTTCGCTAATGGATACCGTGCAAATGTCATATCATCAGTTTTATCGTATATGTTCAGCACAAATTTCTCAACAATTTTGATAGCGGTAAACATTTGCTCGGTGGTTGTATTTTTATTTGCTGTTTTGAATTCAATAATCAGATTCCTTGCGGTAGCACATAAAGCTCGAATATCGTGACCACCTTCGGTAATACCTTTCTCCTTGCTGAGAGCGATACTTAAAACACAGTTAATTGCTTTAAGGTAAACCTCGATACCATGCACTACGTTAAACATAATCGGAAATATCCAAGAATCTGCCTTTTTATCTCCATTGTTTTCCAAACACTGTTGGACAAGGTTGTATGCGGACGAAAGATATGCTTCTCCCAAGACTACAAACTGTCTGCGATTTGTACGAGCAAAACCTGTTCGCCAGTTTATGTATGCCGTTTTGTCTATGTCGCTATTATATTGAAATATTGTAGGCATCTTCTTTGCATATTCGGCAACCTTATCTGTATCATAATCAGCACATTCTATTGGTTGTAATTTCATCTTTTGTACCTCGATTCATAATTTTAGATAATATACAGTTACAAGCTTATTTTAGTTGTTGTTTGATTTGTTCAACAATAAGATTCTTGCTTACCTCCCAAATCAATCCATGCATGAATAATATCATTAGGGTTATCTATAATAATTCCATATCTTTGCCCATATTTGTTGCCATAAATATCTTCATAAACCAAATCCAATATATAGTTTCCCTTAGACACTACACCATCCTCACAATACACGTGTACATATAAGGTTTCTCCAATCTTAAATGGCATAGGGGTTGTATACTGCCAATTTTTTTCTTCCGTTGTTTCAGAGTTCAATCCTATACGAAAGCGATTGGCTACACCATTGCCAACATTTTCAAGTTCAAAAGGCATTGTTACAAGATCAATACAAACCAATTGTGTAGTACCATTATCATCAGTTTCCCAACGCATACCGCCTTGTTTTAGTTTTTGCTCTTGTTCAGCAGTTAACCCAGTTTTTGGGGTAATTTTACCTTTCTCAATGATATAGTATATCTTTTCAACCTTGTATTCTTCGTACTCGTTAGGATCAGACATATTTTCGTGTATATCAGCAATATGAAAAGGCGAGAATTTTGAACGTGCTTTCAAAGTTGTCAGTGCAATAAAAGGCAGTACTCTATTTTTAATATCTTCTTGATAATTAGAACGGGAATATTGTATAGAGAGGTAAACGCCCCAAACGGTAGCAACAGCCCCTACTAACACTCCATAAAAAGCCAATACATCACCCGCACTCCACTCTGCTTGAAAAAACTCTATTGGCGTATTAATTTTAAAACAAATGTGGATTAATAAAGGAATAATTATTATTGCGACAACAAAGAAAATAAAGAGAACTTTCCAATATTGTTTTAGTAACTTTTTCATTAATCTTTACATCTCCGAATCACGAATATAATTTTGACTTCCCCTCAAAAGGAATATTATTTCTCTTGCAAAACTCCTGCACAACTTCAACATACCATTCCGGTGCAAGAGGATGTACCATAACGCCATTGACAAACTCCGGAATGTGCGAATAGGATATATCTTTTGTTTCCATACGATTGTTTCCCAAATTAAGCAATTTCAAAAGATTTTCAATTTTCTCTTCCCATTCCATATCAGGAAACATATCATCAAGCATTTTTGCATGCTCTTGTTGACCATGTTGAATTAAAACCGCTGTGATATGTTGCTTGGCATCTTTCTCATCTTTGTATTTATATTGGTTTATTAAGCGTATTTCTTTTTCGTGTATAAACGCAGTTCGTTTATATGCCAAAGAAGAAAGTAATGCAGTCTCATCGAATATTTCACAATCAAAGGGGGTGTCTGAATATGTTACAGGAACAGCTTGAACATTATCTAACTGAGCAATTTTATCAATCTTAACTTTTATTCTTAATGCTCAATTATTGTAAGCATATATTCTCCACATAGCGTCGCTTTCTGCCAATTCAGACCAGCATTGTGCGTATGTTTTATTATGAGCTGCAACAAAAAATGCCATTTCAATAGCAGTATTCCTTTTGCTTATCAACTGATGGAAAGGGGATTCTTCATGCGAATCTTCCCAAACTGAGGGTAAAACAAAAGTTAATGCTTGCTTTTGTACCATACCAACAAAAGTTTCGAAACTTATGTAACGATATAAAAATTTATTTTCCAAAAACTACACCTCAATTTCGCCGTTCATAATTTTGGGAAGTAAATAGCCACGAATTTGTTTTTAGTTGTCGCTTATTCAGTGATATGATATTAATTAATCAACAATTTTTAATTCTTTTATCATATCTGACGTTATTTCAGGTTGCATTTTTTCAATATCTGCACATGATTTGATAATTTCATCAATAAGCTCTGTTTTTGTTTGCTCATTATCGTTCAATATTTTCAGCAAATCGGTGTATATGGTTATTGTATTAAAGCATGTATTTACAAATCTTATTTTTACGGAAACATCCGGATTCAAGAAAAAACGAGCTTGTCCTAAAATATAAGAAATGTCCTTTGTATTAACATCTTCAATAAAGCTACTTAATAAACAATATACATTTTCATTGCTTAACGAATGAAGGTCAATTTTGGGCAATATTAGATTTATTGTCCCTGAAATATTAAACACCTTATCAAGTGCTTTATTTATCGCGGTTTTTTGTTCATGTACAGAAATCTTAATTTGTTTTTCTTGCAAATATGCTTGCTGTTTGGCTATGTTTTCTTCTTGTTTTAATTGTCTTTTTGCAATACTTTTGGTTTGAAATAAAGCCACCAAAGATAATATTATTGTTAATACTGTAATTACCAATTCGATTAACAACTCGTATTTATCGAGCCAAATCAAGAAATCATCCATAATCACACCTCTATTTCACCGCTCATAAGTTTCGGCAACAGACGGTCACGAGCTTCAGTTGCATTTTTTATTGTGTTTTTTAGACTTTCAAGTTTTCTTTGAATATTTTCAGAATAATTGTTATATCGTTCCAAAAGCTCATCCGCAGGAATAAACATCGGGATGCTTTCAATCATCCCCTTTGTAAGAAACTTGATGGTAGAGCCACTTGCTCCTTTCACAAGAACAGCCATACTATCATTTACCGCATTATAAAGTAAATACAAGTGTTTTTCTTCATAGGGAGAAAGCACATAGGTTCTTTGGTATGCCTCAAACTTACCTCTGTATAGTTTAACATTAAAATCACCGTTTCCGGCCAATATAACTGCATGTGCATCAAAAGAATATGACGGAGCTTTTATGGGTTCTTGGGAACATGTAAAGAAGGGATATGCACCATCATCTGTTCCAAAATTTGCATCTTTTTTTCCCGTAAGAATGGGAGCAATATCACCTAAAAAAGCTTTTTTCCAGCCCTGAGGTACACCATCGACAATAGGTGTATTTTCGTATCCGGGGAAGTGAAGGTCAACAAACCATTCCTTATAGAGTCGCTGTGCCGCTTCTTCCAACAACTTAATCTGTTTTTGGTTGTTTTCAATAAAGTCATCATAAACAGAAAGAATATTGACAATTTTATTTTGTTTTTCTATTGAAGGAACCTTAATTTCAATATTGCGTAAAGATGTTAAACTGACTGTTCGCTGAGCAGCACCAATTGCTGCCGCATCCGCTTTTGCATAAAAATCCCTACTCAACATTGTGTAATATAAAAAACGAGGAACAATTTTTTCATTAGGTCGCAATATTGCTATATGTCGCTGAAAAACAAATTTTTTATTATCTTTGATATAAACTGGGATTCCAAATGACCCTACAACCGAATATAAGACATCACCAGTCTGAGCCTTTCGCTTTACATCAAGCTTATCGTAATATTCTTGTGGAACAAACATTGTGTTTGTAAAATCAAATTGATTGGCAGAATTAATGTTTGCTATAGTAACAAACGGTATGCCACTTTCTGATTTTGGTGGTGGTAGATGGTCACCATCTGTAATTGAAATACAGCATTCTGCAAGTTTTATGCTCTTCAAACTCATACCCCCATCTCCTTCATATTCTTCGAGATGGTTTTCATCAGTTCATTTGACTCTTCCTGTAATGCAAGCAATTCATTATGTATCTCTGCCATACGGGATGCAAAATCAATGCCATCATCTTCAACCTCGGCAACACCTACATATGCACCGGGTGTCAAAGAATAACCCTTTTCAGCAACTTCCCCAAGAGAGGCACACTTACAAAGACCGAGAATATCCTTATACTCTCCGTCACCAAATTTTTCCGTAAGCCAAACCGCCTCTTTGAGAATAGAAATTGTATTTTCTACTATTGCAATTCTTTTGTTCCATTCGGCTTCAATTGATTTTTTCTCTCGTTTTGCTGCTTCATCAATTGCGGCTTTAGCTTTCTTGCGAATGAGAACTAATTTTGCTTCCAATAGTTCAAAATTGGTTGCAAAATCATACTCTGGTCTATAACCATCCGGCACATCTTCGATATACTCAACCATATTTAAGAACTCTGCAACTTGATCGCGATATTCGTTTACAAGTTCGATATACTTATCTGTTTCTCCACGATAAAGCCAAACGATAGCATTAAGATTCTTCATCTGCCATTCTGACCACTCGTTAAGGGTACGGTCAACAGCCGTGTAATAATTTCTTGCATCAATAAAGAGGATTTTGTCTCTATTTTCCTCCCGTTTTGCTTTGTCAAAGAACCACAATGTGCAAGGAAGACTCTTTGTATAAAAGAAGTTATTACCTACAGAAAGCATAACATCAACATCGCCTGTTTTTATAAGCTGTTCACGGATATCCTTATCTTTACCCTGACTGTCAGTTGCGGAGGATGCCATAACAAAGCCTGCACGGCCTGTTTCGTTAAGATATGCATGGAAATATGAAATCCAGAGATAGTTTGCATTACCTACCTCTTTATTTTTATTAACGCCCGGTAATCCAAAAGGAAGTCTGCCTGCATTCCACGCAGTTTCAGACTTGACCTTATCTACATTAAACGGAGGATTTGCCATTACATAATCGCAAGAGCCCTCAAGATTATGAGCATCGTTATAAAAACTGTTTGCTTCATCACCTGACACGATCTTTGCATTAAGTCCATGAACAGCCATATTCATAACACAAAGCTTTGCATTGTATTCAAGCTTTTCCTGACCGAAGAATGTCATTGCGGTATTTGCATTTGCCCCGTACTGCTCAATAAAATCAGCAGAAGCAACAAACATTCCGCCGCTACCGCAAGCAGGGTCAAGAACTGTACCGTGTTTCGGCTCAATAATATTAACAATCATCTGTACCAGAGATTTAGGTGTAAAGAATACACCGTCATCTGCAGCAACTACAGGTGCAAATTTATTAAGGAAATACTCATAAATTCTGCCGATAATATCATCCTGAATTTCATTGAATGCACTGTTGTTGAAAATTCGGAGAAGTTCACGCAAAAGGTCATTTTTCAGAATATTATAGTTTTTGGGAAGAATACCTTTAAGCTGAGAAGACTGTTCTTCAATAAGCTCCATGGCTTTATTGATAGCTTGTCCCATATCAGTATTATCAGGACGATTCAGAAGCCATTCATAACGAGCCTCTTCAGGAAGGAATATTGCACTTTTTGTTTTGAAGTCATCAGCTTCAACAGGCAAAACTCTTCCGTTACGAACCGGTCTGTCCTTTAATATTTCACCCTCAACAAACTTGAAACGACTATATGCATATCTGAGGAAAATAAGACCCAACACAGGCATACAGTATTCCTGTGATGTTACCTTTGAGTCTGCACGGAGAAGATCAGCTGCTTCCCATAATTCTCTTTCTAATTTACGAATGTTTACCATATCTATTTCTCCTCAATTACTCTTCCGGTACAAACTCCATAATATCATCCACACCGCAGTTTAATGCGGCACAGATTTTGCCGAGGGTTTCAACGGTAACGTTTTCACCCTTACTCATTTTTGTGATTGTGTAATTGCTGATATCGGCGACCTTTGAGAGGTCTTTTTTCTTCATATCGTGGTCAATCAAAAGTTTCCAGAGTTTCTTATAACTAACAGCCATATGTGTACACCTCTAAAATACAATAATCCGTTTACTATTATAACACAAAGAACCCATATTTCAACAAAAAATGCAGTTAAAACTAAATTAATTATCAATACAACAAAATTCAGCAGACAAATTTAGTCAGCTCACACAATGATATTCATACTCCTGATGGATAGTTGTTTCTGTGCTGATATCTTTGGTAAAGGAATTGCTGTAAAAAACAGTTTCATCATTGAAGCCGAATTTTTCTTTCGCTTCGGCGTAGGTCATAACAACGGGCTTGGCTTCTGTCATACCTTCGCTGTGAAAAAATATGTGATTGTATTCCTGCCAGAAGTCCATACGTGAATGCTTAACCGCTTTCTTCTCTTCCGGAGTTACGGGAATAATGTATTTGCTTATAAATTCAGAATTATCAGACATCCCGTATGTAAGATACGCTGCGAGATAAGTTATTTTGTAATCGTCGGAAAATGGTTCGGAATAATGAAGCATTCCGAATTTCCAAAGCTTATTTTTATCTGCTAAAAACTTTTCAGGAACAAAGCTGTCCCAGAACAAAAGCAAATGGACATGAAAGAAACCTGCATAGTTCTTTTCTATTGTGTAAAGATATTTGAACTTATTATCATCTGTTGTATAGTTTCTTTTTATCTTCTTTATAAGAGCATTCATATTCAGCTTCACTTCATCAAGCTCAGGCTTTGAATTATCATATCTCAGCGTAATAAAAGAGAATTTGTCATTACCGTTATAATTTGAAATAATGAGATTCTTATTATGCTTGCGTGTATAAGACAGAGCTTTCGGATTTGAAAGTCTTGTTTTCTTTTTATGGGAAGCATCATTTTCAGCTGTCTGAAATGCACTATCATTATTTTCCTTTACTATCGGCATTTCAAATTCATCTGCTCTGATACTCAAAACTTCGCCCGTATCGGCATCAACAGGAACATTATTAATCCTCACGATATTTCGTTTATGCCAGCTTGTCTTTTTTATCTCTGCAACCTTGTTCATAACTCTGATTTCAACCAGAGTATCATCATTAAAAATACAATTTGTTTTCATTAATATTTCCTTTCATATTTTCTTATTAACCGGGTTTTGTCCGACTTTTAATACCAGAGTAAAGGGACCTGCATTTTTCCGGTCATAAGAAGTATGAAAGATGCAAACGAATTTAAGTGAATTTTTTGAACGAAACAGACGGATTTTTGAAAAAAAGTGTACATATACAAAAAAATCCGCCAAAACACATTTTTCATCAATAAAAAGAAACAGAGCGAACACGATTTTGTGTCCGCTCTGCTGCTTATGACAAGAGAATATGAAGATATAAAATTAAGATATAGATTTAGTTTTTACGCTTCTTATAATCGTCGCACATTTTTCGTGCGGCCTCTATGTACTTTAAGGGTAATTCTAAACCGGGCTTTGAATAAAGGTACAAAAATCCGGGCTTCACCAAGAATCTGTTTAACACATAGATGTAGTTCAGATCCTTCTCGGCTTCCTCGCTGACCTCATAAAGCTCAAACAATAAATCCTTGATGTCGATTGCACGATAAGACGGGATTCTTCCCTTATCCATACAGGTTTTGTTAATGAAAAAGGTGATTTCATCCGAGAGTCCGTAACCACAGATTACGTCGGTTTCTTCCATAAACTGATAGAGGTCATCAAAAGCAGATTCTTCTGTTGTTTCAAGATAAATTGTTTCAAAGGGTTCCTTCACTGCCATGAAGTACATTTTCCCGTCTTTATCCTCATACATATGAACCCCTGCTATAGAAAGCTCCGGCTTTTCAAGAATGAATTCCATCAGATTCTCCGTGAACTGGGAATGCTCATTTCTTGGCTTTATTTCAGAAGTCAGCCTCTTGAAATGAAGAAGGAAATTGATTGTTCGGCGGAAGGCCTCACTCCACTCATGTGAATCAAAGGTCCTCAGATCCTCATATTCGTAAAATACACTTGCGACATCAAACAATGATTCAAGCAGGACATCTTCTTCGACATATCCGTTCAGAACAGACTTTGCAAAATCGGACAGTAGGTAAATACCTTTTTCAATCCCAAAGTCCGTTTTCAGATATTTCTCAGTCGCCTCTTCATCGGTAATTATGAGTGTTCCGGGCTTATTCAGTATCTCTTTTACAGCCTCTTCATCAGAGTCCGGCACCGTAAATTCAAGCATCAGTCTGCTCCAAAGGAACTCCCCTTCCGGATCGTTTTTGCATAAACGGATTATCAGCTTTTCCGCATCAGTCTTTTCGTCCGTTTCCTCTCTTTTCTCTTGCATTACAATTGCAACGCTTTCTGCTCCCTTAAATATGTTGTCTGTTTTCAGTATCGATTCCATATCAATACGTCCTTTCTGTTATTATTCGCTGCATACACTCCTAACGTCTATTCAGCAATAATAATATGAAAGTTATAAACATAGAATAACCGAAAAAAAACGAGCTGCATCAGACATCAAAGCAGATGTTGATACAGCCTATTTGTTTTTCTATATAAGTTTACAGACAAAATGTCATATATGACGGGATGCAGATTATGTCATCCTTAATCATCAGGTTTTTCGGATGAATGATATATGCGTTGCCTATGCGATTGCTGTATTTTTCAATAAACCGCTTGAGTGACTCGGTTGTGTACCTTTTGCCGGATTTCACTTCAATTGGGAATATTTTAGGTTTAATTTTGCTGCCGTTGGATATAAGAAAGTCTATTTCAATATCATTCCTGTGCTTTTCTTCGTTGTAATGTGTATAGAAGAATAACGGGTACCCGTTTGCTACAAGGCACTGTGCAATGGCGTTTTCAAAAAACATTCCTTCATTGATTGACATATTGTCGTGAAGAATCTGCTTGTAAAGCTCTTCTTCCGCGAGCTCGTTTTCGCTGAAGGTATGACTAACAAGAAGTCCCGTATCTCCCATATAGCACTTGATATATGTCCTGTCTTCATTTAATGACAAGCCCACATTGGGATCCTTACAGCTGAAGCATTCATTTGCAATCATTGAATTTCCGAGCCAGAAGAAGGTATCCTGATACATAGGGAATGTTGAATTGGGCTCCAGATTTGACAGTCTGACTCGTTTTTCATGCTGAGATAAAAATGACGGTATCTGCTCAAAAATAGAGCTGACCCTTGAACGGTACTTTACATCAGCCTTGCTTATATCGTTCTGATACAACGTGAGAATATCTCTTTTTTCAGCATCTGCCGCTGCGAAGCTTCGGTTGTTTGATATATACTTTGAAACACTCATCGGCATTCCGCCTACAAGCATATACTGCTTGAATAACAGCATAGCTTTATGGTGTAAATCATCCTCCAACGGCTTTTTCTCGTTGAAGCATTTTCTGATGTATTCTATCATCTTCTCTTCATTGAGAGCTATGCAGAATTCCTCAAAATCCATAGGATACATCATTATCCTGCGTTCTTCTGAGGGGATTGTGATATCCTTTACATTTTCCTTTATGGAGATAAGAGAGCCTGTTTCAATATAAGAAAAACGGCCATCCTTCACAAGCTTTTTAATTGACTGTCTTGCTTTCGGATATTGCTGAATTTCATCAAAGATTATAAGAGATTCGTGAGGATAAAGCTCTGTACCGTATTCAGTGCTGAGCAGCATAAAAAAGGTATCAAGATCATTAAGGTATTTTTCAAAAGCATCCTTAACAAGCTGACTTGCATCATTAAAGTCAATGATAATATAGCTTCTGTATTCATTTTTTCCGAATTCTTCAGCAATTGTTGACTTGCCTATTCGTCTTGCCCCTTCAATAAGCAAGGCTTTTTCACTTGAATAGTTTTCTTTCCAGTCTAAAAGCTTATCATATATCTTTCTTTTGAAAATCATAGAAAACACCTCTTTCAACGGCAGTATAACACACATTCCAATAAAACGCAATATAAAAAAACATAAAAACCAATAATACGCAGTTTTGTAATTATCATATTCTTATATAATACGCAAATTATGACAAATAATGAATCAAAAATGAAAAATAATCATCTCCTGCCCGAATTGAGCAGGAGATATTGTTTTTTTTGATCTGTGAACTTCCTATTTTATATGTTTTTTCAGACTAAGTGCCGTTATTTTCTTTGCCTTAAATTTATATATTTTGTTTGAGCAGTTTCAAGAATATATGAATAATCTGGCCGTTCTACTTTAAAATCATTCATTAATTTTTTGATTACTTGTTTTTCTTTTTCAGTTAGGTGCATACATTTATACCTTAACAATTGAAAACAATATGTATAATTATCTATTTTGTGACAAACTTTTTCTATATATGATAAAAAATCGGCACCAGACCATTCCTTGTTATTAAAATAACAGTTCAGAGGAGGAATATTCTCAATAAAAAATAATTCATCTATAGTTTTCACAATATTTTTATCTACTTTTTCATTTTTTAATTGATTAACTGCAATACTTGTTTTATCAACAGTTGAATCAAAAACTCTACTTTTATTTGTAATAGCGGCATTGTTAGTTATTGTTTTTTCTTTCATATCTAATGTTTTTAATTCATCAAACTTCTTTTGCTTTTCATTAAACCATTCGGTATATCTTTCATCAAAACCGTCTATTGTTAAGCAGCCATCTACAAAAGCCAATAATTCAAAATTTGCCTTTTCAAAGTATAAATTTCCTAAAGGAGCAAAATTTCGTCCAAGATATGTATAGTTAAATTTATCATATCTGTATTGATATATTGCATTACCTAATTCACTTATTATCAATAAGTTATTATTCTTAGTTTCATTCAATGAAAATCGCCTTACGTAGTTTGCCTCATATTCTTCTTTCAACTGATTATCGCTTCCGATAACAACAAAAATAACAGAAACGGAGTTACTTTTATACAATGAAACCAAGTCGTTTGTTTTTCTTTTGGAAAGAGAATCGCTGACTAATTCAATTGCTATAGTCATATCATCTTCATATATTGCAAGATGAGCATAATGCCTGTTAATAACCCTTACGTCAGCTTCACATTTTACACCATTTGCTATAAGATGTTCATAGAGTTTATTTTTTATACTGTCGATAACATCTGTATTTTGTTTATCGTACTTATCATAATCACACGAAGAAGTATTTCTATGAGAAAAATAAGAGTGCTTTCTTTTATTTCCGTGACAATATTTAAGCACAGGAGAATCACAACACCCATCAGGACACATCAATTTTCCTGTTCTGCTTAAATCTCTTATTTTGTTTTCAAGTTTATAATCCATCATAATATCTGAAGCATAAATTATCTGCCCATTAAGTATTGCTTTATTCATCTAATCACTTCCATTTGTTTAATCATTCTTTTTATAACCTTCTATATTTTGAAAATACCTATAAACCATATAATCATCTACTTCATAATAATGACATTGATAAAATTCACATAATTCGTCCAATTCTTCTTCAGATTCCAGCCCCAATTTTATCGCAATTTGCATTTTTTCTTCTATGTCCATTTCGGTAACTATTGACAATTCAAAACAAGCACGCATTAAATTATCAACAAAAATATTTAGTCTTTCTGCCAATTCAGCGATTTGATATGTTTCATTTAAGTCAAATTTATATTCTTGTGACAATGCATATAATTTATCTAAATATGCTGAATCATGTGAACTTATATAACCCGTATCATCAAGTTTATTAAATATTTTGTCCAATCTTGAATCATTCTTTTGGTCTTGAAAATCTGCCATTGAATATTTATTATCTGGAATTATAATATCTTTAGTTTTTATCTCCCCCGGAGTATAACCGTAATATTTTTTCATAACACGATTAAGCACAGACTGTTCTGAATAACCGAAGTCCTGTGCTATATCACACAGTTTTCTGTCTTTATTTTCCTTGATGGCCTGTGAAACAAAATACAATTTTCGAGTAGCAATATATTCACGCAATGATTCATTAGTTAATACGCCAAAACACTTATCAAAAACATTACTGTCAAAGCTGAGACTATCAATAAAACCTTTTAATATTTCATCAATTTTTTTCTCAATATTTGAATCTATATAATCCATTGCTCTGTCAAAATTGTTTTTCATATAAAAAAACTCCTCAAACATCTGTTATATCAATAATACATGACCGTTCTTTAAAATTCTTGATAATTGAAAGGCAATTTTGTCAAATTCCTCAAAAAATCACTCTATATACTCAAGTATAGAAAAACAATTTATGTTAATCAATACCAATTTCTACAAAAGATGCATTAATAGGTATTGAAGTACAATTAATGGTACATCAAAAGAAAAAAATCCCCATTCGGAAGAATGAGGATTCGGCTAATTCGTATTTGCAAGACGAATACAAAAATGTGTCGGTTTTTCTGTATCTTATATTAAGTTGACTTTAAGTGCAATTTGCTATATACTTGGTGTCAGAAAATATGTTGTTACTTTTGGTTTTATGCCGTACCGAAGCGTACTAAAAACGTACTACTATTTTGTTTTCCGACAAATCAACCGCCATATAAAGCGGTATATTTTGTCATAAAACAAACTACAAAAAACCAAAAATGACCACAAAAAAATCCACTCCGATTGAGTGGGAATAATACCAAAAACGCTGTAAACCCGCATAAACACTGGGTTTTTGAGGATTGAAAAGTCCTCGTGGCAACGTTTTGGCAACATCTGAAAATTATTCATAAATAAAATTAAGAGCTATTAGATTTTAGTTTGAAATCTAATAGCTCTTTTTTGTTGCTCAAATTACATATCTTTGAGTTTGTCTTTGAAGGC
>JAZNFG010000087.1:0-23218 GCA_045589015.1 Acutalibacteraceae bacterium
CGTCTTTGCCGCGCTGAATAATTTTAAGGGTAGGTGCCACTTTTCGGCATCTACCCTGATTTTTATAAATTGTGCCCCGCCGACGGTGCGTTACGCTTTTTTTTCGGCGGTTCGCAGTACCAACCCCTTCGAGGTTCACACCTTCAGAATAAAATACTGATAAATGAAAATATAAATATAAAATTCAGGGTATCTGCCGCTTGACCAAGCAGCAGATACCCGTTCTTTTGACTCTTCACGGAAACTTGGGGGATATCTCAGAAAAGTTCTATTAATAGTGCTTCGCACTTTAAGGTTCACGACCGCGTCCCCCTTTGTCACTTCGTGACATTTTTTCTCCGAAAACGGGCACCCTTTTGTCTGCTTCGCAGACATTTCCCCTAACAGGGGAATTACCCCACACTGTGGGGGCATCGACCCCCGGCGAGGGGCGAATGAGTGTGCCGCCGCCGGTGGCGGATAAAGGTACGCGAATGAGGTGAGGAAACACAGAGTATCACGACCGCTCCAAGGGAGTGAGACGACAATGTTTCCGAGGGAGAAAATCTCCTGCGCTTTAAGAAGGAAAAAGGATTTCGCACTCTGCGGAGTGCGACAAGAGGCTCTGCCTCTTGACACCGTGAGCTTTTGAAAAAGCGGGGGCAAAACTTTTAATAGGCACTCCCGTGCCCACTTCATCCCCCAAGTTTCCGTGAAGAACCAAAAATAAAATAGTAATGTTAATTCCCGGGGCAAGCTTCTTTACGAAGGGTGCCCCGATTAATTTTCTGTCTTTTCTATGGTGACCCCCGTGTAATAATGCGTAATGATTTCCTGCCAGGTAAAGCCCTGTCTTGCCATATAGTCCGCTCCGTACTGTGACAGACCTACCCCGTGGCCGTAGCCCTTAGTTTCCGCTTTTATTCCCTCGTCCAAGACTTCAAACGTGATGCACGCAGAGCGCAGAGAAAAAATTTCCCTCAGCTGCTCTCCCGTGAAGACTGTGTCACCGACGGTTATTTCAAGAAGCGTGCCCGCATCCGAATACCTTTCCCCCGAGAACCATTCCCGAGGATTCTCGCTCAGCGTGCATTTCCCCGTTAATGCTTCCCTGAATTCCTCGGTGCTGAAGATTTTTTCATCCTTATATTTCGGGGAAAGGCTGTCTCCCGCGCTTTCCACGCTGACCAGATACTCAGTTCCCGTCAGCCACACGTTTTCCGCGCTTTCCGTTTTTCCCGGGCTTACCGCGTGGTATGCCGCCGTTATCAGCTCACCCTCGTAGGTTATTGAATAATCTATTGCCTTATCCACCGCATCGCACAGCTTTTTATAATATTCATTAAAATCTCCGTCCCATTTCTCCTTCATTTCGTCGGTGCTCATATATGCCTGATGTCGGGCAGGGTCAGTTGAAATAACGGCTCCCGACAGCTCCTCGTTTTCTCCCGACTGCTGATTTTTCCTTGCAAGCGTGGCGGCACATACCGCGCCTGCGCTCAGAGCCTCGCTGTGAAATACCACGGGCATCTCTGCGGCTACCACTCCTATTATGTATTCTCTGAAATCCATAGTAACAGCCTTTTTTTCGTCTGCAAGATATACGCTGATTACCGAGGAGTCACCGTCCGTAGTCTGCTGTGCCGAGTGAAGCTCTCCCGACAGAAGGCTTTCGGAGACTCCGTACAGCTTTACCGCAGAAAACGGTATAGCGAAAAAAAGTAATGCTGAGATTATATAAGTCACAAAAAAGCTTTTCATTTTTTCCATCCCCCCGACAGCAGTTTCTCCGCAATAAGTCCGGCGGCAAGCGCACATATTCCCGTGAGCCATACGGGGATTATAATTGAAAACGGCTCGCTGCTTCCCGCCTCGGCTCTCAATGCCGCCGCCGTTGCAGGAATCAGAGTCAGCGAGGCGGAATTGAGTACCACGAATCTCACCATTTCATTATCCGCCGACGTTTTCCCCGAAAGCTCCTTCATTCTTCTCATAGCCTCTATTCCGAGCGGTGTCGCACCGTTGCCAAGTCCCATAAGATTTGCCGTAACGTTTGCGCTTATGGGAGCGGCGGCATCGGTTTTTGAGTAGGTGGGGAATAACAGCCTCAGAATCGGTGACAGCAGACGCTGTGCCTTTTTCAGAAGTCCGCTTTCCTCGGCAATTTCGGAAATACCGTTCCACAGACAAAGGGTTGCAAGAAGTCTGAATGCGATATCCGCGGCATCTGCCGCACCGTCAAGTATGCCCGACGGAAGTGCCCCGATTTTGTTAACAAAAAGTGCCGTTATAACGGAAAAAAGTATTGAAAACGTAAAAATATAATTCATCATATTGAAAAATATGCACGGACTTTTGAAAATATTACTACCGACAAAGGCTGGTTTTCCGACAAAAAACCGAAGAAATGTTGGTGAAAATGCGGCAAATTGTATAATCAATGTTGGTAGAATATGGCAGAATAACTAAAATTGAGAAAATTTATAAAAAAATCCCGAATATATATTGACTTTTATGGAAAAAAATGTTATTTTATTGTTGCAATCAATTAAAGAAAGGAAGCTGAAACAATGAAAGCTACTGGTATTGTAAGAAAATTTGACGAAAACGGAAGATTCGTTCTTCCTATGGAGCTTCGCAAAAAGCTTCACCTCACCTCTCAGGATGATGCGCTTGAGATTTTCGTAGAGGATGATATGATAATTCTCAGAAAATACGAGCCCTCCTGTATCTTCTGTGCAAGTATGGAAGACCTCGTAGGCTTTAAGGACAGGAAGGTTTGCAAGGCCTGCATTGAAAAGCTCAACATCATAGCTGAGTAAAAACGAATGAAAGCAGCCGGGGTGGCGGAGAATAAAAAAATCCGTCACTTCGGCAGCATCAGAGAAACACACATTTCCTTTTATTTCCTTAAAAAATCTCCTCTCTCCTCATAGAGCCCGGCAGGTAGCTTCACTTCGCCGAGCTCTATTTTTTTCTTACTATGTCAGAAAGTGCTCGCCTTGTGAGAAATTTTGCATATAAAAAGAAACGCCTGCCGCTTCTCGGTTGGGGGTAGGGGTTGACAAATCGTAAAAATTTTTCTTACGTCCCCTTTTTACCGTATTTGCAAAGGGAGAGTCCGTATGCAGCAGGCTTACCCGAGAGGACCGATTAAAGGGAGAGGGGAAGAGCCGATTAAAAGGAGATTATTGCAAAACCATCTCGACAGATTCGGCATAATGTGATAGAATAAAAAAAATAATTTACGGGAGAAAGAAAATGAAAAAATATACGCTTAATTTCGGTCAGTTCAGACAGTACGACAAAAAATTCATTACTGCGGAAAACGGCATAAACCCCGAGGCAGTAAATTCCGCGGCATTTCTCGGTGAGGTGCTTTATTTCACCGCCGATGGCTGTCTTTACGAATATAACGATAATAAGGTAAAGAAGCTTTCCGCTAAGGCAGACTCCGTTTTCGGAAGGGACGGCAGAGTGTTCGCAGCTGCCGCAAACGCTCTTTACGAGCTGAAGTCGGGCAGACTCAGAAGGCTTGCGGAGCTTGACTGCGCTGTCAGAGACGTCAGCGTCGGTATGGATAAATCTCTCTGGCTTATTACCGAAAGGGCACTTTACCTTTTCGGTGACGAGGGCTTTACAAGAGTCGTGGGTATTCCCGAGGATACCGTTGCCCTGTGTGCAAGGGATAATGCTTCAAAATACGGTGAGACCGTGTATATAGGCGGTGCCACCGAGGGACTTCTTTCTATGAAGGGAAAGCGCCGCCATTTTGCAGAGATGACCCCTGATATGTCGGGCGTGCTTTCAAAGAAGGTAAACTGCCTTGCTCTTGACGGTATGGGACATCTGTGGATAGGCTCCGACGAGGGACTTAATATTTACGACGGCAGAAGCTTCTGGTACAACGGCAACGATTTTTACAGCATTCCTGCAGGCTCCTTCAATGATATGTGCTTTACTCCCGACGGCAGAAAGTATTTTGCAACCGACACGGGTATATCGGCACTTATTGAGGGCAAGATAAAATATTTCTCCTTCGGTGCGTGGCTTATGCACCCCACGGTTACTAAGATTGCCGTATCGGACAAGGGCACTATTGCCGCAGTTACCCCCTTAGGCATCAGCGTTATCACCTGCAGTCTTATGACCCTTGAGCAGAAGGCTGCCCATTATGATGAAATGGCTGTGAAATACTTTACCCGTAACGAGGGATATCAGGTAAGCCGTGAGCTTCGTAAATACGGTGACCTTGAATCCGGCTGGCTGCCCAATTCCGATAACGACGGTCTGTTTACGGGTCTTTACTGCGCTTCTCAGTGCTTCCGATATAAGGTAACGGGAGACGAAGGGGCAAGGGAAAATGCCAAAAGAGCTGTTGAGGCTATGATAAAACTCACCGAGATTACGGGAAAGCCCGGCTTTACCGCAAGAGCCACAAGATATTCCCACGAGGAAAACTTCGGCACGGAAAGCCGTGAGGAATGGCATACGGTTGAGGGCAACCCCGATATGGAATGGCTGGGTGAGACCTCCTCCGACGAAATGACGGGACATTATTTTGCATACGGCATTTACTTCGACCTTGTTGCCGACAAGAAGGAAAAGAAGAAAATAGCGCAGGTCGTAAAGACCATAACCGACCATATTATAGAAAATAACTTCCACCTCTGCGACGTTGACGGTATTCCCACCACCTGGGCAAACTGGGAGCCTGAGCTGCTCAATAACGATGACCGCTGGTACTATGAAAGAGGAACGAACTCTCTTGAAATTCTTTCCTTCCTCAAAACCGCTTACCACGTAACGGGGGATGAAAGGTACAATAGGGTCTACGATATGCTTATAAAGAAGCACCACTACGCTATGAACTGTATGCAGTACAAGGTAGAGGACGCTCATCTTGCCCATATTGACGATCAGCTTGACTTTACGAATATCTATCCCCTTATCGTTTACACCGAGGACAGCACCCATAAGGAGATATTCAAAATGGGTCTTACCCATCACTTTGATTATGAAAGAGTTGAACGCTCCCCCTTCTTCAATATCGTCTACGGCGCATTGACGGAAAATTACTGTGACATTGAAAATGCCGCAAGGAGCCTTTCGGAAATGAATCTTGACCTTATCCGCTGGCCCGTTTACAACAGCCACAGAAAGGATATCGTATGGGATCATTCCCCCGAGGAAATGGGCTGTCCCCCTCAGCTGAAATACCCCGTGGAATACGATGCAAGAGTCCTTGTCCACTACGACGGAAATCAGTTCGTATGCGACTCTGGCGCAGAGCAATTCGTCAGCATTAATTCAAAGGTAGTCAACCGCACCTCGACTCTCCCCGGCACCAACGCAAACGGTATGAGAGCACAGCAGCCTTATATCTATCTTCTTCCCTATTGGATGGGCAGATACTACGGTCTTCTCGGCGACTGATAAGGCCCCGAGGAAAAGCAGGGTCTTTTTTACAAAAGTTCAGCCGTAAATTTAATAATTTTTGTTTTCAGACAATTTCAGAGGTTCCGACAGGCTTCAGTCCTGACGGAGCCTTTTTCTTTACTTTATTGGAAATTCCTTCCGATATCGTAAAAAAGATTTTCTGTCCCTTAGGACGGGGAGCCGGCTTTCCTCGGTGTCTTTTTGCTTGTCTCAGAAAAATTTTCGCCCCCTTGGAATTTTTCACCCCCTATGAAAAAAAATTTTTTTTCTTGTAGAATTAAATTAAAGTAAAAAAGAGGAGAAAAATGTGCTATGGATTCAAAAAACACAAGAAAAAGTAAATCAAGACTTTTTGACACCGACAATGAAAGGTTTTTTGGGGTTCTTTTCAGATTTGTTCCGTTGATTTTTTTTCAGATAATAGTATCGGCGGTACTCAGGGTAGATTTATATTTCCCCCTTTTCAATGCTTATATTGACTGTTATTCTGTCGCATATATTTTTATGGCGATAATCGGTTTTACACAGCTGTTATTCAGTACGCAGAGGTTTTATTCATCAACCGTTTTCGGAATGATCATTTCTGCTCTGGTTTCCGCAGAGGCGTGTCTTTTGCTGATATTCGCACAGTATCATCCGATTCTCGCTGTCCTTGCGGCTTTGCTTTCCGCAGGAGCTTATTTCGGTATCAGATATGCCGTTCAGCGTCTTAATGCGCCCAACCGCGGCAGAATCACAGGCTTTAACAGAAAGTGCCGTAAAATTGCCTTCCGGCTTGCCTCCGTAATTGTTGCCGTCGGACTTATATTTCCTGCAGTCGGCAGTATTTATAAGGAGTTTTTTGCAAGCACTCTCACGGAAATGGAATGGGCAGATTTTATGGAGTGGTATGTCGCCAATATGCCCGAAGAGGAGACTGCCGCCGAGGACTCCAATGAGCAGCTTCTTAAAGACCTTTCCAAATGGAGCAGACTCGACATTGAGGACAGAGAAAGACTTATCCGTATTATTGCCGAGCTTGATAAGGAGTATCTGAAGATAGATCACCTGACTATTGAGGTAAATACCGAGAAGATGGTCAGCAATACGCTGGCATATTACGAGCCGGGCTCAAACAATATCTACGTCAATTACCGCTATCTTGACCAAATCGGACTTGAGGATGCGGTCATCACTATCCTTCACGAGCTTCACCACGCTTACGTTTTTCATACCATTGATACTCTTGATTTTGACTCTCCCGAGGTTCAGAACAGCTTTTATTACGAAAACGCAAGACAGTGGAAGGAAAACAGCACTTCCTACATAAGCGGAAGCATCAGCTTCGACGCTTATTACAATCAGCCTATAGAGCGTGACGCACGCGCTTATTCCGAGGAAAGAGCAAGCTTCTATTTAGCCTACGCTCAGGCAGACTGATTACAGACAGCTATCTGCCGCCCCCCCTCCCTGCCGTGACGGCCCTCAGCCGTCGCGGCAGAAAAAAGCACCCCCATCGGACAGCCGGACCGAAAGGTGGCATATATATTTATGAGGCAGTTTTCTCTGATGAGGACCGAGCCCCGAAAAATAAAAATAAAAAGAAGGAGCAATCGAAATGAGAAACACCAATTCCGAAAGAAAGAGTAATACTGAAGGAAAGAACGCAAGAGCCGCAGTTAGCCGCCGTACCGACGTCTCTCAGACAAAATGCAAGGAGAACAACAAGCGTAACTTTTTAAAAATGTATGAGCCTGATATAGCCGTAGGACAGAAGGCGTGCTTTTACAATGAGGATAGCGGGGTTTATATAGAGGGTGAGATTTCCTTCATAAATCACAAGAGAAGATGGTTCCTGATAGAAAGAAAAGCAGTCAACCGCAGAAGCTCAGGCAGTGCTTCGGTCAGAGCATCCTTCAATTTCTGTGAGCTTTACGCAACGTCCTACCGCGGTGTGAGAAGTGTTCTGTGGACCGAAGAGGACCTTCAGTGGCTTGAAGCGTGCAAGAGAAATGCCGTCAGAAAAAACAGTAATCTTGCCGATGAAATAAAGCTTGCCTGTCATAAAAGAGCCGCAGGTATCAGCTGTGACGAGGAAGACGAGACTGTCCCCGAGGCTGATGCGGCAGATGCCCGCCGTGAGAGAAGTCTTTCAGAAGAGCACGCCCTTCCCGAGGAGAAGGACGTTTCCTATGAGAGCTTCACCGACGAAGAGGTCAACGTTTCCGACGACGTGCTGAAGCTTGATGATACGGACTACGACAGCCTCGTATATTCGGATGAATACGGCTTCGGTGAAGGTTTTGCTTTTGAGGATATAGGCATCGTTACAGGCGATTGCGGCAACGGGGACTTCGCGGCATAAGTCAGCGCGGTCATTTCCCCTTCGCGGCTTTTACGGACGAAGAAAAGCTGTCCGTGAAGCCGATGCTTTCTTCAAATTTGCTTGCTTTTCTCCCGTTAAGGTATATAATTTAAGTATACTTTGACGGGGGTGCTTTGTTTTTGGTTCAGGATATGGCGCAGGGAAGGCTTGAAAATGAGTTTTGTATAAAGGAGCCGTCCGATGGGGATGCACTTCTTTTTTATCGGGGAAACGACGTGCTGATAACGGGCACCTCGGAGTCTTCTGCGGATTTTCCGCTGTTTCCCGAGGCTTATTCTCTGTTTTGTGAGTGTGAATATATCTACCTGTTTGCTCTGGGCGGCAGAAATTATTTTATGCCGAGCCTCTTTTCTTCGGCAGAGCCCGACGGGGCACGCTTTGAGGGTGTAAGAGGACTTTATCGGCTGATGTCCAAGGAGCATTGCTTTGCGGCTATGACGGGAAAGCACCTTTATTATTGGTACAAGAATAACCGCTTCTGCGGAGCCTGCGGGGAAAAAACCTGCCGTGACACAAAAGAAAGAATGCTTTTCTGCCCGAAGTGCGGAAATATGATATATCCGCGGATAAACCCTGCCGTTATAATCGGAGTTACCGACAAGGACAGGCTTCTTATGAGCCGATATGCAGGCAGACTCACGGGACGCACGGCTCTTATTGCAGGCTACACGGAGATAGGCGAGACCCTTGAGCAGACGGTCATTCGTGAGGTAAAGGAGGAAACGGGGCTTGACGTGTGTAATATCCGTTATTATAAAAGCCAGCCGTGGGGTATCGACGGCAACATTCTCACGGGCTTTTTCTGTGACCTGAAGGGTGACGATACCATAAAAATTGACGAAAGCGAGCTGTCCTTTGCAGGGTGGTTCAGACGCGATGACATAGTCTGCACGGACGAGGGCATCAGTCTGACAGAGGAAATGATAGCATATTTCAAGAATATGAAATAAGCGGATTGTCCGCGATAAAAAATCAGTGTTATACAGCTTCGGTAAATGCACAAAAGCGCAGACCGCATAAAAAATACAAATCAAGGGGGCTCGGGCAAGTCAGATGCTTGCCGAACCCCCTTGAAACATACAAAAATTATTAATTATTTGGATATATTATTTTTACACTATGCCTTTTCGTACATAATTATTTCTGCCTTCGGGCTATCGTTTATCGTGAGTGTGATGCCTTCGGTCATAAGCGTACTGCCCGTTTTCGTAATAACCGTTTCGGGTGTATCGTAGTTATATACTTTATACGTACTGCCGCTTTCAAGTCCGTTGAGAACAAGGCGGTAGGTTTTTTCCGTTACGTTCTCTCTTTTATAGATAAGAGCCATACCGGAGGTACCGTCCTTATCAAACTGCATAGCAAGATAACGTGAGGTGTCGGTGCCGCCGTAGGTCAGAGGATAGTAGTTTTCTGCCATATACGGTCTTATATCGTAATAATCGAGAAGCTGTGACGAGGAAATGATATTCGTTCTGACGGCGTATTCGCCCGTTTTGTAGGCACAGGTTCCGTTATGCACAAGCCAGAAGGATATACCGTAGGTCTGAGCCTGAGTAGCTTCAAGAATATCCTGCTTAGTGCCGCCTTCCTCGTCCATACAGTTATAGTCCGTTCTCCAAAGCGGAATACCGCGTCTTATGGCTTCAATGTCGATTCTCTTGCCCCCCGATGCACAGATATCTATCATAAGTCCGGGCATTTCCGTCAGCAGGGTATCAAGCATTGTATAAAGGTTTGTAACGTAGTGATTCTCCGTAATGCCCTGTCTGCCGTCCTCGTATTTTTTGTCCGCATCGTTCCAATAAGCACCGGGAGTGATATTGAAGTCCATACGGAAGCAATCAACGCCGTTGAAGCGCAGAGATTCAAGCAAGAGATTTGTAAGATAGTCAAGACAGTCGGGGTTTGCGATATTAACAAGATTTCTGTCGTCGTGCTCCTCGTCCGTAAGGATCCAGCCGTCGTGCTTTATGCATTCGTTATAAACGTCGGTGCCCTTACAGGCTCTTTCGGGTTCGTACCACAGCAGGAAGCCGATGCCCCTTGCTCTTGCGGTATCGGAAATTCTCTTGAAGCCGTCGGGGAAACGGGCTGGGTCGGTGTACCAGTTACCTACGCTGTCACTCCAATTGGTGTTTATTTTATACCAGCCTGCATCCACCCAGAAATAGTCAAGGGAATATGTCCAGCTCTCGGGCACGTTGCCGATGTTTATAATGATCTGCTCCTCAGTGATACCCGGAACTTCAACACCGAGACCTGCCGTTGCAACCTGCTTGGTTCCTTCGGGATAAACGCAGTCCACGGTAAAATCGCGGAAGGAATTAAAGCCCTTGAGGGGATTTTCATTTTTATAGAAGGTGAGATTCACAAGAGGAGAGCGTATCTCCTCACCGCTTTCAAGATAACCTCTTAATTTTTCCTGCTTTGCCTTTATGTTGACGAAGCCGTCGAAGGTCTTTGCTATTGACGTAAACCACTGTCCCGACCAGCCGACGCTCAGCACGGCACCCGAGCTTTCACCGTTTATATTGAAATACGGTAAAAAGGATTCTGTTCTGCCGCCGTTTGCGGTATACTGCATAGGGATTATAGTGAGCTGTGTTTTCAGAAGCTCAAAGTCGTCTGCCGCGGGGTCAGAGCCCTTGCTGAAATATAATTCCGGATTATCGCCCGTAGGAATAAGGCAGTCTGCGGCATAAAAATCCGAAATGACCTGAGAGTTTTCCTCTCCGTCATTTTTTATATATACCGTCCATTCGCAGGACGCGTTTTCCTCGTATATGGTGGCTTCAACCGTAGCCGTCAGAGGATGCTTATTATGCGTAAGGGTGATATAATAGGTTTTTCCGCCGCGGCGGACTGCACCGACCTTGCTTTCCTCGCTTACGCTGAACGTCCAGTCCTCAAGGTTGCTTCTCAGAGACTTCGTGCATACGGTGAAGTTGTATGCGGGGACGTTGCCGTTTTCGGGGGCATAAAGGATATTGTCCTCGAACCACTCACGGCAAAGCTCTCTTTCCTCTTCGGTTACGGCATACTCAGCGGCATCCATCGTCTCAAAGGATATTTCCGCCGTGGTAGCCATAGTATATGCGGCACGGTCAACAAGGAACTTGAAATTTGAGTCCTGAACCGCAAAGGATGAAATTACAAATAAAAGAGATTGTATAACGGCAATAAATATTCTCATAAAATTACCTCCTGTATAAGCAGATTCTAACACAGACACAGTCTTTTATCAAGTAATAACGGCCAGAGCCGCTTCTTTTTTTTGAAATACTTTTTTCACAAGATAATTGCAGTATAAAGCGGTATTATATGTATGTATCATAAGAATCCGAAAAAACAAATATTTACATTAACTGTCTTTTCGGATAAAATAATAACAGGAGTGATTTTATGATTATAATTACGGGTGACGTGCACGGGGAGCTCGGACGCTTCAGCGATAAGCTTATTCCCTCGGAGACGGCTCTCACAGAAAAGGACTTCGTTATTATCTGCGGAGATTTCGGCTTTGTTTTTTTCAATAACGAGCCTGAAGGAAGTATTCCCGACCTTCAGAAAAAGGCGGAGCTTGACAGCCTTGAGGAGAAGCCCTATACCATACTTTTCGTTGACGGCAACCACGAGAACTTCAACGCGCTTTCAAAATACCCCGAGGAGCTGTGGAACGGCGGACGGGTTCACAGAATCCGAAAAAACGTATTGCATCTTATGAGAGGACAGGTGTTTACCATTGAAGGAAAAACCTTTTTTACCCTCGGCGGTGCCTTCAGCACGGACAGATTGATGAGAGAACTGAACTATTCCTTCTGGGAGGAGGAAATACCTTCTTCACGTGAAATTGAAGAGGCAAGGGAAAGCCTTGCTCGGTACGGCTACTCGGTGGACTACGTTCTGACCCATCAATGTCCGCCCGCTGTCATAACGGAAATCTTCCACGAATCCCCGAAGCGCGAGGAGCTGGAGTTCTTAGGGCATCTTAACGATTTTGCGGAGCTCATCAGCTTTGACAGATGGTTTTTCGGCCATTGGCACAGGGATATGAGTCTCGGCCGCTACAGAGCACTTTACACGGACTGTGAAATAATTGAATAAAAAGCGGATAAAAAAACGAATTTTTTATAAGTGGAGCTGAAAAGGATAGAAAATTATCGGGAGACACTTTGTAATGATGTGCTCCCGATTTTTTTGTCAGATAGAAAATGCCTGATATACACAGTCCCTCGTCAGATAACGCTCAAATACGTCGTCGATGTCAACGTCCTTTTCAAACTGCACGTTAAGATGTATCGTGAGGGTTTTATTGTCGGCTGAAGCGTCAACCACCGAGTCGAATATATGTACCCTGTTTTCGCTGAGATACTCCTTCAGCTCCTTTACTGCCGAGGGAGTATTTTCAAGCTGAACGAAGCAGGGGACGAGATTATCGTTTGCAAGCACCTTGTCAAAGCCTATGAGGAACTTGTGGAAAACTATCTGCACCAGCAGAAGCAGAATGACCGCAATAAAGGAAATAACGTAGAGGCCTGCACCCATACCCATACCCACAGCCGCCGTGACCCATATACCTGCCGCTGTGGTAAGACCCTTTATGGAAAGCCCCTTGACGAATATCATACCTGCGCCGAGGAAGGAAATACCCGTGATGATGTTTGAAGCAACTCTTGAAACGTCAACCTGAACGGAATTGAGGTATACGATATCCAAAAAGCCGTATTTTGATATTATCATCATAAGAGCCGCGCCCATAGCAACGATAATATGCGTTCTGAAGCCTGCGTCCTTCTGTCTGAGTGTTCTTTCAACACCGATAATACCGCCGCAGATGCCTGCAAAAATAATTCTTATAATAAGAACCGCATCGGAATAGCCGTTAAAAAATTCTAAAATTTCTGCCATCCGTAACACTCCTTTATCAAAATTAATATTAGAACATTATATGCCTTTAATCCTATAAAATCAAGTGCAGCACAGCATTTTCGGCAAAATGCTGAAAATGAGGTAAGCATATCCGTCAAAAAAAACACAACGGAAAAGGGGTTTTGCAAGCACCTGTAATGCTTCTTGACATTCTGAAAAACGAGGGTTATATTTATTAATAAGAAAAATTATTAAGCCAAGGCGGCAGGGAGTACACGGTGACGCTTTGCCGCAAAGGGCTTCATAAAGGATAAAAGGCGGGGTAATATGAAAACATCAACACAGATTGAGGTTGCATCGGCTGTGCTCGGAGAGGAGAGAGCCGTTGAGCTTATTGCAAAGGCAGGCTTTGACGCCTGGGATTTTTCTATGTTTACAATGTGCGATTACGATTGGGACGCGAAGGTGCTCAGACCCAATTCGCACCCTCTTGCAGGTAACGATTATCTGAAATTCGCAAGACGGCTGAAGCAGACGGGACTTGATAACGGTATTGTCTGCAACCAGTCTCACGCACCGTTTCCTGCACGCTGTAAGCCCATAAGAGACCATTTCAAGCGTGCAATAGAGTGTACTGCCGAGGCAGGCGGGAAAATCTGCGTTATTTATCCCGACAACTACAAGGGAGCCGAGGAAAATGCCGAAATGTATCTTGAGCTTCTTCCCTTTGCAAAGGAGCACGGCGTAAGGATTGCTACGGAAAATATGTGGTGCTGGGACAATGAGAGGAACGAGGCCTGTACTGCCGCCTGCTCGCATCACGATGACTTCAAGGCGCATATTGACGCGGTAAACGACCCCTTCCTCGTTGCCTGTCTTGATATCGGCCACGCGGAAATGAAGGGACTTGATACCTCCGCCGAGCTTATGATTCATACTCTCGGCACGTCCTTGCAGGCTCTTCATATACACGATAACGATAAGTGGCACGATTCCCATCAGATCCCCTTTTCTATGGATATTGATTTTTCAAGGGTGGTAAAGGCATTGAAGGATATCGGCTACAGCGGATATTTTACCCTTGAGGCAGACAGCTACCTGCGTAAATTTAACGCGGATAATATGGCTGAGGGTATAAAAGACCTTTATAATTCCGTAAGACGGCTTGCGGATATGTTCGAGGCCTTATAATATGAAAATTATATGCAGCGACTATGACGGAACGCTGAATCACGGCGGTATTACCGAAAAAAAGCTTGCCGCCATAAAAAAATGGCAGGCGGCGGGCAACCTCTTTTGTATCGTAAGCGGAAGGCAGAAGGAATTTTTTTCTCAGCTTGTATCAAGCAATATTCCCTTTGATTATCTGCTTGCCTGCAACGGTGCCGTGATATGCGACAAAAACGAAAGCATCGTCTGCGACGTGCGCTGCCGCGCGGATATCGCAGGCAGACTTATTGAGTTTATTTTTTCTCTGGGCTGCTCCTTCGTCTTTTTTTGCGCGGATAGCTCCTTTCACATAAAAAACAAGGACTTTCCCGACGAGGACGGGGAGGAGCTTGACCCCGGGAGACATTACGGCTCTTTTAATCAGATAAGCACAGCCTGCCGTGACTTCGACGAGGCGGCAAGGGTCTGTGAGGAAATAAGAAAAGCCTTCGGGGAATACGTAAATCCTCTGCAGAACGGCACCTGTATAGATATCGTCAGCACCCGCTTCGACAAGGCTCAGGGTATATACCGCCTTTTAGAGCTGACGGGGGCTGAGAAGAAGGACGTAATTGCCGTAGGGGATAACGTAAACGATGAGGCTATGATAAGGGAATTTTATTCCTACGCTATGGAAAACGGAGTTGACTCCGTAAAGGCACTTGCCGACCGTGTTACCGTCGGTATTGAGGAAATCACGGAAAGGGAGCTTTCATTATGATAAGAAAAGAATATAAGGAAAATGAGATATTCAGCTACGTGGAGTATTCTCCCGAAAATATGCGCGAGGGACTTCCCGTTGTATTCCAGCTTCACGGAGCAGGGGAGAGAGGCAACGGTCTCGACGAGCTTTCTCGGGTTGACGTTCACGGCTTTTCCGAATTTCTCAGCACGAATGACAGGGAGTGCATTTTTATAATGCCCCAATGTCCGACGGAGACCTTCTGGATTGCAAGAACGGAGTCTCTTTTACGCTTTATCGAAGAAAAAATCGAGCTTTATAAGGCAGACAAAAGCAGAGTATACCTTACGGGCATCAGTATGGGCGGCTTCGGCACGTGGACTGCGGCTATGGCAAGGCCCTCTCTTTTCAGAGCAATTGCTCCCGTCTGCGGCGGTGTTATGCAATGGAATACCGAGGCGGTGACTATGCCCGTATGGATGATTCACGGCTCAGAGGATACCGTAGTCAACGTATTTTATTCCGACGATATGGCAGCAAGGCTCACCGCTTGCGGCAAGGATTTTATTTACACCCGTATTCCCGGAGTCGGTCACAATGCGTGGGATTATACCTATAAGGCTGAGCTGATAGACTGGCTTCTCAGCAAATAACCGAACGGCAGGAGTGCCTTGATTGTAGTTTTTTCGGAGAATAAATAATGATATATTACGCAGTATTGCTGTCTGCTGTAACAATGTTCAGCTTTCAGTTTCTTTTTAACGGAATTTTTGAAAAGGAGTACGGAAACACTCTCAGAGCTATGTTCGTTTTTTCGGCAGGCTCGTCGCTGGTGGGCTTCGTCATACTTCTTGCAATTAACGGCTTCAGGTTTGAATTCACGTGGTTTTCCGCGCTGATGGCATTTTTTGCCGCCCTTGATTCCGTGGGGTATACGTATTTCAGTCTGAAGGCTCTGGGCAGAATAAATCTGTCCCTTTATTCAATGTTTGCGATGCTGGGCGGTATGATACTTCCAAGCGTTGTGGGAATCCTCTTTTATAACGAGGAGCTGACCGCAGGCAAGGGTATATGCTATATTCTTCTGCTTTTATCCCTTGTGATGTCCTCTCAAAGGGGCGGGAAGAAGTCCGGCTACGTTTACTATATGGGAGTATTCGTGCTTAACGGTATGTCGGGCGTGCTTTCCACGATTTTTCAGAATGCACCCTATGAAAAGACCTCGGCGGCAGGCTATTCCGTGCTTATAGCTCTCACCGCCCTTATTATCTGCCTTGTATTTCTGCCCTTTATCAAGGGCGACGGCAGACGGCTTACGAAAAAGGCCGTTGTCAGTATGGGCGGCTACGGAGTGCTTTGCAGGGTGGGAAATTATCTCCTGCTTATTGCCCTTGCGCATCTGCCTGCCTCTGCACAGTACCCCTTCGTTACGGGCGGTGTTATGATAATATCAACCGTAATCAGCTTTTTTACCAAAAACAAGCCGTCAAAAAAAGAGGTTATCGGTGTAGCCGTGGCATTTGCCGCATTACTTATACTTATGTTTGTTTAAGAGGAGTCAGATATGGAAAAAATCAGAATCGGTATATTCGGTCTCAGAAGAGGCTCCGGCTTTTTTGATGAAATAAAAACCAACGGCGGTGAAATTGTCGCCGTCTGTGAAAGCGACGAGTCGCAGATAAATGAAGTCAGACAGTCTATAGGCGATGCCGCCGTATATACGGACTTCGATGAATTTATAAATCATCCTATGGACGCGGTGCTTCTTGCAAACTTTTTTCCCGAGCACGCACATTTTGCCGTACGGGCACTTGAAAAAAATATACACGTTCTCAGCGAATGCATTTCAAACGGTACTATGGCACAGGGCGTGCGCCTTTGCGAGGCTGCCGAGAAAAGCTCGGCTCAGTATATGCTTGCGGAGAACTATCCCTATATGCTTTTCAACCGCGAAATGAAAAAGGTCTGCGAGGGCGGCACTCTCGGTAAAATATTCTATGCCGAGGGCGAATACAATCATCCTATGGATTGGTACGATACCCCTGCGGTGCTGTCCATCCGTCCTTACGAAAAGCATTGGAGAAACTTCCTTCCGCGCTCATATTACATAACCCATTCTCTGGCTCCCATTATGTCGGCAACGGGTGCGCTTCCGAAGAGGGTCACGGCAATGCCCGTATACGCACCTCTTCCCGAGGATTGTCCCAGCTCCTCTCACGTGGCTGACGTTGCGGCAATAATCACAACTCTCAACGACGACGGCTCCGTATTCAAGGTAACGGGATGCTCAGCCTTCGGCGCACATTCCAATTCCTATCGTATCTGCGGAGAAAGAGGACAGATAGAAAACGTCAGAGGCACCGATAAGGTGATGCTCCGCTATAATGACTGGCACGTTCCCGAGGGCAGAGAGGCTCAAAGCTTCTATACCCCCGAAATTTCAGAGGAGGAAAAAAAGCTCATAGGAGATGCAGGCCACGGCGGCGGAGATTTCTTCGTTATCAGAGAATTCTTCAACAGCATAAGAGAGAACAAGCCTCATCAGTTTGACGTATACTTTGCTACGGCTATGGCAAGCGTGGCAATTTTAGCGCACAGAAGCATAATGGGCGGCTCCGTCCCCTTCGACGTGCCCGATTTCAGAAAAAAAGAGGACAGGGACAGATACAGAAACGACAACCTTTCCCCCTTCTGGCTGTCCGACGGCACCGCACCCACGTATCCGTGCTGCTCAAATCCCGATTACCTTCCCAAAAATAGGATAGAATAAGGAAAAAACTGCTGATATAATTTTTCTTGAATTACAGCACGGACTGTTATATAATAATTTTAACTGCTTTATTTTATAATTAAAGGAAAGATATCCTATGAAAAAATTGACGGCTTTTTTGTCTCTTGTGCTGGCTCTTGTTATGTTGATTTCTCCCGCAGAGGGACTTTTTGCTGTGCAGGCATCTGCCGCAGGTGAGTGGGTATGCTCGTGGGCAACGAGTATGGTTGACCCCTCCGTTTCCCTTGCAAGCCTCAGCCTTCAGGACGTTATCCCCTCAAGGACGACTATAAGAATAGAGCTGAAGGTCACCACGGGCGGTGAGAAGCTTCGCTTCAGATTCTCCAACGAGTACGGCTCCGCTCCCATAAAGATAAACGAGGCAACCGTTGCAAAGACCGTGGGCTCGGGTAATGCATCCGTAAAGCCCGAAACGTCTGCCCTTATTACCTTTGACGGTGAAAACAGCGTTACCATTCCCGCCGGACAGACCCTTTGGTCGGACAGCGTTGACTTCCCGACGCAGGCACTTGACGCAATTTCCGTCAGCCTTTATTTCGGAAGCCTTACCTATATCACAACTGCAGGTCTTTCAAATGCCAGAACCTTTATGGCTGTGCATTCGCTTCTGGGCGGCAGCTCAGAGTGCTATAAGGACAGAATAACCTCTCCGAGAGAAGTGAATATTGCCTCGGGTGCAATAACCTATCACACCACTCCCTTCCTTTCGGAAATAGAAGCCTATTCCTCAGAGGATAAGGACGTTGCCGTGTTTATCGGTGACTCAACCCTTGTAAACGATACCTATTATTACTTTGCCGAAAAGCTTGTAAAGGCAGGCATTACGAATATCAGCGTCGTAAATCAGGCAGTTGTTGCCAATAAGCTTCTCAGCGACGGCACGGGTCTTATCGGAAATCTTTACGGCAAGGCTATGCTTGACCGCTTCAAGAGAGACGCGCTGAGCATCAAGGGCGTAAAATACATATTCGTAAAAATAGGTCTTAACGATATCCTTCATCAGTTCTCAAAGAGTATGGGTGCGGACGTGCCCCATCCCACGGCTGAGGATATCATAGAAGGCTATAAGACGCTTGTAAAGCAGGCTCACGCACAGGGAGTCAAGATTTACTTCTTCACGAAGAGTCCCTGGAAGGGCTACGAAAGAGAATTCCTCGGACAAAAGGGCGACATTACCTGGACGAAGGAAATGCAGGATATGTGCGACGAGCTTAATCGCTGGATAACCACCAACAAGGCAGCCGACGGCTATATTGACTGCTCACCCCTTGCAAATCCTGCGGACGAATATGCTCTTTGCCCCTCCTTTACTCCTGACGGCGCACATCTTACCTCAATTGCCTCTATAGCTCTTGCAGACCTTGTTCCCGTTTCCTTCGTAGGTGTGAATAAGGAAATAAAGACGGCGGCGAAGATAAATAAGGTAGACCCCTACGAGGAGAAAAAGCAGATAATCTACGATATGGAGCATCCTACGGAGACTCCCACGGAAAAGCCCACGGAAAAGCCCACCGAAAGGCCTGCGGAGTCCACGACGGCAAGACCTGAGGAAAGCACCACCGGCTCCTCCGCCGTGACCACCGAGCCTTCTTCAACACAAGGGTACGTTCCGCAGGAAATAATAACCGTTCCCGTAATTGCGGATACGAACGTAACCGAAAGATATCAGGGCACGGGCTCTGTAAAGCCGAATTACAATATTTCGGAGGATATCCCCGAGCAGCTGGGTAACGGTACTCCTCTTGCCTTCCTGCTTGTTGCCTTTCTTGTGGTAACCGTATCGGGTGCCGTGGTTTTCATCACCCTCGGAAGAAAAAAAGAAGAAGAATTACAATAATCTCTTGACGGAGAAAAAAACATAAAGTAAACTAAAGTCATAGGCTGTATATAGGTCTATGACTTTAATTTTATCCTACGGGAGGTAAACAGTATGAAAATAACCTTTATGGGTGCAGGCAGCACCGTATTTGCAAAGAACGTTTTAGGTGACGTTTTACTCACCCCTGCTCTTCGTGAGTGCGAAATCGCTCTTTACGACATTGACGGTCAGCGTCTTGAGGAATCCTATATAATGATAAGTGCTCTTAACAAGAATACCAACGAGTCAAGAGCGGTTGTTACGAAGCATCTGGGAGTTGAAAACAGAAAGGAAGCTCTGAGAGGAGCAAACTTCGTTGTAAACGCAATTCAGGTCGGTCTTTACGACCCTTGCACCATCATTGACTTTGAGGTGCCCAAGAAATACGGTCTGCGTCAGACGATAGCCGACTCAAACGGCATCGGCGGTATTTTCAGAGCATTGCGTACCATTCCCGTATTGAAGGATTTTGCCGACGATATGGCTGAGGTTTGCCCTAATGCTTATTTCCTTAACTATACGAATCCTATGGCTCAGCTTGCAGGCTTTATGCAGCGCTTCACTCCCATTAAGACGGTAGGTCTGTGCCACAGCGTTCAGGGCTGCTCAAGAGGACTTCTGAACGGTCTCGGAATGGAATACAAGGAGCCCATCAGAGAGAAGATTGCAGGTATCAACCACATGGGATGGCTTCTTGAAATCGAGGATGCGGACGGAAACGACCTTTATCCCGAAATCAGAAGAAGAGCCGTTGAGGTGCTTGAGGGTGACCATACCGATAAGTATGACCTTGTAAGATACGAGTATATCCGCCGCTTCGGACATTACTGCACGGAGTCAAGCGAGCATAACGCAGAGTATAATAACCTCTTTATCAAGTCAAAGTATCCCGAGCTTATTGACCGCTACAACATTCCCCTTGACGAATATCCCCGCCGCTGTATCAACCAGATTGCACGCTGGCAGGATGAAAGAAAGATATATCTCACCGACGACGTAAAGCACGAAAGAACACACGAATACGCTTCTTATATTATGGAGGCTATTACTACGGATAAGCCCTATAAGATAGGCGGTAACGTAATCAACAACGGTGTTATTGAGAATCTTCCCCGTGAGGCCTGCGTTGAGGTTGCCTGTCTTGTAAACAAGTACGGAATCCAGCCCTGCTATCAGGGAAGACTTCCCGAGCAGCTTGCCGCTATGAACAGACTTATGATAAATGTACATCTTCTTACCATTGAGGCTGCCGTTACTCTCAAGAAGGATGCCATTTATCAGGCAGCTCTGCTTGACCCCCACACCTCCTCCGAGCTTTCAATCGACGAGATTGTAAAGCTTTGTGACGACCTTATCGAGGCACACGGAGACTACCTGCCCAAGTATCATTAATTCAGCAAAAGCTGATATACAACTTTCAATTATTCAATATTCATTAAAAAAATCCTATTTTGCCGCAGGGCGATAAATCAGGATTTTGAGGTTGTTGTTATGTCACTTATGAAACTCAAAAGCGGAACCGATATCCGCGGAACTGCCGTGGGTGAGAATATGGAGCTTACGGATGAAGCCGTAAGAAAAATTGCTTCGGCATTTATTTCATATCTTCCCGAAAAAACGGGTGTCCCGAAGAAGGAAATTACTCTTGCGGTGGGACACGATTCGAGAATTTCCGCCCAAAGAATAAAAAACGCTCTGCTTGGCGTGTTTGCCGCAGAGGGTATCAGGGTATTGGACTGCGGACTTTCTTCAACTCCCGCTATGTTTATGACTACCGTTGTTCTCGGAGCTGCGGCGGCGGTGCAGATTACGGCAAGCCACCATCCTTATGATAAAAACGGACTTAAATTCTTTACCCGAAGCGGCGGCTTCGAGGGTGAGGATATCCGACGGGTGCTTGAAATTGCCGATACTCTCACAAAGGTAAGGACCGCTGAGCCCGTTGCCGAAAAAACCGACTTTATGTCACAGTATTCAAAGCTTCTCAAAAAGAAGATAACCGACGGCATAGGAGACGGTGAAAAGCCCCTTTCCGGCTTTAAGATTGCAGTTGATGCCGGAAACGGTGCGGGCGGATTTTTTGAAAGGCTCCTGAGTGACCTCGGAGCAGATACTCACGGCTCACAGTTTTTAGAGCCCGACGGCACCTTCCCCAATCACGTTCCCAATCCCGAGGACAAGACGGCTATGAGCTTTATCAGCGATGCCGTTATAAAAAGCGGTGCAGACCTCGGTATAATCTTTGATACCGACGTTGACCGTGCCGCCTGCGTGGCCTCGGACGGAAAGGAAATAAACCGCAATTCCCTTATTGCTCTTGCCTCGGTAATTGCGCTGGAAAACGCAAGGGGTGCAACCGTTGTTACGGACTCCGTTACCTCGTCGGGACTGCGTGAGTTTATAAACGGGCATCTGGGCGGTGTTCATTACCGCTATAAAAGAGGCTACAAGAACGTTATCAATAAAGCCGTTGAGCTGAACGCTCAGGGCATAGACTGCCCCCTTGCAATAGAGACCTCGGGACACGCGGCTCTCAGAGAAAATTATTTCCTTGACGACGGTGCATACCTTATGGTTAAGATAATAATTCTCCTTGCAAGGCTCAGAAAAGAGGGAAGGACTCTTGACTCACTTCTTGCTCCTCTGAAAATGCCCTACGCCGAAAAGGAAGTGCGGTACGTCATTGAGGAAGAGGATTTCAAGTCCTACGGTGAGGGAATTATCGCGGATTTTGAGGAATACTGCCGTCAGTTCCCCCTTATCATTCCTGCAGACGATAACCGTGAGGGCTTCAGAGTCAATTTCAACAGGTGGTGCGGAGACGGCTGGCTTCTTGTCAGACTCAGCGTTCACGACCCCGTTATTCCCGTAAATATGGAAAGCGATTCCGAGGGCGGTATTGAAAGAATTGAAATGTTCTGGAATGGCTTTATAAAAAAATACGATAAATTAAGAAAGAAGTAAAAGGTGATACCAATGTATAATTTCCCTATAGGTATAATCATTAATTCATTCAGAACCGATATCCCCACAGCCGTTAAGAAGGCTGCCGAGCTTGGTGCAAAGGGTATTCAGGTTTATTCAACAAGGGGCGAAATGGCTCCCGAAAATCTCACTCCCGAAAAAAGACGTGAATTTCTAAAGCTCGTAAAGGATAATGGACTTGTTATTTCCGCTCTCTGCGGAGACCTCGGCTGCGGCTTCTACCGCCCCGAAATGAATCCCGAGCTTATCGAAAAGTCAAAGAGAATACTTGACCTTGCAAAGGACCTTGAAACTGATATAGTTACCACTCATATCGGTGTCGTTCCCGAAAATCCCGAGCATCCCCGTTTTAAGATTATGCAGGATGCCTGCGGTGAGCTTGCCCGCTATGCAGACTCAATAAACGCTCATTTTGCCGTTGAAACGGGCCCCGAGACCTCTCTTGTGCTTAAGAGCTTCCTTGATACTCTCGGCTCAACGGGTGTAGGCGTTAACCTTGACCCCGCAAACCTCGTTATGGTAACGGGTGACGACCCTGCAGGTGCCGTATATAATCTCCGCGATTATATCGTGCATACCCACGCAAAGGACGGTGTAATGCACTACTTCAAGGACCCCGAATTTATCTACGGCATTAAACACGACGATGCTCTCGTTACGGCTCCTTCCTTTGAAGAGGTGCCCCTCGGAGAGGGCAGCGTGCCGTGGGATAAGTATCTTGCCGCTCTTGATGATATCGGTTATAAGGGCTTCCTTACCATAGAAAGAGAGGTCGGTGACGACCCCGCAAAGGATATCGATCTGGCGGTAAAATTCCTTCAGCGTAAGCTTCGGGCGTAAGAAGGCACAAAGCAGCCTGTTTGCGTAAGCAGGCACAAAGCGGCCTGTTTAACGCGTAAATAATTAATAGGGCAGGTGCCACCTCGGCACTTGCCCTTGTTTCTTTATAATTGCCCCGTCGTAAATACCATACGCTTAATTTTCGGCACCCTCGCAGTACCCTCGTACGGCTATCGGGTGCCGAAAATCATAAACAGA
>JAZNFG010000088.1:0-2177 GCA_045589015.1 Acutalibacteraceae bacterium
AAGCAGACAAAAGGGTGCCCGTTTTCGGAGAAAAAATGTCACGAAGTGACAAAGGGGGACGGGGTCGTCAACCTTAAAGTGCGAAGCACTATTAATAGAACTTTTCTGAGATATCCCCCAAGTTTCCGTGAAGAGTCAAAAAATAAAACACACCTAACGAGGAAAGTAAATCCGGGATAGGTGTGTTTTTTGCTTTATAGGAAATTCCTTCCGATATCGCAAAAGGATTATATGGCCCTCCGAACGGAAAGCGGGGCTTTCCTCGGAGATGGACTATACGAAAATTGTATGACAAAAAGGCAGGCTAAGGTATTATATTCTTCATATACATTTTCAAAGATGTTGCGCGCTTCCTCTGAATCGACGGATTTTTTTTGATGTTGCATTATCTAAATAATCCATATCTCTCATTCGTTGCTCGCAGTTATCTGTTTACCAATTTTGATATTTTTCTGTTATTGTAAATCAATTAAGCAGCCAATCCGCAATATCAACAATCCTTACGCCCTCATACTGATACTCATCGTGCCGAGTACGGGCAACAACCATTTTGGGATAAGCATCCTTAATTTGAAGCAGGGGCGAAACCTCACGCTCAAATGTCTTGTGGTCGCTGATGTTGTCAGAAACCTGTATATAAATCTTCTCGTTGCGCTTGATGGCAACAAAGTCGATTTCTTTCTTGTAAAGCACACCGACATAGACCTCATATCCTCTGCGGAGCAGCTCTATCGCAACCACATTTTCAAGGATTCTGCCGTAGTCCATATTCTTTGTGCCGAGCTTGGCATAGCGGAAGGTATGGTCGCTAAGATAATACTTGTCGTTGCTTGAAAGATACCTTTTGCCCATAATGTCGTATCTGCGGACTTTATAAAAGGCAAAAGCATTGCACAAATACTGAATATAAGAGCTGACGGTAACATGGTTGACTTTTTCCTTTAAGCCGCTGAAGGTGTTTGTGATATTCCGTGCAGAGGTCAGATTGGAGATATTGTCCATAAGAAAATCCACAAGTCTGTCCATCAACTGCATATTACGGATTTTGTATTTTTTGCGAATATCACGGACGATCAAGGTGTTGAAAACGTCGGCAATATAATCATACTTGGATTCTTGATCTTTATACAGATAGGAACCGGCCATACCACCCTCAATCATATACTTATCAACGGCGGCATACTTGTCGCTGTAACCAAAATACTGCATATATTCGCTGAACGAGAACGGGAATACCTTGATTTCAAATGTTCTCCCTGTAAACAGCGTAGCAAGGTCAGAGCTCAAAAGGAAAGCATTTGAGCCGGTGATATAAATATCAAACCTTTCGGATGCGTGCAGACCGTTGATTGCTTTCTCAAAGTCGGTACACATCTGGACTTCATCAATCAAAACAAAATTTTCTTTGCCCGCTACATACTGCGAATTGATGTAGTCGTACAAGGGTCTGTACTCAAGAAGATGGTCAAACTCCGGCAAATTGAAGTTGATCTGAATAATATTGTGGTCGGGTACATTCTTTTCGATATAATTTTTGAACGCTTCCAGCAGCTTGGACTTTCCGCTGCGGCGAACACCTGTAATGACCTTAATATCCGGAGTACCTATTACGTTGATAAGTTTTTCTAAATAATGATTTCGAGCTATAATTTTCATAGCTTACCACCTCTTATGCAGTATTATACCACGCGCTCTTACCATTTTCAATAAAATTTCAAAAATGGTAAATAGAAATTTGCAAATAGGCTTTATTTATCAGCTGTGTGACAGAATTATGCCCACAGGACTATTAATATCCCTACGGACAAGCCGAGCAAAATCAAGACGCAAGGCTTGATTTTGTTTGCCCGAAGGCGTACGGAAGGTGCGTCGAGCGGCGAGCGAGAGCTTGTAGCATAAAACGTAAATAATTAAGAATTTTTGCATTTTGTGTATTTTAAGAGGGCCCGGCAAGTATAAACTGCCGAACCCTCTTGCTTTGTATTGTTTTATGCGGTCTTCGCTTTTTTTACAACCCCTTGGTTATTTATAATTATTTTTACCAATAGTACAAGTTGTTGGATTGCATCTGATAGCTGTAATTGCGTACGTAATCGGGGGCATCCGATTCGCTCAAGTAACGTACGGTATACGTCTGATTATCCTTATATTTTATAAGGCACAGGTAACCGGAATTG
>JAZNFG010000089.1:0-11175 GCA_045589015.1 Acutalibacteraceae bacterium
CGACGGATTATTGATTAAGGTAACGGGAATCAAGGATGAATAAGATAAAAATATTTTTGAGCGAAGCAAAATACGAGCTGTCGCTGTTTGCGGCTCTTTCGGTGAACTTCCTGCTGTTTTTTACAAAGGAAACCCTTATGTCGGACGGAATATACCCTATGCATCTGGTTGACGTAAGGGCAGGCTTCATAAGCAGAACTCTTGTCGGAACCATAAACGGTCTGCTTTACGGCAATCCCACCAAGGCAGAAACGGCGGTAACGCATACCGTCGTTACCCTTCTGACGTTTTGGCTGGTTGCGGTATTTCTCGGCAGATGCATACGTGCGGCGAAGGAGCAAAGCGCAAAAAGGCTTTTCGTTATAAGCCTTGTCGTTGCCGTTCTCCCCTACGGCTTTATGACCTTCGTTAATCTGTTTGAGCTTCTTGATATTTACTGGGTGCTTGCCGCCGTGCTTTGCCTTCTCAGCGGCACCGGCAATAAAAAAGCCGCCCTGCTCATCCCCCTTTTCATCATTCTCGGCGGTTGGGCGCACTACACCTTCGTGCTTGCATTTATGCCCGTAATATATATTATGTTCCTGAGTCTTGTATTAAAGGAAAAAAGCCGCTTTTATTACGCGCTCACGGCTGTTATGATTATCGTCAGCGTGTCCTCAACAATATACTTCTTCACCACCAGCCGTACCTTCAACGTCATTTCCTTTGACGAATTCACGCAGTATATATTAAATAAAGCGGGAGACAAGATAACGCAGTTTGAGGTCTACTGCGGAGAGGCATTCCGCCCCTACGACGAGATAAACTACGACTATTACATAGGAAAATACGGGATTCCCGAATGGACGAGGAACGCTTCGGACTTAACAAGAGCCTTCTACGGCTACTTTGCCTTTGCCTTCATTGACGGCAGTATAAAGGGAATGGTTGCAGACCTTGTTCTCTGCGCTCCCCTTGCCGCCTTCTTTGCCGTATTATGGAAGAAATCTATGAAGAAGGCAGAGGACAAGGGTGAGAGCTTTACGTATCTTCTCTGCCTTATAACTCCCTTGGTTCAGCTGTTTGCCTGCTTTACGTCCTCGGACACGTCAAGATGGCTGTCGCTTATGATAATTTCACAGCTTTTCCTTACGGCACTTCTTATAAAGGAAAACAAAAAGCCCGTATCGGACAGCCTCGAAGAGCTTTTCGGGCATATTGAACGCTTCAAGGGAGCGGTTATCTGTGCCCTGATGTTCTATTTAAGCTTAGTGTTTGTGTGGTGATAAAATGAAAAATAAAAGGAAAAATGCCGATTCACGGCTGCTGTTTTTTACCGTAACGGTAATTACAGCCGCGGCGGCATTTACTCTGAGGCTCGTTTCCGCCTTCAACAATTCGGACGGACAGGCAACACTTCTTTATACCGACTCATATCCGCTGATTCTTCTTGGCGAATACGCCGCCGTTACGGCTCTTTTGCTCCCGTTTATAAAAAAATCGGGCTCCCCGACAATGCAGATACATCTGATTCCGCTTATGCTCCTTACGGCATTGGGAATGATGAGAGCGGATGCACCCGAGGCGTCGGTAATGACTGCCGATACCCACACCGCCGCCATAGCGTTTCTTATCTTTTTTGCTTCCTCGGCACTTATATTCCTGACGGGACATTCCCTCACGGGACTTGCGGGGGCTGTCGCAGGCACTCTCGTTTTTCCCCTCTTCGGCATCACCTTCGCGCCCTTTATTGCCGCCGCAGCATACCTCTCGCCCGAAAAAAACAAGAGGGAACGGAAAATATCCCTTGCTCTTCACGGCATTTTTACTCTTGCCGCCGCAGTATGGGGAATAATAAAAGCCAATTTCTCTTATTCGGGATTTTCGGCAAAGTATATCCCCGTGCTTCTTCTTACCGCACTTCTTGCGGTGCTTATTATAATGAAAAAGGAATACCGCCTTCTTCCTGCGGCACTCCTTCCTCTTTTTCCGTTGCTTTCGGGGATTTTCACGGCTGCCTTCCCCACGGCATTGTATACGCTTTCGGCAAGCATTGCTCCGTTGGTGCTTGTTCTCGGCTTGTGTGCCCTTACGGGCAGAAACGAGACCGTGCGCGTGTATGCCGAGAGGCTCATACGCTCCCCCGCGGCATATATTATCACCGCAGTATTCATTCTTCATACCTGCTTTGTTATCTTCGCTCTCCCCGGCACCTTCAGAAGCACGTATTTATAAGCCCCGTTATTTTCACCAGCTCTCCCTTAACAGAAAATCGGCAATATGCATAATTTCAATTCCGTTATCGTTGCCCGCGGCAAGTGCGTCTCTGCAAACGACGTACTTGTGATAGTGGTTTCTGATTTCCATAAGATTATCGGTTTCCCGTTTTGATTCGCCCGGCAGCTCCACGCATACCTGCACGTATATCCTTTCATCCCTGCGAATACCGATAAAATCTATCTCCTTTGTGCCGTTTTTTCCTACACTAACCTCATAGCCTCTGCGCTTCATTTCAAGAAAAACGATATTTTCAAAAACAGCCGACAGCTTTTTTGTATCAAAGCCCTGCAGGCTATACATTATTGAAATATCGGAAAGGTAATACTTTTCCTGTGTTTTCAGAATCGCCTTCCCCTGCATATCGTATCTTTTGCAGGGATAGATAATGAATGCCTCGCTGAGCCATTTCAGATAATTATATATCGTTTCAACGGAAAGGCTTCTGCCTTCATTTTTCAGAAATTTTACTATCGACGAGGCAGAGAAGGTCTGTCCCACGTTTTCAACAATATACCTTACTACTCTGTCAAACAGCTCCTTGTTCCTTATCTTATGCCTTTTTGAAATATCTCTCGTTATCACGGATGCATAAATTCCCTCAACGACCTGATATGCCGATTTCATATCAAAATTGCTGATGCCCACAATGGGAAAGCCGCCGAAGCGCACGTATTCGTCAAAATCCTCCCTTGCACTTGCGGTGTCCTTGCCCTTAAAGGTCAGATATTCCTTAAAGGAAAGAGTATAAACGGGAATCAGCACGTACCTTCCTGTCAGATACGTTGATATTTCCCCCGACATCAGCTTTGAGTTTGAGCCCGTAACGTATATATCAACGTCAAAGCTCTCAAGAAGAGAATTTACCGCCTTTTCCCAGCCGCTTATTTCCTGAAGCTCGTCAAGAAACAGATAACACCGTCCCTTTTCCTTTACGGCATCCTTCAAATCGGCATACATCATTTTTGCCGTGAAATCATCATAATCGGGATGGTTATATTTTCTTTCAATAATATTATTATCGCTTATGCCCCTTTCTCTCAGCTCACGGGTCAGCATTTCAAAAATCGTGGATTTACCGCACCGACGGACACCTGCAAGAATCTTCACAAGCGGCACGTCAATAAAAGGAGTAATTGCATTAATATAATCAGGTCTTAAAATCATTATGACCACCTCCGTCATCCAAATCATATCGAAAAACCTTAATAAAGTCAATAGTTTTTACCTGTATACCGATAAAACATCATTAAATTACATTTTTTTCAGGTTCAGACATAACAATCAACAAAAAAACAATATCAGGGAGACACACTCCGTAAGGACGTGTTCTCCCTGACTTCCTTTTATACAAAAAAATCAGCACCTTCTTGCTCTTATGGGTAATGCCGTCATCAGCGCGCCTGTAATAACTGCCGCGATGCTTACCGCCTGCCAGAAGCTCATACCGAAAAAGAGACCCTTTTCCGCCTCGGGGTAATAACGCAGAAATTCAACGAAAAATCTTACCGTGCCGTAAAGAATCAGCGTTACTCCGTATGCCGTGCCCTTTTTCAGCCGTCCTCTCAGCACAAGATACAGCATAAGCCCGTAGAGCAGAAAGCACAGCACGCTCTCAAGAAGCTGTACGGGAAAGCACAGGTGATTTTCAAACCGCGAGGGGACACCGTATTCCCACGGTATGCCGTAGCAGCAGCCGTATACCGCACAGCCTATTTTGGAAAAGCCGAGAATCAGATATGCACCGGGGGCGATAACGTCCGACACAAGTGCAAAATCCCCTGCAATATATTTCACGACGAAAAGCATAAAAAGCGGAGTAAAAAGAAGACCTCCGAAGATTCTCATACGGCTTTCATTAAAGGGAAGTCCCGTCAGCAACATTATAAAATTCTGCAGCTGACCCATCATAAACGCTCCGAAAACTCCGAAAAGCAGGGCGGATATAATAACGATTCGGACAGCCGACGGCGGCAGTCCTTTTTTTCTGCCCGTAATATACCCCGAAATACCGCTTGCGGCGGCACCCGTCAGTATAAAAAGCCAATACAGTAAAAGCCTTACGTCCATTACTCCGAGATAAAGTCCGAATAAACGTCGGATTCTATGTAATCAACGCACATAAGCCTGCAAAGCTCTAATTCGTGGGGAAGGTTTGCCGTCCACAGACCCACGCGCAGTCCCTTTGCGTGGAAGCGGTCAACGAGAGACTTATATATACCCGAATGTGCCATATCGATATCAAAGCCCAGCTCAAGGCACTTATAGACGTCTTCATTCGGCTCACCGCAGGTAAGCATTATCTGAAGCTCCGGGAATGCCTCGTGAGCGCGGATGAGATTATCAAGGTCAAACGACTGCAGGGAGCACATTTTAAGGTCATAGACCTGAGCGGCAAGAGAGAATGCCTCGTGAATCTTCTCGTCGGGGAAATGTCCCTTGAACTCAATAAAGCAGACCATATTTCCGTCGCGGCATATTTCAAGGTAACGGCGGAAGGTGCATATATGAAGCTCGGTGTCCGTAAATCTGTTAAGAAGGGGCTTTTCGGAAAGCTCCTCATAGGTATAATCGGCAACAGCCATCTCCGTGCCGTCTGCATATTTTACCGTATCGTCGTGATTCACAACAAGGACACCGTCCTTGGTGATTCTCACGTCCGTTTCAATACCGCCGGAGCCGTGCTCCACGGCCTTTAAGAATGCCTCCTCGGTATTCTGCTGATATTTTCCGCTGTATCCTCTGTGCGCAATAAAACAAGGCTTCATTATAAATTATTCTCCTTTATAAACTGTGATATTACCCTATGGAATCCGAAGAATCCGAGGTCGTTGGGGTGTACGCTGTCTACGGTACAAAGGCTCAGTCCGTAGTCCCGATAAAACTCTCTGCCGTCAATGAAATATACGTTTTTATCTCCTGCGGCAAGGGCGTTATTATAGGTGGCTCTTATTATCTCACGGCGGCGGCTCATTGTCTCCTCACCGAAGGAATTATCCGCGGCACTCAGCATCAGCACGGGAACCGTGGGATTAAGGGCTCTGAGCTGCTTGAAAAATCTTTCGTGGGTGCCCTCAAGAAATTCGGGAGTCGGTGCATTGTAATCGTAATCGTAAACGAAAAGGCTCATAGGCAGACCTCCTATATATTCGCACATCTCGTATTCCGCTATACAGCTGCCCGAAAAGCCGAGATTTATAAAGTCGCGGTTAAGCGCCCTTGAAACCATATTGGGGTATGCGTTGCCCGGATGCGAGGCACAGCCGCCGTGGGTGATTGACGAGCCGTAAAAAACTATGGGAAGCTTATCCTCATAGGGGGCAGGTGCGCTGACTGATGCGCCCGATTCAAGATAAACGTAAACGCTCTTTACGTTATTGTAAAGGGGGAAGCTTATAAGTATTTCGTTTTCCCCCTCGGGAAGATTCATAACGGATGCCCACGGCTTGCGGTACTCCTCTATGCCCGATGCTCTGAAAACGCTGACGTAGTTGCCGTTGGCATAAAGGTCAAAGGAGGAGGAGCCCGAAAGCGGCATGTGGCTCATGTGGCACAGCTCACCGAGGTCAACCGAAAGTATAATACGTCTTGAATTCGTCTTAAAGCGGAGTCTGCCGCCCGAGGTGTGATAATTAAGAGTCATCACGCTTTGGCTGACACGTGCCGCCGCAGATTCGCTCATACGGCAGTAGCCCTTGTCGCAGAGCATTACTCCGTGAAGAGAAAAGGGCGGCCTCGTAATATCGTAGGCAGTCATTCCGTCAAACTGCGGATTCTCTGCGCTGAAATTTTTATCGATATCCTCAATTCTCTGCATAGCTCAGTCCTCTATTACTATCTCGTTTTTACCTGCGGTCAGCACAAGTTCGTTATTCCTGTATCTGAAAATACCCTCAGTCGGAAGCACTATATCAAACTGCGCACGGCTGTCGGAGTATACGGCACAAACGCTGATTTCACCTGCAGGCACGGTTATTCTGCCGCGGAAGCTGCCGTTCATTTTAATATCGCAGGGGGCAATAAGTATTTTTTCATAGCCGTAGCTGTCCTTTTGCTGATTGATACCGAGAATATATCTGAAAAGGTAGGCAACGACGGCACCGAACATAGGATGGGAATGTGAGCGTCTGCCCGTCCAGTATTCCCACAGGGTGGTGGCATCCTGCTTTTTGAGATTTCCGAAGGAATATTTACCCTCACCGGCAAGAAGCCTTACGGCAAGCTCGCCCCTTCCGTTCTCGAAAAGCACGCGGGTGAGAATATCCGTTCCGAAAATACCCGTATTGTAATAAAGATGCTTTTCATCATATACTGCAAGCATATTCTTAAAGGTCCTTTTCGTGCCCAAACCCAAATCAACCGCAAAGGCGTTTGCGCCCTGAATATTGCGAGCAAAGTCTCCCGTTTCGGGGTTATAGTAGGTTTTTATAACAGCCTCGGCAAGAGTCCTTCTCTTTTCCTTATAGCCCATTATCTCGTCACGGGAAAGCTTCAGCACATCCTTGCAGGTGAGTATCTCGTCGATATATTTGATATAGAAATACGTATTTACAAAGCGCGGAGGAATCTTTATCTTGACGGGGGTGCACCAGTCACCGAGACACCATTCAAGCGGCACGTCCGACGATACGAGATTTCCTCTTGAATGCGCGTCAAGAAATCGGAAGTATTCCTTCATCTGAGGATAAAGCTTTATCATAAAGGAGGGATCGCCGTAGTGCTTGTAGTAGGTGAAGGGAACGTGGACTATTGCACCGCCCCAGCCGCCGGGGCCTCCGCCTGAGCGCACGTAGGGTGCAGTATTCTGCACGTGCCCCGAAATTCTGTCCTGACAGTCGGAAATATCCTCTATCCACTTATCGTAGAACCTCCTTGCGTCAACGGTGGTCATAACCGAATCACAGGCAAGCTGTCCGTCTCCCGTATAGCCTCTTCTTTCAAGATGGGGACAGTCCGAGGGAATACCCGTATGCATATTTGAAAGCTGGGTGTTGATAAACGCACCGTAAAGCCAGCTCAGCACCTCGTTATCGGAGCTAAAATCGGAGCTTACACGCACGTCGGTATGTATCACGTCAAAGCGGATAACCTTTATATCGGCAGGCACTCTGAAAAATCTTGAAGCGTGCCAGGTGAATTTCTGACACACCTCTCTTTCGTAGGCACCGCAGATGAATACTGCCTCCTGCCCCATATTCTTAGTAGGCTCAAGGTCATTTTCCGCGGTCTTTTCCTCACTGCAGGAGATTCTGACGGCTCTGCCCTTTTGTGCAGGCAGGAGTATCACGAGATTTCCCGAGGTATTCATTCCGATATCATAGACCTTATATTCCCCGTCCGTCCTTATAACCGCGGGATATAAGACGTCCGTGACTCTGTCGGGGGGACAGTCGCTTGTCATATAGCGTGTTTCGGGGAACTGACAGGGAACAGCCCTCTCCCATAAGGAGCAGTCCGCCGCGGTAACAAGCCAGTTATCGTCATAATCGGTAAAGTCCTGCAGCTCTCCCTCTGTCATTTCGTACTTCTTTATAAAGCCTTCTCTGCAGACCACGTCCGAGTCTGAATCCACTCTCGTTATTCTGCCGTCCGAGTGGGTCAGCACCAAGGAGAAAATAAGCTTTTTAGTGCCGAATTTTTCGTGATGGCAGCCTGCATACCAGCCGTCACCGAGCATAAAGCAGATACAGTTTCTGCCCTCGTTTATAAGGGCGGTAACGTCATACTGAGTTACGTATATTCTGTAGGCAAGCTCCTCGGGCCATACTCCGTATTCACGCATAAGGGTTCTTTTATGAAATTCCGTGTTCAGAGGAAGAAATCTGTCCTCTGAAATCAGCCTTCCGTTGATATATCCCTCAAAGAAGCCAAGTCCGATAACGGAAAGCTCAGCCTTCACAACGTTTCTTACCTTGAAATCCTTTCTTGCAAGAACGGATGCAAAGCTCTCGGGAAATTCGACCCACGAAGCCGAACCAAAGTATTTTTCCTTTGTCATATCAATCCCACCCTTTTTATTTTATAACTATATAATATTCCCGAGCACCTGAAATTTCAAGTGTTCGGGAAAATAAATTATATTTCCGGGATATCCGATGCAAGTAAACGGTCGCCGTACGCCCTTTACAGCTTTATGGTAACGGTGTGTGTTCCTTCTCCGATAAGTGCGCCTGCCATATATCCTGCTATGGTAAGCGTTTCGACCCTTTCACCGTCAATTTCAATTTCAACGTCGGCGGCAGGAAGGGAGATTACAAGAACTCCGTCCTTCGTGCTGTTTACGGTGCCTTCAATCCTTTTCGTGCTGAAATCGGTAATTTCACATTCACTTTCAAGAATGGTGTCTATACCCTTCAGAAATTCCTCGGTGTTAAGCACGTACCCCTCTGCACGTCTGTCCTCGAATACACCGTTTCCTGAGATTACGTCGTCACAGCCTGCAATTCTTTTGAACAGGTCGTTTGTCAGAGCGTGACCCGAAAGACTCATATCAACGTCCAGCACCTGCTCCTCGGCAACGTAGAAAAGGGGCAGAAGCGCGGTATTTTCGTGAACGTACATATTAAGAGCAGTACCCACGTTCTCTGATACCTCGTCGGGCACTATGGAATCGGATATGATATATCTTATACCGAAGAGGGAGTTTAATACGGGGTTGGGTGTATATTCAAAGCTTACGTTCTTTGCATACACCGTCATTCCGAGCCTCGTAAAGAAGCTATAGCAGTCTGCCGACATCGTTGAGGAATAGTGGGATATGCCGTTATAGCCGTAAAGCTGACCGCCGTTATAGCGGTGGGCGGCAAGCTCCGTTCTCCAGAACTCGTTTTCGTCGGTATCGCAGGAGTAATTTTCTCTGACTACCTCTAACGCCTCGTCGTTTCTCAGCACCGAGCCCATACCCACGGTTCTGGTATCGGAGGCAAACTTCACGAGAGTATTTGCACCAAGCTCAAAGCAGATAAGAGCGCAAAGGAACACGGTGACGGTCTTCTTCATATTCGGCTTCAGCCTCTGACTGCTCGAAATTGCCTCGAAGCCTGCCCACGCGGCACAAAGGCAGACGAACACAAACAGGAAGCTTTGTCTGCCGGGGAGCTGATTGGGGAAATGGAAGCCGTGCCAGATATAATCAAGCAGATTCTGATTGAAGGACACGAACATAAACAGTATGAGTGCACCGTAGCCCAGCTTCTTTTTAAGAGAAATTTTGGAAATAAGGGCGGGAATAAGAAGAAGAGCGGGAAAAAGTCCGAAATAGATGTTGGGAGCCTCGTAGGCAAGAGAGGATTTTCTCAGAGGCAGGAGCATTTCAAGCATCTCACCCCATGAATGATAGAATTTCAGCTCCGTGCCGAAGCCCTTTTGTGATGCAAGAGTGTTTCCTATTGCCGTCAGCAGGGGAATCAGCACACCGAGGTTCAAAATTCCTGCGGCAAGAGAGCATATTCCGAAGCGGAAGGCACTCACGAACCATTGACGGATACCTCTGAAATCACAGAGGCTTTGCAGGAAAAACCACAGCACGGCGAAAATGCACACGGCGTAGGCGATATAGAAGTTTGAATAAATAGTCAGAAACAGCGATGCCGTGTAAAGGAAGAAGCCGCCCTCTCCCTTATAAAGCCTTTCAATACCGAGAAGCACCAAAGGCAGAAGCACTACAGCATCCATCCACATAAACTGGTTGATAAACGCAAGGGTATATCCCGAAAGAGCGTAAGCCATTCCGAAGAATATCATCGGGGTGCTTTTCCTTCCGTAATGGGCGGAAAGATAATAAGAAAAGGCAAGTCCCGCAAGACCGAAGCGGATAAATACCATCATATCCACCTGCGAGGGAGTAAGCTCACCGGGCAGAAGGAAGAGAATATACCACAGCGGACTGTTGGTGTAGTAAGCACTCTGCGCCGTAAGGTCAAAGCCCAAAGCCCCCGTAAAGGAATAGCCGAAATCAAGGCTTCTGAAGGCACGCTTCATTTCACGGAGCATCGGGAAATACTGTCCCCACGCATCAATAGCCATCAGAGTATATTCACCGAAGGGTGCAAGCTCTCTGAACCAGGCACAGATGATCACCGTGATAAAGGGAACAGCAAAGGCTAAGCAGTAATACTTCACCGCACGAAGCCTGTCCTCCTTGGTCAGCGCACGCCTCTCGGCTTTTTTTATTACAAAGATATCTTTAATAAAGGATTTTATCATATAAATTCTCCCGAGCTTAATAATACGGTAAAATTATACAGCCGGTATTCAGTTTTTGCAAGATTAGGTTTATTAAGTTTTTATAAAATAAATAGATGTAAAAAAGCACAGACCGAGTAAAACACTATATCCTTTACATCAGTAACACTTTCATTTTCTGAACACAAACAAATACTCGTGTGCTATAAGCAAGAAATTATATTTCACACTATTTGTTTTCCAATATCCTGTAGCCTTGCAGTTATGTTGCTCTTTGATTATGAGTTCCTTTAACTTAAATCCTGCATCTTCAAAGATTCGCATAACCTCAAAAGACATAGGAATCATATGTCCTTTCTGACGGGTATCACCCATAAGAACAGCACAGAATTTGTCATCCTTCAGAACACGGTAGCTCTCGTCAGCTACTTTTTTCATTTCTTCGAGAAAATCTTTAACCTTTAATAAAGACAAATCCTCAGGGATATCCTCGCTATACTGAATAATATCGGCATAAGGCGGATGAGTACATATCAAATCAATACTTCCATCCGGAATAAAGTCAAGATTTCGGGCATCTCCTTTATGCAAATAAATCTTGCCGTTTGCACCTTCGTGCTCAAAATCTGTTTTTTCTTTACAACGAGCGAGTGCAACATCATTCACATCTACACCGATTATATTTCTGTTAAGGAGTTTAGCTTCAACAAGAGTGGTTCCACCGCCCGCAAACTG
>JAZNFG010000090.1:0-34886 GCA_045589015.1 Acutalibacteraceae bacterium
GAAGTGGGCACGGGAGTGCCTATTAAAAGTTTTGGTTGAGCTTTTTCAAAAGCTCACGGTGTCAAGAGGCTGAGCCTCTTGTCGCACTCCGCAGAGTGCGAAATCCTTTTTCCTTCTTAAAGCGCAGGAGATTTTTAAGAACCCTCGCCGGGGGTTCTTAAAGTGCGAAGCACTATTAATAGAACTTTTCTGATATATCCCCCAAGTTTCCGTGAAGAGTCCAAAAAAAGATGCCGGCAAAAAACCGACATCTTAAAAAAATTATTTGACGCTGAAGAGGATTTCTCCGTAAGAGGGATAGGGCCAGCAGGCTGAGTCCGTCTTTGTTTCAATTTCATCTACAAGTATTCTCAGCTCTGTCATACAGGAAAGAAGCTTATCCTTGCTGAATATTGCAAGCTGTGTATTATCGGAGCATTCAATTGCCTCTATCATATAGCCCTCAAGCTCCTTCTTCTTTGCATATACGGCAGAAATAAGAGAAGAAAGCTCTCTGACAAGCTCGTTTTCATAATCACAGCTAATATCTGCGCACAGCTGCTTCTTTGCAAGCGCCGTGTCTGCAAGCTCACGGGTATATCTGCTGACAGCGGGTAAAATATCCTTATTCACCATATCAAGCATTGTGAGAGCCTCGATATTGATGACCTTGCAATAATTCTCGGAAAGAATCTCATAACGAGCCTTCAGCTCCTCAACGGAATAAACCTTATGAGCGGTGAAAAGTGCAACATTCTTCTCGGCAAGAAGGCTGGGAAGAGCATCGGGAGTCGTTCTCATATTGAGAAGACCTCTCTTTTCTGCCTCATAAATCCACGCATCGTCATAACCGTTACCGTTGAATATAATCCTCTTATGAGCAGAAACGGTTTTCTTTATAAGCTCGTGAAGAGCGGCTTCAAAATTATCAGCACCCTCAAGCACGTCTGCAAACTGTCTTAATACCTCTGCTACTGCGGTATTGAGCATTACGTTTGCACTTGAAATAGTATTTGATGAGCCGAGCATTCTGAACTCGAACTTATTACCCGTAAAGGCAAAGGGAGAGGTTCTGTTTCTGTCCGTGGTATCCTTGGGGAATTTGGGAAGAGTATGCACGCCGATTCTGAGAAGCTCTTTTTCCTTGGTTCCGTAGGGCTTTTCGGCTTCTATTGATTCAAGAATTTCAGTAAGCTCCGCACCGAGGAACATTGAAACAACGGCGGGAGGTGCTTCGTTTGCACCGAGACGGTGATCGTTTCCTGCGGCGGCAACGGAAACTCTGAGAAGGTCCTGATAGTCGTCAACTGCTTTTATAACAGCACAAAGGAAGAGAAGGAACTGCGCATTCTCTGCAGGTGTATCACCGGGGTTAAGAAGGTTAATGCCCGTATCCGTAGAAATTGACCAGTTATTATGCTTTCCGCTTCCGTTAACTCCCGCAAAGGGCTTTTCGTGAAGAATGCATACCATATTGTGACGGCGGGCAATCTTCTGCATAAGCTCCATTGTCAGCTGATTATGATCGGCGGCAATATTTGTGGTAGTAAATACGGGAGCAAGCTCGTGCTGTGCGGGAGCCGCTTCATTATGCTCGGTTTTTGCAAGTATTCCCAGCTTCCAGAGTTCCTCGTCAAGCTCTGTCATAAAGCTCTTGATTCTGGGCTTTATGGCACCGAAATAGTGGTCGTCAAGCTCCTGTCCCTTGGGCGGCTTTGCACCGAAAAGTGTTCTGCCCGTAAATACAAGGTCCTTTCTTTTCTCAAAAACATCCTTATCGACAAGGAAATATTCCTGCTCCGCACCAACCGTGGTGTTAATTCTCGTTACATCCTCGTGACCGAAGAGCTTTATCACTCTCATAGCCTGTCTGTTGATAGCCTCCATTGAACGAAGAAGCGGAGTCTTTGCATCAAGAGCGTGTCCGCCGTATGAGCAAAAGGCTGTGGGAATACAAAGCACACCGTCCTTTATGAAAGCATAAGAGGTAGCGTCCCACGCCGTATAGCCTCTTGCCTCAAAGGTTGCTCTGAGTCCGCCCGAGGGGAATGATGAAGCATCGGGCTCACCCTGAATAAGCTCTTTTCCCGAAAACTCCATAATGACCTTATTGCCGTCTACGGGAGAAATAAAACTGTCGTGCTTTTCTGCCGTGATGCCCGTCATCGGCTGGAACCAATGAGTATAGTGAGTTGCACCCTTTTCAATTGCCCAGTCCTTCATAGCGTTTGCTACTACGTTTGCAAGTCCGAGCTCAAGATGCTTACCGAGCTTTATCGTACGCTGAAGAAGCTTATACGTTTCGTGTGGAAGCTTTTCCTTCATCACGTTATCGTTAAAAACGTTAGAGCCGAAATATTCACTGACCTTTGCCATTGTGTTACCTCACTTCAAAAAAATAAATGGGGATGCAGAAAGAACTGCAGCCCCATTGCTGTTGTGGGTATTTTATCTCAATACAGTTGTTTTGTCAAGTGTTTACGGGAAAATTTTTAACAACCGTATAAATTTTAATCGTCTGACTCCGCTTCAATAAGTCCGTAGCCGCCGTCTTCTCTCTTATAAACCACCGCTACGGTATTATTCGTTGCATTTCTGAACATATAAAACTGATGTCCGAGCAGATTCATCTGCAGGATTGCTTCATCAACAGACTGCGGCTTGATGGGAATAGTTTTTGTTCTGATAAGCTCAAACTCCGGCTCCTCTTCAACCTCAAGTCCCGCATAATCGTCAAACGCACCTGCACGAAGACGCTTTTCGAGCTTTGTTTTGTTTTTACGGATCTGACGGATAAGAAGATCTACGCAATCATCAAGAGCCTCGTTCATATTCTCTGCCTTTGCCTGCGCTCTGAAAATCATACCCTCATTAATTACCGTAATTTCAACTGTCTGAGATGTTTTCTCCACGGTTGCAGTTACTTTTGCGGTGGCTGAATCTCCGAAGAAGCGATCAATTTTACTGAGCTTTTTCTCTGCGTGTTCCTTGAAAGAATCTCTCGGAGTACACTTTCTGCCGATAACTGTAATTTTCATAACTACATCCCCTTTTGGAATAATAATAACAAAAAAACGGACGGATTCCGAAGAAAATACTGTTTTCATCCAACACCGCCCTTCCTTTTGTTTCATCTGTATTATACCATCTGAAAAGCAGAATGTAAAGACATTTTTATACATTCTCAACATTTTTTTTGAATCAAACAAAATAAAACTATAAACTTTGTCGAATTGTTACTATTTTTTATATAACAATTTCAACGTGCCTCGTTACGTGACAGCCTATATTTACTGCAACGGGAAGACCTGCTATGTGAGTCGGATATACCTCTATATTACAAGCAAGTGCAGTACAATCCCCCGAAAAGCCCTGCGGACCTATACCCGTCTCATTGAGCTCGGAGAGAATTTCTTTTTCCATATCGGCATAAAATTCATCCGCGTTGACAGTATCAACGTCTCTGCAAAGAGCTTTTTTTGAAAGAACAGCCGCATATTCAAAATCTCCGCCGATACCCACACCTACCACAACGGGCGGACAAGGCTTTGCATCTGCCTGAGTCACTACAGAAACGACAAAATCTATTATATCCTGCTTTGTTGCCGTAGGCACGAGCATTTTTATCTGACTCATATTTTCGCTGCCGAAGCCCTTGGGAGCCACAATAAATCTGAGCTTATCCCCCGGTACGATTTTTGTATGAATAACGGCAGGCGTATTGTCTCCCGTATTGATTCTTTTCAAAGGGTCACCCACCACGGATTTTCTGAGAAAGCCTTTTTCATAGCCTTGTGCAACTCCTCTGTTTATTGCCGCTTCAAAATCTCCGTCTGCAATTATAACCTCCTGTCCGATTTCGGCAAAAATAACAGCCATACCGCAATCCTGACATATAGGTATATTTTTTTCGGCAGCAACTCTGAGGTTTTCCTTCATATCTCTGAATACACTTTTTGCTGTTTCTCCCGTTTCCTTTTCCGAAAATTCATCAATTCTCCGACAAAGGCTTGGGGGCAGTACTATATTTGCATTTATTACTGCTTCGCATATTTTTTCTGAAATTTCATTCGTGCTTATATATCTCATATTTCTCTCCGATTACTGAATTATCTGAAAAATTAAAACCGCTGTCTGTTTTGAGCTGACAAAACATCACAGCGGTAAAATTTATCTGTTATTGTTTCCGTATCCGCGACGGTTGCCTGTCTTGAAATCTCCGCTACGCTTGAGAACAGACATCTTTTCGTCGCTTTCCTGCTTAAATTTAGCCATCATATCCTCAAAGGACATAGGGCCTGATGACTGCTGCTGTGCGCTGGTCTTGGGCGGTGACTGTGAATAACCTTTTCCGGAATTTTTCTGATTATAAGACGGCTGCTGATTCTTCCTGTTATTTGAATCGTTTGTTTTCGGTGCAGGAGGTAAAGCTTGCTTGATAGATAAGCTTATCTTGTTCTTCTCGTTGATTGCGAGAACTTTAACGTTAACGTCCTGACCCTCTGTAAGAAACTCCGAAATGTCCTTGACGTAGGTTGCGGCTACCTCTGAAATATGTACCATACCGCTTTCACCGTTTGACATTTTGACAAATGCTCCGAATGCAGTAAGTCCGGTAACCTTACCTGCATAAATTTCACCAACCAGTGACTGCATAAATTGACAGGTCCTCCTAAAAATTAGAGATTTATTTTATCGCGTACAAACGTCGATAAATTACGTTATTTGCCGGGAGTTACATCATAATAAACCTTTTCATCCGGATATGCATAGCCGCGCTCACGGGCAAGATGCTCGTAAAGCTCTGCTTCATCTGCATTATTAATAAGATAATCAAGCTCCTCGTTTTCCTGCAGATTCTGTGCAAGCTGAGCCTGAAGAGCCTCGTACTGAATCTTCTTTTTATTTGTATCAATTGAAGTATAAGTATACATAACAGCAGAAACTGCTAAAGTCACAATCATAAGAAGAACTAAAATATAACTGTAAGCTCTTTTTGATTTGCCCACGTTGACACCAACCTTCAGAAAATATTTTAAAAGTTAACAAATTTATTATATACTTCTTATAAATTTATATCAAGTATTTTTAATGATTTTTTTATCTTTTTTTCTCAAAAATTTCCGTGATTTTTTCCTGGCGGTGCTTTTTAAGTGTTCTTTTTTCTTTTCGCGCCTTCCGACAGCGGATTTTCGTTGAGACACCGCCGCTTTCAAGCAGGCAGCACCGTTCTTTATATCCTTCAAGGCTCTCTTTTTTACACTATCCGTTTTTTCTGATATTGCCGGAATAAGCCGCGCTGAAATTTTTCTGATATATCCTTCAAAAAGTGCACCGGGAAATATATGATACACACTGAAGCCTATCACTTCCCCTGCTATAATATAGCCCCTTATCACGCCTGCATTGTACTTTAGCAGAAATAAAAATGAAATGGCGGCATTCAGCACAAAAAACAGAATATCTCTGATAAAAACGGCAGCCGTGCTTTTGCTCAAAGAATTAAAAAAAGAAAAGAATCCGTACAAAAAACCGAGAAGATATCCCAAGCCGACGGCCTTGAACAAAACGGAAATCTGTACCGCGTGTTCATATCCCACTATCATTTGAGAATCCTCGTCCACAAGCTGATATGCTTTGATGTTCTTTCCGAATAATTAAGCGAATCTATCCTTCCCTGCGCGCTTACGTCTCCCGAGGCCGTATCGAGAAGCGAAACCTGAAGCCCGGCGCCCTTAATTCTGATTTCTCCGTAATCGGTATAAAGGCAAATATTTTCCTCGTCAAAATTTCCGACCTCGGTGACACCCGAAACGGTAAGCTTATTTCTGTCGTTTAATATCAGAGTGTGCGGCTTGTTTTTTATATTTTCGGACATATTTATTCCCCTTTTTATTTTTTATTTTAATTATATGAGAAGGAGGATAAAAATATTTCACCAAACAAAAAAAAGATTATACCGCGATATTGAAATCCGACAGACATTTATGATATAATTTTCGGGAATAAAATCAGGAGGACCTATTATGATAAGAATTGAAATGGACAACGGCGCAATAATTGACGTAGAGCTTTATCCGGAGAAGGCACCGAAAACGGTTGCAAACTTTGAAAAGCTCGTTTCCGAAGGCTTCTATGACGGACTCACCTTTCACAGAATCATCCGCGGCTTTATGATTCAGGGCGGCGATCCCTCGGGAAACGGCACGGGCGGTTCAAAGGAAACGATTTACGGTGAATTTGCCTCCAACGGCTTCCCTCAGAATGATTTACGCCATACAAAGGGCGTTATTTCCATGGCAAGAACTATGGACCCCAATTCCGCAAGCTCTCAGTTTTTCATTATGCATGAGGATGCACCTCATCTTGACGGCAGCTATGCGGCCTTCGGCAAGGTAGTTAACGGCATAGATGCGGTAGATGAAATTGCCTGCACACGTACATTCGCAGACAGACCCGTAGTTCCCGTTGTTATAAAGAAAATGACCATTATCTGAAATTAGTATTATCTGAAACGGATTGCATCGCTCTTGCAATCCGTTTTTTGCTTTACAGAAAATTTCTTCCGATATCGTAAAAAAGATTTCATATCTCTCCGAACGGAAAGCGGAGCTTTCCTCGGGAGCCGGACTATACGAAAACGGTCACCGCAGGCGTACGGCGACCGTTTTCTTGTTATCCGAGAAGCATTCTGTCGTTTGCAAACTCGCCCGAGCTTGCCTTTGCAAAAAGCTCCATAAGGTCGGAAACCTTGAGATTCTTCTTCTCGTCTCCCGATATATCGTAAATAATACGTCCGTTGTTCATCATAATAAGACGGTTGCCGAGTCTTATGGCATCCTTCATATTATGAGTAATCATAAGAGTCGTTATCTTAGATTCGTTTACGATTTCCTCAGTAAGTGCAAGAACCTTAGCCGCAGTCTGAGGGTCAAGCGCCGCTGTGTGCTCGTCAAGAAGCAGAAGCTTAGGATTCTGCATTGAAGCCATAAGCAAGGTTACAGCCTGTCTCTGACCGCCTGAAAGAAGACCTACCTTTGAAGAAAGTCTGTTTTCAAGTCCCAGGTCAAGCTTTTTAAGCAAGGTCTTGAATTCTTCCCTTTCTTTCTTCGTAACTCCGGGAAGAAGGCTTCTGAACTTGCCTCTTCTTGCGGCAATCGCAAGATTTTCGTCAATCTGCATACCGCCGGAGGTGCCCGTCATCGGGTCCTGGAAAACTCGTCCGAGGAACCTTGCCCTTTTATGCTCGGGGAGCTTTGTTATATCGTTTCCGTCAAGGATAATATTACCCGTATCAACGGGATAAACACCGGTAATCATATTAAGAAGCGTAGATTTACCTGCACCGTTTCCGCCGATAACAGTTACAAAGTCACCGTCATTCAGAGTAAGGTTTACTCCGCTTAATGCCTTTTTTTCGTTTATCGTACCGGGATTAAAGGTTTTGTGCACGTTTTTAATTTCAAGCATTTACCTTTCCTCCCTTCTTATTCTTTTTTGAAAAATGAACATTTGCCTTCCAATGGGGAATACCGAGGAACAAGGCAACCACCAATGCGGAGAAGAGCTTGAGGTCATCCGTTCTGAGACCGAGCTTCAGAACTATTGTGATAACGATATAATAGATAATTGCACCTATAACAACGGAGAGAAGCTTCAGCGCAAAATTTCTGAAAATCTTACTGAACACAACCTCACCTATAATTACGGCGGCAAGACCAATAACAATGGCACCTCTGCCCATATTTACGTCGGCAAAGCCCTGGAACTGAGAAAGCAACGCACCTGCAAGAGCGACAATACCGTTTGAAAGAACAAGTCCTAAAACCTTACAGGTGTTCGTATTGATACCGTTTGCCCTTGACATAGCAGGATTACAGCCGGTTGCGCGGATAGAATGACCGAGCTCCGTTCCGAAGAACCAATAAAGCACAGCAATCAGAACGGCTACAAATATCGCACACACAAGAATCGTCTCATAAATCACGTCGGTTCTTGAGGATACAAGAAGGTCAAAATTACGCCAGCTTATTGCGGTATTTGCCTTTCCTCCCATAATTCTCAGATTAACAGAATACAACGCAAGCTGAGTGAGTATACCCGATAATATTGCGGGAATACCGAATTTTGTGTGGAATATGCCCGTAACGAAGCCTGCTATACAGCCTGCACAAAAGGCAATAAGCATTGAAAGATAAATATTCATTCCGCCCGTAGTGAGTACAACAAAGACAGCACCGCCTGTAGCAAACGAGCCGTCTACGGTAAGGTCGGAAAGCTCAAGCACCTTAAAGGTAACGTAAACACCTATTGCCATTACACCCCATATCATACCCTGTGCAATCGGAGTAGGCAACGAAGATAAAAAATTCAACATAAATTACAAATTTGCAGCACCGTAAAAAGTACTGCATCCTTTCCCATAAATATGCCGAAAAAGCGACAATTATAAATCATCGCTTTTTCAGCTTACAATTTAAGTTTATTCGGCTGCAATTGCCTCGTAGGTGTCGGGCACCGTTATATTGAGTGCTGTGCAACGGTCAGCCATATACATCTTTGTAAGGTCTGTAGCATATTCAACCTTCATTGTAGCGGGGTCAGCATCGTTTACGAGAATTTCGTAAGCCATTTCACCTGCTTTGTAGCCGATGTCATAATAGCTGATTGAAAGCGTTGCGATACCACAGCCCTTGCAGATACCGGATTCACCTGCTACAAGAGGAATACCTGCAGGCTCGATAACGTTAGCAATTGCCTCTGCATTGTTTGCAACGGTGTTATCGGTGGGAGCGAAAAGAACGTCACAGCTCTCGGCAGCAGTTGTTGTAACAGAAGAAATATCATTTGAATCGGTGAAGGTAAATTCCTTTACCTCAAAGCCAAGCTCCTTGAGCTCTTTTGTAATAACGTCAGACTGATACTTTGAGTTGGGTTCACCTGAGCAGTAAAGAATACCGACAGTTTTTGCATCGGGGCAAAGCTCCTTAATCATAGCAGCCTGCTGGTCAAGGGGAGCAAGGTCAGCAGTACCCGTAACATTGATACCTGTTGTGCCTGTCCAATCCTTGATATCAAGAGCAGTTGCAAAGTCTGTAACGGAGGTAGCAACAATCGGGATATCAGCAGTTGCGGTAGCGGCAGCAGTAAGAGCGGGAGTTGCGTTTGCCATAATAAGGTCTACCTTATTTGATACGAAAGTTCCGCAGATTGTTGTGCAGTTAGTAGCCTCGTTAGAAGCATTCTGCTCATCAAACTTAACGTTTTCACCGAGTTTATCGGTAAGAGCCTTCTTAAAGCCTTCGGTAGCGGCATCAAGAGCATCGTGCTGAACAAGCTGACAGATACCTACGGTATAAACCTTATCGGTTTCGCCTGATGAATCGGATGTGGTAGTTTCCGTGTTTCCTCCGCAGGCTGCAAAGCATACGGTAATCATAGCAACACCTAAAACTACTGCTAAGAGTTTTTTCATTGTGTTTTTCATAAAGACATTCTCCTTTTTTAGAGTCTTGTTTCTTTATCGCTTTAAATACTTAAATCGATATGCTTGAATAATACACCCATAAACCGATGATGTCAACAATTTTTTGAAGTTTTATCAATAAAAAAAACGAATAGAAAACATTAAAAAAATCAAAAACACCCGAGTTCTGTGACGATTTCGGGTGTTCTGAAAGCTTACTGGAACATATTAAGTATTACACCGCCGGCAATAACAGAAGCTATCTGACCGGAAACGTTAACACCTATAGACTGCATAAGAAGGTGATTCTGAGGATCCTCCTGAAGTCCCATCTTATGAACAATACGTCCTGACATAGGGAATGCGGAAATACCGGAAGCACCGATCATAGGATTGATCTTCGTCTTGAGGAAGAGGTTGAGAATCTTTGCAAAAATAACACCGCCTGCAGTATCGAAGATAAAAGCAACAAGTCCGAGACCGAGAATAAGAAGAGTTTCCGGTTTAAGGAACTGCTCTGCCTGCATCTGTGAAGCAATCGTAATACCGAGGAAAATTGTAATAAGGTTTGCAAGCACCTTCTGTGCCGTTTCGGAAAGAGAATCAAGAACACCGCATTCTCTTATAAGGTTACCGAACATCAAAAATCCGATAAGGGCAAGAGAAGAAGGAGCAACAAGACCTGCAATAACGGTAATAACTATCGGAAAAAGAATACGAGTCAGCTTGGAAACGGATTTGGGCTGATAAGGCATTCTTATAAGGCGTTCCTTCTTTGTGGTAAGAAGCTTGATAATGGGAGGCTGAATAATCGGAACAAGAGCCATATAGGAATATGCGGCAACCATAATGGGTCCGAGATAGTTGGATGCGAGTTTCATAGCAACAACAATAGCCGTAGGACCGTCAGCGGCACCGATTATGGCAATTGAGGCGGCATCCTTGGGCTCAAAGAAAAGAGAAGCAACGCAAAGGGTAAAGAATATACCGAACTGTGCGGCGGCACCGAAAATCATCAGCTTCGGATTCGACAAAATCGGGCCGAAGTCTATCATCGCGCCGATACCAATGAACAATATCAACGGGAACAATTCATTGGAAATACCCATATCGTACAAGGTACTAAGCGGTCCCTCCGATAAAACGTTATCAATAAGCTGATTGACAGCACCTGACATAGGAAGATTTACCATAATGGTACCGAAGCCCATAGGAAGAAGAAGAGTGGGTTCCATCTCTTTCTTTATTGCAAGAAAGATTAGTGTTCCTCCGATAATCCACATTAATACCATTTTCCAGTCAAAAAACTGTAAATGCTCAAACATAAATGCCATTTTCAATTTCCTTTCTGTCATACGTGTTCCGACATATATTTACACAATATTCCAAAACACAAAAATCGAATAAAGTATACCATATAAAAACCGTCAAGTCAATCAAAAAACGCTGAAAATGCGGTTTCAGCCCAAAACTTTCCTTGTTAATAAAAAAGAAAGTGTTATGCCGCGTAATTTGTAATATATGCCTAACCGATATCCGAAAACCTCTGTACTCCGCCGGCACAGAGCCATCTGAAGATTAGCGCTGCCGACACCGCAAAAAATACGCCAAGCACGGCAAGATAAACCTCTGCCGCAATAATCGTTCCGAGCAGAAAGGCACCGCCGATAAATATGACCGTAAGTATCAAGCCGAAAAACATTCCGAGAGTTGAAGAAATGCTCTGCTTGATGGGAGCCGTTTCATTTGTCCAGTCCGTTTTCGGAAAAATCAGATTAAAGACAAGTCCCGCCTCGGCGCAAAGTGCCACGAACAGCTCGGATATTATCAGAGTTAACGCAGTCACAAAAACGGAGTTTTCAAGAATCACAGAGGAAACGATGCTGAATACTGCAAGCGGTATTCCCGTTACAAGAATATGCATCAGAACTTTTCCGAGAAAGATATCCCTGATTTCTGCAGGTACGGATTTCAGAAGCCAGAGATTTTTAGCTTCAAGTGATATTGACGGAGCCGTCAGATTATTCGCAGATGCCGCAAAGCATCCGAGGGCACAAACGATTATGCTCAGCGTATCAGCCGACATCTGCACGGCGGATATCATATTAATAACGTCTTTTCCCTTTACGATAAACATAACCGTAAGAATCAGCAAGCCTACCGAGCCTATTGCACAGTTAAGCATATATGCGGGAGAGCTTTTAAGATACAGAAGCTCTTTTTTCAAGAATGCAAGCCTTACGGATTTCTTTTTTACCGCCTTTTCCTTATAACGGACCTTTTTCATTCCCTTTTTTGACGTTACTATTTTTATGAAGCCCACGGAAAGATAAGCGTAAACCGCCGCAAATATAATCAGACAGCAGGCCGCAAACAGCAGATACGAAACGGCATCCCCCGTACAGCCGAGTCCGAGCTTATAGAAGGGATAAAGAAAGGACTTTATCTGTTCGCCGATATGCTCCGCATTGTAAATAATTTCATTGATAATCAGATTAAGCCTCATTGCAACGAAATAATATACGGCAAAGAAAACAATTGAAAACAATACGCTGATAAGACTTTTGTTTCTGAGCCTTGAAGAAACCATACCGAGAATGCGGCCGAAAATACAGGAAATACTCAACGCCGCCAAGGGAAGCACGGGAATATTTACGACACATAACGCAATTGCCGTACCGTTAAGATTTCCCGTTAAAGCGGCAACGGCAGTTGCGGGAATCAGCACTAATGCCTCAAACAAAAGAGCAGACAGATATAATCCCGTTATTCTTGTAAAAAGAATCATTCTTTCGGGAATCGGCATAGACAGTAAAAGGTCATTATCCTTTGCTTCATAAAGCGTATTGTACGTCATAAATACGCTTCCGAATATCCCCAAAAGAGTTGCAAGAATACCGAAGACGGAAAAATATATCCACTTCCCCTCCCCTTCAAGTATCGGAACGAGCATATAAGCCATAGAGGCAAACATAAACAGAAAGGACACAAAAACAAAAGCCATAAGCGCAATAAAAACAGCTTTACTGCCGGATTTATTTGATTTTCCGTTATTTCTGTTAAACATACCTGAAAAGAATTCAAGCAATTGTTTTTTCAACAGAGACTTAAGCATTATTATCACCCAATTCAAGAAATACCTCCTCTAAGCTGGTATTTCCCTTAACCTCTTCAGTTTTTCCGGAAATCACGAGACGTCCGTTTTTTATAATGGCAATTTTATCACAAAGCTTCTCCGCAACCTCAAGCACGTGCGTTGAAAAGAATATTGCTCCGCCTTTATCGCAGATGTCCCTCATAATTTTTTTGAGAATATGCGCCGCCTTAGGGTCAAGTCCCACAAAGGGCTCATCCATAATAACAAGCTTAGGCGAATGTATCAGAGCGGATATTACGGCAAGCTTCTGCTTCATTCCGTGAGAGTATGCCTTTATCGGCTGTGCAAGCTCAGCGGTCAGCTCAAACATATCAGCATATTCTCTGATTTTTTTCTGTCTTTTGTCCGATTCAACACCGAAAATATCGGCAATAAAATTAAGATACTGAATACCCGTCATAAATTCATACAAATCGGGATTATCCGGAATATACGCAAGTATGCGCTTGCATTCAAGCGGCTTATCCTTTACGGACATACCGTCAATAAAAATATCTCCTTTATCAAATTTCAGTATTCCGCAGCAGGATTTAATAGTAGTAGTTTTTCCTGCTCCGTTATGGCCTATAAAGCCGTATATCTCCCCTTTTTGAATATGAAGAGAGATATTGTCCACAGCCGTCTTTTCACCGTAGACCTTGGTAAGATTTTCAATTCTGAGCATAGCATTTCACCCTTATCAAAAAAACTAAATCCGTTTTATAAAAGTAATCGCAGATATTTCAAAATATCCCGACAGATTACTCTGCCGGGATGAATTATCACCAGTTAATCTTCCACGTTTCACTCTGTGAGCCTTCGCATTCTCCTGCAACGGTGAAGCCGATATTTGCCTCAACTGCAATATGAATGGGAATTTTGTAAGCAACGGATGCTACGTAACCGTCGGAATTAATAACAAAGTCCATAGTTGAGCCTGTATACGTAATGTCAAGATAATTAAGCTTGATTGTACCGAGGTCTACGTCTGAGGCATCAAGATATCCTAAGCTTGCCGCGTGATGCTTGGGATGGTCGGTAAGCGTGCCGACCTCCTTTACGAGCTGGATGTGAACAATCGTATCATTTCCGCTCTTTTTGGCATAAGCATTTGCAATTCCGTCCTGCGTAAGAGTAAAGGCTCCGCGCTTGGGAAGAAGAAGGGGTACGTTCTCTCCTTCGGCGTTAGTCGTTCTTCCGTTGGTAAACGTAAGAACCTCCTGAGAGGGCTTTGCAACGCTTGCAATAACGCCGTCGGCAATATTCATAACGAAAGATCCGCCGGGAGCCTTCGTAACACGGACATCAAATGCCTCCTCGTGGTCAACCGTTATCTTATCGTTATATGCTTTTGTTTTTGTAACTGCATCGGTTGTGAATTTAAGAATCTCGGCGGTAGTCCACGTTGAGGGATCCGCAGCAGCAGCCTGAGTGGTAACCTCCTGCTGAACGGGAGCCGTTGTAACCTCAGACTGAACGGGAGCAGTTGTAATCTCGGTAAGCTGAGACAGAGTCGTCTGCTCTTCGGCAGGACGTGTTGTAGCAACCGTGCCGCCATCGTTTACGTATATAACCGTTGTGCGTTCTTCACTGCCCTGATTGGGTCTTGTTGTAATCTCAAGAATATTACTTGTATATCTGAGACAGCCTGAAAATGAAGCAACACTTACAATGACAAGGATGAGAGCCATAATTCTTTTGGTTCTGAGCATAAAAATTTTTCCTCCTAAAAATACCTTTTTATATAATAACCGACAAATGTTTTATAATCAATAGAAAAATATTAATTTTTTAATTTTTTGTCGATTAATACAAAAAGTACATCTCAAATATAAAAAACCTTATTCAGCCACGCCCTTATAATCTTACTTCTGCTGCAATAGATAAAGAAAATCATCAGAACTGCGGCACATACAGAAATTACAACACCGACAACAAAAAAGTTATATATTTCCGAAAAGAAGGAAACCATAATTCCCGAAAGCATAGAAACCGCAAAAGCCTCCGCAAGCAGAAATGCAGTAACACTCGTCCAATGACGCTTTCTTCTCATAAGCCAGAAAAGCAAAAGTCCTACGGCAAGAGCCGACAGCACTAAAACAAACAGTACGCTCTTTATTGTTCCCGCAGAGCATCCCTGCAAAAAGAGAACAATATAGGCGAACGCGGTTACCGCAACCGTATCAAAGCCCCAAAGCAGAAGCGGCGGTTTTTTCTTTATAAAAAACGGCAGGATAAAAATTACCCATACCAAAGCGCAGGCACTCATTACGTATAATGACCAGAAGCCGTCTCTTATAAAAAATACGTTCAAAAAAAACATAACGATATTAGGAATCAATAGTGCAACTGAAACGAAGAAGGCTATAAATCTTTTTTTCATACTCTCGGGAATCTGCAGATTCTCGGAAAAGGGCTTATCCTCTGCAGGAGCCTTGGTAATATTCGGATTTATAACCGGAGTTGAGCACAAAGCACACTTTTTTGCGCTCTGATCAAGCTCGACACCGCAATTAACACAATAAGACAAAACAAATCATCTCCTGTCCGTTTTACTCTCTGTTACTTTCAATTTTTACGGGAATACCCATTTTTACAAACGAGGTAAAAAACTCTCTTTCAACGTCGCTTTCTTTATAAATATTTGCAAAGGTAATGCAAAGATTATTATTTACCGTCGCGACCCCCAGTCTTGCGGCATTCAGCTTTCCCGGAGACGGCATAAAAATAAATTTTTCGGTATGCTCCCGCATTTCATCGGGGATATTCACGGCACCGAGATTTGTAATAAGCGAAGAGGTAGTCTGCTCTGCGGTAATCGCAAATGAAATTCCGACCCCGAGATTCTTTATAAAAAGCGGTAGGGCTCGTATCAGCAAATTGCGCTCAAGTCCCATATTCGCTGTTATCATCATATTTAATTCTTTTTCATTTTTCTGAAGTCTCAGCTGATATTTTACTTGCTCAAGAAGCTCGTCTAAGGTATATTCGCCCTTATTGGGGTCAACCTTTACTCTGAGACAGATTGTAAAATTTCTTAACGTATCCGAATCGAAGGTACGTCTGAGGTCAATGGGAATCTGAATGCTGACCTCTTTTTGCTTTTTGCACTCCTTTGCCTGCTTTTTACACAAAACGTCAAGCATTACGGCTGCAAGAAATTCCGTAACCGTAACACCCTTTGACTTTGACAAAGTATGCAGCTTATCAAACGGCAGAATACCTGAAATTATATTGACCGTATGCTCCGGCATTCTGGTTCCCCTTGCGTGATAAACAAATTTTTCTGCTCTGTTGTACCTTGCCCTTGACGTTGCATTTTTTACAAAGGAGTCCTCAAGCTCTCTTTCGGAATTCTTTTCGTCAAGAGGAAGCACGAAGCCCTCCGAGGGTATTTCATAGCCCTTTAATCTGAGATATTCGGCTACGAGTGTAGACAAAAACAATGCACCACCGTGACCGTCAGTCAGCACGTGATATACGTCAACGGCTACTCTGTTTCCGTGATAATACACCTTAAAAAGGAATTTTTCATTCTCTTTGAATTTTACCCTGTGGCACGGGTTTTTTATATCGGGACGCACAACGGGCGTATTATTATTCTTTTCAAGATAAAACCAAAAAAAGCCATGACGGATAAGAACATCATAGCAGGAAAAACGCGGCATTATATTTTCCAATGCCGTCTGCAGAATATCCGGCTCGACCTTTTCCTTCAGCTCATAGCATACTCTGAAGGAATTGGACCATCTGCTTGTATTCTGTCCGGGGAAAATTTTTGCGGCATTATCAAGCTTCAGCCAGAAGCTTTTTTTGTTATTTTTTTTATTCTTCATAACGTCACAAACCGCCGACCGACATACAGCCGATCGGCGGTACAAATCAGTTTTTATTTTGCAAGTGCGCCGACAAGCAGCATATACTCGCCTATCTGAGCTCCGAATTCGGGAGCACCGTCCATTATGAGCTTGCCCGTTCTTACGGATTCAAGCATATCGTCTATAGACATAAGTATTCCGAGTGCGGAATCAAGAGAATCAAAGCGCATTGTAAAGAAGGGCATTGCTCTCTTGTATTCACCCTTACCTGCCTTTGATTTGCCTGCTTTAACACGGATAAAGGCAGATACGCTGTCCTCTCCGTTGACCTTCCAGGCATAAACACGGTCGGGGCTCTTAAGTGCCCATTCGTGAATCTTTTCGTGACCGAGCTTATTGAGCGTAGAGATACCTACGGAAAGAAGATAGAAATAGCACTTAACAAGAAGTCTCTTTGTTTCTTCATCCTCGGGAGGAGTCTCAAGACCTAAAAGGTCAGCCATTTTAAGAAGAGCCATCATAAATACGCCGAATTCATAAATGAAGTTTACGCCCTTCATTTTGGGAAGTGTAGCGGGACCTATCTTGCCCTTGAAAAATGCATTCATCGCATCTACACTCTTGAATTCAAGCTCTACGTACTTCTGCTTTCCTACTCTGTGAGCAACCTTGTTTGCGTGAACCAGCCATTCGTCGCCGTTTACAACAAAGTGCGTTGCCCATTTTCCGTCGGGAGCCTCGGGATCAAGACAGCTTACCTGATAAACACAGTGAACCTTCTTGAACTTTGATTTAAGAGACGGAACATCGTTTACGATAGTTTTCAGAAGAGGCAGAGCACCGCAAAGAAATATTTTATTAGTATAAATAGCTTCAGATGCCATTATTATTCAACCCTTTCTGAAATTATACCTCGTCATCCCAGTCGTCATCAAGCTCGAAGTCAGCCTTCATAACCTCACGTACTGCGGCGATAATACCGTTAGCATCAATACCGAGCTCAGCCATAATATCCTCATGAAGACCGATGGGAGCAAACTTATCGGGCACGCCGAGCTTCTTGAAGGCACAGCCCTTACCGGACTCAACAACAACCTCAGCAACGGCAGAGCCGAGACCGCCGAGCACGTTGTGGTCCTCAACTGTTATGATACGTCTTGTATCCATAACAGCCTTAACGATTGCTTCCTTATCGATGGGCTTGATAGTGTGCATATCAAGAACTCTTATTTTAAGACCGTCTGCCTTCTCAAGGAAGTCAGCAGCCTGAACAGCCTGGAATACACAGGAGCCGCAGGCAATAATCGTAAGGTCGGTACCCTCACTTACGGTAACAGCCTTTCCGATTTCAAAGCCGTAATCGCTGTCCTTATAAAGAACACGGTCAAATCCGCGGTTGATTCTGATATAGAAGGGTCCGGGAGTCTCGTATGCAGCCATAACCGCATTGTAAGTCTCAACGCCGTCTGCAGGGCAGATAACCGTAAGGTTAGGCATTGAACGGGTAACGGCAAGGTCAGTAATAGCGTGGTGAGTTGAGCCAGCCTGACCGAAGGAAGTACCTGAATGTGTAGCAATAACCTTAGCGTTAACGTTCTGATAGCAAAGGTCCGTTGACAGCTGATCTGCGGCTCTCAGAGATGCAAACTGAGAGAAACAGGAAAGGAAGGGAACGAGGCCTGCTCTTGCCATACCAGCAGAAACACCGAAAAGGTTCTGCTCAGCAATACCTACGTTAAAGAATCTGTCAGGAAATTCCTTCTGGAATTCACCGATTTTTGTGGACTTTGCAAGGTCCGCAGTAAGGGCAACAACCTCAGGATGAGCGCGTCCGAGCTCAACGAGAGCCTTGCCGTATATTTCAGCAGTTGAAAGTGATGTAGAGTCAACAGCTGTATAAGTCATTCCGCCTGCCATACTTATTTAGCCTCCTTTTCTACTCTTGCGATTCTCTTTTTGTATGATTCATCAAGAGCCTTCTTGCCTCTTTCATACTTTTCATCGTCAAATGCACCGTAGTGCCAGAGATAATCGTCTTCAATGAAATCGATACCGCAGCCCTTGAGAGTATTTGCAACAATCATAACGGGCTTATCGGTCTTATTTTCATAAGCAAAATCAATAGCCTCGCAAAGCTCTTTAAAGTTGTTACCGTCAATTTCCTTAACGATAAAGCCGAAGGCCTCCCACTTTGCACAGAAGGGCTCAAGGTTCATAACGTCTTCTGTTCTTCCGTCGATCATACACTTGTTACGGTCAACGAAGCTTATCATATTGGTTACCTTGTAATGAACGGCACTCATAGCTGCTTCCCAGTTGGAGCCTTCGTCACATTCACCGTCGCCGAGAACAACAAAGGTCTTATAATCCTTACCCTGAAGGCGTGCGGCAAGTGCGGTACCTACGGCAATCGACATACCGTGTCCGAGAGAGCCTGTTGATGCATCAACGCCCACAACCTTGTTAGAGTCAAGATGCATACCCATCTTTGAGCCTGAAAGGTTAAAGGTTTTGAGCATTTCAACGTCATTAAAGCCTAAATCGCAAAGCGTTGCAGCATAAGAAACACCGGCGTGTCCCTTGGAAAGAATAAATCTGTCTCTGTCCTCCCACGTGGGATCGTCAACCTTGATATTCATATACTTATGATAAAGTACAGTCATAATATCAAGAACGCTGAGACCGCCGCCGATATGTGCCGAACCTGCCCAATATGTTGTATCAAGGGTCAGATTACGGAGCTCATTGGCCTTTTTTTCAAGATTAAGCCATTCTTGTTTGGTTAAAGGCATAAAAATTTCCTCCTTATTTTACGGTCGGGGCTACCCCTTACCGATTAATATTTTGATCTGATAGCTTTGAATGCTTCATCGGCAACATCAAGAGTATACTTGATATCCTCTTCCGTGAGAGAAGCATTTATGAAGTGATTGTGATGTCCTGCAAAGAAGATTCCTCTCTTTACGCACTCCTGAATCCAGTCCTGATGTATAAACAGAGAATCGTCGTCGGCAAGTCTTAAATAGAACAGAGAGGGCTCACCCGAAACCACCATATTGAAGCCGTTTGCGGTTGCAACCTCCTTGAGACCGTCTGTAAGCTTGAGACCGAGCTCGCGGAACATCTTGGGTGTATCAAGTGCCTTCATCTTGTTGATACAGGCAATACCTGCGGCAAAGGGCATAGCACTGAGCCAGTACGAGCCTGTATATGAAAGTGAGCTTACTGCATTTTTAAGAGAATCCTTACCGCACAGAGCAGATACGTTATAGCCGTTTGCAAGTGCCTTGCAGAAGCAGATAAGGTCTGCCTCAAAGCCGTAGAAATGGTCAGAGCCTGCAAGATCAAGTCTGAAGCCGCAGCGAACGTCGTCAACGATAAGAACCGTGCCGTTAGCGGTACAAAGCTCTCTTACCTTCTTCCAATAGCCGTCAGCGGGAAGAGCATTGTCAAGATAGTTACCGTGCATATAAGGCGTTGAGATAAATGCGGCAATCTCACCCTTGTTATCGTCAAACACCTTCTGAAGCTGATCAAAATCGTTCCAGTCAATATAAAGATTGTTTGCAACGTCCTCGGGGATAATGCCGGGATAGTCAATTTTCTGTGTCCAGGGAGAAACACCGTGATAGTAACCGTTAATGAATACTATCTTCTTGCGGTGTGTGGCGGCACGTGCCGTCATAATAGCGGCAGTAGTAACGTCGTTACCGTTCTTTGCAAAGAATGCCCAGTCAGCACAAGCAACGGTGTCAACAAGAAGCTCTGCAAACTCAACCATCTTATAAGAAGGTGAGGTCATACAGTTACCCTTTTTGAGCTGTTCAATTGCAGCCGCGTCAACGTCGGGATCATTGTAGCCTAAAACATTGGGGCCGTAAGCGCACATATAGTCGATAAATCTGTTGCCGTCAACGTCCCAGAAATATGAGCCCTGTGCTCTGTCTCCCATAAGCGGGAATGAGGTTACGGGCATAAAGTTTCCTTCTGCAGGGCCGAGATGGCCGTATACGCCTGAGGGAACTACCTTCGTGGCTCTGTCAAACCACTCGCGGCTCTTTGTATAATCATTAATTTTAATTGCCATTATTTATTCCTCCCTTAAGCAAGATAAAGTGCAACTCTGTCAAGGATTCTGTTAACGTTATCAATCATAGAAATCATACCACCCATAGTAATCTTTCCTTCACCGATGCAGGCGATTGAGTTAACATTTCCGTCAAAGAGGTCACGGGCAAGCTTTATTCCCTGGAATTCCATAAGCGCTCTGGGGTTACCCATATCCTTCTTAATCGTTACGATATGATGGTTCTTTACTCTGAGAGTTGCCTTGGGACCGCCTGCAATACTCATAAGAATATCACCGTCAACAATATGGTCCGCACTGAACTTACCGATAGCATCCTGATTTCCTATCTGAGCAAGCGCAACGGTAATCGTATAGAACATAAGGCAGGTGCTTATTTCAAAGAACTTTTCATCCTTGAGGTCCTCAGGATCGGGTCTCATATACTTTGTAAGAAGATCCGTAAGTCCTACAAAGGATTTGAGAAGGAAGCCGATATGGATAAAGCCCTTGCTGGGGATGGGAGTCACGGTACCGTCAATCATACCGTTGAACTTTTCGCATGAAGAGAAAGGAAGCTTGATCGTACAATCTGCACGGCAGCCGTCTTCCATACGGCAGTAACCGTTCTTAAAGGTGATCGTGGCAGCAGGGCCGCCTTTTACCTCAAAGCCGATTGAAATAGGCTTTTTGTTGGTAAGAAGGGCTCTTGCATTTTCATCAAGCTCACAAAGATTCTCCAAGGTTCCGAGAATACCATACATATTTATGTATGCCAATGTTCTTGCATCTGTCAAAACTCATTCCTCCGTTTTTAAAAAGGATATTCCTTTTTTAATATTATACACATCATATTTTAACAAAACCGCTTTGTAAAGTCAACTTATTTTTATTGAAATTGACAGATTCGGGATAAAGTCAGACAAATCTGTCTTATATGTGTTTATAAAAACGCAGACAACAGGTGTAATAAGCGGTGTCAGACGGCAGGAAAATAATTTATTGAAAGCAAAAACCTTTTTACTTTACAGAAAGGAATTTCTTATAAAGTAAAAATACCGCCGACATCACATCGACGGTTCTTATTTTTATCTTCACACTTATTTTTATCTGTTAACCGGTTAATCCGGAAAGCATATCTGCAACTCCCTTGAAAATTTCAATCAACTGCATAAAAAAATTAATTACAACCTCGAACATAAGTCCTTTTCACTCTCTTTCTTCAGTTAAACTTGCCTTTGTTATTATAATATCAAACAATTGTTGCAGAATTATGAATTTTCTTGCTTAAATTTTGCATTTTGTGATTATTTTTTTAACAAAGTTTTTCAGATATATTTATTCAAAATATACAAATACCGCAATTTTTTCAAATTTATTGAAAAACAAGCCGCAAGGCTTTATAATTCAAGTGAGCAGATACATCAGAGCAAAAATCAGAGAATCATCCTTATTTTCCCTTGAAAGCAACAGACAAAGTGACATAATAAGCATTTTTTCATAATCATCGTCTGTAAGATTCCCGAATACGGACTGAAGAGCCCCTCGAAGGTCAAGCTCTGCGTGCCGCTGAGTGCTGCTCCGACCGCTTCGCCCGAGCTGTGACTGTGAGCCCTTTAAGTCGGCAGGATAGCTTATTGCCTTCGGCACCCGCGGAAGCTCCTCTTGCGGCGGAGGCTCCGTACTCCCGGCTTTATTTCTTCCGTTAAAGCTTTCGGCAGCCGACCTTGAGCGCTTCTGCATTTCAAGCACCCTTTGCTTTGCTTCGCTTTGCATACGCATCATATCCTGATATGTATAATCACTCATCTGCCGTTCTCCTGTAATGCGTTAATTATTCTCATAAACTTCAGCACCATAACCGCATCATCGGCTTTCTTTTTTCTTTTATCGCTCAAAAGCGGCTTCAAAGCCATTATAAACTGACTTTTTTCATCGTTTTCATTCATCATTTTTGAAAATTTTGCAACCCCTGTCAAAAGCTTAGGGTCAAAGGGCAGTTCAAACGGCGGTGCGGCATTTTCCCGAGCTGACCGTAAATCCTGCCGCGATTCCGGACGTTCATTGTTTTCAGGTGCTTTTTCACCGAAAAACTGCTGTGCCGTGGCTTTCAGCTTTTCAATATCCTCGGGAGAAAGCGAAGACAGCAAAGATGAAATATCCATCACTTATCCCCTCCCTGAAGCTTTTTCAGTATCTCCTGTGCGGCGGGAGAAGCAAGAATACTTTTAAGATATGACGGGTCTGACATAGCCCTTTCGATACTGCTTTTCTGCCCCTCCGTCAGATTAGCGGCTGCTGCATTTCCCAGCCTTTCAAGCTCATTTTTATCACCCTTTTTCGCAGCATCAAAAAGCTTATCAAAATCAGAATTTTTCAAGCCGATATCCTCCTTCCGATAACGTATCAATACAAAATATGCTCAAGAAAGCAGGTTTATTAATGAAAATAATTATCCTTTCCGATTCCCACAGAAACACGGAAGCTGTCAGAGAAATTCTTTGCAATGAGAATCATTTTGACGCAATCATACATCTCGGTGACGGAGCGGCAGACCTTAGCGGAATGCACTCTCTCACAAGCGGTATTCCCGTTTACAGCATTAGAGGAAACTGCGATTATTATGCCGATGACTGCCCTTTGAAGCTCATATCATATTTTGAAAATGTAAAGTTTATTGCTTGTCACGGTCATGAGTATAACGTCAAATACGGCTTATCGGGACTTTACTTTGCGGCAAAGGAGTATGAATGTAATCTTGCTTTGTTCGGTCACACACATACACCCTTTGATGAAGACTCAGACGGTATACGTTTTTTCAATCCCGGCAGTGCATCAGACGGCAGATACGGGGTTCTCACGGTGAAGGGAGCAGACTTTTCCATAGCCGCAAAAAGGGTGTAACCTTTTAATAATACAAATTATTAATATATTGTACTTGTATTTTCGGTTTTTCTGTGCTAAAATTTTCATTGGCATAAAAATAATTTCATTAAATAAATGAAAGGAACTATGATTATTATGGACACACGTTTTTCAATCTCCCAGTATCCTGATGCTGCCGACATCAACAGACAGCTTGATGAGCTCATCAAAAAACCCGTTTACACCATTACTCCCGAGGCTCTTGCAAAGTATGAAGAAGAGTACTTTGAGAAGAAATGCGCTACATCAAAGGGTATGATCGATGAAGCAAAGAAGATTATTCCCGGCGGTGTTCAGCACAACCTTGCATTCAACTATCCCTTCCCTCTCGTTTTTACAGCAGCATCAGGCTGTAAGCTTTACGATATAGACGGAAACGAATATTATGACTTCCTTCAGGCAGGCGGTCCTACCGTTCTCGGCTCCAATCCTCCCGAGGTACGCGAGCAGGTTATTGACCTTCTTAACACCTGCGGTCCTTCAACAGGTCTTTTCCACGAATTTGAATATAAGCTTGCAAAGAAGGTTTCCGACTGTATGGAAACTGTTGAGATGTTCCGTATGCTTCAGTCCGGTACCGAGGCTTGTATGCTTGCCGCAAGAATCGCAAGACTTGCAACAAAGAACAAGAACATCGTTAAGATGGGCGGTGCTTATCACGGCTGGTCGGATCAGCTCGGCTACGGCATCCGTATCCCCGGAACAAAGGCTACTCAGGCAAACGGTGTTCCCGGACGCATAATGAGAGACACACAGGAATTCTTCCCCGGTGACCTTGATTCTCTTGAAAGAGTACTCAGAAAGAATCTGTTAAGAGGCGGCACGGCAGCTGTTTATCTTGAGGCTCTCGGCCCCGAAAGCGGTTCCCGCCCCGTTGACAAGGATTTCTGCAAGGGCGTTGAAAGACTCTGTCGCAAGTACGGTGCCCTTCTCGTATTCGATGAGGTTGTTACAGGCTTCCGCGTAGGTATGGCAGGTGCTCAGGGCTACTTCGGATGCTCACCCGACCTTACCATCTTCGGCAAGGTTATTGCAGGCGGATATCCCGGAGCAGGCGGTGTCGGCGGTAAGAGAGAATATATGAAGTATCTCGGCGCAGGTCTTGACGGTGCTGTCAAGGTTAAAAAGGCTTTCTGCGGCGGTACGCTTTCAGCAAATCCTCTCTCTTGTGCAGCAGGCTACTTCACTCTTGAAGAAATGGACAGAACAAACGCTTGCCAGAAGGCAGGACTTATGGGTGACAGAATCACTAAGGGTCTCCAGGAAATCATTGAAAGACGCCATCTTCCCTTCGTAGCATTCAATCAGGGCTCTATCTGCCATCTTGAAACAGTAGGTACGCTTCAGTTCTCAATCAACTGGAACAAGCCCTGGACCATCCCCTCAGTTCTCAAGCAGACAGACATCAGAAAGAAAGAAATGACTCACATGGGCGCAGCATATATGGCAGAGGGTCTTGTAACTCTTGCAGGCAGCCGTCTTTACACAAGTGCCGCATATACGGAGGCTGACATTGACGACGCTCTTGCTCGCTTCGACCGCGTATTTGCAAACATTGCAGTAAAAGAGGATTAATCATATCCCGCAAAATAATCGGATGAGGTGAAAACCAATGGACATATTACAGGCAAAGCTTGACGTTATAAAAGCCGGCAAGCTGCTTTGCGAAAAGGGACTTATCCAGAGAACGTGGGGTAACGTCAGCTGCAGAATAGATAACAACACCTTTGTTATAACTCCCAGCGGAAGAGATTATATGAGCCTTACGCCGGATGATATCGTTCTTGTAAAAATCGATGACCTTTCCTATGAGGGCGATGTTAAGCCCTCATCCGAAAAGGGTGTCCATGCAGCCTGCTATAAGCTCAGAGCAAACGTGAATTTTGTTATTCATACCCATCAGACAATGGCATCCCTTGCAGGTCTTTCCGGATACGATATCAATCATCTTGAGGGTACGCCCGCAAAGGTTATCGGCAAGCACGTTCCCCTTGCCTCTTACGGACTGCCCGGCACAAAAACACTCCGCGAGGGAGTCACGGCAGCCGTAAGCCGTTCCTCGTCAAAGGCAGTTCTTATGAAGCATCACGGTGCCGTTTGTATGGGTACTGACCTTGATGATGCATTCCTTGTTGCAAGTGAGCTTGAAAATGCCTGCAAGAGCATTTTCCTTGAAAGATACAGAGAGCTTACGGGAAGAACTATCGAAACCTTCGGTTCTCTTTGTCAGTATATTTCAAGCACTCTTATGACAGAAGCCGTAGCAGAGGAGCTTCCCGCATATAACTCCGAAAAGCTTTACGGTGTTTTTGAAATGACTCCCGCAGAAGGCGGCGATGCAATAATGATCGATTTAAAATCGGGCAAGCCGCTTGATAAGGAGGCTGAGTGCCCCGCTACCGCAGAGCTTCACGCCGCTATCTACAAGAAGAAAAAGAACGTCAACGCAATTACTCATTCAAAGGAAGAAGCAACTCTTGCACTTTCAAAAACAGGCATTACCGTCAAGCCCTTCCTTGATGATTTTGCACAGATTGTCGGCATTTCACTCAAGTGTGCAGAATATAATCAGAACAACCGTCTCAAATCAGCAAAAAAGGCTGTCAGAAGGATGAACTTCAGAGATGCGGTTATGATTAAGCACAACGGTGCTGTTTGTGCAGGCTCAACTATGGATGAAGCAAATGCAGTAAAGCTTGTTGCAGAAAAAGGCTGTAAGGCTTTCGTTGCCGCATCCTCATACGGCAAAGAGGATAAATACATCAATCCCCTCGAATGTACGCTTATGCGTGTAATTTATAAAACCAAATACTCTAAGAAAAAATAAAATTTATAAGGAGGTAGAGTAATGGCAGCAGGCAAAAAATCATCTCACAAGAACGCTGCCCGTTCAAGACACCTTATAAAACAGGCGTTCGCAGAGCTTCTGAATGAAAAGGATATATCAAAAATAACCGTTACCGATATTGTGGAAAGAGCAAACATTTCAAGAGGTACGTTTTATGCTCATTATCTTGACGTGTATGACCTTTATTCCGCAATTCAGTCAAATATTGTTGAGGCTATCAACGAAATGATTGACAAGCTCGGAATGGAGAACATTATTCTTGATCCCTCCGAAGCAATTTCATTCGGAATTTCATTTCTTGAAAAAAACAAAAACTACTATAAGCTGTTTCTTACTTCCTCGCACGGTGAAAAGCTTATCCAAAGGATCATTACTCTGACAGAAGAAAAGTTTATTCACGTAATAGAGGCAACTCTCCCCGCCGAGGACGTGCCCGAGCACGTGTGCCACATGTACTACACCTTGGGCGGAATAAGAAACGTCCTTATTCATTGGTTTATGAACTCCATTGATATGACAAGCGAAGAATGCGCCGAATATCTTTCAAAGTTTTATCTTGAGAAAAGACCTGTAAAGCTCTATGAAACAATCAAGGCTCAGCAGGAACAGAATCAAGAGTAAAAGCTGACAGAACAAGTGTTTTCGGTGGTGTGCCCCTGAGGAGGTCATAATTGAACACTCAAGGTGCATTTTCAGCAAAGACTGCCCTTATGCTTTAATTATCTGTTGTTTATCAAATAATATCAGCGGTGATGTAAAAAAAGCGAAGACCGCATAAAACAATACACAGCAAGAGGACTCGGGAAGGGAAAAATACTTGCCGAGTCCTCTTAAAACACACAATAATGCAAAAATTATTTATTTTTAGGTTCTTCACGGAAACATGGGGGATGAAGTGGGCACGGGAGTGCCTATTAAAAGTTTTGGTTGAGCTTTTTCAAAAGCTCACGGTGTCAAGAGGCAGAGCCTCTTGTCGCACTCCGCAGAGTGCGAAATCCTTTTTCTTTCTTAAAGCGCAGGAGATTTTTAAGAACCCTCGCCGGGGGTTCTTAAAGTGCGAAGCACTATTAATAGAACTTTTCTGAGATATCCCCCAAGTTTCCGTGAAGAGTCGAAAAAAAGCATCAGACGTCCCTTTCTGCTGTTCTCTCTTGTCTTTATGGGAACAGACCTTCTGATTATGCTGACTGATATAAGCTATGTCATCCTCACCTTACTGCTTTGCAGTACGCTCTGTATTTTTCTGAGCCTCGGCTTCTGTGTATATGCAAAGCATTTTCTTATCGGGACAGCCGCAGTAATAATGTGTGCCTTACTGTTTTCATTGAATCTCATTATTCCCCGCGCTTACGAGAATATTTCGATAAAAAACGCAGAAATTTGCGCAACGGTTTATGAAAAAAAGCCTGCGACCGAGAATTCTTACGTTTACGTTCTGAAGAATATCTCCGCAAACGGCAAAGAATACAAGGGCTATACGTGCCTTTATTCCTCGGCTTACTCCCCTGCCCTTCCCGGAGACAGAATTGAATTCACGGCAAGCGAGTTTTTCTCGCAGGAGGCAACGGGGCTGTTCAGATATCATTCGCTTTCATCAAAGGGTTATTTTTCGGCATTCTGCCGTGAGCAGCCCGTTATTACGCAAACGGCTTCTGACAAGGATATAATATCGTTAATCGGCAGATTCCGTCAGAGGGTTTGCGACAAATATTTTGACAATATGGACTATGCCTCCGCGGCAGTCACCACGGCTCTTATTACGGGCAACAAGGATTACATACCCGATGAAATTGCCCTGTCCTTCAGACTCAGCGGAATATCCCATATTTTTGCGGTTTCGGGTATGCACCTTACCGTATGGACAAGCCTGTTCTTTATCATATTCAGACAAAGGGCAAAGTCTGCGGTCATTCCGAATATTGCCGCCATACTGTTCGTAATATTCTTTTGTATATTCACGGGCTTTTCTCCGTCGGTTATGCGCGCGGGCATAATGCTTATTACGGCATTTTCGGCAAAGCTGTTCATCCGTCAGGCTGACGGACTCAATTCTCTGGGAATTGCAGCCTCCGTACTGCTTATTTTTAACCCGTTTCTTGCCGGAAACGTATCCTTTCTTCTGTCCTTTGCCGCAACGTTTACCGTAATATGGTTTTCGGAGTTTATTATTCCGCAGATGCTCTCTTCAAGAGGAAAACGCTTCTCTCTCAAAAGGCTCATAACACGGACGGCTGAAAATATTATGACCTCAGCCACGGTAATTCTGACTACGCTTCCGATAACCTCGGTTTTCTTCGGCTACGTGTCCCTTTTATCTCCCGTGACGGGACTGATTATTACCCCTCTTGCAGAAGGTGTTATGATACTGTCATCTCTTTCCTTATTGGCTCCGACAGGCTCCAAAGCGGCTGATTTTCTTTTTTGTCTGACTCAATTATTCTCCTCGGCAATTACGGAGCTTACTGCATTTTTTGCGCAGGCTGACTTTATGATACTCGGCACTCAGCCGTCAATTGTTATCCCCTGGTTCATTATATCCGCGGCTGTTATGTTCACGGCTTATCTGAAGGCAAAGAGCAAAAGGACTGTTCTTCTCCTTGCTCTGACAAGCACGGCTGTACTGCTTTGCTTATCTCTTTTGTATTCAGCCGCACGGCAGGATGAAACAAGAATATATATCCCCGAGGGCAATAACGCAACGAATGTGAGCGTGGTTGTCGGCTCGGGAGCAAAATCCCTCGTATACGGCACAGGCGGAGATTATGAGTCGGTTACAAAAACCACGGCTTATCTCAACTCCGCAGGAATCATAAAAGCCGATGCCGTTATAATACCGAGAGACACAGCGGCGGAAAGCGAAAACACCGATGCTTATAAAGCCAAGCTTTTTCCGAAAAACGTATTAGACCTGCGGGGCGGCACGACGGACAGCGGCAGCAGCTTTTCTCTCAGCGAGGGTGTCAGTATTTATTGCAAATCCACCGACGATTTCTGTGCGGCGGTTATCACCGCAGACGATATAAAAATAATAATATGTTCACTTCCCTGCTCGGATTTTTCGCAGGCAGACCCGATTTTCGGTAATGCGGATATTCTTATCTGCAGAAATGCCCTGCCCGAAAGCATAAATCCCGACAGCTTCAGGGAAATAATCGTAATGACCGACACCCCGTATTCAACAGCTTACGCAACCGCCTCCACGTACGGCGGTGATATAGAAATAACCCTGAAAGGAGATACCTATGCCATCAGCAGATGAAGATATTTTCGCTAAAATGCTGAAAAGCGAATTACAGTACAATATTTATCTCTTTTGCGGAAACGACGACTTTCTCAAGGAGCATTACAGCAATCTTCTTACAAAAAAGGTTGTGGACGAGGCTCTGATGTTTTTCAACTTTCATAAATACGAGGACAATGCCGCCCCCCTTTACGAGGTGTTTGCCGATGCGGAGAATTTACCCGTAATGTCGGAAAAAACCTGCATTTTCGTAAAGAACTATTCTCTTGATAAGCTCGGCTCAAAGGAGCTTGCGGAATTTGAGAATATGCTGAAGGGCATTCCGGAAACTACCGTTATTGTTTTTTATTTTTCCGCAGATTTTATTCCGTCGGGGAAAAATGCGAAATGGGACACGGTAATAAAGCTTTTTGAAAGGCTTGGCTGTGTTGTGAGAACCGACCACCGTTCTCCCGCAAAGCTTGCAAAGCTCCTGTCCTCCCGTGCAAAGGAAAGAGGTACGTCCATCGATACCGATACCGCTGTATACCTCATAAATGCCGTCGGCGAGGATATGCAGACGGTGCTTAATGAATTCAACAAGGTCTGCGCCTTTTCCGAGGGCAAGCCGATAACCGAGGAAATGATAGATATGACCGCAACAAAAAGCGTTGAGGCTTCGGTTTTTGATATCAGCACAAGCATTTTTTCGGGCAATACCGACAGAGCATACAGTATTCTTAACGAGCTTCTCAGACAAAAGGTTCAGTCAAGTGCCGTAATCGGCGCTCTCGCAAACTCCTACGTCAACGCATACCGCCTGAAGGCTGCCTTCAATGCAGGCATGACGGCTGAGGATTTTTATAAGGATTACCAATACAGAGAGACCCGTTATACCTTCGGCAAAATTGCCCCGTTTGTAAAAAAAAGCACCATCTCATCATTAAGAAAAGCCGTGGCAATACTTGCCGAGGCTGACAAAAAAAGCAAAAGCAGTGCCGTTGCAGACGATATACTGCTAACGGAATTAATATCAAAGCTTGCATCCTGCAGGAGTGAATAAAACAATGCTTTACACCTCAAGAGCTGTCATAGTGGAAGGAAAATATGACAAGGCAAGGCTGTCCTCGGTTATCGATGCTCTGATAATCACAACGGACGGCTTCGGAATATTCCGTTCAAAGGAAAAACAGACCTTTATAAAAAAAATCGCAAGAGAAAAAGGAATAATTATACTTACAGACTCTGATGCGGCAGGCTTCAAGATAAGAAGCTTCTTAAAAAACGTCGTGTCGGAGGAAAACGTGATACACGCGTATATTCCCGATGTGTACGGAAAGGAAAAACGAAAAACCGAGCCGTCAAGGGAAGGCAAGCTCGGTGTTGAGGGTATTGACAATTCTCTTCTCAGACAGGCTCTGCTTAATACGGGGCTTTTCACTCAGACTGATATGAGGGAGCCTGCCCGTCTTATCACAAATGCCGATTTGTTTGAAGCGGGACTTACGGGGAAAGACAACAGCGCGGAAAAAAGAAGACAGCTTCTCACCTCTCTCGGGCTTCCCGCAAGGCTTACGGGAAAAAATATGCTCAGCGTTCTTAATTCCTTTCTGACCTACGAGGATTTTATAAAAGCCTGCGAGGGAATTTTTCCCGATTGACTAAAACGGCGTTATCCGTTATCATAAAATATGAAGGGAGGCACGCTTTATGAGCCTTAAAAAGCATAAACGCTTTCTCATTGTTATATCCTGTATTCTGCTGACAGCCGTTACCCTCACCGTATTTGCGGTTAACAATTCAAAAAAGCCCGAATCGGTATCGGGCAAATTTGAGAATCTCACGGCAGACAGAATAGAGCTTATAATTGAAAATACAGACTTTACATTAAAGAAATCCTCGGACGGTGTCGAAGCCTATACCCTTTCCCTTTTCTTTTCCGCAAGGAAAACACAGGGTGACTTCTACGCGGTAATCAACAGCTTCACGGTATCCGACGTAGCTTACGATAATCTGGTATTTACGGCATTGACAGATGCCGCAGAGGAAAAGACCCTTGATGCGCTCGTTCTTACCTCAACGGACGGTGAGCCGGATTTATACAAATGGAGAGTTGATATGACTCTCAGCATTCTCGGCAAGGGTGAATATAATCCCGTTATCAGAATAGACTACACCTCGGGAGTAACCGAAGCCGCCTCACAGCGTAAATTCATTGACGTACCGCTGAAGATAACAGTTGAATAAAAAAGTCCCGTATTCCTTATGCTGAGTGTTCGCAAGGACACAACGCCCGGAGTACGGGATTGTTATATTAAAAGCTTATTTACGGTTCTTTTTCTTATCCATAAAGAAGATACCGCAGAACATTATAACGGCAAATACAAGCAGATAGAAGATAACGGGACAGTTAAATTCTCCGTTTGCGGCGGCTGTCATATAGGGCTTTATTCCGTGAGCATATACTGCGGCAAAAACCATAAAGCACGAGCCGATTATTGCGAGAATCGGAAGGAAGAAGCGCTTTACGGGCGGTGTATCCTTTGCCTTTATCATAAACGCAATAAAAATCGGGATATATAAAGCGTAGGTTGTAACTATGGGCAATTCCGAGGAATCAAAGGTGATGGGTCCGAACCAGCTTTTCGGAGAAAGCTGTGAGCAATAGAAGTAGAACAGCCAGCCTGCGGAAAGAAGAGCCGCAACGATACAGGAGTTTACGGGCATATTCGTTGCCTTATCAACCTGATTAAATACGTTGGGATTGGGGCCGTAGCCTCTTACAGCAATTGAATACAGACCTCTCGAGCAGCCGAGCATAAGACCGTTCAGCGTACCCATACAGGAAATTGCAACAAACAGATTAAGAATATTTCCGAAAACGGGTCCGAACACGTTTACAAACGCAACGGTTGCACCTTCCTTCATAAGTGTTTCAACGGATGCACCGCCTGCAACACCCACAAAGTAGAAAATATAAACGGCAACGATAATAAGCGCACCGACAATAAGAGCTATGGGAAGATTTCTCTTTGCATTTTTAAGCTCTGCATTGATTGACGTTGCAACTATCCAGCCCTCATAAGCAAATGCAGTAGCAACAACTGCAGGGAAAAGCAGATCCCAGGAAACTACCTCGTGAGAGAAGTTTGAAGCAAGTATGCTTGTGTCTGCCGCCTGTGCAGGATGGGTTATTCCGTAAATCGTTCCGATAACAGCCATAAGCAGAAGCGGAATAAGCTTTATAACGGTTGTTGAAACCTGAATCTTACCTGCAAGCTTAGGAGAAAGAGCATTGATTGCAAAGCTCAGCACAAGGAAAAGACAAGCAAGCGTCATACATTCGGGACCGAATACCGCACCGCCTTCGCTTGCGGCAATATGAAGTGCAAAATCGGGATTTGCGGAACAGATAAACGTAATGGTATATCTCGCGCAAAGCCAGGAAAGCACCGAGGTCATTGTGGGATAGTAAAGAAACGTTAAAAACCAGCCGACAAAATAGCCGTATTTTCCGCCCATTGTCATTTCCGCATAGTCAACTACACCGTTTACCTTTTCATACTTCTGTGCCATTACGGAAAATGCAAGCACGCAGAAAAGCATAACTATACCGCCGATACCCCAAGCAAATATTCCCTGAAGCATATTTCCTTCGGTAACAACAAGTATATCCTGCGCTTTGAAGAATACACCTGAGCCGATAACTATACCGACGACCATACAGATTGCGGTAAACAAACCGAATCTCTTTTTTAACTCACTCATAGAAATCCTCTTTTCTTATATTCAGCCGCTCGGGTGAATATATTATCAAATCAAAATATAAAGGTGCCGCCTTTTAATACCGGCACCGATATAAAAGCTTATTTTTTCTCAAGCAGCTCCTTGATTTCAAGAAGAACAGAAAGCTCGGTGTCCTTCTTTTCCTCTTCTGCGGCAGCCTTCTCCTCCTCTTCCTTTTTCTTGAGAGAGTCAAGCTTTTTGTGTGCATTCATAGCAACTCTCATAACCATAAAAATTGAAAGAGCAATTATAAGAAAATCAATAATCGTCTGTAAAAATGTACCGTAAGCAACGGCGAGCTCGGGAGTTACGACCTCGCCTGCGGCATCAACTACAGCAGGAGCAAGAACGAATTTAAGGTCAGCAAGAGATATGTTGCCAGTAAGAAGTCCGATAAGAGGTGTAATTATGTCGTTTACAAGAGAGGTGACGATCTTACCGAAGGCACCGCCGATAACAACACCTATTGCCATATCGACAATATTGCCCTTGAGAGCAAATGCTTTAAAATCATTAATAAACTTTTTCATACAAAAATCCTCCTCATTCGATCAATGTGTGTTTAGTATAGCATAAAGAAAAAATGTTGACAACTGTTTTTTTTATTAATCATCTTGCTAAAGCACAATAAAAATGGTAAAATTCAAGCAGCTGATAATAAAACAACACCTGCACAGGGAGGATATAATATGATAAAAAAATTTCTTGCCCTCACGGCAGCCGTACTGATTCTTCTTTCCCTCGTTTCCTGCAAGGAGGAAGAGGTAAAGCACAAGACAGGCTGGCAGAATCCCGAGGAGCCCGCAACGGAAGAAACAACTGCCGAAGAAGAGGAAACCACGGCAAAAATCCCCGACACCTCCGTTGCCGTAACCGAACAGATTGAAATTGAATTTTCCGAGCAATCAGCGTTAAAATGCGGAGAATTCAGCTCTCCCATATACGGAAAGCTCATACTGTATTTTCAGAATGACCATTTCCTTGTTCTTGACGAATTCGGAGATTTGAGGTTTACCGTATTCGCAGAAGGCTATTCCCCCACAAAGACCGACGGTGAGCCTCAGGCAATATTCAGCGATATGGATTTCGACGGAACAGAGGACTTCGGAGTTTGCTACTATAAGGATGCTCTTAATTCGTATTATTTCTGCTTCTTATGGAACGCCGCGCAGAAAACCTTTACGTATTATCTGCCCCTGTCAAACCTTGCAAATCCCGAATTCAACAATAAGAACAATACAATCACCGCCCACGAAAGACTCACCCTTGAAACAACGCTTGAGAAAATTTATTCCTACAATGCGGGTTCTCTTACAATGATTTCATCAAAGGAAGTAACTAACGAACCCGAAACTCAGGGTGCGGAAACGGTTGATGCAAATATGCAGCTGTTCCAGCGCGGATATTCCTCGACGGTGGTGCTCAATGCAAATGAAAGCTCACACAGCAGATGGGAATGCTTGATAGAGGATGAGAGCGTAGCCGTTGTTGAATCTTACCTTTATGACGAGGAATCCTCCTCATACGAATTTACTCTGACGGGAATCAGCCCCGGCACTACAACGGTAATTTTCAGATACGTTTCCGTTCATAACGGTGATTATATTGAAGAGATCGTTGTAAACGTACAGACAAAGCCCGA
>JAZNFG010000091.1:0-26209 GCA_045589015.1 Acutalibacteraceae bacterium
TCCGCAGAGTGCGAAATCCTTTTTCCTTCTTAAAGCGCAGGAGATTTTTAAGAACCCTCGCCGGGGGTTCTTAAAGTGCGAAGCACTATTAATAGAACTTTTCTGAGATATCCCCCAAGTTTCCGTGAAGAGTCAAAATTATTAATTTTTTCGTTTTATTCTAACAAACCATCGCCGCTCGAAGCACCTACGTACGCCTTAGTTTTCTTATCATATTGACTTTTTCCCTTCCGATTGCTAAAATTCAGTTATAAAGCTTCAAGGGAGAGATAAATATGACCTTACTCAAAAATTCCGTTCAGAGTGTACCGTCAAAAATATTTGCCGTGCTGACTGCGGCTGTTATGACGGGCTTTATGTGGAGAGTACGCGGAGACCACGGCTGGGGCTCTATGTGGGGTATGTTTGCCGTGGGCGTTATGCTGATTCTGTTCATTTACGCCGTTTTCGGTGAAAGAAAAAAAATGAGCCTTGAAATGATACCCGTTGCCGTACTGCTGCTTGGTATAACAAACGGCGGCTGGGGTACGCTTAACTCACAGATGGGCGGTTATCTTACAAGCACAGCCGCATTTGCGGGTGAAGAGACTGCAAGGCTTGTGGAGATAAATCCCGTTCACGGTCTTTTTATGATGCTGCTTTTAGGCTTCGGCTGGATGCCCCTGTTTGCCTTCACCGTCGGCTCACTTTTCTCGGAGAAGCGGTATCGGCTGAGGGACTATATAATTCTTATTGCCGTATTCTACGCAGTAACCTATATCTTCAAATTCTCTCTTTCACACCTTATTATAAACGCGGTGCATCCCGAGGCTGTTGCCTACTGTCGGGAAGGACTTGCCGACAGAGGAATAGACCTTTCTCCTATGATGGCTTATATAAAGGAATTCGGCTCTGCCGCCTGGGCAAAAAAGATTCCCTTTGCAAGAAACTATTTTACAAGCATTGACGTAATGTCAGCCGCCTTCGGAGCCGTCGGCACCGTAATAGCAGCTCTCGTAATTCTGAAGGACAAAATGACTGCGCTGATATCACTTCTTATAAATACCGTATGCGCCCTTTCCATCACTGCAGCGGACGTATTCCTTATAATCGATTCCGACAAGGGACTCCTTCCGCTGGGAGACGCGGTTCCCTTATGGATTCAGGCTCCCTCCTGGTCACTCTGGGAATTTTTCACAGGCTTCCTTCTCGGCGGCGGTATTATGCTGATTCTTGTGCTTCTCCCCGAAGGGCGTATAAAGGAAGAGCCCTTCACGGCACCCGTGCCCATAAAAAACGACCTGCTCCGATATATCTTCACCTCAGGTGCGCTTATAACCTTTGCCTTGTCGCTGACGCTTCTGCGTCCCCTCGGTATGAGAATCGGTACGCATCTTTTTGAAGCAGGAGCAGTATCCGACGAGGACACAGCAGGTACGGTAATCGCAGTAGTGCTGACAGTAATCGTTGCCGCCGTTTCCTTCGTTCTGCTTAAAAACAAAATAACGGACGACGGCTTGTTCCTCGGAAAAGCTCCCGCGGCATTCAGCAGAAAAGCCGCTATGATATACTTCCTTCTCACAAGCGCGGTATATTTCCTCACCGACGACGAGCTTCCCTTTGAGGGAATAAAATCCGCTGCCGATTTTTCGTCAAAATTCTCCGCAGGCGGCCTTACGGTACTGCTTCTGTGCATAATTGCCTTCGTGCTTTTCATCGTTCTTTATACGGCAACCCTGCACTTCATCGGCAAGAACAAAAAAATCGAGCTGAGGGCATTTGAAAAATAATTAAAAACCGCAAAAGGGATAACGCAATATACGAAAGGGGCTCGGGCAAGTGAAGATGCTTGCCTGAGTCCCCTTGCTTTCTGTTGCTTTATGCGGACTTCGCTTTTTTTACTTCATTCTGACGGATTAGTCTGCTTCGGTCCGACTTATTCTCTTGAGCGTGATGCGGCTTCCGACATATCCTCTGCAAGCCTTGATGCGGCTTCGGAAACATCGTCAATTCCCCGGGACACGCCCTCACCTATATCCGAAGCAGCCTCCGAGACCTTTTCTCCCGCGTCACTTGCAGCTTCGGACATATCTTCACCCATATCACTCACGGCTTCGGACATATCCTCACCCATATCACTCACGGCATCCGACGTATTTTCATTTCTTTTTGAAGTCGTTTCGTTTCCCTCGGTAATTTTTTCTCCCGTTGTGCCGGGGACAGAGGTGGTATAATCCGCGCTGCCGTCTCTTTTACAGGAAGAAAAGGTCAGCACCGTGCCGAGAATAAATGAGCAAATAACTATCATTACCTTATACATTTTTCAGCTTTCCTTTCTATTTTGTAAGTGTTCCGTTATCGGAATAAAGAAGTATGAGTATATCGGCTTCCTCGCCCGTCGTTATATCCTTATATATCAGAATATGCTGTCCGTCTGTATCCTCACACAGAAGCTCGTAGGTGTATCTCTCCGAGGCACTTTTCGTGGGGATAACGGCGGCTGATATTTTTGTTACTCTGAGAGCAGACGGAATATTCTCCATAGCCTCATCAGGAGTGAGCGCAAAGGGCGGTATATCTCTTTCGGTGTGATTCATAAGATAATCAGATGCCTCAAAGCCCGTAATTTTACCGTCCGTCAGAGAAACGCTGACCTTTATAAGGTCGGGATAGCAGATAAAAGAGCCCTGCTTATAGGCAAAGTTTACGGTGCATATACCGTCCTCATCGGCGGCATAGGTGGAAACCATATCAAAATATCCGAGACCGTTCAGAAACAGCACCGCCTTCTCCGTGGCATCCGCCTGAGTAAGCTTTACCTCGCCCGCTTCAATATCGGACAGCATTTCAAGGGGGAAGCCTCCCTTTTTTGTGACAGAAATACTGTAGGTATCCGTTCTGAAGCAATAAGCGGCAAGGCGGCCGCCCGTGTCCTCTTCCTCTACAAGATATTTTTCATCCGTACCCAGCACTACGGCGGCTATTTCCTTTGCCTCATCCGAGGATATCTCACCGAAGGACTCAAGAAGCTCAGATTCCTTTGAAAGAATATTGTCTGAAAACGGGCCGTCGTATATCAGCGACGGATAATCCTCAAAGGTCATTTCCGTGTCGGCAATACTGCCCGAATAAGAAACAGTCTGCTCGCTTGCGGTGTCGGTTCTGATAAGCGCGTCGGAAATTTCGTCAAAGGAAAAATAATCTGCGGATAAAAGCGCACTCATATACTCAAACTGTAATGAAAGCCTTGCGGCAAAGCCTGAAAGCGTTTTAATAACTTCTCTTTCCTCTTTTGTTATCTCCCCGCCGCTTGCCGCCTTCTTATTAAGAGATGCCGTAAACTCTCCCACCTGCGACAGGAATTTATAGGTGTTATAAAGCTCGGTATCCCCTGCCGAAAGAGAAGAAAGACTTTCCTTTGCTCCCGCAGCCCCCCGCTGAACGGTGCTTGTAAGCGCACCAAGAGTCTCCGAAGAGGATGCATACTGACATTTTGTGAGTGCCGTTTCTATGCTGTCCATATATTCGCAGAGGCTTATAAGAGCGTTCTCGTTGGCAAGGTCTATCTGTTTTTTATATTTGTGGGATTTTACCGTACCCACGGTGCCCCACGCGGTCAGCGTTACAAGCACAGCCGTCAGAAGCGCACAGAGACGGATTTTTTTTCTTCTTTTCATTTATTAACCCTCTTTATTGCTTTTTCAGCTTATATTATCGGCAGAAAATAATATTATATTCAAAAAGTGTTTACAGTTCGGCACTTTGACAGTATAATGTATTAGTACAACTTATAAAGGGTGATACAGATTTTGGAAATTTATCTTGATAATTCCGCAACCACACAGGTCTGTCCGGAGGCTGTAAACGCCGCCGTTTCGGTGATGAATACACTCTACGGCAACCCCTCTGCGGTTCATTCCTCAGGCATAAAGGCAAAAACCGTGCTTGAAAGCTCACGTGCCGCCGTTGCCGCGGCGCTGGGTGCCGACTCGTCTGAGATATATTTTTCACATTCGGGCACGCTTGCTAACAACACGGCAATATTCGGTGCCGTGGCGGCAAGAAGAAAAAACGGAAACAGAATAGTTACGACACGGCTTGAGCATCCGTCCGTGGCAAGATGTATGGATACACTTGAAGCACAGGGTTTTCAGGTAATAAGACTGTCCCCCGGCAAGGACGGCACCTTCAGCGTTGAGGAGCTTATAAACGCCGTAAATAAAAACACTATCCTCGTTTCCGCAATGCTCGTAAACAACGAGCTGGGAAGCATCAATCCCGTGGAGCTTATCAGCCGTGCGGTAAAAAGGGTGTCTGCCCCTGCGCTCATACATATAGATGCAATTCAGGCATTCGGAAAAATGCCCGTAAAGCCGTCAAAAATAGGCTGTGACCTTCTGACAGTCAGCGGACACAAGGTTCACGCCCCCAAGGGAGTGGGCGCGCTGTACGTAAGAAAGAATCTCAGCATAAAGCCCGTAATATACGGCGGCGGTCAGGAAGGAAATCTTTTCTCGGGCACGGAAAGTCTGCCTGCCATAGCAGGCTTCGGGGCGGCAGTTTCCGCCTTCCCGAGCCTCAATGCCCGATATGCCGAAACGAAAAGACTCAGAGACAAGGCAGTTGAGCAATTAAAGGAAATTCCTCAGGTAAGAATAAACTCACCCGAGGATGCAATTCCGAATATTATAAATCTTTCCGTGACGGGTATTCCCTCTCAGGTGCTTATAAATTATCTGTCCGAAAGAGGAATTTACATTTCCGCAGGCTCTGCCTGTAAAAAGGGACACCGAAGCGAGGTTCTGACGGCTATGGGCTTCTCCCCTGCCGTTACGGATTCCGCAGTAAGAGTGAGTATGTCAAGATATACCACGGCTGAGGAGCTGGATATCTTCGTTTCGGCTCTGAAGGATGCAACACGCTGTATAAAAACAAAATTATAAATAAAGGAATAGAAAAAAATGAAAGAAATTATTTTACTTAAGGACGGTGAGCTGGCTCTCAAGGGTCTCAACCGTTCCACCTTTGAGGATATGCTCATAAAAAACATAAAGGAAAGAATATCCTCTCTCGGCAGCTTCACCTACAGAAAGGCTCAGTCCACCATCGTCGTGACTCCCGAAAGCGAGGAAATTGACCTTGACGAGGCAGTTTCACGTATAGGCAAGGTTTTCGGCACCGTGGGTATTGCCCGTGCCGCCGTATGTGAAAAGGATATCGAGGTTATAAAGAAAACCGCTTATGAATACCTTGCAGACGACCTTATGTTTGCAGGCACCTTCAAGGTAACGGCAAAAAGAGCAGACAAGAATTTCCCCTTCAAGTCCCCCGAAATATGCGACGAGGTAGGCGGTTATCTGCTTTCAAAAATAAGAGGCCTCAAGGTTGACGTGCATAATCCCGACGTTACGGTTGCGGTAGAAATAAGGGATAACGGAGTATATATTCACGGCAGACAGCTTCCCGGTGCCGGCGGTATGCCCACGGGCACTGCAGGACGCGCCTGTATTCTCATTTCGGGCGGTATAGATTCCCCCGTTGCCGCATATATGATGGCAAAAAGAGGTGTCCGTCTTACTGCCGTCCACTTTGCATCTCCCCCTTATACCTCAGAGCTTGCGGAAATGAAGGTTCACGAGCTGCTGGGCAAGGTTTCAATGTATTCGGGCAGAATAAATCTTTTCACCGTGCCCTTCACTAAGATTCAGGAGGCTATAAGAGATTACTGCCCCGAAGAGATGTTCACGGTTACTATGAGAAGAATTATGATGCGCCTTGCTTCAAGAATTGCCGAATGGCAGGGTGCCGATGCGCTTATTACGGGTGAAAGCCTCGGTCAGGTGGCAAGCCAGACCATTCACGCGCTCAAATGCACCGACGAATGTGCCTCGCTTCCCGTATTCAGACCCTGTATCGGTATGGATAAGAATGAAATTGTTGTAATTTCAAGAAAAATTGACACCTTCGATATATCCATCCGTCCCTACGAGGACTGCTGTACGGTATTTACGCCCAAACATCCGAGAACACGTCCCACCCCCGAGCTTGCAAGGCAGACGGAGGCTCTTATTCCCGACCTTGACACAATGATGGACGAAGCCTTCGAGGGAGCCGTACTCAAGGTGATTGAAGAATACAAATAAAGAATATTGAATAAAGAATAAATGAACGGCGAAAGCCTTCCGACTTCCGACTTCACAAGGCCTCCGACTTCCGACCTCCGACCTCCGACCTAAAAAAATTGTCACCGCCGTAGCGGTGACGTATTTTTTTACTTGAGTGCTGCCTTTGCCTGCTCTGTTAAGCTGGTAAATGCTGCGGGGTCTGCGATTGCGATTTCAGAGAGCATCTTTCTGTTAAGAGTGATGCCTGCCTTCTTGAGACCGTTCATAAATGTTGAATAGTTCATACCGTTAGCCTTGCAGCCTGCGGAAATTCTTGCAATCCAGAGTCTTCTGAAGTCTCTCTTCTTCTGCTTTCTTCCGATGTAAGCATAGTTGCCGGACTTCATAACTGCCTGCTTAGCAGTCTTGAAGAGCTTGCTCTTGGAGCCGTAGTAGCCCTTAGCGAGCTTGAGAACCTTATTTCTTCTCTTACGAGTCATTAATGCGCCTTTAATACGTGCCATTGTTAATTACCTCCGTTAAATCTTCTTCTTATTTGTAAGGAATAAGACGCTTGATCTGCTTAACATTGGTCTTGTCAGCAACAGCAGTCTTGCGAAGATTTCTCTTTCTCTTCGTTGATTTCTTGTTAAGGATGTGGGACTTGTAGGCATGAGCACGGATGGGCTTGCCGTTCTTTGAAAGCTTAAAACGCTTCTTTGCGCCGGAGTTTGTTTTGATTTTAGGCATTGTTTTTTCCTCCTGATAATTTTTTTTGCGGATGGCTTACTTATTTTGCTGATTTAGCAGCAAGGAACATAAGCATTGTTCTGTTTTCCAGCTTTGCGGGCTTTTCGATATTGCCGAATTCCTGACACGCATCCGCAAAGGACTGCATAATTTCGAGACCTCTTTCGGGATGAACCATTTCTCTTCCGCGGAAACGAAGGGATACCTTAACCTTGTTACCTGCCTTAAGGAAACGGATAGCGTGCTTTACCTTTGTTTCAATATCGTGGGTGTCAATATTAAGAGTCAGCTGAATTTCCTTGATTTCAACAATCTTCTGATTCTTCTTGGCATCCTTTTCGCGCTTCTGCTGGTCAAATCTGTACTTACCGTAATCCATGATCTTACACACGGGCGGTGTTGCCTGAGGAGCGATTTTTACAAGGTCAAGGCTTCTGTATACAGCAGCCTTCAGAGCGTCTGCCGCGGACATAATTCCCAGCTGCTCACCGTCATCCGTAATAACTCTGACTTCCTTGTCTTTGATTTCCTCGTTGATCTGAAGTTCCTTAGTAGCTATAAATAAGCACCTCCAAAATAAAATAGAAAAATAGAAGCGGACAACCGAAATTGTCCGCACATAATCACAGCATAAGGGCATTTTACGCCCCGTATCAGTTAAATTATATTTACCCTGAAAAACGGAATTCGCAGGGTGAGACAAATCGGTCTGCTTTATTTACCCATTGATTATAGCAGAGTGTTTTTTATTTGTCAACACTTTTTTTCTTTGTTTTTATTCGACAAAAAAAGAATCGGCAATTTGGCTATTTCTCACCAAAATATCCTTTTGATTTTCTGCTTATTGCAAAGGGTGCTTTAATATGTTATTATATTATGTACATAAAATTTCTGACAGGAGGAATATCGGTGGCAGAAGTAAACAACACAGCTCCTCAGTATTCCGAGGAACAGCTGAAATACGTCTATGAAAACAGACGCTACGTCGGCACCAAGGAAACCGTTGGCTTCGTTCTCTGGGACGCAGCGCAGAGCCTTAACATCAACACCTACACCACAAGATTCATTACAAACATCGTTAAGATAGATCTCGGATATCAGACTATCCAGAAGGCTATCAACAGCGTATGGGATATCGTTAACGATATCTTTATGGCTGCAATCGTTGAGAAGACGAGAACCCGTTGGGGTAAATTCAGACCCTATCTTTTAGGTCTTGCCGTTCCCGGCTGTATCGCAACCCTTCTTTATTGGTTTATGCCCATTCTTTTCTCGGGCACAAGCTCAATGTCCGTAGGAAAGTTCGTTTTCTACGTTCTTCTTGAAATTCTCCGTGAGGGTGTAGGAACCTTCCAGGGTATTGCAAGAACGGGTATGCTTGCCACCATAACACCGCATCCCGTAGACAGAACGCGGCTTATCACAATTGCAAACTTTGCATCGGGTACCTTCGGCGAAAAGCTCCCCGAGCAGATAATGACAGTTATCCTTGACCTTATTGACAATAACGTATTCAAGGCCGGAAAAAACGGCAAGGAAGCACAGTATCTTATGGCATTCGTCGGAATGGGTGCGTTCACTACCATCGTTTCCTCAGGTATGTCCTTCTGGTTCTTTATGAATTCCAAGGAAAGAATTATGCAGTCCGTTCAGACTCCCAGCATAAGGGATTCCGTAAAGTCCATTATCAACAACAAGCCCGTGCTTCTTATGACGCTTTCCGACTTCCTCGGCGGCTTCGGTATTTCGGGCAGTAAGTCTGACTACTACATAGACGTTCTTCACTTTGCTTCAATGACGATGCTTGCAGGTATTCCCGCAGCTCCTCTGTCTCCCGTATCCTTCTCCTTCGTTCCCTGGTTCAGAAGAAGATTCTCTTCACGTCTTCTTTACATCGTCAGCAACCAGATAGGCGGTATTCTCTACGCCTTCGTATTCCTCTTCGGCTGTATCGGCTTCAATCCCAAGACCTTCAAGGGCGGTCTTTACAGAAACAAGTGGGCTATGCTTGTTGCTATGGCAACCTGGGAGCTTATCTGGACACTCTTCTACGGTCTTAAATCCGTTATCGGTACGGAGCTTTACAACGAGTCTATGGACTACTGCGAATGGAAAAACGGCTACAGAACTGAGGCTATGACCTCTGTTGCAAAGGGTCTTGCCGCAAAGGTTTCTCAGGCTGTCAGCGGTGTTGTTACAACGGCACTCAAGAAGATGGTTAACTACGACCAGAACGCTTACACCTCGGGACAGGAGCAGCCCGACTACGTTAAGTTCTATCTTTTCGCTATGTTCACCATTATTCCCTTCCTCACAGGCTCCTTCGGTATTATTCCTATGCTCTTCTACGACCTTCACGGCAAGAAGAAGGAGCAGATGTATGCAGAGCTTCTTGAAAGAAGAAAGGCTGCCTCCATCGCGGCATCCGACGGTGACACAGAGGCTATCGCAGAGCTTGAGGAAAGACTCAAGGCAAGCAAAATAAACAAATAATAACTCAAAGGGAGACTCCTCGTAAAGAAGCGGTCTCCCTTCGCTTTTTCCCTTGTCTGCAATTTCTTGTTGAAAAAACCGGGGCGGTATGATAGTATAAAATTAATATATTCCAAAAGGAGGAGCGGCTTTGGCAGAAGAAAACAAGAAAAGCTCCGCGCTGACGGCGGAAAATGCAAATTACGTATATGAAAACAGACGCTACGTGGGCACAAAGGAAACTGTAGGCTTCGTGCTCTGGGACTCCGCACAGAGTCTTAACATCAACACCTACAGCACCCGATTTATTACGAATATCGTTAAGATCGACCTCGGATATCAGACGGCGGTAAAAACCGTAAACAGCATCTGGGATATCGTCAATGACGTTTTCACAGCGGCTATCGTTGAAAAAACAAGAACGCGCTGGGGTAAATTCCGTCCCTATCTTTTGGCTCTTGCCTTCCCCGGCTGCTTTGCAACCCTTCTTTACTGGTTTATGCCGATTTTGTTTGCAGGCAAGCCGGCTATGAGCGTGGGTAAATTCATTTTCTATATGATGCTTGAAATATTCCGCGAGGGTGTAGGCACCTTCCAGAGTATTGCAAGAACGGGTATGCTTGCTACGATAACGCCGCACCCCGTAGACAGAACACGGCTTATAACCGTGGCTAACTTCGCTTCGGGCTTCTTCGGTGAAAAGCTTCCCGAGCACGCGATGACGATTCTTCTTGACCTTATTGATAACAAGGTATTCAAAAACGGAATGTCGCACGAAAGTCAGCTGACGGGTGCCTTCGTGGGTATGGGCGCAGCCACAACGCTCATTTCCTCTATAATGTCCTTCTGGTTCTTTATGAATTCAAAGGAAAGAATTATGCAATCCATCGAGACACCGAGCATCAGAGACTCCCTGCGCTCAATTGCAAACAACAAGCCTATGCTTCTTCTGACAATTTCCGACTTCCTTGCAAACTTCGGAATCTCAGGCAGCAAGCAGGACTACTATATCGACGTTCTGCACTTCGCGTCAATGACGCTTGTTGCAGGTCTTCCCGCCGCACCTCTTTCACCCATATCCTATACCTTCGTTCCCTGGTTCAGACGTAAATTCTCCAGCCGTCTGCTTTACATAGTAAGCCGAAACATCAGCCACTTCCTTCACATTTTCGTGTTCCTGTTCGGCTGTATCGGCTTCAACCCCAAGACCTTCAAGGGCGGTCTTTATACAAAGAAGCTTCCGATGTTCTTTGCTATGGCTCTGTGGGAGCTTATCTGGACGCTCTTCTACGGCCTTATGTCCGTTATCGGTACGGAGCTTTACAACGAATCAATGGACTACTGCGAATGGAAGAACGGCTACAGAACAGAGGCTATGACCTCGGTTGCAAAGGGACTTGCCGCAAAGGTTTCGGGCTCCGTCAGCGGTGTTGTTACAACGGCACTCAAGAAGATGGTGGGCTACGACCAGAGCGCATACACAAAGGGCGAGGAGCAGCCCGACTACGTTAAGTTCTATCTCTTTGCGATGTTCACAATCGTTCCCGCAATGACAGGCACGCTCGGAATTATTCCTATGCTCTTCTACGACCTTCACGGAAAGAAAAAGGAGCTTATGTACGCAGAGCTTCTTGAAAGAAGAAAGGCAGCCTCCCTTGCCGCCTCCGACGGTGATCTTGATGCCGTCAGAGAAATGGAAGAGAAATTCAAGGCAAGCAAAAACGCAAAATAAACGCAATATACCATAACGGAGACGCTTCGTAAAAAAGCAGTCTCCGTTTTTCTGTCAAACGAGAAAGGGGCACTATAAAAAAGCGAAGCCCGCATAAAACAATACACGGCAAGAGGGCCCGGCAAGTGAAAATACTTGCCGAGCCCTCTTAAAACACACAAAAAAGCAAAAGGTATCTATTTTTTATGCTTTATGCTTTCTGTGCTTTAACGCGCTTATACAAGAGGAATTCTTACGTCGTAATCGGTGTACCAGATACCCGAGGTAAAGCTTCTTGCTCTGACAAGCACCTCATCCTCATAGACCTCAATGCTGTAGCCGCAGCCGTTAAAGACTCTTCCTCTGATGCCCATATACATAAACGAAGGAAGGTTGATGCTGTGGAAGGAGCCGTCGGATTCTACGGATGCATAGCCGTAAACCGACGTCTGTGAATCGTTTACAAAGCCGTTGTGAAGGTGTCCCGTAATAAAGAATACGTTTTCATAGTCCTTGATTATGGCTTCAACCTGACTGTTCTGGTCGCCGAAGCTGCCGTCAAGCGGCTCGGGCTCGTCATCACCCCAGGTTTCGGGGAGACCGTGAGTTTGAGCAAGGGGCCAATGGGAAATAAGGAATATGGGCAGATCCTTTTCGGCAGCCTTGTCCATTTCCTCTCTGAGCCACTGAAGCTGAGTATCGCTGATATAAGCCGAGGTGCTTGTGCCCTCACTTGCCATAACGATAAAGGTGTAGCCGTTTATCTCGGTTGTAAAATAGCAGTCCGTAAGCTCTCTGCCCGTAATTTCCTTTGAATATTTCACAAAGTTTTCCTGTGCGGGCTCATATCTGTCATCCTCATCGGTCCAGGTATCGTGATTTCCGACAGCCATAATAATTTCGCCGGCCGGATTATAAGGCTCAAATGCTTTTGCAAGATTTTCATACTGCTCAACTCTTCCGTTATCGGTAAGGTCGCCTGCAAGCACAAGAGCATCAAGCTCACTTGCCGCACGGTCCATATCCCAAAGACCGCACTTGAGAACCTGCATTCTTGCAAATTCATCGGTCATGTGAATATCGGAGATTGCGGCAAAGTTAAGAAGAATCTCATCCTCGTTCTCAACCTTGTAATTATCCTCACCTGCATAAAAGCCGAAGAAGGGGAAGGTGAAGATATTAAGAAAAGAAAGCACAACGGTAACAAATACCTTAAATAAAAGTCCCATTTATGAAACCTCCTAATGATTTTTTAATATTTTAACACAGTTTATCCCGTTTGAAAAGTCCTTTTACAGCTCAATTATGCACAAATAAAGCTCCGTATTTTTTTCAAAAAGCACAAAAGCCGTGCTCTCATCGGCAGAAACAGCCACGTCGCTGTAGCCCGCCTCCCTTGAAATCAAAAGACCTTCGAGAATCTCGCAATCGGCACTCAGATGCCTCAGCGTCAGATTAATTCGGCTTTTCTTGTCATTGCAGTTGGAAAAAAGCAGACCGCCGCCAAGGGCACACATACCGGCACAGCACACGGGGTCGGGCAGCTGAGGAAGAAGCCTTATGTCGGAAAGAGAAAAATCCCCGTCCGCAAAGCCTGCCGCCCTGCACCCTTCCTCGCCCTCGTGACGGATATTTATCAAAACTCTGCCGTCGGGAAGCCGGGCTACGGCACACTCGCTGGCATCCGAAAGAGAGGAATCCGTTTTTCCCACCCGAAAGCTCTCACCGCCGTCCCTTGAATAGAGAAGTGCTATCACGGAGGGGTGATGGCTTTCAGGCTCAGCCTCGTTATAAGACATCCATAGGGGGACAAGAAGTGTTCCGTCAGAAAGAGCTATACCGTGAGTGGGCCCCGTAGCAATACAGGTAAAGGAAAAATCCCCGAGCCCTGCTTTTATTTCGTCGGTAATATCACGGGCGGTGCTCCACGATTCCCCGTCGTCGGTGCTTTTCATAAAAAACACCCTGCCGTAGTCAACGCAGTAAAAGAAATAAAGAGTGTCCCCTGCGGCAATCATAACAGGGTTGTTGACCGTCCGTGTTCCCTCACCCGAAACGAGAATTTCACGCTCGGAAAACGTCCTTCCTCCGTCTGTGCTTTTTCTCAGCCCCACGTCAATCACAGCCCAGTCGCTGTCCGAGCGTCTGAGCTCACAGTAGGCAAAAAGCGTGCCCGAGCCGCTGACTGCAAGTCCCGGAATCCGAGCCCTGTTATATCCTGCCGCATCTTCAATAAGCTTAATTGATTCAATCCTCATAATTCAGTCCGTTAAATACTCCCCGTCCGTATAAGCGGCAGGCACAAAACCTCAATAACAGAGTTTTGTGCCCGCACCTCGTTTATATTTTTTATTCTTCAGTAATGCCGTACTTCTCTTCAAGGTCCTTGATGAATGAAGAAAGCGCACCGTCAGAGGTCTTGTCAAAGATTATAAAGAGCTTAATGAATTTAACGAGGATTTTTACAAGCGTAACCATAATTTTTCTCCTTTTCCTTATAAATTATTGTTCATTTTACTTCCCGAAAGCCGCGGCTTTCACCTGTATTATAATGATTTTTCCGGATTTTGTCAATTGACCCGTCTCAGGACGTAAAAAAATATTGACAAAAACGAAAAAAATACATATAATGCTTTTTATAAAGGCATTGATCGAGAGAAGTAATCGGAAAAAGCGGTCACAGAGAGTGTGCGGCGGTGGAAGGCACATACTAAGCAGTCCGATGAATAACACTCGGGAGCCGCTTGTCTGAAAAGAAATGAGTAGGACTGCCGTGTACGCGCGTTAAGCGAAAGGCTTTTATAAGGAAAGCTAAAGGTGGCCTTTATGGCAAGATAGGTGGTACCGCGGGTTACAGTTGCTCGTCCTATTGACGGACGGTCAGCTGTTATTTTTTTATACGGAAAGGAAATTTTTATGAAACACACAGACATCAAAGAAATTTTCACAAATGAAGAATTTTTAGGCAAGGTGGCTACGGTATGCGGCTGGGTAAGAACCGCAAGAGACTCCAAAAACGTAGGCTTTCTGGCACTCAACGACGGCACTACTCTGAATCATTTACAGATAGTTATCGACAAGACCTCGGGCATTGAGGTTGACAGCGAAGCTGCGAAGCTGGGCGCATCCGTAAAGGTTATCGGTACTGTAGTAAGGAACGAAAACAACAACACGGTTGAAATAAACGCAAGTGAAATCGTGCTTCTGGGCAAATGTCCCCCCGATTATCCTCTGCAGAAAAAGTTTCAGAAGCTTGAAACCTTAAGAGAGAATCCCCACATCAGAGTAAGAACCAACACCTTCAACGCTGTATTCAGAGTAAGAAGCGTTATGGCGGCGGCTATTCACAGATATTTTCAGGACAGAGGCTACGTATACGTTCACACTCCCCTTATTACGGGCTCGGACTGTGAGGGTGCGGGCGAAATGTTCAAGGTAACCACCATAGGCTACTCCGAGGATTACAAGAATGCAGAGGAATACTATGCAGACGACTTCTTCGGCAAAAAGGCAGGTCTGAGCGTTTCGGGACAGCTTGAGGGTGAGGTTGCCGCTATGGCTATGGGTAAAATATACACCTTCGGCCCTTCCTTCCGTGCAGAAAAGAGCAATACTCTGCGCCACGTTGCGGAATTCTGGCACGTTGAGCCCGAAATTGCCTTCGCAGAGCTTCCAGACCTTATTGAAATTGCCGAGGATATGATAAAATACATCATCCGCGACTATATGGAAAAATGCCCCGACGAATTAAAGTTCTTCGAGGAAAGATTTGAAAAGGGTCTTACGGAGAAGCTTCTTAACGTGGTAAACAACGATTTTGCCGTTGTTGATTACACCGACGCTATTGAAATACTCAAGAAGGCTGACGTCAAGTTTGAATTCCCCGTAGAATGGGGCTGTGATTTACAGTCCGAGCACGAAAGATACATCACGGAGCAGGTTTACAACAAGCCCGTATTCCTTATCAACTATCCCAAGGAAATCAAGTCCTTCTATATGAAGCAGAATGCCGACGGCAAGACAGTTGCCGCAACAGACCTTCTCGTCCCCGGTATCGGTGAGATAATCGGCGGCAGCGAAAGAGAGGCTGACCTTGACAAGCTCCTTGCCGCTATGAAGGCTAAGGGAATGGGCACGGAGGAGTATTCCGACTATCTTGATTTGAGAAAATACGGCACCGTTCCCCACTCCGGCTTCGGTCTCGGCTTTGAAAGAGTTATAATGTACTGTACGGGTATGGCAAATATCCGTGACGTTATCTTCTATCCCAGAACCGTAGGAAACATCAGATAAGGTGATATTATGGCAAGAAATTTAGTTTTCCCCGAGAACTACCGCTCCTCTCTTTCCCAGAAGGACACCCAGAGGGCAATCAAAATAATCAAGGACACCTTTCAGGTAAAGCTGGCACAGGCGCTGAACCTTGACAGAGTCACCGCCCCTCTTATGGTTACAAGGGCTTCGGGCATCAACGACGACTTGAACGGCATTGAAAGGAAGGTTCATTTCACAATGAAGGAGATTGAAGGCACCGCAGAGGTCGTTCAGTCCCTTGCAAAGTGGAAAAGAATGGCTCTTCACCGCTACGGCTACACCGAGGGCGAGGGCATATATACGGATATGAACGCTATTCGCCGCGATGATGACTGCGACAACACCCACTCTCTTTTCGTGGACCAATGGGACTGGGAAAAGATAATAACGAGAGAGCAGAGAACCGTTGAATTTTTGCAAAGCACCGTCAGCGCAATAGTAAAGGCTCTTGCGGAGACGAATGCTGTTTTACAGGAAAAATATCCCGTGCTTGATACGGTAATAAACGAAAACGTATTCTTTATTACCTCTCAGGAGCTTGAGGATATGTACCCCGACAAGTCGGGCAAGGAAAGAGAAAATCTCATAACAAAGCAGCACGGCACGGTGTTTATTATGGGTATCGGTGCCCGTCTTAAAAGCGGACACCGCCACGACGGCAGAGCACCCGATTATGACGATTGGAGCCTTAACGGTGACATTCTCGTATGGGATAAGCAGCTGGGTGCCGCCCTTGAAATTTCCTCAATGGGCATAAGAGTTGACAGCGAAGCACTTAAAAAGCAGCTTCAGCTCGCAGGTGCCGAGGAAAGAAGTGCCTTCCCCTATCATCAGGGCGTGCTGACGAATACCCTTCCCCTTACAATCGGCGGCGGACTCGGTCAGTCAAGAATCTGTATGCTCCTTTTGGGCAAGGCTCATGTGGGAGAGGTTCAGGTTTCCATCTGGCCCGAGGATATGAGAGAACAATGCCGCGAAAACGGAATAATACTGCTGTAAACGAAGAAAGGATGCCCCGAAGCTGAAAAGCCGCGGCATCCTTTTCATTTTCGGAATTTACAGGCCCCTTCTGCATATACTTTTAAAAAACCGAAGGAGCAGTTTTTATGAAGAAAGAAACGAAAGCTATAATTCTGACCTTTGCCGCGGCTATTGCTCTTGCTCTTGCTGTCGGCGGCATTTCCGCTTTTCTTACAAGGGAAAATATGAATATATACGAGCAGGTAAATACTCCCCCTCTGTCACCGCCTGCCTTCCTGTTTCCCGTGGTGTGGACGGTTCTTTACGTTCTTATGGGTATTGGCAGCGCATTCATTCTGAGAAAACGGGCAGAGGATAAGGACAAAGCGGAAAATGCCCTTTTAATTTACTGCACAAGCCTTGTATTCAACTTTATATGGAGTATAATCTTCTTCAATTTCAGAGCCTTCCTCTTTTCCTTTATATGGCTTGCGGTACTGCTTGCGCTGATAATTCTTACAATTATCAAATATAAAAGGCTGTCACCCTTAGCGGCATATCTGCAGATCCCCTACTGTCTGTGGGTTGCCTTTGCCGGCTATCTCAATTTCGGAATATGGCTTCTCAACAAGTAACAGGTATTGACTTTTTTCCCGATTCATAATACTATATCGGTAATAAAGCCGAGGAGAAAAGCTATGACGAATAAGGAAAAAATGCATTCGGGCGAAATATATGCGCCCGGCGACGAAGAAATTATGAAGGAGCAGCTTGAATGTCTCGAAAAGCTCTATGATTTTAATATGACAAGACCCTCAGAGCTTGAGAAGAGAGACAGCCTTCTTAAAGAAATGTTCCGGGAAATAGGCGAAAACTGCTATATTGAGCCGCCCTTGCACGCAAACTGGGCAGGAAAGCACGTGCATTTCGGCAATAACGTGTACGCAAACTTCGGCTTGACCTTGGTTGACGATACCCATATATACGTGGGCGACGGTGTTATGTTCGGACCGAACTGCGTTATTGCAACGGCAGGTCACCCCATCCTGCCCTGTCTTCGCGAAAAGCAGTATCAGTATAACGTCCCCGTACGAATCGGAAGAAACTGCTGGCTCGGTGCGGGAGTTCTGGTTATGCCCGGCGTGACCATCGGTGAAAATACCGTTATAGGTGCAGGCAGCGTAGTCACGAAGGACATTCCCGCAAACGTTATCGCAGTAGGAAATCCCTGCAAGGTCCTCAGAGAAATCGGCGAGCGCGACAAAGAGTTTTATTTCAGGGACAGAAGGATATCCCCCGACATAAAGTAAAACAACAGGACAAAAAACGAGGCACCTTCCTTTTCGGAGGGTGCCTCAAGCTATTTTATTTTTTCCGTCCTTCTTCGCTGTCCGAGGCTTTTATTTTACCGTAATATAACCCCCCCAGTAGGATTCCTCGGAGAAGTATGCGGTCTTATTGGAATCAACGACATTCGTTCCGCCGCAAACGGTATTTTCAAACTGTACGTTTGTAATCGTACCCGAATCCGTGTAGGTTACGATACGGTTAAGAACGTTATTTGACTGATAGGAAACGTTCTTGAATATAACGCTGTCAATGGTGAAGGGATTGGTTATCTGAGTGAAGATAATAACGTTTGCCGCCGCAGCCTTGTTTCTTGAAATTTCGATGTTTTCAAAGGTAATGTTCTTATAAGAAATTGCACCGTTGTTGGGATCTGCAGTTTCCGCAACGATACCGATTGCGGGGATTCTGTCCTCATCCCAGGTTGCATCGTGCATAAGCACGTATGAGTCCTTGAAGGTAACGTTGCTTACAGAACGGTTGCATTCACCGAAGAGACCGAAGGCTCTTGCCTTTGCAGCCCATGCGTAGCAGCCCGTGAAGGTGATGTTATCGGAAATCGCATTTGCATCACCGCCGAGAGCCTTAACGGCAAAGATATCGTCACCCGTTCTTGCAAAACAGCCGTCAACGGTTACGTTCTTTGAGTTACATACGTCAAATGCGTCGGAGTTCAGACGGTATCCGAAAATATCTACGTCCTTTACGCTGACTGTGTCACATCTGTAGAGAATAAATGACCATTCGGGAGCATTTACAAGCTTTACGCCTCTGACCTCAACGTTATTGACGAAGGAGAATACCATACCGCGTCTTTCGGCTCTGTCAAGGTGTGTAAGGTCAAAAACACCGTAGCCGAGAACCTTTATATCAGAGGTATTGTATGCGCTGATGAAGGGGAATCTGTTAAGTCCGATGCCGTTATGAGCCGAGGCACTGTCTCCCGCATCCGTGGCTTCGGATTTGTTCTGGCTGTCTGCGTCACTTGTAATGTCAAACTTATGCTCAGCGGAAACGTAAGCACCCTTCTTCAGATAAATGGCCTGCTTGCTTGTCGCAGAGCCGCTGAATACAACGTAGTCAATAAGCATATAGCCGTCAACAACGGCGACCGTATAGCCCTGCTGCTGGAGAGCGGCAATTTCAGCCTCCTCGTCTATCTCCTCACGAATGAAAATAGTGTAGGTATAGTCCTGATTTTCATTGTTGACAAGGAAGGTGTGTGCGCCGTAGCCTGAGATAATTGCCGTTGCCTTGCCGTTTTGTACCGTTACGGTCTCACCGTGAGCCTCGGGGATAACCGTTGCATTCTCTACGGCAAAGCCGTCAAGCACGGACTTGAATTCAACCTCTACCGTACAGTACTCGCCCTTTTCAACGTAGATTTCGGAGAACGAATGAATAACACCCTTTTCCTCCGTGCCGGAATAGGTTACGGCACCGTAAACGGGAACGTTCTTTCCGTCAACCTTCAGGCTGTAATAGGGGGAAACAATGATACCGTTGTCTGAATATCCCTTGTTTGCTACGTATATGTCATCATTGTTTTTGTCAGCTCTTGAAGCCATCTTTTCTGCAGTTGTACCCATCTGCTCAAGCGTTCTTACAGCCTCGGCAGGATAGGTAAGGTGCGTGAACTCGGCAAAAAGCTCTTCTCCGCCTGCGTCACAGATCTTATCCTTGTTGTTATCACTATGCTCAAGCTTGGAGCCCTCGTCATAGACTGTGCTTGTAAGTCCGCAGCCGTTATCGCAGTATGCGGTCTTTGTTCCGTCATATTTGCAGCTTGCATTATTATCGGAAACGTAATTTGTAAAGCTGTGTCCGAGAGCCGCTACTATATCATCCGTATAGGAATCTCCGCAGCCGGGGCAGGTATATACCGTATAGCCCTCATTCTTACAGGTGGGAAGAGTAACCGCAGGCACGTAGTTATGTCCGAGAGAAGCACTTGTTTTCTCGTTATAGCTGTCACCGCAGTTTTTGCAGGTGTATATATAGTAGCCGTAATTTACACAGTCAGGCAGGGTCTCACCCGTCAGCTGATAATTATGACCCGTAGCGGGAATCTCGTTTTCGCTGTAGCTGTCACCGCAGTTTGAGCAAACGTATACGGTTCTGCCGTTTTCGGTACAGCTGACTTCTATAACTCTGCTTGTGTATGCGTGTCCGAGAGCCTCAGTCTCATCACCGATATATCTGTCACCGCACACCGTACAGTTGTATATGCTGAAGCCGCCCTCAAGACAGGTTGCGGGGTTGATTCTTATTTCGTACTTATGAGTTCCGCCGTCACCGTACTCCTCACCGCAAAGCTCGCAAACTGCTTTTTTCTGACAGGTTGCTTCACCGCCTGCGTGACGGCAGCCGTCAAAGGTAGGCTGTTCCTCGGGGTCAATTTCCTCAACTATCTCAGTTGTAGTCTCGGTGGGAACGTCCTCTGATGAGTCAAATTCAAAAAACGGAAACAGGAACTGAAGAATAGTAATGATTATCAGCATTATTCTTGATGCAAATTCCATAACGCTTTCCTCCAAAATTACATAATTATTAAATATTTTAACATAGTAAATAATTTTAGTCAACAAAAATTCTGCCGTCCCTGCCGTTGCGTTTACTAACTCTGCCCTCGGGCAGGGCGTGCTGAGCCCGCCTTCCTTTATTCATCTGTTTTTCCTTAAAAAGCGAATAATATTGTAATTTCCGAAAAATCTGTGGTATACTGAAAAAAAGGGCAGACAGCATTGAGCTGCCGTATAATTTTCACATAAAAAGGAGACGGTATTATGTTGCAAATCGGCGATAAGGCACCTGATTTTACGTTGAAGGACAAGAATTCGGCAGAAATTTCCCTTTCGGATTTCCTCGGAAAAAAAATAGTTCTCTATTTCTATCCCAGAGACAATACCCCCGGCTGTACGAAGCAGGCTTGCGCCTTTGCAGGACTTTATGAGGAATATAAAAAGAGAAATTTTGAAATTATCGGTATCAGCAAGGACAGCACCGCTTCCCACGAAAAATTTGCAGAAAAATATTCCCTGCCCTTCATACTCCTTTCCGACCCTGAGCTTCAGGCTATAAAGGCTTATGACGTATGGCAGGAAAAGAAGATGTGCGGTAAGGTGTCTATGGGTGTTGTGCGTACCACCTTCATAATTGACGAAAAGGGCAATATAGAAAAAATTATGCCGAAGGTAAAGCCTGATACAAATGCACAGGAAATACTGTCGGCATTGAGTGAATAAGGGAGAAGAATATGACAGACGTAGCAGCAGCTCTTATATGGGATGAAAACGGCAGATTTATGATATGTCAGCGTCCTGCCCATAAGACAAGGGGTCTTTTGTGGGAATTTGTCGGCGGTAAGGTGGAGACGGGAGAAACAGTCGCTCAGGCACTCGTCAGAGAATGCCGCGAGGAGCTTGACGTTACCGTAGCACCAACCGATATATTTACCGAGGTTATTCACGAATATCCCGACCTGACCGTTCGCCTCACTCTTTTTAATGCAAAAATCACCGAGGGAGCTCCGAAAATGCTTGAGCATAATGATATCAGATGGATAACTCCCGAGGAAATCCCCCTCTATGACTTCTGCCCTGCGGACGAGGACATTCTTAAAATGCTCCGCCAAGGCTTCTGCGGCGAATAAGGTCCCCGAGGGAAAAATGCAGGGCAACAGCGCGTTGCTTGTGATTCGCACCGCAATCTGTTATAATATAGCCATAGTAAACAAGGGGCGGTAAAACATTATGGAAACAAAAGATATTATTCTTGAACTCAGAACGAAATATGGACTCTCCCAGGAGGAGCTTGCCGAAAGGGTATTCGTCACCCGTCAGGCTGTTTCTCGTTGGGAAAACGGCGAAACGGTACCCAACACCGAAACGCTTAAATCTCTCTCAAAGCTTTTTGATGTATCCATCAATACACTCCTTGGCTCTCCGAGAGAGCTGATCTGTCAATGCTGTGGTATGCCTCTGGAAGATAGCAGTATCAGCCGTGAGAAAGACGGGATCTTCAACGAAGATTATTGCAAATGGTGCTATGCCGACGGCGAGTATATGTATCACGATATGGATGATCTGATTGAGGTCTGCGTAGCGAATATGGCAAGCGAAGCCTTCCCCTCGGAGCAGGCTCGTACATATCTGAAAGAAATGCTCCCGGGGCTCGACTATTGGAAGAAATACAAAAATCTTGACGATGGCGGAAAGTTCGAGGAATTCAAGCACAAACTGATTGACGAGATCAACGCCCTTGGCATAGAAGGGATGCCGAAACTTGAAACGCTCAACGCGCTTGTGGGCGGTTACGTTAATCTTGAATACCGCCTCCCCAACGGGAATACCGTCAAATTCCTTGATGATAACGCCACTTATCTCGGAAATCAGCTTGAATGTGAATTCGGCGGAGACCGATGCTTCGGTGTGATTGCAAATATGGACTTTATTCTTATCTGCACCTACGAGGAAAACGGCAAAAATCCCGAGCTTGTAATCTACAAAAAGAGATAAAAATCGCCGCTGAGACGGATTGCTCCACCTCAGCGGTGTTTTTTTGCCCTTCGGCAAATTCCTTCTTAGTCTCTCCGAGCGGAAGGCAAGCCTTCCTCTGCGTCGGACTGCGTTCAGCGGACTACAGAAGAATGACTGTAGATATAGAATTCCTCCTGGCCGGGCATCCACTTCTTTTCCTTGGGCGCAAAGGTCGCGTCGAAGGCTTCCACGGCGGCAACGTCCTCACAGCAATCGGCGGCAGTAGAAGGGATATACATCCACTTCTTGCCGTCAAGCGCGTTCGGAACGAGCTCGCAAACGAGAAGCGCTGTCGGGAAGTTGCCATCCACCACAAAGCTCACGTTCTTCTTTTTGCAGCTCACAAACCCGCGGCTGACGTAGTTGCCCGGATTGCCGAAAATGATGTTCACGTCGTAGCCCATCTTCCGTGCCGCCTCAAAGGAATGCTCAATCAGCAGCCGTCCGAGCTTCTGCCTTTGATATTCGGGAGCAACGCAAAGCGGCCCGAAGGAAAGAATCTCCTTGCGCACGCCGTTCTCGTCCTCAAGCCACGCCTTGGTATACATTATATTGCCGATTATCCTGCCGTCCTTTTCAAGCACAAAGGCAAGCTCAGGAATAAAATCGGGGTGCTTTCTCATCGTATGCACAAAATAATGCTCGTCGGCACCGGGCTTATAGACGTTCCAGAACGCCTCGCGTGTCAATTCTTCTACTGCTCTGTAGTCCTTTTCTGTCTCTTGTCGTATCGTCAGATTTTTCATTTTAAATCCTTTCATAATTGTGACGCTCAAAATACGAGAGGATTGCGAGATGTATTTGCAAGCCTCTCGCTTACAATACAATCTCCGGAAGGTTAGTGTTTTTCAAACAGCATTCTCCAAATAATATATTCGGCTTTCACCGTGAGTCTATTATATCACCGCCGCGTGAATATTGCAACTGCCGTGTCAATCCTTCCCCGCCCCGAATAAAGAAGAGCTCCGAATGCACCGAAGCTGCAAAAGGCCGTTTTTCCACCCTCAAAATTTACCCCGCAGCAGACAAAGAAGAAATGTTTTTTCATCGCAACCTGTACGTAGACAGCAAGCAAAACACGGTAGCAATTTTGCAAAGTGTAGAAATACGCAAAATTCTCGAAAGTGCATATTGACTTGTGATATTGGCTACATTGAAGTAAAATAAGAAATGTGATGTCATCACAGAACGGCAACAAAAGCTGTGATATAATGAAGCCACAAAGAAAAAAAGGAGGACGTAAATATGTCTGCTATCAATATCAACAAAAACAATTTTCAAAATGAAGTATTAAATTCCGATAAGAAAGTCCTTCTGGACTTTTGGGCTCCTTGGTGCGGTCCCTGCCGTATGGTGGTACCGATTGTTGAGGAAATTGCCGATGAACGCCCCGATATCAAGGTCGGAAAGGTCAACGTAGATGAAGAAGCGGAGCTGGCGAGTCAGTTCGGCATTATGAGCATACCGACGCTGGTAGTAATCGAAAACGGCAAGATCGTAAATCAGGCAATGGGGGCAAGACCGAAGGAAGCAATTTTCGGTATGCTGTAAGGAGATGGAAAAATGGGATTCTTTGATTTTTTCAGACAACCCGATGTAAATCAGGGTGTAAATAATTATAAAAACACTCCCGGTGCTGTTTTGCTTGACGTGCGCACTCCGCAGGAATATGGCGAAGGGCATATCCCGGGAAGCAAAAACGTTCCGCTGCAAAGTCTTGACAAGATAAGAAGCATAGTGGAAAATAAAGATACAGAGTTGTTTGTATATTGCTACTCCGGTACCAGAAGCCGTCAGGCTGTGGCGGCACTCGGACAGATGGGATATACCAAGGTCAATAACATCGGCGGTATATCTTCTTATCACGGAAAGGTGGAACGGTAATTATGAAGGTTGTGATTGTAGGCGGTGTGGCAGGCGGAGCAACTGCCGCCGCACGTATCCGAAGGCTTGATGAAAAGGCGCAGATCGTAGTGTTTGAGCGCTCGGGATATATTTCCTACGCCAACTGCGGCTTGCCGTACTATATAGGGGATGTGATCACCGATGCTGAGGAACTGACACTTCAGTCTCCCGAAAGCTTTTATTCTCGATTTCGCGTGGATATGAGGGTTCATCACGAGGTTACGGGAATTCATCCCGAAAAAAAGACGGTATCGGTTAAGAATTTGAAAACGGGTGAAGAATTTGAAGAAAGCTATGATAAGCTCATTCTTTCTCCCGGTGCAAAGCCGACACAACCCCGTTTTTTCGGTGCAGACCTTGACAAAGTGTTTACTCTTCGCACCGTGGAGGATACTCTTCGGATCAAGAATTATATAAATGAAAATCATCCCCAATCAGCGATACTGGCAGGTGGCGGCTTTATCGGCCTTGAACTTGCGGAAAATCTGCGTGAGTTGGGAATGGATGTTACCATCGTTGAATACGCGAAGCAACTGATGAGTCCCTTTGACTCGGATATGGCAGCTTTCATCCATAATGAGATGAGAAAGCACGGCGTAAAGCTTGTGCTCGGGCGTGCGGTGGAAGGCTTTGAGGAAAAAGACGGCGGTGTTAAGGTGCTTTTGAAGGATGAAGCACCTCTTCACGCTGATATGGTAGTGCTCGCTATCGGCGTAACGCCCGATACGGCTCTTGCTAAGGAAGCAGGCCTTGAACTCGGCATCAAGGGTGCGATTGTCGTCAACGACCGTATGGAAACCTCGGTTCCCGATATTTACGCCGCAGGCGATGCAGTGCAGGTGAAAAACTCTGTTACGGGCGAGGATGCACTGATCTCCCTTGCAGGCCCCGCCAATAAACAGGGTCGCATTATCGCAGATAATATCTGCGGACTTGACAGCCGATATAAAGGCACTCAGGGCAGCTCGGTTATCAAGGTTTTTGATATGACGGCGGCACTCACCGGCATCAATGAGCGAAGCGCAAGGGCGACGGGGATTGATGCAGATACGGTCATCCTTTCGCCTATGAGCCACGCAGGCTATTATCCCGGCGGTAAGGTGATGACTATAAAGGTCATCTTTGAAAAAGACACCTACCGTCTGCTTGGCGCACAGATCGTCGGATACGAGGGCGTGGACAAGCGTATTGACGTACTTGCTACTGCCATTCGTGCAGGAATGAAGGCAACCGACTTGAAGGAGCTTGATCTTGCGTATGCGCCGCCTTATTCTTCGGCAAAGGATCCCGTGAATATGGCGGGCTTTATGGTCGATAACATCGCAAACGGTGTGCTGAAGCAATGGCATCTTGAGGATGCGGATAAATTGCCCCGTGACGGAAGTGTAACGCTTCTCGATACGAGAACGGCTACAGAATATAGTCGCGGTCATATTGAGGGCTTTCGGAATATCCCCGTCGACGAGCTGAGAGAACGCCTTGACGAAGTAGAAAAAGGCAAACCCGTGTACGTGATCTGCCAAAGCGGTCTGCGCAGTTATATTGCAAGCCGCATTTTGGAGGGAAACGGTTATACGGCATATAATTTCGCGGGAGGCTTTCGATTTTACGACGCGGTGACAAACGACCGCGCATTGATCGAACGTGCCACCGCTTGCGGAATGGAGTATTAAACAAATACCACTCTTTCAAAAAAGGAAGAGTGGTATTTGTTATGTGATGTCATCACGGAAGGGGGGGAATTGTTGTGATACAATAAGACCATAGAAAGCGAAGAAGCTTCGCAAAGAAAGAAGTGATATAATGCGTAAAGAACATTTTGATATAACCGGTATGACCTGCTCGGCCTGTTCATCCAGAGTGGAGAGCTGTGTGAGAAAGCTTCCGGGCGTGAAGGACGTATCGGTCAATCTTCTGAAAAACAGTATGTCGGTTTCATACGATGAGAACAGTCTGAACACCGAAGGTATTGTAGGTGCCGTTGAAAGCAGCGGCTACGGGGCGAAACCAAAAGATGACCGTCAGAATACAAAGGCCGAAAAAACACAGGTCAGCACGGCGCAGGCAGAATACAAAGGGATGAAACAACGGCTATGGCTTTCGGTCATTTTCACCCTTCCTCTGTTTTA
>JAZNFG010000092.1:0-76650 GCA_045589015.1 Acutalibacteraceae bacterium
GGAAATGTCTGCGAAGCAGACAAAAGGGTGCCCGTTTTCGGAGAAAAAATGTCACGAAGTGACAAAGGGGGACGGGGTCGTCAACCTTAAAGTGCGAAGCACTATTAATAGAACTTTTCTGAGATATCCCCCAAGTTTCCGTGAAGAGTCAAATTTTTCGTCTGCAACGTAAAAAAATGAGAGAAGCCGAAGCTTCTCCCGAAAAAATATACGTATGATTATTCAGCAACGGCTCTTGTAAGAGTGATTACGGTTCCGTCTGCCTTCGTAAGAGTAAGAGTATCACCCTTGAGCTCAAATTTATAGCTGACGGGGTCCTTGCTGATGCTCTTTTCGATTGTAAGCTGATCCTCGAAAATCGACCACTTCATTTCAAGAGGAATAAGGTCGCCCGTAAGCTCACCGGGAGCCGTACCCGTAAAGTCGGCATTGAACACGAAGGTTCTCTCGGTTACTACGCCGAGGACTGTTTCAGTATAAGTCCATTTGCCTACAATTTTTTCCTCAACGGGTGTGCAGCCTGCAAAAGCGGCAACTAAAACAACAAGAACGAGAGCAAGACTCAAAGCTTTTTTCATAACAAAAAAACTCCTTTCTTAGGATTAAGTATATTTACTTAATTACATTATATTATTTTTCCTGCAACAAATCAATATCAGGATTGACTTTTCTTATATTTTTCAGCCTGAAGCCTGAACATATAAGCATATTTGCCGTCACGTGCCATAAGCTCGGCGTGAGAGCCGTGCTCGACAATTTCACCGTTTTCAAGCATATATATTTCGTCTGCCATAACGGTAGTGGAAAGACGGTGGGAAATAAACAGCACCGTTTTATCGTTTGCGGCATCTGACATAGCACGGTTGAGCGCATATTCCGCCTTGGGGTCAAGATTTGCGCTGGGCTCATCTAAGATTGCAAAGGGACAGCTTTTGTAAAAGGCTCTTGCGACGGCAATCTTCTGAGCCTCACCGCCGGACAGGGAAACACCGTTATCATCAAATTCCCTTAAAAGTATGCTTTCAGTATCCTTCGGAAGCTCCCTCGAAAATGCGGATTTGTCAAGAGAGCTCATAACCTTGTCACGGTCATAATTCTCATCCATAGCCACGTTTTCTCCGAGAGTGGCACCGAAAAGAGAAAAGTCCTGAAAAACTGCGGAAAAATTCTTGTGATATTCCGCGATATCCCATTCTCTGATATCCTTCCCGTCTATGGTAATGGCACCGTCCGTAACGTCATAGAGTCTCAGAAGAAGGTTGGTAAGAGTAGTTTTTCCGGCTCCGTTATAGCCTACAAGAGCGACCTTTTTATAAGGAGATATTTCAAAGCTTATGTTTTTCAGCACGTATTTTTCAGTACCGGGATATTTGAAGGATACGTTTTCAAATTTTATGGTAACGGGCTTTTCGTAAACGGTAGTATCGGTTCCGTTTATTATCTTTTCCTTCGCATTCATAAAACGCTTGAATTTTTCTATATAAAGACCGTTTTCCCGTGTTCTTATGGCAAACCAGCTGGTTATGGCAAAAACGCTGTTGCTGATGGATGCCGCGCCGTTGAAGGTAGCGGCAAAATCACCCATACCGACTTCCTTCGTAACAATCGCCTTATAGCCCATATAAAGAGTAATTCCGAGATAAATAAGAAGCGTCATCGGCAGGGATTCCTGACAGAAATAAAGCTGCCATTGCTTTCTCAGATACGGAGAAATTATGCTTATGCGGTCAAGAACATTCTTATTATATCTTCTCTCTATCATTTCTCCCGCATCGGAAAGCCTCAGCTCCTTTGCATAATCCTGCAGATAAAAGACACGGCTGAAATAAAGATTTTTTCTGTCATAGGGCGTCATAGCCTCTGTTCTGTCAACGTTAACCTTTGCTATAAGCCTGCCTATAGGTGTCATAATCGCAACACAAAGGAACACGAAGACAAGACACATCGGGTCTATGGTCACAATAACCGTTCCTATTGTAAGCACTCCGATAACGTTAGAAATAATATCCTGAGTATTTGACAGCACGTTATATGCTCTGTCGTTCATCGAGGTCATAGCCAGCACAAGGTCATTATAAAATTCGGGATTATCATACGCCTCATAATCCATTTTTGCCGCTTTTTCATATATCGTTTTATATATACTGAAATAAAGCTTTTCCTTCTGCTTGGGAAGGGAGACCGCGTAAAACGTGGTTGTAATCAGATTGGTTATTACAACAAAGATAACAAAAGCCGCAAGCACGTAAAAGATTCTTTCATATCTGACGCCTTCGGTGACAACGTCGATTATATATTTAAGAAGAACAACGTTTGAAAGAGTCCACGGCAGATTTGCAAGCACATCGAAGAATATGTATCCGAAAAGCATAAACGGCGTGTGCTTACCGATAAAGCGGAGCATATAGATATAGTTTTTTATTGCATTGGAGCGTTCCTTTTCCTTAACAGCAGTCTTATTCTTCATCGGCAGTCACCTCCTCAATATAGCCTGCAGCCTGCAGAGTAAACATTTCCGCATATTCTCCGCCCTCTTCAAGAAGCTCTGAATGAGAGCCTGCCTGCAAAAGCTTTCCGCCGCCGAATACCAGAATATTGTCGGAACGTGTTGCACTTGAAAGACGGTGGGATATATAAATTACGGTTTTTCCCCTGGTGCCCTCAAGAAGAGCATCGTACATCCTGCTTTCCGCAACGGGGTCAAGAGCCGAGGAGGGCTCGTCAAGCACGGCTATATCAAAGTCACCGGTAAACAGACCTGCTATGGTCAGCTTCTGTGTCTCACCGCCCGACAAAAGCACACCCTCACGGTCAAACTCCTTGGTAAGTATAGAATTTTCCCTGTTGGGTAAAGCAGATATTTTTTCGTATACACCTGCCATCTTCAATGCTTCTACGGCATCACCGATATTTTTCTCATCGACCTCTTTTTTCAGAACGTTCTCTGCAACGGTCATGGCAAACACCTTATAATCCTGAAAAACGCAGGCGAATTTTTCCCGGTATTTCTTGACGTTATATTCCTTTATATTAATACCGTTATAAAGAATCTCACCCTCCGTTACGTCGTAAAGGCGCATAATAAGCTTTGACAGAGTTGTTTTTCCCGCACCGTTATGACCTACAACGGCTACGGTCTGTCCCGCGTCTATTCTGAAGGAAATATTTTTAAGAATATCCTCTCCGTCCTCTTTATAGCGGAAGGAAACGTTTTTGAATTCAAGGCTTCTGAAATCCTCGGGAATAAGCTCACCGTCAACTATCTTTGGCTCATATTCAAGGAACTCCCTTAAATTCTGTACCCACAGACAATGCTTCTGCTGCATAGCAAAATAATGAGCAAGATGATTCAGTTTATTACGGCAGGTGGTTATCGCAGACACAAGCACGGAAAACTCGGAAACGGGCAGATTCTGCAGCACGATAAGTCTGTAGCAGCCGTAAAGAAAACCGCCTGTAACGGGGATTATTTCCGCAAAATAGTCCGATATACATTCAAGAAGAGCTATTCTCCAGCCGTATTTTTTTATAACCTCTATATTCTTCTTAATAGCGTATCTGAATCTCTTGTCTATAACGACGAAGATGTTTGTTGTCTTTATTTCCTTGGCAAAATCCTTGAGCAGAATCGTTCTTCTCACGTAATCCTTCTGCCTTTCAAAGGGGGTCATTTCCTTTTCCTTTTCAAGCTCCACGTTATTTTTTATAACTCTGAAGCCGATAACAACAAGGGGGCAAAAAATGAATATCAGAAGCCACGGGTCAATGGATATAAGATAAAAAACAAGGGCAACAACGCTTATGAAGGAGCCTATCGTCCAGGCGGAGCCTTCGATTATTCTTTTGAAGCCGCCTTTTTCCACAACCCACGTTGCACGGTTATATTTGTCGAAAAATTCGGGATTTTCATAACAGCCAAGCTCTACCTGCTGTGCCTTTCTGAATATCAGAGAATTGATATAGCTTTCGCACTTTATTTCAAATTTCGTTCTTACGGTATAAAAATCTATATAGCCTATAAGGTCTATCAGAAGCTTTCCTGCAACCATAAGACACATTTTCCATACAAATTCGGCAAAAGTACCGTTTCCCTCCACTATGGAAAGAGCGGTTTCAAGGAATAAAACGTTAATTACAACAGAGTAATAAACGTTTTCGGAAATGTATGCAAAATAAATGAATATCAATGACAACGGCGCACATTTGAAGGCACAACCCAGCATAAAGGCTGTATTTTTCAGCACGTAAGCCTTCTGCTTTATTTTTTTCTTTTTTTCTTTCATTTATTTTTCTCCTGTATATAAACAATAATAGAATTGTATAAAAAAAACTCAATATTGTCAATCACAGATACAAAAATACGGAAAAATATTCATAAATACATATTGACAAACCCCTCCTACAGATGTAGTATAATAATAGATACTACATTTGTAGGAGGGTGTTATTATGAAATTATCGGAAAAGGAATGGCCCGTTCTTGAGATATTATGGGAAACGGGCGGCTGTGAGCTGGGCAGAATAGTAGATGAGCTGAAAAGCGATACGGGCTGGAGCCGTAATACCGTTCACACATATCTTACGAGAATGGAAGGCAAAAAGCTGGTTTTTATCGACAAATCAACGAATCCCCATATATATAAGGCGGCGGTCTGCAAGGGAGAATGTCAGAAATCCGAGAGAAAAAGCTTTCTCAGCCGTGTCTATAAGGGCGCGGCAGGCGATATGATAGCCGCATTTCTTAAAGAGGAAACAATATCGAAAGAGGAAAGAGATAATTTAAAAAAGCTGCTTGATGAAATGGAGGTATAACACTATGCGAGATATATGGGAAGTATTATTGCAGACACTGACGGTGTCGGTAATCGGAATTTATTTGCTTATCGTCAAAACAATTTTCAGGGATAAGCTTCCGCCCCGATGGCAGTTTTACGTATGGGGGATATTATTATTGGGGCTTATTATCCCGGCATCAGGTCCCGGCTTAATTTCTATGCTTACGGAAACTCTGAAAACAATTACGTCAGGAGAATTCACGCTTTCACGCCCCGTGTGCTTCTTTCCGTTATTAAACGGAATCCGAGAAATCAATATCTACAGTATTATATTTATCATATATTTTTCAGGTGTTATTATCTGTGCCGTAAAATATCTGTTTTCTTACATACGCCTCAGATTGCTTATAGGAAAATGTCCCGATGCATCAGCGGATAACAAAGAAGCTGTCAAAGAGGTATCAGCTGAATTTTCACTCCCCGTATGCGAAGCTGTCACCCTGAAAGGAGTTTCCTCTCCGTTTGTATGCGGCATATTTAAACCCGTTTTGGTTTTGCCCGAGCATACGGTGGACAAAAAAATTATTATGCATGAGCTTTTGCACCTGAAATATAAGGATATCGTATTCGGAACAATTATCTGCATATTCAGATGTATACATTGGTTCAATCCCCTACTGCAATGTATATTAAACCGCATAAATAACGATATTGAGGAGCTTTGCGATGCGCGAGTAATCGAAAAACTTGAGGGTGAGGAAATCCGCGAATACGGAAACCTTCTGTTATCCATGGCAAATGAAAAATATGCCTCCGTTCCCGGAACCTCCTCAGCAGCAAACGGCGGTAAAAATATACAGTCACGAATAGAAACTCTTGTGCGCCATAAGACCTATCCGAAAAACAGCTCTTTTATTTCAGTTTGCATTTCTGTAATTCTTGCAATCTGTCTGCTTTTACCCGGAACAACTGTTTTTCCCGAACAAATTAAAGCCAAAGGCGCATTACAAGCGGAGCTTTTAATTTCAGCCGTCAGAAGCTACGGGTGTAACACTCCTGCCGCTGCTCTTGACGTATACGGCAAAGCAGTTACTTACGATAATGCATTTTTACGTGCCCTTTGCGCACCGCTTGAAGAACATAGTGAGCTTTATAATATCTTAGAATACTCACGCAAAGAAAACGGCAAGCTCTCCTGGGATACGGGACTTGACGCCTCACCGACAGATAGAGATGCCTTTCAGATATATAACTTTATTTCAAACGGCGACGGCTCTTATGAAGCTCTTATTGTGATACAGATACCAAGCATTGACTGCGAAGAGGAAAACAATGAAAGATTTGCTGTCAGACAGATCCATATTTATAAAGAAGACGGCAGATGGGTGGTAATGCCTCTTTCGGATTTCAGATACATCACAACCTACAAAATGCTCGATCAATGGGGATGCGAGGATCTGCCGGGAATAAAATATACTGCCGTAACGGAGAATTTTATTATTGAATACAATTATCAGCTCACCTTCCGTATTGAAGAAAATGCCAGCAGCACAAGCGATATTTCGCTGTCGGCACATTTTTCCGAAGCATATATCAACACCTATGCATCTCTTACTTATATAGGTCCCGAAGAAAAAAAGGCAGATATAACCGCTGTCGGGCTTGCAACGGAAACCTATTCAAGGGATAAGGAATTTCCTGAATTCAAAAGCACGGTAACAGGTAATTTCTCGTCATCAAGCTCCTCAAAAGACTATTTTTCATCACTTGTAAACCGTGAAAGCCTGTATAATGTAATGATCTTCAGCGGCGGAGGCCGTTCAACAGATCCGGACAAAACAAAAGAAAAGATCCCCGAATGTATTGCCGCAGGAATATATATTAACGGTGAGCTTACCGATACCGTGATTCTTGAAAGGAGTGAATAAAAATGAATGAAACCGGTCGTTACTATTCTGCTATAACTAAAATTGCGTGGGGGTATATATTTATTCTCGTGCATATAAAAATATACACCATGGATCTTCTGCCTGATTTTGCAGGCTATGCTATGATGCTTTACAGCCTCACACTTCTCAAAGACAAGTGTAAGAATATTATGCTCCTGCGTCCGCTTGCCATTGTGCTTATAATATGGAGTACAATTTCGTGGGTTCAGACATCCTTCGGTTTACAGCTTCCGTTGACATACGTCGGATTTATCGTACAGATTATTGAGCTTTATTTCAATTTCCAGCTGCTTACCGATTTAAGTCAGCTTGCCGCAGAATATCAGAGTGATGAGCAGTATATTGACAAAAAACTGCTCAGAAGACGAAATATTAATACTGCATTATCAACCGTTATTTATATTTCTGCCGCGCTCCCCTATTTTATGGACAGTTTATCGGAATATGAAGCCTTAGCTTACGCTTTGATGGTCTTCGGTATAGTACAGATGATAGTGGCACTTATCATAGTTCATACCCTGTTTGAACTGAGAAAGCTGTTTAAGAACGGTGCAGAGCCTGACGAAACGGACATATCCGAGGAGCCTCCTCAAGGCATAGAATATCCATAACAAAAGCTGCAGACCCGACATTTAACGGATCTGCAGTTTTTTCATATTATAATTGCAACAACAATAACAAGAAGAATACTTATAATAATCTTCAGAAGAGGTCTTTGAGCCGTGATGCTTATTTTTCCGAGAATAAAAAACAACGTAAAAAACACGGCAAACAATATGCAGGGCATAAGTATCTGTAGGCCTTTACCGAAAAGCAGAAAGAAAACGAAAAAGGCTGAAAACAAGCCTATTCCTATCAGAAGTGCGGCTGTCACGGCGGATTTTTTCATTTCATTTTTCATTGTGCCGTCACCTCTTTTATAAAGTCTGCAGTTTTATTTTTAACAAAGGAGCTTGAAAGAAACTGATTATGAGTAATTTCCGGAATCTTTATAAAAGTACATCCTCCGCTAAAATTACCGGCAAGCTCCTCAGAGGATTCATAAGGAATCAGCTCATCCGCCTCAGAGGCGAGAATAAGCGTGGGCGCCGTTATTTTCCGTGCGTAATCCTTGCTGTTTACGTCAAAGGCAACAAGCAGCTCAAGAGGTCCTTTGAATATATCAATTACGTTATTATACAAATCCGTGCCGTCGGCATAGGGCGCATACAGCGCGAGTGCTTCGACCTCTCTTTCAGATGCAAGATAACAGGCAGGACCCGTGCCTACGGAATACCCCAGCACAATTATTTTATCCGTCCTTTTTATAAGCTCGTCGTAAACGTCAAGCGCAAAAGCAAGTATCGTCTCATCCGTGCATCTGCCCTCGCTTTTTCCGTAAGCAGGATAATCAAAGACGGCAAAATTACAACCCTCAAATGCAGATTGCTCATATTTTTTCGTCAGATTATAAAGTGCCGTTGAAGCTGTCTCATAATTACCGTAAAAGTATAAGACTACGGGGGCAGAATCCCCTGCAGCATTATAAAACCACCCGTTAATTTTTCCGTTTGTGCCTTCAAAGGTCATTTCTTCTGCAGAAGACACCTTCTTCAAAGCATCATAAGATGCCTCATCCGTATGTGGCTGAAGAATCACGGCAGGAGCGAAACCGAGAATTACAGCAGAGGAAAAAACCGATATATTTACTGCTATTATCAGAATTATCTTAATTGCTCGTTTTATAACATTCTTGCCCTTTAGAGCTATAAGAATAAGCATTTCAAGCACAAAAGCCGTTACCGCGGCAGAGAAAAGCCATATTGCGGCACTCTGAAACCTCGGTTTATTAAAAAGCCACCATAAAAGCACAGATGCTGCGGCAATCGCAGCACCTACGGCAGTTTTCAGAGTATTCTTTTTATTACGTGACATATTATCACCTTATCTGAAAATTGAAAGAATTATATTTTTAAGCTCATCATCGCTGAAGGGTCTCGGACTTCCGACAATTTTTGCCTCCTCCTGAGCGCGCCTTGTGATACCGTCAATATCCTTCTCACAAAAAGCAACGTCTTCAGAGGAAATTCCGAGCCTCTCAATCAGCTTTTGAACAGCCTCAATAAAAGCCTCTGCGTTCTTCTCGTCGGTATTCGCCACGTCACCGAAGCCGCAATATACCGAAAGCTCGGAAAGTCTGTCGGCTCCGTAAGGCATATATGCTCGGAGCATCGGAGCAATACATAATGCAACGCTGAGTCCGTGGGGAATATGATAAAGCTCTCCGAGTCTGTGTCCGACCGCGTGAATATATCCCGTGCCGATACGTCTGAACGAAAGTCCTGCATTAAAAGCCGCATTCTGAAGAAGCTGCCTTGCCTTTATATCGTCGGGATTGCTGACGGCTTTTTCCAGAGAGGAGAATATATCCTTGCATATCTCGGGAGCAAGTCGGGCATCCTCGGAGAAGGAGTCGGCAAACAGGCTGACGTAGCTTTCTATCGCGTGCGACAGCGCATCAAGACCCGTGTATGCAGTAGCCCTCGGAGGCACGGTAAGTGTCAGCTCAGGGTCAAGCACGATAACGTCGGGCAGATATTTATCGCTGACGAAGGGACGCTTTTTATTCTCCTTTTCCTCTGTTGCAACTGCAAAGAGGGTCACCTCAGAGCCTGTTCCGGCAGTAGTCGGCACAAGCAGCAGCGGGACACATTTTGCGGCATCGCTTTCAAGCTTGCAGATATCCTCAATATCGGAGTTTTCGTTGTTGGCTCTGAGGGCAGTAATCTTTGCCGTATCAAGCACAGAGCCGCCGCCGATACCTACAACGCAATCACAGCCGTTCAGCGAATAAAGCCTCAGAGCTTCGTCTGTATCGGCTACCGTCGGCTCACCGATTACGGAATCATACAAAACGAAGGAACCGTTAAGGGAAGCAAGGAATGCCTTTATTCCGTTCATACCCTTTGCGCCCTGAATGGTTATAACAAGCGGCTTTCTGACTCCGAGCAGCTCAAGCTCCTTTTTAAGCTCGGCGGTTTTTCCTGCGCCTCTTATAATTTTGCTGTCCGTGGGATATGCCTTTTTAAGCACTCCGAGAGTCAGCTTCTGAATAGGATTGAGCACACCGCCCGTTTTTCTCATAGGAAGAAGCTTTACAGGCTCAAAGTCAAGGCAAAGTCCCTTGCCCCCGTCAGAGCAGGCTGTGAGATATTCCTTATCGGGTCTGCCCCACTCAAAGCCGCATTCGCTAAGTCTGCTCATAGTAAAATCGTTTTTCATAGGAACGTTCTGAGAACGTCCCGAAATAATCATATAGAAAAGATAAACGTGAATATCGCGGTCATCCGTATTGGCAAAGGCAGTCTCAATCGCTTCATTTGTCGAAACGTGCCTGTAAGAAACACCGAGCTTATCGAAAAGCTCCCTTGAGGCAAGGAAATTCGGGTTGTAAAGATGATATATCTCATTTACTCTGCCCGTAAGAGAAAGCTTTACGTAGGCATCGGCACATTCATCCACAGCGGTAAGATCCATAGGATATTTGTCCATATTTTCGTGGTAAAGACCGAGCTTGAGCATCGCGCGTATTCTTCTGAGAAAGCCGTTATCCTCGGAATTTTTCTGAAACCTTCCGTCAGAGGCTCTCCACGTAAGATTGCCAATACGGTAAATATTGGCTTTAAGTCCCTTCGTTCTTGCTTCAATTACCGCCTCTTCCGCACGGTATTTGCTATGAATGTAGACGTTATCGGTATAATGCTGACCGATATCAAGAATATTCTCGTCAAACACGGCATTTTTGAAGCTCTGTCTTACGGTTGCCGCACCGTGAACGCTGACGGTAGACGTGTGGTGCAAAACGGCATCCGCATCAAAGCAGAAGCTTATTACGTTTTTTGTGCCCTGTACGTTAGTCCGTCTGAGCTCCTCATAATCGCCTGCGTGATGCACGTTTGCGGCAACGTGATAAACGGCATCAACGGCGGCAGAAAGATATGAATATTTCTCTTCGGGAATTCCCAATTTCTCCTGCTCAATATTACCCCCGACAATTTCAACGCCCGTCATATCAAGCGAGCCGAAATAGTATTCTATCTGTGAAAGAAGTCTTTTTTCATTTCGTACAAGGCAATATACCTTTATGCCTGCACTCAAAAGCTCCTTTAATATATGTATGCCGAGAAAGCCCGTTGCACCTGTGAGAAGCACAGCGGAATACTTTTTCTTATCAACCGTCCTTTCGGCTTTTGCAAGCAGAGCATTTATATCCCTGATACCGTCTGTCTCTGCCTCGTTGGCTGCCGCCAGCTTATCGGCAAGCGCATTAAGAAAAGGATTATCGTAAACGAGCTGAGGATTTACGTTAAGTGAAAGAGCAAGCTCGACGGCATTGAGAGAATCTCCGCCCACGGCAAAGAAATTGTCTGTCATACTAAGCTTCTTTAACGAGAGAAGCTCCTTTACGGCATCAAATACCTTTTGCTCCTCATAGGTTACGGGCAATACCGCTTCTTTCTTCTTAACCTTTCCGTGCGCTCCCCTTTTTATCTTTGAGGAAGCGGTTCTTTCAAAGGGAGTATCTCTGAGTATAAATGCAGACACTCTCTGGAAGGCGGCAAGTCCCGAATTCACCCTCATAAGCATTTCCGTCATAGCCGCATCTACGTCTGTTATGTTATTGCTCTGTATATATTCCTTATTCGGATAAATCTCCGCATAGATAACGCCGTCTTCTCCGAAGCAGACGACCTCCTGTACTATAGGCTCATAAGAGAATCTGTCCTCAAGCATTTCTGCCGAAACGTTTTCTCCGTTGTCAAGGAGTATGAGATTTTTACATCTGCCGGAGATATAAAGAAAACCGTCCTCGTCGAAGTGACCGAGATCGCCCGTATGCAGATATCCGTCTTCGGTAAATACCCCAGCGGTTGCCTCGGGGTTTTTATAATAGCCCTGCATAACACTGGGACCCTTTGCAAGAATCTCGCCGTTTACTATTTTTACATCCATACAGGGAATCGGCATACCGACGGAGCCGTGGCGGTAGCTTCCTACGGAATTATTAGAAATTATAGGTGAGCATTCCGTCATTCCGTATCCGTTAAGCACAAGAATTCCCGTTGCATTGAATCTTTCGTTGAGTGCCGCGTCAAGAGGCGCACCGCCCGAAATAATATCAATAATATTTCCGCCGAGGAACTGATTAACGGCATCCCTTTCGCTCAGTTCCGGCTTTGCGGCGGCATATTTCAGCGCACCGTTCATAAGCTTCTTTACAATCTGGGGAACGGCAATTATACTGTCAGGTCTGAAGAGTCTCAGATTCTCTACAATATTTGCAAGATTGTCATTTACACATACCGTCTTACCCCTGCAAATGCTCTTTGTGATATTCGCGGTGAAGCAGAAGCCGTGATAAATGGGCAGACAGCAGAACATTTTTGTCGTCGGACACGCAACGTGAACGCTTGTTGCGGAATAAACGAGGTTCTTATGCGAAAGCATAACGCCCTTGGGGAATCCCGTGGTTCCGGACGTAAACATAATAGCGCAGGTCTTTTCTGCATCGGGCTCTTTTTCATAATTTCCCGCATATTCCTTCAGTATATCGGAGAAATTAAGAACGTCAGCTGAGGATGAGTCATCGTCAACGCTGATAAACAGCCGCACTCTCGGCAGATTGCTTTTTACAGCCTCATAAAGAGGCTTGCTTTTTTTATCGAAAACCAGCACGTCAACATCGGCAAAATCGACAAGACGGCAGTTCATTTCTACGGTTTCCGCAGTAGCAAGAGGCACAATTACGCTTTCCGCTGCCGCAGTTCCGAGATAAGTGACAATCCAGTTGTAGCTTGTAGGGCCTATAACGGCTACGTGAGCACCGACAAGTCCCTTTGCTTCTATCATAAGGCTGAATGCATCACAGTCACTTTTGAGCTGTGAATACTTCTTGGATTCAATTCCCGAGGGGACCTTATACTGAATAAAATCCCTGTCCGCAAAATTTTCGGCGGCATAATCTACCATTCTTTTAAGATTCTGAAGCTTTGTCAGATCTTCCAAAATCATATTTAATAACTTCCTTCTGATATTATAATCAAATATATATTAACACAAAATTACACAATTAACAATCAACAAAAAACGCGCAAAGTGTCGGTATGTGTATCAAAGCTTTGCCGCAAGCCTGCAGGCTCTGACGTAGCAAGCAGTAAAATAGTCCTGTAAAGACATTCTGTCATATATATCATTTTCGTGTCTGTCGGGCTTTGACTGCTTGTTAAGCTCAAAGGTCAGAATACCGTCATAGCGGCAGGCTCTGAAGCGGCGGGCAAGCTCATCCCAATCTCTGATACCATCGAAGGGTAAAAGATGCAAATCATCGTGCCACGTTATTTTTCCGCCGAAATCCTTAATACCGAGATTATCATTAAGATGCGTGGCAATAAGCCTGTCTCCCCATTTTTCAAGAAGGTTCACACCGAAGTTGTAGCACATTTCGTGTCCCGTATCCAGACAAAAGCCTACGCTTTTGCGGTCGCTGAAATTATCAAGGAGAGCTTCAAGGTATTCTATTCCCTCCGTATTCTCAAAGGCAATTCTGATACCGTTGCGTTCAGCCTCATCTATTATTCTGCCGTAGCGCTCAAGACCCGAATCGGTTATATCCACAACTCCGTCAAAGCCTATGTAACAATGCGACACCATAAGAGTGATTGCGTTATCATAGCAGGAATGAATACAAGCCTTTATTTCGCTCTCTGCAGCATCTGCTTTTTCCTTGTCACGTCTCCATAAATCGGCTGTCTTATCAAACGGAGCGTGTACGGACTGGTAGATCATACCCGTTTCCTTTGCTGTAGCCGCCCACTTTTCTATGGGGTACTCCGCCTTCCACGGAGTAAAAAACGCATCAAAGCCCACCGTCCTCAGAAGCCTTATCTGCTCTTCAATATCACAGCCGAACGACGGAGAAGTATTCATACCCAAAAGATGCTTATACATAACGATACCTCTGATTAATAATATTATAACGTTAAAATAAATGATACCATAATATTATCCCGTCCGCAATAGATTTTTAATAATCTGTGAACAACTGTTGAACAAAAAATGCTCCACCGCCGGCAAACAAATAAATTCCGTTCAAAGAAAATATGTTTTCATTCCCCGAGACAAATATGTTGACAACATAAAAAAGATTTGATATAATTACAAAGCTACAAAAAATCGGGGTGTGGCACAGTTTGGTAGTGCGCTTGGTTCGGGACCAAGAGGTCGTGGGTTCGAATCCCGTCACTCCGACCAACGAAGAAGCCTTACATATCAACGGTTTTTGTGATATACAAGGCTTCTTTTTTTATGATATTTTTCAATATTGACGACAATTTGACGACAAACAATAAAAATGCCCTCGGAGTTGGTTCTCCGAGGGTGTAATTTTATTGTATTCCGAGTTTTGCAGCGATAAGGGCTACAAGAAGTGTACATACTGCCTGAACGATATTAGACATAGTATTCATATTGAAACGACTTTTTTTGTCAAGACTTTCCTTTATGTACTGCAAATCCTGCCGGATGGTAGCAAATGCGGTTGAGCCGTCTGCAAGCTCTTCACGAATACCTCTTGTGCATTCACTGCACTCCTTACGAGATATAAAAGTCTCGTGAAGATAGTCTTTATCTTCCTGAGTAAGATTCACAGTCTCACCCCTTAAAATGAATTCTTATCCGTCGGATTATTGAGTATTCCGAAAGCGATGAGAATCGAGCCGACAGCATTAATAATAACATTCCAAGTGGTACTGTCAAGTCCGAGCTTTTCAAACACACCTGTTGCATTGAGAATCACGCCAACAGCACCGAGTACAGAAAGCCATACCGCCCAGGATTTCAGTCTTTCTTTAATACTAACCTTTTTTTCATCCATTTTCACACCTCCTGACCTACTGATTCGCGGAGAACGTCTCTTGCATCCGCAGCGGTGATTTTTCCGTCTCCGTCCATATCACCTGCTTCAAGCGGGACCTCTTCAAGTCCAACTGAAGCGCGGAGAATAAGTCTTGCATCTGCAGATGTTACCTGACCGTCGCCGTCAACATCACCCTTAACAACGGGAGCAATGTATGTAAGGCCGACATTCGCAAGCAAGGATTTTGCGATTGAAAGAGCGATATCTGCAAAATAGGAATCAAATATTGCATTATCCGCTGTCTTGTCGATAAATCCGACTTCAAGCAGACAGGAACTCATATTTGTTAAGCGGTTAACCGCATAATCACCGCCTGCCGGATGACCGAGCTTCACGCCACGGTTAACGAAGCCTGTTACAGCGCAGAGGTCATTTACAAGTGTTACTGCCATACAGTATGTTTCACCGCCGACAGCAACCTTTGAATAGCACCAAGCTTCTACACCTTTTGCTTTTTCAGGTTCAAAAGCATTTCTATGAATAGAACAGAAATAGTCTGCTCCCCATTCGTTTGCTTCAATTGCTCTGTACTCAAGGTCAGGATTTACATCATCCTCACGGGAGAGCTTCGTTTCAACGTCCGGCTGCGTATCAAGAATAGCTTTTACAGCAAGTGAAAGTCTCAAGCAGTCATCCTGCTCTTTTCTTCCCTTGTAGGATGCGCCGATTGACGTGCCGCCGTGACCGGGGTCTATATAGATTTTTTTCATACTTGAATCAACTCCTTAATAAATTGTTATGCATATTTCTGTGTCTTTTTGATGTGTTATAAAATTGTTGGCTAAACAATCTTGTTGAAAACTGTAATTGAATTGTCACTATTGATAGCAACTCCGATAAACATAAAGCTGTCTCCCGCGTGCGCCGAGCAGGTGAAATTAATTGACTCAGAATCAACCGAAACCAAACAAAAATGCATCCTTGAGCCTGTGTTCGTATCTGCAATAAGGGAGATATTTTTTCCTGAGTTGTATGCTGAAATGATTTCTTCAAACGTATATGAAACGCTTGAAACACTTATGGAAATAATACCATCAATCATAGATACCGAACCGTATGCGGAAACAAGAAAAGTGCTGTCACTTGCTCCCGACAACATAGGAACAGACAAGACACTCCAATTATTTTCCGTGTCGCAAGATACCCTTGTGCAAACAGGAACACCTGCACCTGAAAGGTCACTAACGGTTGAGAAAGATGTTTCTGACAGTGAGTTCAGAGTGGTTAAAGTAAAGTAAATATTGCCATCAAAATCAATGTCGAGAGGGATTTCAAACAATTCCTTTGCTGATGCTGATACATCAACATTCAAGACAACCTGTTCACCCGAGAGTGCCGCCCCTATAATTTCTGATATGGTCTTATCTGCATTGGTTATTGATTTAACTGTAACTGCCATTGTCGATAAGTCCACCTCAAGAGTACCAACCGCATTTACATTAAATGTCGAGTTAACACCGTCACCGCTACTGTTATTCAAATCCTCTTTTTTGGCAAAGGTCAATGTTGCTTTTTTCCAAATGTGAGCAATACCGGCTCCGTTAATACCTTTGTTATCCATATCACAACCACCTTTTATGCGGTTGCAATGATGGCATCAATTTCCTCATTTGAAAGGAATTCGATTTCGACCTTAGTTGTTTCGAGTTCCTGCTTTGTGTTTGTTGAAACGTCCCACCAGTAATCAGGAACATTTTTGTCAATTACAAGGAACACGTCACCATTTTTCAGAGTATGACCATTCAGCTTATTAGATTCGGACATTGGAGCGTCGCCGGTAATGAAAGCCACATATTCGGCAAGTGCTGCATCAAGCTCTGCAACCGTATCAAATGTATATGACTTGCATTTACCTTCAGCTATTGCTGTAATTTCATCAAGCTCATCTTCAAGTCCGATAATATCTCGCTTTTCGTGAGTGTGGGAACTCGGAGCAAAATCTGTAGGCTTATCCGTTAAATCGTTGTAACTGCCTGTTTTTGCAACGTCTTTTATTTCGTTTTGCTTCACAAAAGCAGAGGGCGGTTCACCGCCGAGCTTATCCGCATTATCCGCATTATCAACCTGGCCGTTTCCATCGGTATCATAAACGGATTTCAGCATATCTCCGCCGCCTAAATTGCCGATATTGGTGTTGATAGCTTCTATCTTCTTATGAAGCTCTCTACCCTGATTTGCGGATAATGCATCTGATGTTGAGGTGCTTGACAAAGTATCGGCAACGATTGTCTTATTTGCTCCCTCTGCTATACCGCCAAGCTTTACTTTATCGTCGTAGGTATAGTCATTTGATGAAAGCCCTTTGCCTGTTTCTTTCCGAACGAACAAATTCAGCATTTTCTGCCAGACGTATAACAGACCGTTACCGTCAAGACCTTTATTTTTTTGTGCCATAAAATATCACACACCTTTACTGAAATTTTTAAATAGCTCTTCAATTTCCATATTGGTTAAGAACTCTACGGACGTATCCTGCAATGCGCCGTATACGCCGCCTGAAGACACGGGATTATCACTATCCTCTGAAGGAACAGGATCTATAATCAGCTTATCCTGTTTTTCAGTGAGCTTGCTTTCAAGAACTGAAATTGTCACAAAAAACATATCATTCAAAAGTTCAGAAAGCTTTTTCGGCACAACGATAGCATCAAGTGCTTTTTTTGCAGCCCCCGATGTTAAAAGTTTTTTGCTCCCTTTCTTCGGAATTTCATCAGTATATTTACCCGACCTTGTTATATCACCATGAATGGGAATACCGTTAACGCAAGGAATATTTTTCAGAACGTCATAATCCCTTATAATCCCCTTCATATCAGAATGCATTTCAAGCGGTTGCTGTTCCTCTTGTTCTGCGGCAAGCATTTCAAACGACGTCTGTTCTTCTGCCTCAAAATATGCTTCATTCATTTTATAAACATCTCCTTATTTCCATCTGCCCTTTGCACAGATATTTAATGTAAACGAAATGTTTATGCTTTTCATGGGACGGGCAAGATGAAAGCTGCCCGGCGTCGTCTCAGTACCCCCGGACGCTCCGTTTATAAGGAATACGGAATGTTCTCCCTCTGCGCTTGCCGTTATCACGGGAACGCTTTCAAACTCAAAGGGGAAGGACATGGGTTCAGAAGGTATCGTCTCGGATACCAAAACGCCCGAGCCGTCCCAGTCCGTACTGATATCTGTCTGAATCTCCCTGCGGCACCAACATTCCGCAAGCCCTGATGCCCATTTAAGGTAAGTCCATCCGTCCTTTTCGCCCGATTCAACAATATAATCCGCCCCGAAGAATATCTCCCCGTTAGGTTTATAAAGCCCCTCCGCGGCAGGCACAACGTTTATATGATTGTCATTCTTGCTCATAATCGTCACAAGACTTCCCGATTCAAGAACAAGGCTCAGATCAAAATCATATCTGCCGGGACTTATACCGTATCTTCCCATATCAAGCGTAAGAGTATACTTACCGTCAGCACCTTCTTCTCCCTTATTATCCTCTTCCATATCAAGGGTATAGGGAAAATCACCTTCAGCATTCTTAAAAAGACAGCGAAATCTTACTTTTTCACCGCCCTCAAGCCGATATCCCTTATAGGTGAGAGGAATATTTATCACAGTATTTTCTGTAAAATCAAAATTCATAGCTTCACTTCCTTTCATACTTATAATAGCAAAAGCGAGGTCTGAAAACCCCGCCTTTACTACACAATAAATCAAATTACCAATCGTTTGTGAATTTACTCCTTTTGATTTGCTGCCTTTTCCCACGCATTAAACGTGGATTCTTTATAACCGACGTCAAGCTTTTCAAGAAAACTGCGGATTTTATCAATCTCGGTATAATTACCCGTCTTCCACGCTTCAATATATCTCGTTTTGAATACCTCGGTAAGACTTTTTCTTATGTCACCGTCTTTCTTGCCTCTGTCCCTGAGAGCTTTAATTGCCCTTTTTGATGCATCAAGATTATATTCCTTTGCATATCTGCTAAGGTCAGCGTTCTCATACAGATAACTGTCTTCGGGATGCGATTCTTCCCTCGCTGCTTTGGGAGCCAGCTTCTCTGTTTCCCCTTCAATAGCATTGAATACATCGTTTTCATCAAAACCGTCAGCAACGATATCGGTTTTAATTCTCTCATATTCTGTAAAATCACCGCTGTAACGAGCCGCGGCTGCATCGGAAATTCTCGAGTCATTTTCTTTAAGACCGAGAATAACAGCATAATGATAATCATAATCAAACTCTTCGAATATTTTTTCAAACTGTTCCTTTTGTGACTTATTTCCGTTAAGAATTGCTTTATAGACAGCCTCTGCATATTCGTCCCTGATGTTCTCCTGCACAGTCTCCGTTGCAACATTCTGCGAAAGCTTATCAAAAATGTGCTTCGCATCAGACATCTTGTCGCTATTAATAGCATTGAAAAGGTCACTATAGTCGTATGGCGCCTTATCTTTGCTTTCACTTGATTCGTAAGTTTTGTCTTCCATAGAAGCGATATATTTTTCAACAGCCTTTATAACATCATTTCTGTCGAAGCCTTGTTCTGAAAGCTCTTCAAGCAGCTCCTCATAAGTGTCGGTATCAGCATCAAGTCTTGCTTCAGCGGCCTCCTCAATTCTGCTATCTTCGGATATAAGCCCGTCAACAACCTTGCTGTGGAAATTGCTTTCTGCATTATCCGAAGCTTTTAATGATGCATCCAAAAAAGAGTGGCCCTTGTCAACATAATTCTCAACATCATCCTCAGAATAACCTCTGTATCTATCAAGTGTTGCTTCATCCTCATTAAGGATTGCATTATAAATAACTCTCTCGTCACTCATATTAAAAAAGTTATATATCGGAGGAATTAATTTACCGGTCGCTTTAATAAATGGATTTTCCGACAGTTCTGTTCTGATAGTGTTACCAACAGCTGTTCCTGAAAACTCGGGAGAGCCTTTTTTGAATCTTGCTTTAATTCCCGTAATATCCTTCATTAAGTTGTTTATAGGAATTCCCGTAAACATACTAAGCGTTATGCCAAGCTGTTCCCAGTGGGCATAAGTGATTTCTTCCTCGGAATCAAGAAACGGTTTTATTGCATCCACAACTTTTGAGAACACCGACATATCAACTCTCTCGATATCATATCCTTCAAACATACTCCATATATCCTTCACATAAGGAATATAGGTAAGAGGATTAAGGTCGCTAATGATATCCACAACAGTTCCGGAAAGCAGCATTTCACCAAAATTGCTCTCTTCATCGTCATAACGAATAGCTTTGGCAAGATTCTTCAAAAAGTCGGTAAGCATAATCGAGCAAAGCATCGATGCTATTGCGCGTACAAGCACCTTCGGCTGATACTTCGCTGTCGTTGCAGCATACCTCATCATATTATAAGTAACCGTAGGCTCTGCCATAAACGATGTTGCCATCTGAGTAAGTGCATTTTTACTTCTCATCAAATCGCTTCTTGAAAGCACGGAATCATACACCTGCGTTTCCCTTATGACCTGCGACATTCTTTCACCGGCCTCTGTAAGCATTTTTTCAGTCAACTTACTAACTCTTACACCGTTTTTATGGGCTGTCTCTCGTTTTACCGCATTCCATATATGAAGCCAAGTTGCCTTGTCTAAATAACCGGGAAGCCACATAAACAGATCTTCTGTTTTGTGATATAACCAAGGTGCTATTCTGTCAACCTCTTTTATACTCTTTCTGAATCTCGGTTTTACATCAAGAATCCACTCCTCATAACTCTGTCCCACATTTGTATCAAATTTACCGATATCCTTGATAACTGCAAGAGGACAGTATTTGAGCAATTCATCATATCTGTCAAAGAAATCTGTATATTTACCGGTCACTTTGTCAAGCAATGGCATATATGCAGTCAGAGTAAAATACCTCGGACTTATCCTGAACATAGCTCTTGCAACAGCACCCGGCTGCTGAAAGGCGACTGTCAGCGAAGCAGACACAGCACTTCTCTTAAAATTCGTCATCATCGAATTAAGTGCACCTCTGTTGTCAACCCTGATGCCACCGTTAAGGTCACGCATCAGATTTTCAAGATACTGAAGACCTCTATCACCGAAAGCCTCTCTGAAAAGCTCTCGATAGCTCTTGCCCTTCTTAATCTGAATCTTGTCACCTACCCTCTCATATTCATCAGGAAGCTTATAATTCAGAAGCCTTTCTATGCTTTCAAGAGGAATCGTCATAGCGTTATATGTACACATCTCATACATGTGCTTTGCATATATTTCGGAGATGTTATCAATAAGAATCGGCGCATTTGCATTTTCTGTGATTCTCTTTGTAAATGAACGGTTCTTAAGTCTTTTTTCGCCTACGTCCTTTACACCGAATCTCTCAAGAAGATAGTCACTCACAACCGAAGCAGGGCAATATTTTTCCTCTGTATACTTTTTAGTTCCGAAAAGCTTCAACGATGTTTCATTGCCAAGTGCAGCTCCGTCCTCACTCATTGCCTTTACGAGTGCCTTATAATATCCCGTTTGCTGACCATTAAGCTGCTCACGAAGCATCTGTATATCTTTCTTTGATATATACACTCTCATTGTTTCAGCTATTTTTTCAGCAAGTGCCCTCTGCTCATCCTCCGTGACTTCGGCAGATACATTCACTTCCCCTGTTCTTTCAATTTCTGCAATCCTTAGTTTTTCCTTTCTTATGCCCTCGTTTCTTCCCACGATCTGCTGTTCATCAAGCATCGAAGCAGGAATATATTTCAGAAACTCTGAATCCAAAGGATTGACATTTGAAATGATATCTGTTAATCTAAAAATGGAAGTCGGACGAAAGGTGTCAGGGGACTTAGGTTCTACGGCCTTAGAGACCTCGGCTTCAGAAGCCGGGCGAAAGGTGTTGCGAGGATTATTCTTCCCAGCCTTAGAGACCCCGGCTTCTATTCTTTTTAAATTAACCGAGACATAAAGCTGATTTTTATTTCTTTCCTTATATTCTTTTACAACAAATTCGACCGGAATAATACTGTTACCGTCCTGAAATGCACTGAGTAGAACATAAGCCTGTTTAAGGTTTGTGTTCTCTTTTATTGTACCCTTGTATTTGTCAGTATGTACCTCAACAGGTTGCGCATTCTTTATAACTTCATCAAAAACAGAAAGCATTTTTACAAAGTCGTTGATATCCTCGCCGTTCTTTTCAGCAACATTGATGCTTTTCTTTGCAGAACCTATTGAATAATTCATATTAAGCTGAACATTATCATTGGTATAATCCTTGAATACACCGAACTTATCTCCAAGCTCTCTTATAACCTTAAAGGAACTGCCTTCATACTTTGTTTTAAGTTCCTCAACCTGTTTTTCAACATCCTCTCTGATCACAACATCCGTTGCATTAATAACCTCAAGCGCAGTTTCCGTCAGAATCCTGGCTCTGTCAGCATCATTCATTCCGACAAATATTTTGCCGCCGTTGTCCTTGAGTCGAGCTTCTCTTTCCTTCTTTGCTTTATTGAAGGCTCGTCTTGTTTTTATTGCTTCAGGTATCGGCTTAATAATGCCGGTGACCGTTTTATGTGCGCTGCCGTTCACAACGATACCTCCGGCAAGAATATGATCAGTCTTAAAGCCCTTGCTCTCCTCACGGTCATACATAGCAAGAGTGTGCATTATCTTTTCGGTTGTCATAGACACCTTTTGTCCTGATTCAAGCACAATATCCCTTTCATCAGAAGCCCATCGGCTGTCATATCCCCAGGTCTTCATTATCTCCTGAGTTTTATTTTTTACCTTTTCAACATTTCGTGCGGTCTTTTCCTCACCCTTGAACAATGCATTACCGAGCTCACCTAATATTTCCGTCACTTCACGGGCCCCCTCAAAATGTGTGCCGATATGCTTAAAGAACATATACGGTGTCAGCATTTTAAATTCTGCGTCCTTCATCCTTTCAAGTCCCTTTTTACGGTTTTCTATATGAGGATAAAGATTTTCAACAGAAACACTTGCAGTATGCTCATACCTACGCTTAAGTTCATCAACAAACATCTGATTTCCTTCATTGACTATAAAGTTAAAGTGAGTAACAACATCCTCGACCGTTTTAAGATCTTCAATACTGAGTTCACGTAATCTCTTATCACCGTGAAGCACAAACTGAAGCTGCGACAGCTTTTCAGAATATTCCTCATCAGTATTTGCTGTATTCTCGGTGCTGTATGCAGCATAAGCTTTATTAAGTTCCGCAATGGAAAGAGAGTCGTCTATAAGCGATTCATCGAAGCTGTTTTTTAAGCTTCCCTGGATTATCTGCAAGAACTTTGCAACAGGCTCCTTCAAACCTTCAGGAATGTGTTTTGTATCCGTTTCTTTACGAAGCAGCTTATCAAGGCGTCTTGTAGTGCGAACAATTCTCTTAATGCACGCTGTTTTTTCTTCTCTTTCGCTCCTTATTCTTGCCGAGTCCTCAAGAAGATTCCTGTAATACTTTTTTGTTCTGTCAAGTGACTGTCTTACACTTCTTAATTCTTTATACTGCTGCTGAAGATTACCCTGCACAAGCTCAACATTAAATGCCTCTGTAAGCATATCGGCAGCTCGACGAACACCGGCCTCTGACAAATCAAGAAAGCCCTTGAATCCCTCTTTTTCTGAAACATATTCAACCTGAGGACGAACTGCTCTTCCTGTGCTTATAAGTTCATTTATCATATCGAGCTGTTCAGTAACATTATCCAACAATGCAGGATGTTTTTTTAACAGCTCTCCGTAAAGCAACTCTATATTCGGCACATTCTCCGAGTCCTCTTCTCTTATGGAAAGCTGATTAAACGAAGCGTTTCGCAGATTTCGTCTTGTTTTATACTGCTCCATAAGCAAAGAATATGTATATTTCGATACATATATAGGCTTGTTACGGATATCCTTCTTAAAAGCATTTGCCGCCTCTTCGCTTATTGCTTTTCCGTTCTTATCCTTACCGTATCTTAATTCATATCCGCTCCTTAATATATCCTGCTGTATTCTTGCAAGCCTTTCAAGACCTGCCGCCGGAGATATAAGACCGTCAGATATACCAACCATTACATTCTCCATAGAATTTACAAGCTCGGTATCAGAATATTTGTTTTTGTTAAAACCGTTCTCTGCATCTGCATCAAAAAGATTATATTTTTTAGCAATTTCATAAAAAGAAGCTCTGTCATAAACAAGCTCCGAATCAGGTGCTCGCTTTGCCTTAATCTGATTGCCTATCTTATCGCCAAGCCTTTCAAGATACTGGAAGAAGCTTTCATTTTCAAGCTTCATCTGCTCTATACCTTCTTCTGTTTCCGCTGTCAGTCGTCGGGAGTATTTCTCCTTGACATCTGTTTCAAACTGTGATATATTATCCATAACAGATGTTTCTTCACTGCGTTGGGGGCTTTCGCTCGCCATAGCAAGGGAAGCATCTGTTATTTCTTTTTCATAGATATTTTTTAAACTATACAGTACAGCTGCACCATTTGAACGAATACCAACTAAGACGTCAGCAATATATCCGTTATCTCCTACCCTATATAATACCTCGCCTCTTGCAAATTCAATAATATCATCTTTTCTTTTATGGTTGGGTTTTTCTCCTATCCAATTGTTGGCAGCTTTCAATATTTCATCCGCATAAGGGATTGTTTTGAGTTTATCAAGATATAATGAAGGGTGTTTTTCTGCAAGATATGTTGCTGATTCAGACCGTAACCATTCCCTGTTTGTTGTTTTATTAATCTGTATCTGCTGACCGTTTACAGAAATGAGATTATTAAAACGGTCTTTTATAATCCTTGCGATTGTCTTTGCGTGAGATTCACCGTCACGGGCATCGAACATCTCGGGATTTACATCAACAAACTTGTTGCCGTCAACATCACGCTTTACAGAATATTTGTTGGTATCTTTCTTCTCCTTCTGCATATCATTGTTATTGACAGACTGTGCATTTTGTGTTACAGTATTGTTAGAAAGTATCGCAGAACCGTATTCGGTCGTTGCATCAGGGCTATTTGCATTGATGAGCTGCGATGCTTCTTTTTTATACCCTTGTTCACCAATAAAAGCTGAAACAACAAACAACTTCTTCGCTTTAGTTATAGGAACAGCCTGAACAACATAATAAGATTTTTCACCGATTCTTTTTTCATACAGGACCGTCTTTGCTGTTCTGTTATGTCCTTTTTCCATATAAGAATAAGCTTGTGTTCTTCCGGCATTACTGATTGAATCCGGCTCATTCAAAACAAAGCCCATTTTTGCAATATCTGCTGTATCACTCAAGGAATGGTCAGTTTTGCCATTTTCTCCGTGGTCTTTCAGAATATGCTCAATTTGGCGAGCTTCAATAACAACCCTATAATCGGAAACATCAAATCCGGTTAGATTCATTATTTCAGCAGCAACCATTCTGTTAACAGTTCCAAAATCAACTACCTCATTAGGCTTGAAGTTGTTTTCTTTTACACGATTAACAAGATTAATTATTTCATTGTTTATCTTTGCATTATTGAATTGTCTTGAAGCCTTCACCCCGCCCGTTTCCGTGGCGGGCTTTTTTCTTTCTGCCGTCTTTTTAAGTATTTCTTCAAATGTATCGGCAATATACTGCAGCTGATCTACAGGCGTTTCCACAGCAGCTCTGACAGTTTTATCACTGTCGCCGTAGATTCTTATAAGCTCCTTCAGACTCTTTATAAAGTCCCGAAGATAATCAACCATCTTTTTAAGAAAGCTCCGCTGCTTAGCAGTCGCAGCGGCAACAGTCTTTCTGATACCGTCTTCATTTGCAAATACTACTCCAAGATACTGTGCTGCAATTTCTTCCAGTAATGCACCCTCATTAAGGCCTTCATATTCATTTGCTATCTGCTTATAAATGCCCTCATAATCATATCTGCTGTCAGATTTCAGAACATTTATAACCATATCCTGAAGAAAAGCACCGCCCTCGCGGTTCTGATTCTTCGCCCAATGGAATATCTCATGTCCTGCGTGAACAAGCGTAAGCCCCAGTTCATTCTGCAAAGACAAAACAATTCTGTTTGTCCCCTCGATATAAAGAGCATTTACGTCCCTTCCGTTTTCATCCGTAAGCCTTCCGGCAACCAGTACAATTTCAAGTCCTAACTGCTTTGCCCTTTCGTGAAGAATAAAGACCTGCTCTGCCTGAAGCTTAGAAAGTCCCTTGCGGCCGACTCTTGTAACACCGGGATTCACATTAAGATTTCTTGCGCCGATTTCATAAATCTCTCTCAGCTGCTGCTTATTGATATCACCGTCATACTTATTATGGAACATCTCCTCGAACTCAGGGAAAGAAAGAACAGTATTCTTAAGGCTGACCGAACCTGCTTTATATGCATCGTGCACCCACAGGCTGTACGCTCTGGCACTTGTATTATCAAGGGTGTTATACATCGAGAGGGCAACGTTTACCGCCTCAACCGTCAGAGGATTCTCCCCCGTTGCAAGCTCCTGCAGGTTCTTATACAGCTCTCTCGCCTGTCGGTCTTCAATCTTAAGCTCCGAAAGCTTAGCGGTGGCTCCCGTTTGAACATCCTGAACCACTTCAAATTCACCGTCTGTAATGCTTCTGACAGCTCCTACACTTACCTTGTGTCCCTCGGCATTCACCGCAGAAAAGGTGTTTTTAACAAGACTTTCGGTGTTTCCTTCATCCAGAGCCTTCTTTATATTAGTGCTTCTTCTTTCAGCTCTCTCGGATCCGATTTTAAGAACCTTGTCAATCTCCCATTTCTGTGCAGCTTCAAGAACCTTTGTACCGTTTTCGGTATCAAGCACCTGCTTCTGTTCATAAGATACCTCACCGCCCGTGGAAAGATATGTCAGAACAGATGAACGGATCGCTCTCTTTTCCTTGCCCGAAACCTCCTTATAATCCGCAGAGGAAAGAATTCCATCAACAGCCCTTTCCCGTTCTGCTTTTGTCGTTTTACGGTCAAGTTGCCCTATCTTTCGGTCAGTTACACTTTCACCTTCCGCTATCAGCTTTTCAATTTTTGCCGCCTTTCTGCCGACGTTTCCACCCTGCTTTTTTGCACTGTTGATTACATTCGCCGTCTCACCCTCTGAACGGATTTTGCTGCCTTGCTTCATATCAGTCATCACCTGCGACACCGAACCCAATGTGGCCCCGGGAGCCGCCGACATGCCTATCATACCACCGCCCGCAAGTGCTCCTGTGATAAATGTCTCTCTGAGCTGTGCTAAAAACTGCTTGCCGTATTCCTCGGGTGTAACACCGTTTCTCAGAGCCTCTTCATACTGAGAAAGACCGCCGTTCACAAAATAATCGTAAGCCTCATTTGCGACATCGGTAAAAAATTCCTCGCCGCCTTCTGCAACCGACTGCTTAAGCACATTCTTAATAAAGGGCTTAAGGGTAGTTGAGGGAGAAGCCTGAAAAACTCTTAATTTCTCAAGAGACATGTGCTCGAATAAGGCTTCAAATATGCCGGCGGCAATACCGCTTACCAATGCCTGCCCGTCAGAAAGCCCCCTTGCCTTTCCGTCCTTAAATGCACTTGTTGCAGCATTCAGACCGAGTATTGCTTCACCTGCCTTGCCGAAAGCACCTGCGGACATCATACTTTCTCCGATTGATACCGCCGCACCATATACTGTTTCCAGAAGACCTGCAGCATAAGGATTCTTAAATTTTTCATTAATTTCCTCATTAACCTTCCGAACGGTAGCATCGCTCATATCCTGAAAAATGCCGCCCGATGCTGCACCGTAATTTCCCATAGCATTATTAATACTGTCCGATAATGCACCAACGCCTCTCACGGGAGCAGTAACAACGTTTCCGAGAGTATAACCTATTGTTCCGAGCACGGGATGCTCTTCTATTGTATCCTCCATCTTTTTTACAAGTGAAGCCGTAAACTCGCTGTTTGCGCCTTTCGCATACAGCTCACGGTACTTCTTGAAATTATCTCCGTATTTATTCTGTAAATCAGCTTTTATTTCCGATTCTCTGACAATATCACCGGCATTTCCTGACGGCAATATGCTACCGCTTGAGCCGATATTTGAAAGTGCATCAAGAAGCGTATCTTTTCTGCTGTCTATTGCAAAAAGCTCGCTGAATAATTCCCCGTCACCGTTCTTCTTGATTTCAGCCATAGCTTCTTCATATTCTGCATTTTCGAAATACTTCAGATAAACAGCACGTTGCCCCTCTCTTTCTCTCAGCAAATCTGAATAATACCCGATTTCTTCTGCAGAATCTGATCTGCTTTTATTTTTGTCGCCGTAGCCCGCATAAGTCAGAAGCTTATCTGTAAATTCTCCTATTTTGGTACTGCTGCCGCCTTTTTCTTTATAGCGTGCAATATCGCTGTCAGCCCAATCAATAGATTTCTGAAGAATGTCCTTTGTCAAAGGAACATAGGAATAAATTCTACCGTCGACAATCTGCAAAGGCCGACCTGCTTGAATTCTTCTCTGATTTTCGTCCGCCCACAGTCTCTGTTGCTTAAGTTCAGTCTCACGTGCAGCTTCCTGCTGTTTCTTCTGAGCAATGCCTTCAGGAGTATATTCTACAGATGCAGGTAATCCAAGATCTGAACGCAATTCATTTCTCGAAACAAAGGTACTGTTGTTTTCTATATATCTGCTTGCAAGCTCCCTTATTTTTTCGGGATGCTTTTCATAATAACGCTGCTTTGCATCGGCATCTCTTTGCTCTCTTGTCTTTCCTAATATATTCATCAGTCAAGTCTACCTCCGAAAAATGTAAGCCATCCTAAAGCTTTTTCCTTTTCCTCTTTTGTTGCAGTCGGACTGTCATAAGCAACAAATTGCCATTTATCAATCATCTCGTCAACAAAATCCGTTGTATTTCCGATTCCGAGTGTTTTCTGTATCTGATTTTCGGCAAACGCGGGCAAAGAAGATACAGTACTTTTGCTTTCGTCACCTGAGCTGTCTGAGCTACCTGAACCGCCTGAGCCTGCCGAATAGCCTGACCCCTCAGAACTGCCGGAATAAGAATTCGTGTATTTCGGCGCCGCTGCAATACCGATATTAATTCCCAACGCCTTCAAAAATGAATAATCCCCGTAAGAGGCTGCTGCAATAGCAAAATCAAGTGCATTTTGTTTCTCAGCAGTCGACACATCAACTCCCAATGCCTTGAGCCCTGAGTAATCTCCCACCTGTGCAAGACTGAGAGCCTTATTAAATAAAGAGTCAAATTCATGACCTGTTGTATCCACGCCGAGATCACGAAGATCGCTGTAATCCCCGAGCTGAGCCTTCTGAAGAGCCAGCTCCCACAAATAAGCATCTCTGCTGTCGTTATAAGCTCTCTCATTCTCGGCATAAGCTCTCTCCTTATCTGCCTTATTCTGCAGAATTTCCCAGTTTTGCAAATCGGCATTTTTCTTATCCTTGAATCGTTCGTAGGCCAAAGCCTCAAGCTCAGGAATCTTATCATACAAATCGTCAACAGCTCCCATATATGCCTGACCTGCCGCCGTAGTACCGTAAGAGTTTGCGTATCCGCCCGAAAGTGCCGCCGCCTGTCCTGCAACGTTCTCCGCCGCAAGCCTTCCGTCCTTCATATACTGCTCACGAAGAGTCCTGAAAACCTCATCCTCATTAAAGTCATACTTAAAATCCGGTGTTTCCTGAATTTTCTTATATATGGCATCTGCCTGATTCTGATAAGCATTACTGACGGCAAATACATTATTCTTGTTTCCGCCGCTTCCGGTGTTTGTAATTCCCGTATTTCCCACCACGGGAGTATCGATAGAAAGCCCCGAGCTTATCCTGTTATTGGTCCTTGCATCTCCCGACGTTATTTTACCGTCGCCGTCATAGTCCGCATTTTCTATATCGGGCTCTATAAGTCCCACCGCCATCTTCATAATTTCATCTGCATCATATACCTTTTTTGCCATTTTTACCGATTTCCTTTCTTAATTCATCTTCAAGAAGCCTTATCTTAAGATTTGTTTCCTTCATAAAATTCAGTATTTTGTCCTTGTCCTTTTCATAGTCTCCCGTAAGCTCGGGAACTCTCACGTTAAAAGCCAATATTTCCCGCCTCCTCGTATATTTCACTGATACCGTAAAGCACCATCTTACCGTATCCGCGTAAACGTAATCTGTATGTATCGCATTTGTCGAATCGGTTTTTAATACGATATGTTGTCATTCCTTCAGCCTCGAATGAATGAACGGATTCCCACTTACCGGAGCTGTCATATTCAATGCTTACCTCGCATTTTGCACCGGCACCGAGCTTCATCCGCAGCTCTACACACTTGAGCCGCTTATATTCGGATATATCAAAGCCTCTTATCCCCGTCTCAGCCCTCCAACGGAACCGTCCTTCATCCTCTTTATTGGCAACACGTTCATCTTCCTCAAGCAGATATTTGTTACAAGAAAGCTCATTCGATATGTAAGAAAAAACCAATTCATGAACAAAAGAATCGCCTTTGCATTTTATAGATGTCTTTCTCCTTCCGACACAAAGGAGATTGTTTTTGTGATATATCAAAGCGAATAATCCTTCACAAGGGATGTCCTCTTTATGCCATAAGTTATTTCTCGTATCATAAACAAACATCTCTCTGTTTTCGGAAGCATCGGTCATAACAACGTAATATTTATTTCCGTCTGTACCCGCAATAGCATCCTTCCAAATATCAGCTCCTATATCTTCCGAGATACACTGAGGAAGAGCCCCTTCAGAAAGTCTCATAATTCCGTGACAAGATTTGTAATAAAGCTGCCCGTTTATTTTAACAACGCTCTTTTCGCTGCCCTTCTGCACTCCGAAGCAATCAGTTTTTACTACCTGAAAATTAGAGGGCTCACTTCCGTATACGGCATATATACACATTTCCTTAAAAAACACAACACAGTCGCCGAGTGCTTCACATCCTGTAAATTCACCCGGTTCTCCTACTGAAACAGCATAAGAATCCGTTGAAAGACCTCTGAAATAATTCCAATTCAAAGGATCTCCGAGCTTCGAGGCATATATTTCGTTTATATGGTCATTAAAGCAACAGCCCCAGACCCGGTTATTGTGCACACAAGAGAATTGCATCTCAGGGAACACCCTTTCCACGACAAAGAAAAATTCCTCACCGGGCGGTAACGGATCCGCTGTTTCAAATGTCAGCCCGTCTGTATCGCTGACATTTGTTACAACGGTATTTATATCAGGCTGTTCGCCGACTGTATGAATGCAAATTCCGTCATTTTCAGAAAAGTCACTGTATTTTCCGTAATTTTTATCGGAATTCGTAAGCTTCATATTACAATTAAGCAAAGGTACTGCATTCCATTCTTGCTGCAGTCCGGAATATCTGTATATACCTTTCGTTTCAGAATTAAACCAGTACTGCCCGCCTGAAGGAGAAGAAGGCTTTTCTCCGTACAATATTTCAATAGGTGTTCCGCTGCCGTCTCTCGGCTCACAAGTAAAAGTGTCTCCCATTTCAGCAGAAGCAAATTTCATATCGTTTTTGTCAAGAAAGGCTCCGCTCGGCAATATAAAAAGTTTTCTTCCGATTCTGACAACGCTTTTCCCGGAATTTCCTGCATCAAATTCTTCTCCGAAGCATCTGATTATACCGTTGGTACAAAGAACCGCAAGTGTTCCGTTGTTATCAACAACGTCACAAGGCTCTCCCGAAACAGTTACATTCACACCAAATATCATATTGGCTCTGCCGCTTCTTGTTGCAAGGCACGGAAATTTATCACCCGTAAAGTTATAAAGCTCCGCAAAATACCCATCAGGAAGTCTTTCACCTTTATTTATTCCGTAAAAAATCTGTGTTTCCCTCTTATATTCATCAGGTCGGATAAAATTTAATTCGCTCATACATGAAACACCCCGCTTTTCATATTACCTCTGAAAACGGGCTTATTATTTCTTGTATACCAGCCTGAGAAGTCATTGTAATCCTTGTTAAAAAGGCCGAGAGAATTTGCTGCATCCTTCATAGCATTATTTCCTAAATCTATCTGATATAAGACCCACTTTATATAAAGCTCCGAATAAGGCTCCGGAGCTATAAGCTTCACTTTTAATTCTTTGTTATCATATCCGTCAAAGGGAAATCTGTCAGCCCCCTCGTGCACGTCTACAATTTCTCTTTTTATCTTCCACTCAATTTCATTAATTTTTGCAATTATAAAATCATTGGTGCTGTTCTTTTCATTTCTCTGTGTTGTAATTCTGTTAATAACGTCCTGTATTGTCATATTCTCACTCCTAAAAATATAAGGGCAAAGAACCCGGTCTTTGCCCTGTGCTTTTTGAGGAAGCTTCCTCATTTCGGGGCACACTCCCCTTATTTATTCCTTTGCATTTGCTGCAATGAATTCATCATTCAACAGCGTCTGCGCAAAAGAATTTCTTATAACCTCTGCGTGAGCCTTGGGCACCTTTACGGAAACACCCTTCTTTATAAGAATTCTCTTACCGTTTACTGAAACAAAAAGCGAATCATCGTGCTTCGAAGCCTTGGGAACAAATACTTCCTCATACGCTTCAGCCTCTGCCTTTGCTTTTGCTTCAGCCTCTGCCTTTGCTTTTGCTTCTTCGTTATTAGCCATACAAAACAACCTTTCTTATAAAATCCCTTTAGTTTGCTTCAGCATTGCCGCTGAAGGAGGTCTTGCTTTCGAATCTTATGATATATTCTTCAACAAGTCTCTTTGCAACCTTTGTAGCCTTCCAGCCGATGGAGCTTCTCTGATTAAGGGGATCGTTGCCGTAGCCTCTGGGCTTTACGATGTGCTCAAGGCCGCCGCCTTCAATATCGGTTACACCGTATGAATTCTCGCCCAGGAAAAGTGTTGAGAAAACACCGCCCTCAAAAATCTTTGCCTCAGTGCTTTCAACGAAGCGGACACCGCCGAGAGCACCGATTTCACCCTTAAGCATATTTTCGGGAGAGGCATACTTCTGAATGCCGAGCCACTGCTCGCCTGCCTCCTGCATAAGGTCGTATGCAACGTAAGGATGAATGATAGCGACATAATAGCCGCCGATTTTGGGAGCATTAACAGCCTTCAGCTCTGCAGCAGCTCTGAAAACATCCTTCACACGAAGCTTACAGGTCTCATCAAGATCGCCTCTTGACGTTACCTCTGTAACAGTGCCGTCTGCAGCAACCTTGGGAGCATACATAACGTTGGTGCCGGCATTGAGCTCATTTCTTACAACAGCATCAAGAGTAAGACCTGCCTGTGCTGCAAGCTCCTTTGTTGCCTCAACAATCGTGTTGTCAATTGCGGTAAGCTCAAGAATATCAGTCTGCTCGATATAGTCGCCGTACTGGTCAACGGTTGCCGTTACGGGGCTTACCTGAAGCTTGTTTCCCTTGGGAGTAATGCCCTCGGTAATAGGCTGCATAGCCTTAGGAAGCTTCGAAAACTTTCTGAATTCGATAGTCTTACCGCCGTTCTTAGGGATAGGCTTCTTCTGTCCGAACTGATCATGAACAAGATTCGGGCCCGCAAGCGTAATAAGAGCTTTTTCATAGAAGGTCTTCATTTCTGCGGAAAGACCTTCGGAAGCTGTAGTGTTCACAACGTCGCCTGCTGCGAACATCTGAATATCAAAAATTAATTTTTCACTCATAATATTTTCCTTTCTGTCAGAAGGTTATTTTTTCACCCCTTCCGGCACGATTAATAAGATCGAAGATATCAGCATCCGAAAGCCGGCTGACATCCTTCTTAGTGACAGTTCCTGCTGCAGAAGACATTCCGCCCTCTGCGGGACGGTTAACGTTACCCTGCATACTGTCAACTGCATTCTTAGCAGCTCTCTTTGTAGCCGCCGCCACAAGGCCTGCAGTAATTTCATCAAAATGGCTTGCTCTGTAAGCATCAAGAAGGGATGCTCCGCTCATTGCCATCTGACGGAATTTCTCATTCTTGAACGCTTCCTGAAGATTAAATGCGGGATAGGTCTTCTGAATCTCAGTCGCCTGCTTCTGCCAATCCTGATACAGCTCTTCGGCAGCCCTCTTTTTTCTCTCAAATTTTTCATTTGTCTCCTGTTGTGCCCTTTCTCGGTCTGCATAGAAACTGTCACGGTATTCCTCTGTTTCCATACCCTTTTCAAGGGCTCTTTTGGAAAAGATTCCCGTATCACCCTTCACGGCATCACGAAGTGCCTCAATATTGCCGTCCGCTATACCGTATCGGTCGAATAAAGGTGCAAGAGCATCAAGTGCAAGAGAGAGTTTTTCTTCAGTTTCCTTGCCCGCCTTGAAGCGTTCATTGATTATGCCCTGTGTTCTTTTCTGAAAAGCACCTTTGAATTTGCCCTTTATAAGCTCTTCAAATTCCTTTTCAGAGTTTTCTTCGGCGTTCTTACCGTCCTTGGACAGTTCACCGCTGTCAGCAGTATTTTCATCCTGCTTTTCTGCATCCGTTTCTGCTTCTTCGGTACCGGAAGATGCGTTTTCCTCTGCAGATTTCTGAGAGTCGGGAGCACTCTCTTTGCCTAAGACAAATCTGTTAAAATCTGTCGTGAAATCACCCGTAAAACCTGATGCTCCTGCTGTTGCGCCGTCGGCTCCTTCCGCCCCGCCTTCTGCGAACAGCTGGATATCAAAGCAAATTTTTTTGTTCATACCGAACCTCTTTTCTCATCGTCTTTCCGAAGTGCCAATTTGAGGTAATAAGTAATAGTGAATAGTGAAAAAGTACCCTGTCGGAAGTGCTGCGCACTTGATTTATACAATCAAGCCGCTTGCGGCTTCATACCTCTTCACTCTTACCTCTTCCTTATTACTTTAATTTTCATCGTCTTTCCGAAGTGTCATAAAAACACACATTACTATCGAGAACAGCCGTTCCTGGTTGTGCTTTTCACGTTCATTATACAAAAGAGCTACGCCGAAAACGGCAAGGCTACTACACAATATTTTATCTGACAATGAATTCTCCCGGGAAATAGTCGGAAAGCAGATTCATTCCGTTTCTGAACATATTTACATAAGCCTTGTTTTCTGAAGTTGCAGGAAAAACCATATATCCGTAACCTGATTCACAAATATATTCACTCTTATCCTCCACCGTTACGGCAAGCGCACCGAAGAGAGTTGACGCCCCCGCGCATTGAAGGCTCTCTCCTCTGACACCCGAGTGGCCGTAGCAGGATATATGAATCATTCCCCGGGCCTCGGTTATCGATACGTTTATCATACTCAGCCTCTCGCCGCGGTTGATGCCGCTGCTCTTCCCTTTGCCTTTTCCACGGTATGATGCTCGCCCCTCATACTCTGCCCCATAGAATCTGTTTTTGCTATATCAGCAGCCTTTTCATCGTTCTCGGGCACTTCAGCGCCATTTATAGTTACTGTCGGCATCTCAACCCCGAGAGCCCTTCCTATTACTGCCGCATCATTTGTCCCCTGCACACGGTCAATCAATGCTACAGCCTGAAGCATTTTAGGAAGAAATTCTGTAAGAAGCCTTTGTGTCTGTCCGTTTTTCTGTATAACGTCAATAACCTTTTCCTTGCCGTCAAATTCAAGCATGTTAAGAGCCGCAAGCGACGGTATATCGTTTTGAGGATTGAAAAATCCCATGTTGTAAAAGTTTACGGCATCCTGATTCTGAGCAGCTCGCGAATAGGGATTACTCTTATACGTTCTGACTTCAAAATCGAATTCGGGATCCTTTCCCGAAAACGAAACACCGAATTCCCGTGAAGCACGACCTCTTATGCTGTCTGCGTTAAAGCTCGTATATTCATACTGCCCCCCGTCGCCGAGTATTCTGAAGGTTCTTGCAACGTCGTAAAACTGACGGATAAGCTCAACGCAAAGCTCACATATCTCCTTAAATGCATTATAGGTCTTGCTTATCATAGCTCTCGACGTCTTGTTTCCCGATTCCTGCAAGGCGGCAATTGCCGAAGCCGCCGTTACACTGCCCGAGGTCTGCCCCACGGTCACGTCTCGGTTAGACGTTATTTCCTTCAGCTCCTGTACCTTGTTCTGATACGCCGTCAGCTCCGCACCCGATAACGGTGACACGTTGATTTCCTTGATTCTTGCATCGTCTATCTGTCCCGATACGTGAACGATATCCTTATCAAAATCATTGAACTCCTCCTCGTTTATATCCGCTGACTCGCTGACAAAAAATCTTCTTCTGGAACTCCTCTTTGTAGTCTGCATTATCAGCGAATTCAGCTCGTCAATATCCTCCTGAGTCTCACGGCCTACGTCAATAAGTCCGAACCCGAAGGGTGTACCCGCATCGGGATTCAATACGTCAAACACAAACGGATATTTTCCGTGATCATACCAGCCTCTCTCACTGTATTCGGGATCGTTTTCCGAAGAATAAAGCACGACGTCGTTTACATATCTTACGTAGTGAAGCACCGATTTATTGCCGCTTCTGATCTTATAATACCAATTCACGACAGATGCCTTATCTTCCGTCGGCACCTCGTCGTTATATATGTATCTTGCAACGTCTATCGTGGGCGGACTGAGATTTTTCAGCTCTTCAACATAAGGGTAAGCAGCTCTTAACACCTCGTGTGACACAAGCTCAACGAAAAACACGTTGCTGCTTTCCTGAATATTCTTGATTCCGGGCTCCCAGAACAGATTAAGAGCATCCACCGACTGCACCGAAATATCTCCTATCCCCTTTGAAGACGCAGGATTCCATAACACGGAGTATATACCCGTTCCGTTTTTCAGTTTATAAAGGCAAGCTTCCGAATAAACGTTCTTGAAATCATTACGGTTAAGCACCACAGGAAGAATACGAGTGAGCTCCTTTGCGGCCTGCTCGTCGCTTTTTTCCCTCGGAAGCACCGTACACTCGGGGAAATTGTCCATAAAATCGGCGTGCTTATTATCAATATCACTGAAAAGCCATCCCGTTGAACGAAGACTTGTCTTATACCTTTCATACCTTTCTTTTTTCCAATGCTGTAAACGGTACCATTCCTCGTTGTCAATAATTCTTGCTTCAAGATTTGCCTTGCCGCGCTTGTATTTTTGTAAAATCTCCGTTGCCTTCTGCACGCTTTCCCTTGTTATTTTTCCGAGATTTTCTCTCGGCCCTTCGTTCTTCAGCTTGTTTACCTCTTCATTTACGTCAAATTCACCGAAATAAAAACTATCCTTAGATTTTTCTGCCGAAAAATTCATATATAATCACTCCTTTTTTTATTTATCAACGGTTTTTCCGTTCAATTATGATACAGATTCAGCGGGTCCTTATCATAAAGCCTCCTGCTTTCCTTCTGCTTCGGCGGTGCAATGGGCCTCGACATGCAAAAATACCTGAAGCTGTCCGCAAAGTGGTCCTCCTGCTGAGTGTCAAGGTCCTCGGGAATCCTCTCAGAAAACTGCAATAAAGGAATTGTCCTTATAGCCGCCGTGCAGGTATTGAAAAAATATACCATAGGATACCCCTCTTCATCAAAGCTGAAGCGGTAATGAATCTGCATCCAGCCGGGAAGACGCTTGTTGTCTCCCTTGTCGAAATATACGAAATTTCTGTCAGCCGCCTCGATTATAGCCTCTCCCCTCGATGCATCCCATATCGAAGGGTCGGCAACACCGTAAATCTTCTTTCCCCTCAGCCACTTGTGCTCTGTCTCTATGCGGTGAATTTCCGAAAATATCCTGTCGGGATGCCACTTCACCCCCTCGTTCGGGATATCCGTACAGCCGTACAACTGCAATATGAGATATGCCCGTCCGTCAAAATCAACCGCCCACCAATCGCAGGAGAAGGGCTTTCCGTAGCCAAAGTCGAAGCTTCTGTAGATCTTCCATTCTCTCGGAATATCAAAGGGCTCTATAACGTGTGTATTTTTCCGTGTTAAATAGTTTTCGGGAATATCCCTGAATTCCTCAAAGAACTGTCCCTCAAATATATTCCAGTCACCCTCAAGCCACGCTTTACGAAGCTTCGGCGGTAAAGATTCAAGCTGACTGATATAATCAGGATCCGATTCCATAAGTGCCTTGTTATCCGTCACAAGGCTTTTTATAAATGAATAATCCTCGGGATTCTCCCCGATTTTATACGCCCTGTCGACAAACAGTCGCTTTACAAAGGCGTGTCCTATCCCGCCGGGATTACAGGTAAGATATATCCGCTTAGGAAAGCTGTTTACACCTCTTACCATAGCCTTAAATCTCTCATATTGCTCCTCAGTTAGCTGTGTCGCCTCATCAAGAAACAGTACGTCCACCTCTGTTCCCTGATATTTATCGAGATCCTTTTCATTCTGCGCGTACCTGAAAAGTATTACGGAGCCGTTGGGAAAGCTTATCTCCTTCGTGCTGTCCTTATAATCCGCCATTCCGTGAAGCATAGCTTTAAGCTGATTTATATGATTCGCCCGAAGCTCGGGATAAGTCCTTCTCACAATCATTATCTTAATTCCCGGATATCTGTAAGAAAGAAGCACCGACTTAGTTCTGACAGCCCAGCTCTTTCCGCCGCCTCTCGCCCCTCCGAAGGCAATATACTTGTGCTTGTCCTTCAAAAATAAAGCCTGCCTCGGATTCGGCTGCCCCAGCTCCAATGTCTTAATATCATTCCGCATATTCCTCTGCTCCCGTTATAACCACGTTCACCGCCTGAGGGCCGCTTACCGTATTCTTTTCAACCGTCTGCAGTAAGGCACTGATTCTTGCGGCCTGCTCCTTCATATCCTCATCACTCTTAATACCTTTAAGCTTCTGAATATCGAGAAGAGCCGACGTAAGCGCTTTCAATTCCTTTGGCGACTTAATCGTTTCAGATAGCGTAAAAACTACGTCAAGAAGCTTGCTGCTGACCTTATTAACCTCTTTAGAATCCTTGATTCGCTGCTTGGCATTTTTCCGCGCAGTTTTCTTCTTTAACTCCTCAAGAGTTTTCTCCTCTACGTCTTCCCGGTATTGTACGCGCTCCTGTACCCACCCTTCCTTAGCAGCTCTTTCAGTAAGCGTGTTAAGTCTGATTCCGTGATTCTCGGCAAGCTTTTTATAGCTCATTTTCCCCGTCACATATTCTTTTTTTATATTAGGCCAGTCATAAACCTCATCCAAGCCTCTCACCTCGCATTTCTGTCACTTTTACATTACCACAATTCCCCTGAAAAAACGGGGTGGGGACTACACAAAAAAATGACCGCGTCGTGGCGGTCACTTTTGGTACTTTTCATTCAGCAGTCTGTAGATTTCACAATGAGGGGCTATCTGACAGCAATTTTCACGTGCAAAATTTGCCTGCTCGTATTCCCTTGGGAACGTCAGTCTGATTGATAACACCCCATCCATAATACTTTCACAGGTAACAGAGGTTGACGTCCACTGTCTGAAATACGGACATTTAACGTCATATAACTGCAATCTACTGTTTTTTCTTCCGATAGACATTTCATCCTCCTATTTCTTAATTTTTTTGGCTCGGGAAATCCGAAATAATTATCAATGCACAGCACCCACCTTTCGCATTGTGTAATAGCAAAAAGGTGGTAATTTATTAAATCAGTTATTTTACGATAAACAAACTCCGTTCCGCCTCTTATTTCGGTTTATAAGCGGAATATACATCTTCACTGTTATGTATTGATTTTTATTAAAATCATTCCAGAAAGGTTCAGCGCTTACGAATTCATATCCGGGATAAAGCTCCTCCATCACCTGAGCATACTTTTCGGTATCGGCCATTTCAATAACCTTTCTGCGGCTCAGACGTTCATCCTTTACTTTTTCCACCGGCTGTAAAAGATTTCTTGAAGCTTTATAACGCTTTCCTCCGATAGGATTTTTCAGCATATAAGTTACAAGTCCCGCAACTCCCGTCTTATCGAACTGCAAGGGCTTAGCAGTTGTATATCCAAAACCCCACATCTTTGCAAGCTCAGTAACCTCCACTCCACCGGATATTATCAAATGATGATGATACCTGCCTTTGGGGGACTTTTCCGTAACCGCAACGTATTTGAGTGCAGGCAAGTTTGCTTTTTTACGAAATCTTTTCAATCTTCTCAGATAGTTTTCTAAATTTTTTAATGCAGCCTTATCATCCGGAGGAAGATTCTCTCTATTATATGTAAGATCAAAACGCAGATCTTCTTCAGAAAAATTCGCATTTACAAGTCTGATAAGCTTCTCAATGGAATTTTTTTCATTAAGCCTTTGCTGACAAAGAGTTGAAGGCTTGAATCTTTTTCGTCTGCTCCCGGCCTTTGCAAACACAGGATAAATATCTACGTCCAAATACGCTCCTGCAAAATAAGCCTTTTCCCTATAATGACATCTCATAATTCATCATCCTTCTTTTCTTCTGCCGGGGGGAAGAGAGCCTGAAAGAAATGCAAAAGAAAAACATCTCTCTTCCCCCCTGGGGCCCCCCATCTCTCTGTTTTTCTTTCCTATAAGAAATGGTCGTTATTTTAAGATTATTTACAAGCCCGTAAAAGGGTTCAAATAATGAATCCTTAAAATAAACAAATATTATAATTATTATTACATCTATATATGGCTTCGAGCAGACGGTTTGTCCCGCCTGCTCTTATTTTATCATCTTCCGTATAAAAAGGATTCCGTTTCCTTGTCAGATCCGTTTCCGATGGAAGCCTCTGCAAGACTTCTGACCTCTTCCACAACACCGTAAAAGAACTTATCTACCACATTACAGGGAAGGATCACGGCACGAAGGAACATTCCTTCCTTGGCCACTATGTAAGGTTTGTTTTCATTGGTATATCTCAGATACAATTCGTATCCCTGATCCAATGCAGCAAGAGGCTTCAGATACTGTTCTTCGATACATATAAGCCCTGCTTCAGTCTTCAGAGGGATAAGAGAATAACCTGAGTATTGAAGCTTCATTTCAAGAGGCACGGCTATGCTCTCAGCCCGGATGCAGTCTTTTCTTTCAATTTGCTGATTAAATTTCAGATTGTTTGAAAAATGATACTTTGAAATATCCTTCTCAGGCACTTCAAACATAACCATAAGCTGTTCATTGGTCATAAGAGGAAGACCGTCTACAAGATATATTGCAGTACCGTTTCCAAGCCAAAATGAGTCACTCGATTCTTCAACCGTATAAATAAACTTGTTGTCCTTTATAAGCTTCGCTATAGCCTTAAGTTTCATTGAGTTTACTCCAATCTATTTTGAAATTTTTCCCGTCAAAACAGTCATAGCAGACACACGGCGATTCGCAATCGAAACACTCTTTTGGATTCGGTGCATTTTCATATATGCAAGGCCCACCGTGCAAGCAAACGGATGCACAAGCATCTGTAATAAGCATCTGTGCAAGCTTCTTCATCTTCGCTGACTGCTCCACAAGAAGTTGAGCAACACTGTTTGTCTTTTCAAACACTTCCACCGGCAGCGTTATCTTCGATAACATCCCGAGATCCTTAAGAGCCTCTCTTATATTCTCGTCTTCCGCCTCAAAGCACTCATCAAGAAACGTGTGTGCCTTAACACTGTCAGGACATTCATTCTTCTTATTGCAATACAAACAAGCCGTTAATGCTTTCATAAACATTTTCCTCCTAAAAATTCATCCATATTGTTTCAGTCCGCTTCTTCCCGAACTGTGCTGTAGTTTCAACGCTGTCCTTATTCCAGTCACGAAGATAACAATCATATAAGTCATTCTCATAACCGCTGAGTATGATTTTTGAAGAACTGTTTTTCAGTACAGCTATAAGCTCTAAATGATCCATATCCGCCATTTCATATTCATATATATTTCTTTTACGAATACTCTGAAGATACGGTGGATCACAGTATATAAGTGTCTTTTCATCGTTATAACGATTAATAAGCGTAAGAGCATCGGTGTTCTCAATTTGCGCATCCTTAAGGCGGGAACAAACTTCTACTATAATTTCCGGAAGATTATTCCACATTGTTGCAGTTCTGGGACCACCGTACTGCTGCACATTTCTCCAACTCTTTTTAGAACTGTTGCTTGTCCCGAAAGATTGATGATAACGCACAAGCGTTCTTCGCGCCTGTTCAATGGGATCCGCTGACTTTTCATAGCAAGCAAGAAATTCATCACGGGAGAAAGGTGTCAGATTAATAAGCCGTGCAAGCTCTTCCGGGAAGTCCCTGCAGATACGGAAGAGATTAACAATATCACCGTTAATATCGTTTATAGTTTCAACATAACAAGGTTCTTTCTTGAAGAAGACGGCTCCCGAACCGAAATAAGGCTCTAAATATACCTTGTGTTCGGGGAAATGCGAAATAATCCACTCCGCAATCCGCCACTTTCCACCGGGATATTTCAGTATCGCATTATGTACCTGCATTGTTTTCACCTTCTCACGCACAATATTCAGGCAAATTCGCCCTGACGAGAGCCGCAGGAACAGGCGGAGTAACTGCATTTCCGCACCTTGCGACTTGCTTGCTTCTCGGATAGGGATTTCCTTCCGAATCGTGCTCAATAATATAATCTTCGGGAAATCCTTGCGCTCTGAATAATTCTCTCGGCTCAAGCATTCGCATTTTTATATCCGTAATTATGTATTCCTCACCGTGAATAGTCACAAGTCCAAATCTGTCCTTTGTTGTTACCGTATCAAGGGGATCCTCAATTGATTTAGCAACACCGCCCGAGAAATACTTAACAAGAAAAGCCTGTACTTCTGCATGATGTGCTCCGCTGCAGGATACAGTGCTTAAAGGCTCGTCCGCCTTCTGACCGTCCATATTATTTCTCATCGTCATAATATGAGCTGTAACAAGGCTGTTGTGGTCTTTGGAGGTAACTGTATCAAGCGGTTCTTTTGCATCACTACCGGCTCCCGTATATCCGCCGCCGTAGTTTTTCATAATGTGAGCTACAGACAAAGCATATCTGTTTCTTGTGTCAACTGTCTTAATAGGATCCTGCACGTCTTGCCCTCTGATTTCATCATTAGCAGTTTCGGAATGATACTGAATAAGTGTCGGTGCAATAAGCCCGAAACGTGTAGCCCCTGCCATAACAGTATCAAGAGGACGGTTTATTTCCTGTCCTTTGCTATGTTGATTGAATTTTGTAAGTATAGGAGTAGCAAGATAGTGTTTTCCGCTACTTACAACCGTTCCGAGAGGTTCTTTGATATCATTTACTCTCGGTTGCTGCTTTTTATGTTCACCGTAACCTATAGGAACAATACTCGGTGCAACAAGAAAATTGCGATTTCCTGTTGTTACCGTAGGACAAGGCTCATCAATAGCAGCTCCAGTATTTCCTGTGTTATTGCACATTATTGTAGGTGTCACAATCCCATATCCGTTTTTAGCCGTTACAGTATTCAAGGGATCATCTATCCTCTGACCTCTGAAACCTTCTCCCGAGTGATTAACTGTAACAATAAAAGGTTCAGGATTATCAATAACAAATTTCTTAATTCCTCTTGCGATTCTTCTTAATGTATTTTCCGCAAGAGGCTTTGTCCTTTCAAATATGCTTGTAGCAGGTACAGACCAATCAATGCACTCTGCGGCTGTACGATACGGCAGTTTTTCACCGCATATAACATCAGCACTTTTCCTCGGTGCGTGTGTTGCTTCGGGCCATACTATAGATTTTCCGTCACATCGAGCAATCAGATAAAACCTTGTCCGAGTTGTCGGGGCTCCGTAATCACAGGATTTTAAGACTTTCCATTGAAGGTCATAACCCAAGCCTTGAGATATAATCTCAGCTTCTTTGCTTTCTTCTGATATTTCAAGAGCTTCACAGCACTCCTTGAAAGTGGGATGCATCCGTGAAAGTCCTGTCGTAAGAGCCAGAATGAAGCCTTCAAAGGTTTCACCTTTTCTTTCTGGGTCGGGAACCATTAGACATTGTTCTGCAGGGACTATTTCACCCGGTTCGGCAACCACCGTTTTCGGTGCGCCGTGTCGGGAACCTTTTTTGTGCCCGTATCCCACTATTTTCAGCACTCTGCCTGTCTTGCGGTCAGTTGCAGGAATAAGCGGCCCCCACGTCTGAATCTCAGGCACATTTTCCATCATTATTACCTTAGGTTGAACGGCAATAGCCCATTTAACAACAACCCAAGATAAACCTCTAATATTCTTATCAACAGGCTTCCCGCCTTTCGCCCTTGAAAAATGTGTACAGTCCGGGGAAAACCACGCAAGAGCAACGGAATTTTCTCCGCAAGCCTCTTTCGGGTCAACCTGCCATATATTTTCACAATAATGCTTTGTCTTCGGATGATTAGCCTTGTGCATTGCAATGGCATCGGGATCATGATTAATTGCAATATCAACACTTCTGCCTATCGCCGTTTCTATCCCGGTGGATGCACCACCCCCACCGGCAAAATTATCTATAAATAAGTCCATAACATTTACCTTTTCGCAGTCTTTTTTTCGTTCTTCCAAAAGAATAATAATTCTTCTTTCATTTCAGGTGAGCGGATTTCCTGACAATGCCATAAACCTTTTTTTCACAAAGCGCATATTGCCTCAATTTCTGACACACCAACAAAAACAACATGATGATGCCAGCGTCCACCTATACTTAAATGAGTAATTGTAAAGTATTTGCATTTAGGTAATTTCTTCTGATCTTCATATTTTCTTACCATTCTTATATATTTTTTTAACTCTTTTACTGCAGATTCTTTATTCTCGGGAAGTTCAGAAGTTTTGTATGTAAACAATACCAAACTGATATCTTTATTCTGCAACATTTCAATATTCTTTTCATTCATCGGTAGGTTCTCCTTTTTTCACTTTTTATTGAAAAGTGAAAAACCTCTTCACTTTTCACTCTTCACTTTTCACTTTTTATAATTCAAAAATCAAGCGAAGCTTGAATGTAATCACGCAAAGCGTTATGTAATCGTCACAGGCGTATGTAATCACTGATGGTGCATCGAGGCAACAACAGACATTATAATTATTCCGATAACACCACCTGCAATAAAGCAGATAATATATCCGACCAAGCCACTCCCCTCCTCACTCAACAATAATTAGAGGCTCCACCCGTACGGATGCAAGATTTCTCTCCATATTTTTGATAACTGAATGAAGTATACCTGCGGTAGGATAAAGCTCTTTCGGATCAAGACCGTAAGCACTCTTTCGCTTATCGCTGTATGCGTGTCCCTTATCGAGCAACTCCTTATACGCATTAATACGTTCTTCCTTCTCAGACTTAATATTAATACAAACTTGCCGTGCTTCCATAAACGATTTCAGACAGCAGATTACACGATCCTCTCCCTCTACGATACAATGCGTATAATGCTGTATCATATCAACAAACAACAATTTATCTCCCAGATAGTACTTCATAACTACTCTCCTTTTCAGCTTTCACAGCACAAAGTCCAAACTGCCGAAGAAGCCTGTTGAGGATGCGCCTTTTAAATCTCCTATAAGGGCGGTAAAAGAAGATAAACGTTTTTCTGATAAGAAATATTACAAAAACTTTAAGCTTACCGGTCAGCGTTTTCAGAAATCTCACTATTGCTTCAATAATGAAATCCTCAATACAAATAAGCTTTTCTTCGTGCCTGATGCCCCATATAACCAGCCCTGTGCCGATAAATTCAACAATAAGTGCACAACAAAACAAACTTCTGATAGAATAAAAAATATATTCCATTTGTATTTCCCTCTTTTCTCAAAACTCAATAGCAGAGTCAAATGCCTCTTCTATACTGTCACAACATTCAAGTATGCTTTTAAGACAAGAAACCGCATTTTCACTCGAACCCGAAACACGTCCCTTCTCCTCAAGCTCACAGATATAATCCTCCTCGTCCGTCAGGAGCTCTTCCGTCTCCTCACGTAATTGAATAAAATCATCCTTAAGATTTTCAAGCTTCTTCACATTTCCGCTTTTCATTATGAACGCCTGCTTTCTGCATTTTCTCGCCTTGATATTCTGTCAAAATACTTTTTTCTGATTCTTGCCCTCTTGGTTCTGCAAAGTATCTGCAGCTCCTTGTCCGTTGCCCCGGCAAGGGACATTTCTCCGTCATATAACATCATGGTAGCTTTTCTCCTTTTTTCACTTTTTAAGCAAAAAGTGAAGAACCTCTTAACTTTTCACTCTTCACTTTTTACTTCTTACTTCACAAATTGCCGTCACACTGACGGTAATTTGTGATATTCCTCAGGGTGGTAGGTATAATATTCACTCATATTCCGTTCAAGATTCTCCCGCATCTGCCGCCTTGCCGTCTCCAGCTGCTCGGCCGTCAGGCTCTCCAAAGGCACCTCAGGCGCACCGTCACAGGAAATCATAAACTTATATGTAAATTCCTTGGTCTTCGGTGTCTTCCCACGGTGAAGCCTCACCCCGTCCGTATCATAGAGGATTTCTTTATTCTCTGAATTGTTCTTTGAATTCAATTCCACTTAAATCACCTCTCTTAAACTTATGAAGCAGCTCTCTTGAAGAAACATTGTCCGCATTAAATATTCTGCGCAGCAGAAGAACAATCATAGCCTCTCTCGTCAGCCTGTCTATATATTTCTTCCTGATCCTTGCCCTTTTGCAATATCGAAGAATGTGCCGCTCCCTCGGGCTTTCTATTTCCCAAACAACTGTCACAAGGTTATCGAGCACCTCGTCTCTCGTTTCCCCCTGCACAACTCCGGGAATAAATACACTTTTCTTTCTCAAGTCCATCGGTAAGGTTCTCCTTTTTCACTTTTTAAGCAAAAAGTGAAAACTTCTTCACTTTTCGCTCTTAACTTTTCACTTTTATTTGACTTCATCAAAGCTTCTAAGATGCAACACATTCAGCATCTCACATATATGTGGTATTTGCTCATCTATATACTTATCGTCTTTGCCGTATGCGCTATAGTGACGAAGGGCGTTGTAAATAAGCTCCCGTTCCGATACATCCAGATGTATCTCAATACCGTCATTATTCTTTTCTCTGAATTTCATCGGTAGGTTTCTCCTTTCCTCTGTCGCTCATTACAAGAGCATTGAAAAATTCATCAAATGCAGCTATGGGAACTATTGTTTTCTTTCCCACCTTGCCCAGCTTCGGGCATCCGTCAAGCTGAACAATCTGATAGAATGTTGTCCTGCAGATACCGTAACGTTCTAATGCCTGCGTTACAGACATATACAACGGAGCAACATTGGATTCTTCTACGGCAGGAACCGTGACACCCTGTTCGGTCTTTAACTGTTCCAGCAGTGCAGCTGCTATTCCGACAAGTGCCTGCGTTGATTTTTCTATACTTTCCCCGGCAGCCCTTGCAAGCTCTGCAAGGCTCTGTTCATTGGTTGCAGGAGCTATATATCTTATTGCGTTATTCATCGGTAGGTTCTCCTTTTTTCACTTTTTAAGCAAAAAGTGAAAAACTTCTTCACTTTTCACTCTTCACTCTTCACTTTTCACTTTTTTCTTATTTTTTCACTCTTCTCCCCCTTTTCAGGAAAGAAAAACAAAGGGTTAGGGTTCGGGGAAGGGAGATGTTTTTCTTTGCCTTTTTCTTTCAGGCTCCCTTCCCCCGAGTGCAAAGCACCATCATCGGTAAAGGTATTCTTTTATGTTCGTGTTTCTGAACTTATTCTGCAAAAAAAATATTCGGGGATCTCTGAAAGAGGAATATCCAAAATATCACAGCTTCTGTTAATTTCAGGAGCTGTAAAATCCTGTTTATTATTAAGCCTCATACTAAGAGATACCCGACCAATACCGAGCATTTTTGCAAAGTTATCCTGTGTACCACAAACCTCTTTTATCTTTCCTGAAAGCTTGCTGTAATCAAATGCCATTTCAACACCTCCCTTGTTTGTTCGTGTTTCTGAACTTATAATATCACAGCATTTTTGCAATGTCAATAACTATTTTTCGTTTTTCTGAACTTTTTGTTTTGCTTTCTGAAAAAATTGTTGCATTTCCTGAACATTTATGATAGCATACTAATTAGAAAGAATATAAGGAGATAAAATATAATGGCATCTTTAGCACAAAGAATGAAAGAAGCTATGGAATTAAGAAATATATCACAGGCAGAAATTGTAAAAAGAACCGGCATCGGTAAATCCTCAATCTCAACTTATCTCTCAGGCGAATATGAACCCAAACAAAGAAACATTTATAAGATATGTGAAGTGCTTAATGTTAGTGAAGCTTGGCTGATGGGACACAATGTACCAATGGAACGACATCATGTTCAGTTAAAAAATCCCACCATTACAGCCAACACAGTCACGCTTCCTGTTATCGGCAACATAGCTGCGGGATATAATGAAATAGCCCTCGAGGACTGGAGCGGCGAAACCGTTGAGGTTCCCCTCTCTTATCTCAAAGGCAGAAATAAAAATGAATTTATTGTATTAAAGGTTCACGGCGACAGTATGTTCCCGGAATATCACAACGGTGACAAGGTCGTTATACTAAAACAAACCTCTCTCCCCCGTTCAGGAGCTATAGGAGCAGTTCTTTATGACGGTGAAACCGCAACCCTTAAAAGAGTAGAATATTTTGAAGACAAAATAAAGCTCATCCCCCTCAATCCCACTTTTCCCCCAAAAACCATAACAGGCCCCGATTGCGAATCCGTCAGAATAATCGGCATTCCCAAAGTTTTAATAAGAGAAATTGAAGAATAAAAGAAGGACTGTTTTATATGAAAATATTTATCTGGATTGCAACATTCTTTATTCTTACCGGCATTCCGAATACAATCATGTATGACTTACAAGTTAAATATAGAGCTCTTATAAGCTTTTTCTTTGCAATAGCGGCACTTCGCATTTCTAAATTTTTATGCAAAAAATGGGATGCGCATAAAACATCCAAAACAAATACAGAAAATCAGACAGAGGAAATTGCAACTGAGCTTCCCGCTTCTGCTCCCGACACCTCATCAGATATAACAACCGCAGTAAAGGTTTCCGCCGTAGCAAAAAGAAAAATGACAACATCCCCCAGTAGCATCGATACAGATATTATCAAATCAGAACATACAGCCGAACCCGGCGTCGATAAATCTGCAAAGAAAAAGAAAAGCATTATCAACAGATTCACTGTCACTATTGCTGTTTTGTGTATTCTCCTAACCGCCTCTGTCGGAACAAATGCATATATGGCATATTCAAACAGCGTTCTACAGGAAAACATCGAAACACTAAACCAGACGGTTGAAGAAAAATCATTATTATACAAAACATTATATTCAAATCATCTTAATCTAAACTCAGAACACAACAAAACCAAGGAAGCATTATCTTTTTATGAAAGATACATAGTTGTTCTCCCGAATGATAATTCAGACACTTATCACATATACGGTTGTAAAAACTGCGACACCTCACATTTTTGGATATATACAATTGATGATGCCAAAGCTGCCAATTATCACCCCTGTGACAATTGTTGCTCAACAATAGAAATATTATATAAAACAAGAAAATATGGCATAAAGTCATTTTTCGAAGGCAATTAAAAACCAAAGGAAGTGAAAGAATGAAACATATACTGAAACAATCTGCAGTATTATCCATTCTTTCTGTTTTGCTTATCACTCTTATAATTCCCGTATTCGCACACCCTGGCTCACTCGACGAGAACGGCGGACACTATGACAGAAGCACCGGAGAATACCACTATCACCACGGCTATTCCGCCCATCAACACGAGAACGACGTATGCCCCTACGATTTTAAGGATAACGCTAACACCGAATACAACCCAAATAACAATTCATCTTCAAGCAGCTCCTCTTCATATACTCCCACCGAACCGACAACAAGAGAACAAACAACTAAAATCAGCGACTATAATTCATCCTTTCACAAAACTACTGTTCCGCTAATAATCGGCATTTCCCTCGGCTTGCCGTTTTCATTATTTGCGGCTTGGTCCGTTTTTGTTTTTCTGTCATCCTGTGTAAGAGCCGTCACAAAAAAAGAGCAACCAAAAACCGAACACATTGAGCAACCGAAGAAAAACATAACGACTGAACAATCCGAGCATCAAGATACTGAAACAATAAACCAAAACCTTCCTTTACCGGAACCGCAACAAAGCAATACGTCCTCAGAAGAAAATAATACACAAGCAAAACAACTTACCGATATATCTTCAGAACAAGCAACCAAAATAAAACGCGAAAAGGTTTTTAATGAACTTATAGCTTATAGCATATCCGATCTCGTCGGAGTTCTTCCTGAAGGAATTCAATTAGACAACAACTTAAAATTGATTCTCCCAAGAACACGAGACAATATTTACGGAAAATATACTATTTATATTGAAAAGGATTCCTTTATCATTCATCGAAAATATAATTGTACGCCTTCAATCAAACAAGCAAAGCTTTCATTTGATTATTCAATCAACTCACGATACTCCTTATGTACTGATTGTTGGACAAAACAACAACGGATATCTGCAGAAAATCTCTTTATGCCTGAATGGTATAAGCATTACAAAGCGTTTTTTAGAAAAGCAAAAAAATATGATTATTCGGTGAATACGATTATGAATTGCAAAGACATGAAATTGTTTTCTCTGTTAATAGGTTCCGAACTTAAACAATGGTGGAAACCGAATATACACATAAACACTCCTCAAATGAAAAAAATATATAAAGCAAAATTCATAGAAATCATAACTTACAATCCCGAAACAAAAGAAGCAAAAATACAAGGCTCAAACGGTAATATTTACACAACATCTTTTACATCCTGCACCTGCAAAGATTTTAAGCTCCACAATATCCCATGCAAACATATATACAAGCTGGCAGCTGAATACGGCGGCATCGATTTTTCAAAATACATATAAAAAATCCCTCTCAATACAAAAAAAGGACACTAAGATGAACATAACAATCATTTTATCCACAATTGCAACTATGGTATCTTTTACATTCATAATTGCTATAACATTATGCTACTTTTTACCGCAAAACAAATTTGAGAAACTAAGAAATTTCTTTTATAACGGAATAACAACAATTGTTACAATAATTGCACTAATAGGGGCAATTATTGGCTGGATAAATGTCTATGATGATTATATGCTTGTTTCAAATATCCGCGAAAGAGTTTATGAAGCAATCTACGAAGAAGCAAGTGAAGCCGGATATAAAGCCGGTTACGAAGAGGGCAAGAATACCGGTGATAGTTACGCTCAAGGATATGCCGTAGGAGAAAACACAGGCTACAACAAAGGCTACGAAGAAGGTTTAAGCCGAGGAAAAGAAATCGGGTATGATAACGGCTACGAAAAAGGAAAATTTTACGGAATGCCTTCAAATATCAAAGATGCCTACGAATATGGATACGATGACGGCTGGTATGACGGATATGATAGTGCCGAGGAAGAATACGGCTATGATTACGACTACGGTAGAGAAGAAGGATATGATGAGGGATATGCTGAGGGATATGCTGAGGGATATGAAGATGGATATGATAATGGTTGGGATGCCGCTTTATATTAACCTCTAACGTGCATCTTCCCCCCATAAACGTACGTTAACACACAAAATGATAACTCTAACACACATTTGTTATCATTTTTTGTTGTTAAATTACGATTTTCCCGTAATTGCTGCCACATGAACCATAAATGCTTAACAAGTTACAGTCAAGTAAAAATTCCCTTGCATATCAACACATTTGCTACCGACATAAATGTCGCGAGCAAGTTACAGTCAAGTAAAACAAAAAAATGCTCACCGGGCTACCACCCCCGATGAGCAAAGGAGAACCTACCGACGGATCTCTGAAAGCTACTAAAGAAAAACCGCCGTAAGGATGATTATATTATAATGCATCCTTCGGTAATTGTCAACATTTTCACCGAAAGGATGTTTTATTATGCCAAAAGCAAAATACACAAAAGGCGCAGACGGATATTATTTCACAAGCGTAAAAACCGATAAGGTAAGAAAAGACGGCTATCCCGTCTATAAAAAGCTACGTGCTAAAACCATTAAGGAGCTGGATGCGAAGCTCCGTGCTGAAGAGCAAAAGCAGCTCTATAATCTTGATACAACTGTTTTGACTGTCAATGAATGGTATGAACAATGGTTTTCAGCCTATAAATCAGACCTGGCACCGTCAACACAGAATTTCTATAAAAACCTCTACAGAAAACATATAAAAGAATCTATCGGCAACCAAAAACTTACAGATGTAAAAGAAGTCCACGCACAACAGATATTAAGTGCTATGGCAAGTGAAGGTTTTGCCAAAAAGACGGTAAAAGGCGCCCGTTCTGTACTGTATAGCATTTTTGACAAAGCGCGGGCGAATCGCTTCATTCCCTTTAATCCTTGTGAACATCTCACAGCAACAGGAGCCCCTCAAAAAGTAAGACGAGCTCTTACAGAAGAAGAAAGAGCAATATATCTGAAAGCCTGCAAAGAACACGAGTTCGGTACCTTCGCGGCATTTCTGTATTTCTTTGGTTTGCGCCGTGGAGAAGCTCTCGCGCTTACAGGTGCCGACATTTATGACGGTGCCATTCACATTTCAAAGCAGCTCACCTTCCCGGATAACAATCAGCCGCATTTATCAGCCCCAAAAACTGCTGCAGGTGTTCGCAGTATTCCTATTCCGACAAAAGCAAGGTTTTATATTAATTTTAACAATTTCGATAACGGTTTCATTTTTACAAATTCAACAGGTGCCCCTCTCTCATATACAGAAACACGAAGAAAATGGAACTCATTCCTTAGATATGCTTTCCCGGAAGGAACAGACCTCTCGGAACATTATCTCCGTCATAATTACTGTTCAATGCTGTTTGAAAATGATGTGGATCTTCTCACAGTTAAAACTCTTGCAGGTCACGAATCAGTTTCAACAACTCTTGAAATTTATACTCACTACACAGAATCAATGCAAAAAGCAGCTTCCCCAAAAGTGTTAAGTATCGGATAATTTTGACGACAATTTTGACGACAACCGTATAAACAATTCCGAACAAACACAAACACAAAAACTATCACAATCCTAATAATATCAACGTTTTACACAAAAATACAAACTTTCACAATTTTACAAAGTCACAATTCGGGACCAAGAGGTCGTGGGTTCGAATCCCGTCACTCCGACCAAAAATCCTCTGATACCTTTTGGTATCGGGGGATTTTTCATTTTTCTGCTGTATTTTCGGGACGGGATTCGGACGCACGACCTCTTTTCGGCACGAACCAATGTGAGGGGCCAGGTGACGGAGCCGACCGCCGCCGGGGGCGGAGGAAGGAAGGCGGAGGAGAAGAAAAATAAGGAGCAGTACGAAGCGCACCAAGCGAGTAATGCGACTATATTTTTCTTGGTTGAGTGGGTTCGTTTCCGCACTCCGACAAAAAGAAAAGTCGCACGGTAGTGTGGGGGTTCTTTTTGTATTATTCAATATACAATATTCATTTATGCTTTTGCGACTTTTCTTAATGAATAATGAAGTCGCTTCGCTGATTAATAATTAATAATGAATAATTGTGGGCGGGACACCCGCACCCGATTTCAATTCAGCATATTGAGTATTCATAAGGGATTCTCTTGTGAATACTTATTTTTAATATAAAAGTATATAACCACTATGACACTTTCAGTTTTGTAACTGCAAAGATGTCAAGTGGGATTTTTTTGTTAAACTATTGCAACGAATTGAATAATTGTGATATACTAATTATGCTACACAAACTGAATAATTAGAATTGGCGGTATTTTTATCTTTTTAGGGGATAATTATATCTTATTTTCTCATACTTTTTTGTGAGTTGGTAAAACCGTAAACTCCACTAAAATGAGTATGGGAATAATACCCTAATTCTAATTTAGTTTGTGTAGCGACAATCGGAGTTTGCGTTTTTCGGTGCGCTAACTTCGGTTGGCGCACTTTTTTATTTGCGGAGATAAAAAGGTGAATGGTTAGTGGGTGTTCATAGTTTTCCGCAATTAATATAGAAAAAGGATGATAAAATTGAAAAAAAGAATTTTTAATGGTATTCAATTAATTTTTATGATTGCTTCATTTGTTATTCTATGGATTCCATGCATTAAAATTCAATATGTGGACCTGATTCGTGATATGCCAATAGACACTCATGCTATCGGCATTATGCCTAAAGGAAATGTTTATGCACTTTTTGCAGTTTATGCTGTAACAGCATTACTGTGTATTATATCAATTATTGTAAAACCAGAACATAAAGATGGTAAAATTCATATAATAATGTCTATTGTTCTGTTTATCTATTCAATTTCTATGATTAATGTTGAGGTTGGAAAAGCAGTAGGTACAGAATGGATGATTGCAGAATCTAATTTCCCTGTGTATTTATACTTAGGATGTCTTCTTGCTGTAGTCATCGTAAGTATAGCAAAACGCTCAACAATAATCACCGGGTTACCTTCTAAAAAGGAAAAAACAGTGGTCAATAATATTAAAGAAACATCAAGTGCTGATGAATTGACAAAATATAAAAATTTATTAGACAACGGTACTATAACTCAAGAAGAATTTGACGAAAAGAAAAAGCAGTTGCTTGGTTTATAATAATCCCTCATGAACACTCGCACCGAAAACGAAACCGATAAACAAAACTTCCCGATTAGATGCAAAAAGCGACCGAACGGTTAAAAAACCGTCATTCACCTTTTTAATTTGCTACTATTGTACTGCTGATTAAAAGGAGGGCGACAAAAATGACGGCAATAAAAACAGAAGAGCTTGTTAAAAGGTATAAAAACCTTACTGCTGTTGACGGGCTCAATTTGGAAATCCATCAGGGAGAGCTGTTTTCTCTGTTAGGAGTTAACGGTGCGGGAAAAACCACGACGATAAAAATGCTGACCTGCATAACACAGCCCACGGCAGGTGATGCGTTTGTGGGAGGCTTCAGCGTAATTAAGGAGCCTGAAAGGGTAAAGGCATTAATCGGTGTATCTCCGCAGGAAACAGCAGTAGCACCGAACCTTTCCGTCAAGGAAAACCTTGAGCTGATATGCGGTATTCACGGCTTTTCCAAAGAAAAAACAAAAGCAAAAATCAAGGAGCTTTGCGGACAGTTTTCATTAGAGGCGGTATTATCGGTAAAGGCAGGCAGATTATCGGGCGGCTATATGCGTCGGGTCAGCATTGCAATGGCACTTATAAGTGAGCCCGAAATACTGTTTTTGGATGAGCCGACTCTTGGCTTGGACGTTATTGCAAGGCACGAGCTTTGGCGTGAGATTCGCTTGCTGAAGGGCAAATCGACCATTATACTGACAACACATTATATGGAAGAGGCAGAGGCTCTTTCCGACAGAATAGGTATTATGAAGGACGGCAAGCTTCTTGCCGTGGGAACTGTTGAAGCATTGAAAGAAAAAACGGGAAAAACCGATTTTGAATCAGCCTTTCTTTCCGTGGTAAAGGAGGGCTTGGAATGAAAGCATTTACCTTTGCAAAAAGAAACCTGAAAGAGATTTTGCGCGACCCCGTAAATCTTGCCTTCGGTTTAGGCTTTCCCTTGGTTTTACTGCTTCTTTTAAGTGCAATACAGAAAAACGTACCGTTGGAGCTTTTTGAGATTGATAGGCTCACTCCCGGAATTTCCGTGTTCGGCTTGTCCTTTATTACACTATTCTCGGCAACGCTTGTTGCAAAGGACCGTGAAAGTGCCCTGCTTCAGCGATTATATACTACTCCGCTTACAGGCCTGGATTTTATACTCGGATATATGCTGCCGCTTTTGCCTGTTGCCGTCGGACAGACTGTTATATGCTATCTTTTTGCGATACCTTTAGGCTTGAGCGTCAGCGTAAATATCATATATGCAATAATCGGGATAATACCCACGGCAATATTCAACATTTCTCTGGGGCTTTTATTCGGCAGTATATTAGGTGTCAAGCAGGTCGGAGGTATATGCGGTGCGTTACTCACAAATCTCTCCGCGTGGCTGTCGGGAGTATGGTTTGATTTGAAGCTTGCGGGTGAAGCTTTTGAAAAGGCTGCAGATTTTCTCCCGTTTGTTCACTCGGCAGAAGCCGCAAGGACTTTGTTCATCGGAAATTACGAAAATGCCTTGAGTCATATTCTGACGGTATCGCTATACTGTATATTTACAACTGCGGCAAGTGTATTCTGCTTTCTCAGACAAATAAAAAAACAATAAACCTCAGAAAAAACAGCTGATATCCGAAAAAAATGCCGTTCCGTGAGAAAAACACCTCGCGGAACGGCATAGTGCTTATACGGCTGTTTCTGACAGCAGCTTACTTTTTGCTTCTGTTTTTGAAATCCGCGTCGATGTTTTTTCTCCACGAATTGTCAAGAGCGGCTTTGTTTCTGACACGGCTGACGGCGCAGGCAACGGATTCATAAAGAATTCCCGTACCCTCGGAATCGGCATGATAATTCACCGCCCTGTCCTCATTAATGCCGTAATGCCTTGCTGTTTCAACGGCATCAATGTTTGCGCCTATAAAAAGGAATTCCCAGCCTTGCTCTGCCTTGTGCTTTTCAATCATAGTCTTCACCTGTTCGCTTGTATAGCGTCTGCTTGCATTTTCCATACCGTCCGTGGTGATTATGAACATTGTGTGCTCGGGAACATCCTCGGGACGTGCATATTTATGAATGTTACCAATGTGATGAACGGCACCGCCTATGGCATCAATAAGAGCCGTACAGCCTCTTACGCTGTATTGCTTATCCGTCATAGGCCTTATCTCGGAAAGGCGTATTCTGTCATGAAGCACCTCGCTTTCGTTATCGAAAAGCACGGTTGAAACAAAGCACTCGCCGTCCTCCCTCTTCTGCTTTTCAATCATAGCGTTAAAGCCGCCTATAGTGTCACTTTCAAGACCTGACATTGAGCCGCTTCTGTCAAGAATGAATACTAATTCCGTAATATTGCTTTTCATTTTGAAAACCTCCGAAAAAAATAATTTATGGCTGCAGGGTGTTTTCCCTTACAGCCATACTATAACTTATTTTTTTCGCTTTCAGGTCAATCGGCAATTTACTTTTATGCCTTTGAAAAAAGCGTTTCCTGGTCATACTTAAACAGGGCGGCATCTATTTCAAAAACATCGTAAACTTCATTTTCAAGGCAGTATTTTATTATAACGTCAAACAAAGAGCTGTCGGACAAAACGAAGCCCACGCTTGCAAGAAGGCTCTGTGCTTCGTCAAGAGTGAGCCTCAATGCAACGGCAAAGGAAATTGCGGTTTTTTTGCCCGGCTTATAGCTTTTATCCGTCATAAGCTTATGCCACGTCTGCTTGCTGACGTTTGCCTTTTTATAGCACTCAACGTCACTCATTCCCTTCTCGTCAATGAGCCTTAAAAGCTTCAGAGAAAAGCTTTCGTCAAGCCTTATGTATTCGTCAAGGCTTTTTCTTTTCGCTGCGAATGTACGCTCTGAGACATCGTTTTTGCGAAGCCTCTTCTTTTTTTCGGGGGCAGAAATACACGTCGCACACCGTTCTTCTTCAATCACCGCATCGCAAACGGGCATTGGCTCGGACAAAAGAACGCTCTCTTCGGCTTCATAGCGGTCAAACACGTAATTATCATCGATATACGATTTTATTCCCGAAAAAAGCTTTTCGGAAAGTTCATAAGCCTCTTTATCGTACACAAGAAGAAACACGGACATTTCGTTTTCAAAAAGAAAGGAGCTTATGGTATTCATCGCAATTTTCAGCACCCGGTCCTTGGGATACCCGTAGGTTCCCGCAGAAATAAGAGGAAAGGCTATGCTCTCACAGCCGTACTCACGTGCTTTTTTCAGACAGCTTTCATAACAGGAGCGAAGAAGCCCTTCGGGCTCACTATCCTCACCCCATACAGGACCTGCGGTATGAATTACGTATTTGCAGGGAAGCTTGAAGGCAGGTGTGATTTTTGCTTCTCCCACGGCACAGCCGCCAAGCCTTCTGCATTCATAAAAAAGCTCTTCCCCCGCAGCCTTATGTATCTCGAAATCAGTTCCGCCCGTAGGTAGCAGATAAGGATTTGACGGATTTACAATTGCATCGGTCTGCATTTTCGTTATATCCTGTCTTATTATCTGTAAAGGCATTTTACTTCACCTCAATCAAACGGTATATTTTCGGTTCACTTCAGTTTTATCACACCTTAATTCTTTTGTCAAATTTACAAAATTTAACAAAACAGATATTGAAAGAGGCTTCAAATCAGCATATAATTGTTTGTTGTGAAAATATTTTTTATTACAGGGTGACAAAATGGTAAATAACAATGACGTTTCAAGGAAGCTGGCTTGCGCTCCCGTCGGCAGGCTTATGCTTTCTCTTGCTATTCCCTCGGTAATAGCACAGATAGTGAATCTTCTTTATAATATCGTAGACAGAATTTATCTCGGGCATCTTGAGGATATCGGCGGGACCGCTATTACGGGAGTGGGACTTTGCTTTCCGATTGTATGTCTTATAAGTGCGTTTACAATGCTTATAGCTCAGGGCGGTGCGCCGAGAGCGGCTATTTTTATGGGCAGGGGCGATAATAAATCGGCTGAAGCAATACTCGGCAACTGCTTTTGCGTTATTCTTATTCTTTCTGCCGTTCTCACCGCGGTTTTTTCAGCTTTTTCCGAAAGACTTCTCTGGATTTTCGGAGCTTCCGAGGAAACCATAGGCTACGCCCTCGATTACGTGCTGATTTATTCCGCCGGAACCGTTTTCGTTATGATTGCTCTGGGGCTTAATCTTTTTATCTCTACTCAGGGCTTTACGCTTTTCAGTATGCTCACGGTTCTTCTCGGTGCGGGGCTTAACATAATTCTTGACCCCATACTGATTTTTGTTTTCGATATGGGTGTAAAGGGTGCGGCTGTAGCTACGGTTATTTCTCAGGCGGCATCTGCGGTATGGACCCTTCTTTTTCTTACCGGCAAGAAAACAAAGCTCCGCTTGTCCCCGTCTCAGATGAAGCCGGACCTAAAGCTTCTTCTCCCCTGTCTTGCTCTGGGACTTGCCCCCTTCGTTATGCAAAGCACCGAGGCTGTAATAAATATCGCGTTCAACTCCTCATTACAGAAATACGGCGGTGATATTGCAGTCGGAACCATGACCGTTGCGGCAACTGTTATGCAGATAATCTGGATGCCCGCGCAAGGAATCGGAATGGGCGCACAGCCGATAATCAGCTACAATTACGGAGCAAAAAATACCGAACGCTGTAAAAAGGCTGTCCTTATAATGCTCGGAGCATCGGGCGCATACCTTCTTACATTCTGGCTTGCGGTTCAGCTTTTCCCCGAGGCGCTGATTAAAATATTCACAGACGACATAAATCTTATTTCAAATTACAATTTACTTCGCGTATACGTAGGTGCAACGGGCTTCTTCTTTATTCAGATGACCGTCCAGCAGGGTCTCGTATCAATAGGAAAGGCAAAGGCTTCTCTTTTCATAGCGTGTCTTAGAAAGCTTATACTGCTTATTCCACTTATCTATATTCTCCCGAATTTCTTTGAGGACAAGGTCTTTGCGGTTTTCCTTGCAGAGCCCGTTTCTGACACCATTTCAATAATATCCTCTGCCGTAATATTTATTTTCGTCTTCGGGGGCGAAATGAAAAAAATCGAAAGAGAAAAAGGAATTTCTTGACAAGCGGATACTGATTCGTATAAAATTCAGTTAATAAAGGACGGAGGAAAAAATTATGACGCTTTTAGTAAAAATAATGGCTACCCTTCTTGCATCATTGTTTGCATTGTTCAATATTTCGGTTGATCTTCCCGGCTTTTCGGACGAAAAAATCTCCTCAACGGAAATCGAATTCGTAAACACGGATGCAGGCTCTGCAGATGCGGTTATTGAAATAAAGACAACCACAGACGGCGAATATAAGCTTTATTGGGCAGACGAGGATTTTAACAGACTTACGTTCTCGCTTGGCGAAGAGGAGCTTGAATACAGCGAATTTGCCACGGTTACAACGTACTTCGGCGAGGGCAGTACAGACCTTCCCGACTACACGGCAATCCCCGACGGAGCGGCAAATATTCTCGTTACTCTTGACGGTGAGACTCTTGAAATCTTTGATATTCCTTCAGAAAAAAGAGCAGACCGCGGTGAGCGAGTATACTCCTTCGGCTCAATAAGCGACCTGCATTTCAACAGATATGAGCTTGAAGGCGGTGCCGACGTTGCGGAATCAACCTTCGCAAGAGCACTTACCTTCTACGATAAGGCTGACGTTGCTTTGGTTGCTATGCCCGGTGATATTTCAACTGACGGTGAAAAGGAAGCATTTGAGGCATTCAACAATATTTCATCAGGCTATGACTTCCCCGTTTATACGGTTACGGGCAATCACGATGTAAGAGAGAAATTCTCCAAGGAAAGCTGGCGTGAAAATATGAACAAGGGGGCTTATGACGAGGAGCCTGCAGAAGGCATCGTCAACGTCTCCGATAACGGACTTGACTTTGTTTATGAGGAAGCATCTTCAGGCGATATATTCATTTTCCTTCATCAGACGTCAAACAACTACGGTATCGTTGTAAATTCACTTCTTGATAACTCACAGCTTGACTGGTTTGAGGCCAGACTTGAGGAATATAAGGACAGAAGCGTTTACGTTTTCTTCCATACCTTCCTTACAAGAGCCTCGGGCAATCCCTTTATGTCAACGGGTAATCTTCAAAACGAATTCGGCTGGCATTATTTCCTTTACTACACGTTAGGCTCAAATGATGAGGCAAGAATGCGCGAGCTTCTCAGAGAATACGATAACGTAACCTTCTTCAACGGACACTCTCATTGGGCTTATCACCTTCAGAGCATTAACCCCGAGCTTAATATTTCAAAGAACGGTGAGGACGGTGCTACCTACGTTCACGTTTCCTCGGTTTCCTCTCCCAGAGTAACGGCTGATTACGGTGTATTATGGGAAGGCACGGACCCCGATATGAGTGAGGGTTATCTTATTGAGGTTTACGAGGATACTTTGGTGCTTTACGGTGTTGATTTCGTAAACAACAGAATTTTAGCTTACGCAACATACGAATGTGAAAAATAATATCTAACGAAAATAGGGATAAAAAATACAGACTGCAACGTTTTTTCTATCCCATTAAACGGTGGATGGGGGATTTTTCCTATCCCCTTAAAATGAGCTGTAAAAAAATGAAGTTTTTTTTGCAGCTCATTTTCTATTGTATTGCACCCATTTTATGTTATACTGAAAATACAAACGAAGGAGGTAATGCTTATGGAAACCTTTTTTGATGCAAAAAATAACAAATGGAATATTTGCGCGTCCGACATTCTCCCTGCCCACGACCTGTATTACGGCACCCCTTGGAACAAGCCGACGGCAGGTATTCCCATAGGTGACGGAGATACGGGGTCTCTTATATGGCTCAGCCGTGACGGTATTCATATAAATATCGGAAAAAGCGACCTGTGGCAGGATGCTCCGCGCGGAGTGCGCCCCGGAGAGGATTGGTTCAATACCAATAACGAGGAGCTTCATACCCTTAACAAGCACGGCGGTGAAATGGTAATCAGATTTGACGTACCGCTGTTTGATTATATGTATCAGGAAAGGTTCTGTCAGCGGCTGTCTCTTTCCGATGCGGCAGTTTATTCCGACAACGAGACTCCCTTCGGCAGAATGCATCTGAAGGTATTTGCATCCGCAAGACAGCAGGTCTCGGTATTAAAAATACGGCTGGAAACAATAGAAGACTGCGCCCCCGAAATTATACTAAAGCGCTGGGGCAGCAGAACCCTGTGGCGTTGGTATTGGCAGCAAAGATTCGCTCCCGAGGTAGGTCTTGACGGTACGGATGCCTTTGCAGAAGGTGACAGCATATTTATAACTCAGGACATCACCACAACTAAATTCTGTCTCGGTCTGAAAATCCTCACAGACAGCAAAGCCGACAGATATGAAAAAAGAAATTCCCACGAGGGTAGAATCTCCCTTTGCAAAAAAAAGAATCACAGCATAGAGATTTTTTATGCCGTCAGAATTGCGGATTCTGTGGAAGAAGCAAAGGAAGAATGCAGAAAAGCTCTTAACAAGGCGGTAAAAAAAGGCTCTGAGGAAATTTTTACTGAGCATAAAAAGGATTGGGACAGCTTCTGGAGCAAATCCTTCGTTTCCCTCTCCGACGATTATATAGAAAATCATATTTATCTGTTTTTATACTATATGAATTCTGCCTCCCGCGGCTCACATCCTGTGCATTTTATTCAGGGACCTTGGGGCTTTTATCACGATTTCGTCCCGTGGAATTATTATTTCCATTATAATATGCAGCATCTTTATGCTCCTCTTGACACATTGGGACACTCAGAGCTGGCTCAGAATTACTATGATATGAGAAGACGGGGTCTTGATACGGCTAAGCTTTATGCAAAAATGGTCAAGGGCAAAAAAGGTGCCTTCTACAACGACGTAACGGACCGCTACTGCCGAGGTGCCGATTATGCCCTTGAAAATCACACTCCCGGTTCACAGATAGCTATGCAGCTTTACACTCATTATAAATTCACGGGCGATACACGTTTTCTTGAAGAATATGCCTTGCCCGTTATGCGGGAGACAGCACTTTATTACATAGATATGCTGGAAAAGGGGGAGGACGGACTTTATCATACACACGATACCTGCGGCTACGAGGGCACTCTGCTGATGGACGATACGCTTTCCGATATCGTTATGATAAAAACTCTCCTGCCTGCATATTTTCCGTTCGCAGACGATGAACTAAAGGAGAAAATCAGCGATATTCTGTCTCACCTTCCCGATTTTATCTATACGCAAATGTACCGCGGAGACGACTGGGACGGAGAAAAACTGCTTTTCGGACACAAAAAGGGTGAAAAGCCTTTAGAAAACGGACTTGTATTCGCCATTGGAAAAAACAAAGACGGCACGTTGCAAAGGCGGCATTGCGGCAGCGGTAAAAATCTCATTCCCGAGGGATATTGCGTTTTCCCATACGTTGAATTCTCCCTTCTTTACCCTGCAGGACTTCTCGGATTAAAGGACAGGGGAACGAAGGCTTATAACGTGATGCTCAATCAGCTGGGACTTATGAACGTACCGCTGAACGGCGGTATGCAGTGGCACACTATGGCAATCAATTTTGCAAGAATGGGAAAGGGCGAGGAAGCCTACGAGGTCATAAGAGGAATGCTCGATGATTTTCAGGCTTATCCCAACGGCTTCAATGCCGAGGAGGGTGAGCCCGACTGCAGACCTCCGTTTCAGGTGCGTCAATGGTACAGACCCTATAATACCAACACAAACGAGGTGTTTATGCTCTCCCCCGAGGATTTTACTCATTTTGATTTTGAAACGACACCCGTTATTACAAAAGCCGTCACGGAAACGCTGTTGCAGTCACACGAGGGAGTTTTAAGAATATGCCCCGCTACTCCCGAAAGCCACGAGGTATGCTTTTCTCTGTTCACGCAGGGCGGCTTTAAGGTTACCGCACAGGTCAATAAAAGTGATATCGTTATGACAATACTGAAAACACGCAACGAGCGGCTTCTTGTTTCACTTCCTGAAAGATTCGGTTCGGAAATTTTCGTCTACGTTAAGGGTAAAAACACAGAATTCACCCGGATTTTCCCCGTAAAAGCTGCCTTTGCAAATGAAGAGGTATGGGATTTTTCAGCTGTCGGAATCGGTGAAACTATTCTTGTTTCAACAAAAGAAGCAGAAGCTCTTGAGCCGCGCTTCAAGGAAACCGCTCCCGTGAATAACCGAATGAAGATGTGCGGAAAAGCACATCTCGGAACACCCGAGCTTATGCACAATTAAGAAAAAGAGCAGACAAAACAGGACGCGATGCTTGTTTGTCTGCTCTTATTATGTTAATTTGAGCTCAGCGTGATTTGTCCGTCAAGGACCTTGTGATTAAGGGGATAGGAAAAATCAGTTTTCAATAACGATTTCTTTGTGACAAGCGGAGGAATCGTAAATAGCCTGAAGTATCTTTGACGTTCCTACTGCATACTTAATATCGTTACGGTTTCTTTCTCCCTTTCTTACACACTCTACAAAGTCGATAACCTCATCGTGATGCATTCCGTTAAGCACGTAATCGGGCTTCTCTTCAATAAGCATACCGTCTCTTGCCGTATAATAGGTATACTTTCCGCAATACTGAAGTCTGACACCGCCCTTATCGCCCATAAAGTCGATGAAGGTCTCGTTTATACCGATATTCTGTGCCCACGCACCGTTGAAACTGAGAGTTGCACCCTCGGTTCTTACAAGTCCCGTTACGGAGTCGTCAACGTCATAAACACCCGTTTCTACGTTCTTTGTGTCCTCTGCCCACATTGAGGTATAGGTATAATTCTTCATATCCTTACCAAGCTTGCAGAATGCCTCACCGCTTGCGGTGAGAAGCTTAGGATCACCGAGGCAGTAAAGAATAAGGTCAATATAGTGAACACCCCAGTCAATGAGGGCACCACCGCCCGATGAAGCACAATTGGTGAAATCACCGCCGAGACCGGGAATTGAACGGTGGGCACGGAAGGAGGCATAAACGTGGAAAACCTCACCGAGGTCGCCTCTTGCTATCATTTCCTTGATTTTGTTAACGGAATTGGAATAACGGTTACATACGCCTATGGAAAGAATCCTTCCCGTTTCATAGGACACCTTTTCCATTTCAAGAGCCTCAGAGAGGATTCTTGCGGCAGGCTTTTCACAAAGAACGTCCTTACCGTGGCGCATAAAATCAATGGCAATTATACTGTGATGGTCATTATGTGTGCATACGGAAACCGCATCAAGCTCAGGGTCATCGAGAATCTCGTGATAATCGTAAACCGCTTTGCCGCAGCCGTATTTCTCAACGGCAGCATCTGCTCTTTCGGGGATGATGTCGCAGAAATACTTTATCTGTGCGTGCTCGCTGTCCATATATGCGGGGATGTGTGCGTTGTTTGCGATATTTCCGCAGCCGATAACTGCAATATTAATTTTTTCTTTCATAGTTTTACTCCTTTTCAAGCTCATTTATAATTATTTCCGATACCTCGGAAAAATTTTCAACTCTTTTGCGGTACAGCGCAGTATCACCGTCCGTATCTCTGTAATATTCAAGTATTTTTTTATTTCTTTGAATATCCGACTCAGAGAAAAATATGCTGACGAAGTCCTTTTTGCAGGCAGCCGCAATTCTTCCCGTATGGGAAACGGAAAACGGCATACCGCACAGGAACACCTTATCAATATCGACAAACGGCATAAGCGACAGCCCCGATTTTGTCGCAAGAACAACTCTTACCTCACCGGATGAGACCAGGGCAAGCCGCTTTTTCATATCAGCAGGACTTACGGCACCGTCTATATAAACGAATCGGGTATTTCTCTCTTGAAGAAACGCGGCAAACCGAGCCGCTTCATTACGGGAATTGAAAAATACGGCGTAATTTCCGAAGGCAAGCTTTTCAAGCTCGTTTGCTGTAAAATAAAATTTTGATGCGGCAGAGGGGCATTTGTATATTCTGATATCGGGAAGCGTTCTTTCCCCTGCAAAAACGGCTTCACCGTCACTATAGAGTCTGAAGCAATCAGCAGTCCTGTCAAAGCCTTCGGTAAAAATCAGCACAAGCTGACAGAAATGCTCAATTTCAGCCCTGTACTCACGCACCCACAGGAATTCCTGTCTGTGACCGTATTCTGCGGCATCGGCACATTCCGCAAAGGCAATAACAAGCCGTCTGTAATTATTCCGAGTCAGATAATCTCTGAAGCCCTCGTTTCCCAAGACTCTGATATCTGCAATAAGATTTCCCTTGATTTCGTATACATCAAAGCCGAAATCAAAGCATTCATCTGCAGCGGTGCATAAGCCGTCGGTAAAGACGGCACCCGGAAGGAAAACTACGGATTTCACCCCGTCGGAAATAATCGAAGGAATATCCGCTTTACGATATTGGAGAACCACATCGGTCTGCTCAGCAAATGCCGCACCTACGAGCATTTTCTGAAATCCATCAGCTTGCATTACGTAACACCTGTTGACAAAAAATAATATATATGTATAATGATTATCATATTAATTTTATTATTCTGCAGCGTCTATGTCAATCCCGAATATTAATTAAAAAAAATTAAAAAAATGCTTGCAATTGAATTTACGCTGTGCTATAATATCTGAGCGTTCTTGTGGGTGTGGGAGCTCCCCTCACCGCGATTAGTGTAACGCATATACTAAGGCGGGTGGTCCTCTGACTGTCATAAGACGGTGAATGAACATCTGAAAAAAATAATGGAGGTCTTTAAAATGGACGCAATCAAGCTTATGACAGAAGGTATGCTCAAGGAGCAGCCCCCCGTAATCGAAATCGGTGACACAGTTAACGTTTCGGTTAAAATCCGTGAAGGTGAAAAAGAAAGAATCCAGGCATTTGAAGGTACTGTTATCGCTCGCAGAGGCAGCGGTGTTGCTGAAACCTTTACAGTTCGCAGACTTTCCTACGGTGTAGGTGTTGAAAGAGTTTTCCCCGTTCACTCCCCCAACGTAGCTAAGGTTACAATTGTCAGAAAGGGTAAAGTACGCAGAGCTAAGCTTTATTACCTCAGAGGCAGAGTCGGTAAAGCAGCTAAGGTTAAGGAATTAATCAAGTAATCGAAAGTGCTTTTGAGGAACATCTCAGGATGTTCCTCTTTTTTTAGTTCTGAAGGCAGGATATTATGAAAACAAAAAAAGATAATACTGCAACTGCATATCATAAAACGGCGGAATATATCTATTCCGTCTTTTCCGCTTTTCTGATATGTATGATGATTATTTTTATTGCATTTACGTTTTTTTTCAGATTGGTTCAAGTATCGGGTGATTCAATGTATCCGACCCTTGAAAACCGCGACAGACTTATAATTTCAAATTTATTCTATACCCCCGATTACGGAGATATCATAGCAATTTCGAAAAGCGACGGGCAAGAGGATGCTATGATAAAAAGAGTTATTGCACTTCCCGGTGATAAGGTGTATATTGATTTCAGTACACATATTATTACGGTAAACGGCAACGTGCTTTACGAGGATTATGAGGTATTTGAGCCGATAAGTGAGCAATACGATCTGACATACCCCGTGACCGTCCCCGAAAATTCGGTATTCGTGCTGGGAGACAACAGAAACAACTCCATTGATTCAAGAACGGCAAGCATCGGCTTTATCGGGCTTGATGAGATAAGCGGCAAAGCATTGATAAGAGTTTTTCCCGTCGGGAAAATAAATATATATTAACGGTGGCTTTTATGAAGAATAAAGATATACTTACGAATGAAATAAAAAGCGAGAAGGATAAGTTCCCCTTTGCATCAAGCATCTACGAGGCGCTGTCCGTTGTTATTTCTGCAATATTCATTATTGCTCTCGTATTCACCTTCGGCTTCCGCCTTGTGGGCGTCAGCGGCAACTCGATGATAAACACCCTGCACGACGGAGACTGGCTTATAGTTACGCCCTATTACGACGCGCCCGAATACGGTGATATCGTAATTTCAACGCACGCTATGGATGTTCACGGTCCTATCGTAAAAAGAGTTATTGCAACCGAGCTTCAGGAGGTCAACATTACCGAGGACGGCTCGGTATACGTAGACGGAGTGAAGCTTGACGAAAGCTCCTATGCTATTGAATCACCAAAAAAGGGCGACCTTCAGTATCCCGTAACGGTTCCCGAGGGACACGTTATGGTTCTCGGAGATAACCGTCCGTGGTCATCTGATTCAAGATATTCCTACGTGGGCTTTGCTCCCGTGGATGCACTTCTCGGAAAAGCACAGCTGAGACTTGCGGGTGAATGGGATATCTATTTCAATTTCAATAAATAAAGGGGTGACTTATATGCCCGATTCAACAAAGCAGAACGTACAGTGGTTTCCCGGTCACATGGCAAAAACACGCCGCCGTATAAAGGAAAGCCTTTCTCTCGTTGACGGCGTTACTGAACTGAGAGATGCAAGAATTCCCCTTTCAAGCACAAATCCAGAGCTTAATGAAATAATAGAAAACAAGCCGAAAATAATTCTTCTGAACAAGTGTGACCTTGCAGATGCGAGGACTACGGCAGAATGGATAGCCTACTACAAAAAGCAGGACATTCCGGCAATTCCCGTTGACTGCAAAAGCGGCAAGGGACTTAATCTTTTCAGACAAACGGTAAACGAGGTTCTCTCCGACAAAATAAAAAGCAATACCGAAAAGGGTATGGCAGGCAAGGCATTAAGGCTTATGGTGGTAGGTATTCCCAATACGGGAAAATCCTCCTTCATTAACCGTATGTCAAAGGGCGGCAAGGCAAAGGTTGAGGACAGAGCAGGCGTAACACGTCACAATCAATGGTATGTTATCGGAGACGGACTTGAGCTTCTTGACACACCCGGTGTGCTCTGGCCGAAATTTGAAGACCCCGACGTGGGATATAAGCTTGCCTTTACGGGCGGAATAAAGGACGATATCCTTGATATCGAGGAGCTGTCCGTAAAGCTTCTTGAAATACTGCGTGACGACTACCCCGAAAAGCTTACCGAAAGGTATAAAATCAGCAATTTTGAAAACCTCGGCGGATATGAGATACTTGAAGCCGTAGGCAGAAAAAGAGGTATGCTCATTTCCGGCGGTGAGGTAAACACCCTCAGAGCCGCAACAACTCTTTTCGACGAGCTTCGAGGCGGAAAGCTCGGAACAATATCCTTTGAAAGGCCACCGAAAATATGACCTACGAATACGAAAATATGCTCAGGCAGCAAGGCTATAATATAGTCTGCGGTGTAGATGAAGCAGGCAGAGGCCCTCTTGCAGGCCCCGTTTTTGCCGCCGCTGTAATTCTTCCCGATAACCTCGGAGACCTCGGAATAAACGATTCAAAAAAGCTTTCCGAAAAAAAGAGAGACGCGCTTTTTGACGTTATACGTGAAAAGGCAATTGCTTATTGCGTTGCAAGCGCGGACGAAAAGGAAATTGACGAGATAAATATTCTCAACGCTACGTTTCTTGCTATGAAAAGAGCCGTTGAGGGACTTTCGGTAAAGCCCGATATCGCACTTATCGACGGCAACAGAAAGCCCTGCACGGGCGTTGAGGAAATGACTCTTGTAAAGGGTGACGCAAAATCAATATCCATAGCCGCCGCATCAATTCTTGCAAAGGTCAGCCGAGACAGATATCTGTCGCAATTAGACGAAAAATATCCCGAATATCAATTCGCCAAGCACAAGGGATATCCTACGGCTCTTCATTATGAAATGATAAAAAAGCACGGCATCTCCCCCGTTCACAGACTTACATTTCTTAAAAATCTCAGCGAAAAATAATGGCATTACCGGAGCACTTAAGAAAAGGTCTCAGAGGCGAACAGCTTGCGGCAAGATATCTCAGGGAGAAGGGATACTGTATTGTTGCGGCAAACTATAAAACCAAGCTGGGCGAAACGGATATAATTGCGCTGACAAGGGACGAAAATACTCTTTGCTTTGTTGAAGTAAAAACCCGTTCTCCGGGACAGCTGCTACCGCCTGCCGAGGCGGTTGACCAAGGCAAGGAATCCCGTCTGCAGATAAATGCAGCCGCATTTATGAAAAAGAATCGGCTGAGCATACCGAATATCAGATTTGATATAATCGAGATAATTCTGCACGACCTTTATACAGCGGATATCAATCACATTGAAAATGCATTCTAACAGGCTACTGCTTCGCCCTTAAACTGCCGAAGACAATATCACTTAGACGTAGTCCAAATAAAACTGCGAAGCAATAACTTGCCGTTAGGCGAATAAAACTGAGGCACCTTCCTTACGGAGGGTGCCTTAAAAGCTGTTCCTTTTTTTTGATTATGCTGTCATTCGTTTTTTCAGAAATATTAAAAAACAAACACAACCTTATTTTCTTTCATTTCAAGAACCGCGGAAAAGGGTTTTCCGCTTTTACCGACAAAGCCGTCAAGCTTTTCGGTTTTTCCCTCGGTAAGAAGAATTTTTGCAAGCCCGGGTGTGATTACCCTCTTGCAAAGAATCCCCGGAACGGAGAATTTACAGCCCTCCTTGTAGCCTCTGCAGGAATAGCCGTACTTTCCTCTTGTCACCTTATTTCCGCAAACAGGACATACACCTATTTCGTCTCCCGCAAAGCCGAAGAATTTATCGGATTCGGGAGAATTTTCGGGTGCGCCGAAAACACCTCTTATTTCGTCTGCCGCCTGCTTCACGCTGTCGTCAACGGTAATTTCTCCTCTGTAAACCCTTTTGAGAGCCTGTCCCAATTCGCTGGTTTTGTATTTATCCATTGAAATACCCATAAGAGACAGCTGTTCAATAAGATACTCTCCGTCGGGAAGAATCTTATAAACGTCCTTTTTAAGCTCTATATACTTGCTTTTTACGGCATTGTCTATAATTCCCGTTCTCGTAGCCTCGGTTCCCAGCTCCAAGCCCTCAAATATTGCTCTGTAGTCCTCTGCATCGTCCTCATTTTCTGTAGCAGCCTTGTCCTCTCTGAAGGGATTTTTCAGATAATTATTGAGAGTTTCAATCGTATAGTGCTTAGGGGGACTCGTTTCCTTTTCCTTAGGCTTGAAATCAATATTGACTCTGTCGCCCTTTTCAAGCTTGGGAAGAATCTTATTATTCTTTCCCGCCTCATCAAATTTTGTCCAGCCCGGCTCTATAATCATAAGACCCTTGAGATTATAGTCCTCACACTCCCCTACGCTGACGGTAATTTCAGTCTTCTGCACAACGCATTCCTCGCTGCAGAAAACCGCAACGAAGCGGCGGAGAACAGCGGAATAAACCGTCTTTTCCTCCTCTGAGAGCTGCCCCGGCTGAGGGAATTTATACGTCGGCGTCAAGGCAGAATGGGATTCTATCTTACTGTCGTCAAAAATGGTCTTTTTATCCTTGAACTCAACGGGATATCCCTTACTCTTCACTATGCCGATAATCTTTTTAATCTTATCCTTTTCGGCTGTTGCAAGGTATTCGGAATTGGTTCGCGGATATGTAAGGAAGCCTTCCTCATACAGCTTCTGCACTATACGAAGAGACGTATCCATCGGCATTTTATATTTTTTGCCGAGATAATTCTGAAGCTTTGAAAGAGAATACAGCTTTCCGGGATTGAGCTTATCCTTCTTGGTTTTCTTTGCCGTGACTACAGCCTCCTGAGCGTTGAGCTTATCACAGGCACGCTGAGCAAGAGCCGCCTTTTCCTTGGGGAATTTGTGCTTTGAAACAAGCTCAACCACTTCCCCGTTTGTTTCCGCCGTGCTTACGAGAGCAAAATATTTATCGGGAACGAAGTTCCTAATAGCCATATCCCTGTCATAAATTGCCTTTACAACGGGAACTATTACTCTGCCTACCCGAAGCAATACTCCCGTTCTGAGAGTTGCATACCGTGTCAGATTAACTCCGTACAGCCAATCAATATAGGTTCTTGCAAAGCCCTCGTTTGCAAGCAGCTCGTATTCGCTTTCGTTTTTCATATTTTTAAGAGCTTCCGCAACGGTTTCGGGGGTCTGGTCGGGCAGCCACAGTCTCAAAAACGGCTTTTCGGTCTTCAGCGCGTTGCTTACGCAAAGACGGACAATTATTTCTCCCTCACGGTCCGCGTCTCCTGCGTTTACTATAGCTTCAACATCCGAACGGTTGCAAAGACCTTCGATTATCCCGAACTGACGGACGATACCCGCATCGGGCTTTTTATCCTCACCGCTTTTGAGCTTGAAGCGGAAAGCCTCGGGAACACAGGGTATATTCTCCATACTCCATCTTCCCGTTGACGTTTCACCCGTATAGTCCTCTATATCACAAAGAGAGAACAGGTGACCGAAGGCCCAGGTAACGATATAACCCAGTCCCTCAAAATATCCGTTATTCTTTTTCATCTGCCCGATGCCCGCAACGATATTTCTTGCAAGGCTGGGCTTTTCAGCAATAATAAGTATCATATCAACTCTCCCGTGAAATACTATTTTAATACATTTCACGGAAAAAGTAAAGCCTCAGTTAATAAGATCCTGCCACAAGGAATCATCCTTGCCTGCATATATCTCGGGAATCTGACCTATAATTATGGTTTCCGCTATAGGAATACTCGTAAATACCTCAGAGGAAAGATTCTCCCCTACGGAGATTACGTAAACGTAGGTGGTTATATCCAGCATTACCTTGTGAAGCGTCTGATTTATACCGGAGTACTCAAAGGAATTTCTCACCTCAATGGAGCAGGAGCAGGAAATATGAACGTTAAGGTCAATCTTAGGCCCTCTTCCCGTGAGAAGTGCGCTTCCCGTCAGCGTACCCGCGGCAATACTCAGACGGCTTTCCTCAATTTCACCTATAGCCTTTGTAATACTAACGCTTATAAGAGATTTCAGACGGTTCATAGCTACGCTGTCGGCTGAAAGAGCGGATATTTTTCCGCCCGTGTCATATTCGATTTTTATGATATCGGAAAAGCCTGCAGGCTCCTGCGACAGCATCTGCGCTACGGTATCGTTAATAATCACGGTAGCAAGATTCTGCGCTCTTGAAAGAGCAAGTGTGTTTATAATAGGACTCATCCTTGTATCTGCAAAAAAATATAAGCCGACCGAAAGAGCTGCCGCAAGAATAAGAGCAACGGCTGCCATCCCCCTGCTTTTTGTCTGTCTCTTTCGCCTTCTTCTCATACGGCTCACCTCACTACAGTATATGCAAAAAACAAATAACGGTTGATTTTTCACCCTCAAGCGTGTACTATATTTATATAAAAAAAGGAGGCTTTATAATGAAAGATTCCGTAAAAAAGTTTATAAGACAAAAAAATCTGTGCCCCGTATGTCACGCAAAAAAGCTTCTTGCTATGACAAAGGTGCACGTTAACGGTGCAGACAGATTCGATAACGGCGTTGCTCTTACTCCCCCTATGGGCTGGGCAAGCTGGAACCTTTTCAGACACAACATAAACGAAAGCATTATCAAGGAAATGGCGGCGGCTATGAAGGCGGCTCACTTAGACGAGCTGGGATACGAATATATCAACGTAGACGACTGCTGGATGTCCTCGGTCAGAGATGAAAACGGCAGACTGCAGGGCGACCTTTCCACCTTCCCCTCGGGCATAAAAAGTCTTGTTGAAGCCGTAAATTCATACGGACTCAAAATGGGTATTTATACCTCCAACGGCACTCTTACCTGCGAGGACCTGCCTTCAAGCCTTTATCACGAAAGAACGGATGCAGAGACCTTTGCAGAGTGGGGCGTTGAATATTTCAAATATGACTTCTGCCACAACGAGCCTATTCCCACACTCGCACCGGAAATAGAAAAAATACTTATTGCAAAAATCGGTGAGCCCGAATTTCTCACGCTGACTGCCGACGATGCCGAGCTTCGCGGTGACGCTGTCATTCTTGAGGACGAAAAGCTTACGCTTACGGGTAAATATATCACGGGACTTTCGTCGGGTGCAGGAAGTGCAATATTTTATGACGTTGATATTCCCGAGGACGGCGAATATTCTCTGACTCTCGGCATAAGAAAGGCTGTACGCAAGGACAAATACTGTGAGCTTACCGTTAACGGTGACAAAACCTATTCCTTCAGAATTCCCGCAACAAAGGGCTTTACAAAGGAAGGCAGAAACCAGACGGTGGTTTATCTCAAAAAAGGCAAAAACTCCTTCCTTATCAAAAACCCCATCGGCTCAAGGATGGATTCTGCCGCAAAGCAGTACCGCAATATGGGACAGGAGCTTATGCGTGCAACAAGGCTTGTTGCCGAAAAAACGGGCAAGCCCGAAAAGCCTATATGCTTCTCTATATGTGAATGGGGCATAAACAAGCCCTGGATATGGGGACACACGGCAGGAAATCTCTGGAGAACCACTCCCGATATCCGTCCCGAATGGCTTTCCGTTATCGGTATATACGAAGCTACCGTACGTCTTTATAAGCACGCAGGCCCCGGCAACTGGAACGACCCCGATATGCTTGAGGTAGGAAACGGCAATCTTACCGAGGATGAAAACATTGCTCATTTCTCCTTATGGTGTATGCTTGCCGCACCGCTTATTCTCGGCAACGATATCAGAGCCTTCTTAAAGGAAGACGGCAGCGTTGATATGAACAACCGCGTTCTGAAAATCATATCTAACCGCAAGGCTATTGCAATCAATCAGGACAAGCTTGGTATACCCTGCCGCAGAATAAAGACAAACGGACTTACGGATATACTCGTAAAGCCTCTTGAAAATAACGAGATTGCAGTCTGTCTTCTTAACAAGGCAGGCTCAGCAAAGGATATTTCCTTTGATATCAAGGAGCTTACAAGGCTTTCCTTCGTTTCTCTTCCGGAATCTGACAGATATACGGTATACGATATCTGGGAAAATACTACCTTCGTTGCGGGTAACACAATTTCCGCTAACGTAAAATCTCACTCCGTAAAATTATACAGAATACGAACAATGGGGTAACGTCTTATGAACAATGAAGATTTAAACAGATATATTATCAGCCTTTCAAAGCCTGCCGAAAACTGGGAGCACGCAAGCCCCATAGGCGGCGGCTCCTTCGGTGCTATGATATTCGGAAACACCGATACGGAGAAAATCTATCTCTGCGAGGAATCTATATGGGCAGGCAAAGAGAGAGATACAACCGTCAGCGATTTCCGTGAAAAGGTGGATATCACCCGAAGAATGTATCTTGACGGCAGAATTTCCGAAATTGACGAATGGGCGGAAAGAGAGCTTGCAAAGGGAATCGAAAGAATTGCCTCCTATGAATACGCAGGCGTGCTGAATATTGATTTTGCAGACAAATCACCCGTCAAAGGCTACAGCCGCGACCTTAACCTTGCCTGCGGCACATCCGTTGTCAGCTATGAAAAAAACGGAAACAAAATTTCACAGACCGCCTTTTGCTCATACTGCCACGAGACCACGGGAATAAGAATAAAATCAGACAAGGAAATAGATTTTTCTTTGTTTTTTGAAAGAGAAAACATAACAAGCGTAACCTTCCTTAATGACCTGCTTCTCATCCGTGCAAAAACCGCCTGCGGCAATCATAAGTTCGCAGTTGCCGTAAAAATTCTTACGGATGCGGATATTGAACAGGAAAATGACAACAGAATACTTATAAAGAATTCAAAAAACACCGTTCTTTTCATTTCAATCGCCACGTCCTTCAAGTTTGCCGACGGCTTTGAAAAAATGGCTGTTGACCTTATTTCCGATTACGAGGAGCCCTCGGACTTTGATGACGTGCTCAATTCTCACGTTATGGATTTCTTCGGTACGTTCAACAGATCCGATATAAGACTTGAATCCCCCGAGGAAATCAGGAATCTCAGAACCGATGAAAGAATTGAGAGACTCAAAAATGACCCCGATGCCGAGGACGATAATCTCATTTCTCTGTATTTTGCTTTCGGAAAATACCTGCTCATTTCTTCCTCAAGAGAAGAAACCCTCCCTGCAAATCTTCAGGGCGTATGGGTAGAAAAGTCGGAGAATCCCTGGAATTCGGACTATCATACGAATATTAACCTTCAGATGAACTACTGGCTTCCCGAGGTTGCAAATATATCCGAGTGCCACCTTCCGCTCTTTGATTATATGAACAGGTACATAATGCCCTCTGGCAAGAAAACGGCTAAGGAAAACTACGGCTGCCGCGGTCTTGTTCTGCATCATCTCAGCGATATTTACGGCTTTACCACCCCTGCCGACGGTATATGGGGCGTATGGCCTATGGGCGGTGCGTGGCTCGGCTTCCATATGTGGGAGCATTTCCTCTTTACGAGAGACGAGGAGTTTTTAAGGGAAACTGCTTACGAGTATCTTCACGAATGTGCGCTGTTCTTTATGGATTTCCTGTTTGAGGACGAAAACGGCTATCTCATCTCGGGACCTTCAATGTCACCCGAAAATTCATATTTCCCCATAGAAGGCAACGAGGAGACCACGGCAACGATTGCATTCTCTCCAACAATGGATATTCAGATAATATACGGAGCTCTGCGCAATTACATCGATGCGGAAAGCATACTGAATATCAATCCCGAGGACAAGGCTCTTGCAGAGGAAACGTTAAGAAGGCTTCCCCCTCTCAAGGTGGGAAAAAACGGCTGTCTTATGGAATGGCTTGAGGATTACGGCGAGCCTGAGCCCGGACACAGACATATATCTCACGCCTTCGGACTTTATCCCGATAATCTTATTAACGAGAATACCCCCGAGCTGTTTGAAGCTATAAGAAAAACCCTCGACAGAAGACTCAGCTTCGGCGGAGGACATACGGGCTGGAGCAGAGCGTGGCTTATAAATCTTTTTGCAAGACTCAAGGACGGCAATAAGACCTATGAGCATATACGTCTCCTGCTTACAAAGTCAACACTCGGTAATCTTCTTGACATTCACCCGCCCTTCCAGATTGACGGTAATTTCGGCGGTGCCGCAGGTATAGCAGAATCTCTTATTCAGTCTCACGAGGGATATATAAGCATTCTTCCTGCCGCAAAGGACGGTCTTTCGGGCAAATTTATCGGACTGAAGGCAAGAGGAGACATTACCGTATCGGCAGATTTTGAGGACGGCAGGGTAACGGCAATCACTCTCTTTGCACCCTATGACGTTACAGTCTTAGTCAAGGCAAACGGTAATGAGTATTCCGTTGAAATAAAAAAGGATACGGAAGCCTCCGTTAAGCTGTAAAAATAAACAATAAAGCGATGGGGATTCAAAAAAAGCGAAGACCGCATAAAACAATATAAAGCAAGAGGGGCCCTGCAAGTGAAAATACTTGCAGGGCCCCTTAAAACACACAAAAATGCAAAAAATATGACTCTTCACGGAAACTTGGGGGATATCTCAGAAAAGTTCTATTAATAGTGCTTCGCACTTTAAGAACCCCCGGCGAGGGTTCTTAAAAATCTCCTGCGCTTTAAGAAGGAAAAAGGATTTCGCACTCTGCG
>JAZNFG010000093.1:0-58784 GCA_045589015.1 Acutalibacteraceae bacterium
TAATAATTATGAATTTTATACAGAAGCCTTGATAGAGGATGACCCCGTTCCCGTATTTGAATTTTCGGGCTTCTCTTTCAGATTGAAGGTTTCCGAAAAGGTATATCCCAAGGTAATGTATTTTGTGGGTATAAATGAGGAGACACGAGAGATTGCATTCGTGTATTTCAATGATGTTGATCTTGATGGGGTATCGACGTTTGATTCAATAATGAAATTTTATTGCGGTTGGCAGTATATAGAGCTTTATAATGACGGAAAAATACTCTTCAATATTGTTTTTGCATGATAGCCCGAGGGACGGTTTGTTAAGGAAAACGGGACAGGGGACGGTTCTAGAAAACGGTGCCGGGACAGGGGACGGTTCTATGTCCCCTGGTATGGATTTTAAAAGGAAACGGTAATGAAAAATTTTGATTATATTACACAAATTTTTTCTGAAGAAACACAGTTGTATGTAATTGACCACTATCCGTTTTTGATTACAGACAACAAAAAGTATTCTCAGATTGAATATGGATTCAAGTTTGCCTCGTATGATAAAGAAATAAGACGAAATAAAATGGTGATAGCAATAACCGAATTTCTTGAACTCATGTGGCTGTATTCAAACACAAAGATCATTGTTTTTGATATAGAAAAAAGAAGGTGCCGTATTAGCAGAAAACAGATTACAGAAGAACAAGTAATAAATGTTGAGAGCATCAGACAACTTAAGGAAATCATCAAAAAAAGAATCAACTGCTGTTACAGCGCTTACTTTGTTTTTGAAAATTTCAAAAACGGTGATGATATTATTCTGTATCTGGATGATGTTTTTGCTTCTTTATATATTGAAAACATTGAACAAAAGACTGATATTGAAAGAATAGCTTCACATTGTGGTTTGTTTGTTAGAAAAAAGGAACCTCAAGGGACTGTTAGAGACCACTAAGAAAAGAACGAGACAAGGGACGGTTAGTGTTAAGCGTTAACAACGGGACCAGGGAACCGTCCCCCGTTCTGAGATGATGTTTTTAATGCATTGTTATTGATAAGATTAGTCCTTTTGGTTGCAAGTGATGTTGTTGGATAGGAGAATGTAAATGGATTTGATACCGATTCTTTACAGTCATAAAATGTGTAATTTTAACATATCCTCTGATTTAAGATATATGATGTTTAAAACATCGGCACTATGTATTGGCGATATAGATAATGAAAAAATATATGAAATAAAAAAAGATGCATCCTGGTATGATAGTGCTTTTTCTGAGGATAATTCTTTTGTCTTAATAAAAAACGATTTTAGCTGTTTTCTTTTGTCTGAAGGTTTTCAAAAAAAGACAACTGTAAGGAAGACTTACAGTAATGATTCATTTGGCTTTTGCAAACCTCTTGTATATAAAAACAGTTTTTTTATATTTTGTACTCACCATGCTAAAGAAGAAGGATTGCACATTTATCAATATGAGGGTATCCATAGGAAATTACTCTTTTCAATTAAACATTGTTATTTGTGTGATAATAAAATATATGATGATACTTTGTATGCAGTTATTAAAACTTGTAATATCGGCGGTATAGAAAGAAAAATTTATGTTTATAAGTATAATTTGTTGACACATAAAGAGGAACTTTACTCGTACGCTGTTGGAAGGATAGCAGGAAGAAAATGGGTGGTTGTTCCTCAGAAGAATTTGCTTGTTACCGTAGATTCGGAAACGAATAATCATTATAATTACTCTTTTATCCGTTTTTATCAGATCGATAGCTTTGAGTTATTGTATGCGGAGGATTTGGACAAGGTACCGTTTATGCCTCTCGGCCCCGTTGTTAATGATATTGAGGTGATCTGCAACGGGAAATACGTTGTCACATCAAATTCAAGACGGGGACTAAAAATCTTTGACACAGAGGATTTTTCCTTGGTGAAAGAAGCCTCCTTGCTGGGAACTAAGGAATTAATGGTCTGCGACAATGACAATTTTTGCTGTGCACGTTCATCCGGTGATCTCGTTGTCTTTACTCCCATTGATACAGAAGAGAACATAAAATTAATCAAGCGTATTGAGAATTGTCTTGAAAAAAACGGACTTAGCAAGCTAAATGTTAAAGATTAAAAATCAGTCTACGTAAAAAAACGGTAAAAGTTATGGTTTTATATGTATGGTCATCGTAATGATTCCCAGGTATGGTATTTGACCTAATTGAAGAGGTGTTTGTATGGATTATACTTGTTTAAAAAATATTGAAGATAATTATAACTTGTTTTTAGATTTTGCTGTTTCATTAAGTGACAGTATAGCTTTTCATATCGTCCATTATGATGTATTATCCCCGGACTCATTAAAAATGTGTGATGAGTATTACAAGGCACATCCGGAGCAAGCAGAAGAAGAAATTCCGGTGGATTATGATTACTATGACAGAATGAAAAAAATAATTCAGCCGATAGAGGGAGCAATAATCAGAAAAGAAAACAAATTTTCTTATTTAGGCTATGGCTACGGCCATCTTTGTGAAACATTTTTTATAGATACAAGGCATCCGGAGGTTCGGGAATTTTTATCTTCTGTCGGCAGTATTTTCAGTTGGCGGTATCCTGATTTTCCCGAAGACCTTTCATTTTTAAGAAACGGCAAAAGTTTTATAAGAAATGTTGCACATGAAAATATGCTGTTTTTTTATGATATAAAAACTTCTGAAATTGAAAGATTAAATAAATTAGGAATTGAGTTGATTTCTCTTTAAATAGTTAAGGGTAGCAACAAAACGAGACAGGGGACGGTTAGTGTTAAACAAAATCATGCGGTGTTCTATGTCCTATGTCGTTCTTTGATTTTATAAAAGGAGAATTGTAATGGAAAGTAAGGTTTATCTTTATGAATATGAGATTACAAAGGGACTTGATTTATCATCTCTTGTAAAAAATTTCACTGTTGCTGAAAAGAACGAAGAACTGAAAAACAGTATTAAGTCAGAAATGTCTATGAAGGCACTGGATTTATATTTGTTTTTTATGAAATATTGCACTGACGTAAATGAGCAGATGAGCGAGCGTCTGAATGACGATTTTGCTTGTGAACAGGTGCTTTATTCAAAATCCGGCAGTCTTTTCGGCAGATATTTTTGTTCTGACCCTATTGAAGAGCTGATTGTAGGAAATACCTCGAGGGGACAGCTTTTGAAAAGGCGAGCCGGGGATAATATGTATTATTTTTGTGATAACAGATTGATAAAAGCAAAAATGCCAGGCTCGGAGTCAATTCTTTATTTTTATGATGATAAGATAAATACTGTATATGAAATTGCTTGCTCCGACTTTTATAATGATAATTTCTGTCGGATGTTTGTGAAATGCGAATACGACGAGCAGGGCAGAATATCAAGGCGAACCGTTATCAGCTTCAATAAAGCAGAAAAGGTATATTTTTCATTTGTTGTAAGAGGTTCAAAGCCTGTTGTGATAAGAGATGAAAACAAGGGACTTGATTTTATATTTGAAATAAAGGAAATTCAGTATTCTTATAATGATGACAGAATCTCCTCTGTTGAAATAACAGAGCTCCATTCCGTTACGGACGGTCTTAAAAGTGAATTGTATAAATTTAATTATGACGGAGATTATTATTCGGATTACGATGTATTTAATTACATAACAAGTCGCAAGTTTGCCTCCAAGGTGCTGAAAAAGAGAAGATTCAATGAGTTTTTATCAGCACCGAAATATTCTGATTATGTTAAGTAACCTATAAAAAACAATCAGAGACAAAACGGGACAGGGGACGGTTCTATGTCCTAAAGTAAAACGGGACAGGGGACGGTTCTATGTCCTAAAGTTACTGACAGAGATTCAAGAATTTGTTATGCTGAAAAAGGGTGATAGAATGCCGAGAAGTGCAAGGGAAAAAAGCGAAAATTCAACATATCATATAATGCTTCGCGGAATAAATCAGCAGCAAATTTTTGAGGAAGAAGAGGACTATAGAGAATAGGTGCAAAATATGTATATTGGTATAACATAAAATACGAACGAAAAGGTCACCTGTTTCAAGACCGATTTAAGAGTGAGCCGGTGGATGATGATTCATATTTTCTTACAGTAATGAGATACATACATCAAAATCCAATAAAAGCAGGTCTCTGCAAAAAAGTTGACGGCTACAAATACAGCAGTTTTCAGGAATATAAATACGAAGCGAACATGGTTGATGTAAATTATGTGTATGAATTTATACCTGAATCAGAGTTTGAAAACTATAATAACGAAGTAATTAATGTGAATTGTTTGGATATCGAAACACAACCAATAAAACGAGTAACGGATGAAGAAGCAAGAAAAATAATAAAACGCTATTCAAAATGTGAAACGATAACAGAATTTCAGGCATTAGGAAAAAAAGAACGAAATAAATATATTAAAAAGTTTAAAGAAAAAGGGATTGCAATAAGGCAAATCAGCAGATTAACGGGGACATCAAAGGGAGTTATAGAGAGGATAATTAGCGGGACATAGAACCGTCCCCTGGTATGGAAAGTTTGTATGAAGACGGAACTATAGCCAATTTTTACTAAAAGGGAATGATAATGAAAAATCTTAGTTCTATTACCAAAATTTTTTCTGAAGCAACACAGTTGTATGTAATTGATCATTATCCATTTTTAATCGTAGATAACAAAAAGTATTCTCAAATAGAATATGGATTTAAGATTTTTCCGTACGACAAAAGAATAAGATACAATAAAAAAAGAACAGCAATAACCGAATTTGTTGAATTTATGTGGTTGTATTCAGATACAAAGAGCATTTTTTTCAATATAGAAAAAAATTGTCGTATTGAAAGAAATCAAATTACAGAGGAGCAAATAATAAATGTTGATAGCATCAAACAACTCAGAGAAATTACAAAAAAAGGTATAAAGCACTATTATAGTGTATACTTCATTTTTGAAAATTTCAAAAACGGTGATGATATTATTTTATATTTGGATGATGTTTTTGCTTCCGTCTATATCGGGGACATTGAACAAAAGAAAGAGATTGAAATAATAGCTTCACATTGTGGTTTGTTTATAAGAAAAGAGGATGGAACAGAACAGGGGGACATCAAAGGGAGTTGTAGAGAGGATAATTAGCGAGACATAGAACCGTCCCGTGTCCTGAAGTTCAATTACAACAACAAGATACAACAAAAAATTATTTAGTTCAAAGTATGTTTTAATATCTACTGAAGTTAATAGACCTTGGGAGGTATTTGTATGAAGAAAGCAGTATTAATTGTAATGCTGTTAACAGTTCTGATTTCAGCATTGAATTTCCCGATTTATATATATCACAACTTTGGTTATTTTCCCGAAAACGATATAAAGCAGGAAATTGCTGATGACTTAGAGTTTTATCAATCCGATAATATTTCCGAGGGATTCAGAAAGTATTACGGAACCGATCTTTCTGATTTGCTGAAATCATTGCTTGCTAACGAATATAGAGTGCTATCAAAAATTGAAGCAATTAAGCTGATATATTTTAACGATGTTGATAAGAATTCCAGAGAAACATCTGCACCTATGAACGATATAAAAAACTATGACATTATCAGATTGACACGGCTTAAAATTTTTGAAGTTGACGGAATTACATATTTATTAAGCACATATTCCGGGCCCGACGGCTACAATTATACTGTTTTTGAATGCTCATATAAAGAAGAAACAGAGCAAATTTTTGAAAGAGATTGTTTCTCGGACGGCTCCTTTGAGTCAGATAAGCAAACCGCACTTTTGCTGGCAAGCATTGTGACATTGAAACGTTTTTTGCCCGTAATAATAGCGGCACTGATACTGTTTTTACCTACATTTACGGAGGGTAAAAGAAGTACGAACGAAGCAAGAAAGCTCGCAAAAATAATGGCAAAAATCGGTATTATCGTAATTCCTGTTTTTATCATCATAATGTATATGATAACTTATTTACGATAGGTAAGCTTCTGATGCACTAAACTTAGGACGGCTTGTCTGCTGAAATATTCAACATTCAGCCGTCCTTGAAATGATAGTATTTCGGCAGAAATTAAGTCAAACACATTCAGATAAACAATGGTGATGTATTTATGAGAAAATTCAAAGCGATATTATGCTGTTTGATATCAGCAGCTTTAGTTTCTGTAACTATATTTGCAATATTTCCTTCAAGCAGAGAAGCCATCCGTCCTTTAATAACGGCAGAATATACAAACTATCTGAACGGATATGATATTATTCTTGACGGAAAGAATTATTATGAAAAAACCTTCGATATCGGTTGGAATGCCGATTATCCAAAGGGAGATTCCGTTCACATTTACGGAGATTGGATTCTGTTATATGATATTGCATATTTTCTTGCTGAAAACAATAAGGGAAAATACGGAATAAAAATAGAGGAAGCTTCGGGGAAAGAGATATATGTTTTTCCGTCAGATATTCCGTATCCTGATTTTCGTTATGATATGCCTGATATGGTTGAAATACTCACGGCTGACAAGATTATTATTTTGGGTTCGGGAAAAAGCAGATTAGAGATTAAATTGTTAGGGGATTATATACAAGCAATTAAGGACTCAATACTTATCAGAAAGATTACAAAGGTAATATATGAGAATTCTGTTTATGAATTACTGCCCGAGGAAATTAAAAATGATGAACAACTGAATGATATCAAAATAAGACTTAACTGGGACAATTATCCCTATAATTTCACTCAGACTCTGATAAAAACCAACAGCGACAAGTTCGTCCCCGAAATAACCGCTCCTTAATTGCGACAGGGGACGAAACACAGAACCGTCCGTTTTATATCCTGACAAAAATACAACACGAAGAATAAAGGAGTGACATAAAATGAAGCACAAATATAATAAGCTGATAATATTTTTATATTACGTGTTTTGCTTTATCGGACTTTTTACATTTCTTTTCGTTTTGGCACTTGCAATGGGTGACTTAAATCTTTTTAAGAAGAACGCTCTGACGATGACGATTCTTTTTTGTATAGGGTATGGGTTCTATGACAAAAAGCGTATGAACAGATATGTAGAATTTTTTGATGAGTACGTACATTTTCATTCCTTGAATATAGTACGAAGGAAAAAAGAATATTACCTTAACGTCAGATATGAAGACATATATGAGATTTCGGTTAAAAAAAGTTCCTTTATCTCAATTTATCTGATTTACGTCAAAGCCAGAAATTTCGGATATGCAATACCCTTGAATTGCTTTTACGCAAAACACAAAAAAATGTATGCAACACTTTATCAGAAGGTTATAAAAGCAAATCCCGATGCAAAAATCGACCAAGATTTTATTGACTTTCTCGAAAGGAAAAAGCTGTTATGAGCAAAAAAGTGTTTATATTAGTTTTTGTTATAATGGCTGTTATATACGTTTGTATTAAGCTGTTTACAGATGTTCAGCTGCCGTCAGGACTTCTGCATTCAGTTTGCTTTGGCTTGCTTACGGCATATTTCATAACGAAAAAAATGAAAAACAGGTGATTATTACAGCATAAGTAAATAGTTACGGGGCAAGGGACGTGACAGTCTACAATGTGAAACACAGAACCGTCCCCTGTCCTACGTTGTTCTGACCCCTTTTATAATCCTAATACAAAAAAAGAGAAAGAGATTATTGGTCAGAAAATAAGAATTGGAGCATTACAGTAAGATGAAAAAAACAAAAATCAAAATAATGTGTGTTACTGTTGTATTGATTGTCGGAATATTGTTTTTGTTGATTTTTATTGAAGATACGCTTCCTCAAAACAGTGCTGAATTTAATGCAGAATATATATCCGATGATTACGGACAGCTGAGGATAAAGCTTAATGATCGGGTTTTTACTCAGCGTGAATTCCGAAAAGGTTGGAGAGAGGGAAGCCTTAACGGTACGGCTTTTTCTGATAGCGGCAGAATCGCGGTTTTTAAGTCGGGTGAACGAAAAAACTTTGATACGGCATATTTTCTTGCTGAGAATAATGACGCACGGTACGGTATAAAATTAGAGGATTTCAAGGGCGATATTTCTGCGTATCTGTTTCCCGAAGAAATATACTACCCTGATTTTTCAACCAACCCACCGGATTACGTTTACATATTAACAACAAAAGATGAATATGATGTTGTTTATTCTTTCAGTGAGGATTATGATTGTGTTATAAATATAGTAAACAATATTTACTCAGATTCTGTTGCTGATTATATTCCCGAAAAAATTGTTGCAGATAAAGACATTAAAGATGTATCAATATGGTTAAGGTGGGAAGGCCTTCCGTATTTCTTTGAGCAGGAGCTTGTACGGTTTGAAGAATCATTCAATTCCCCTTTCTTCCGAGTCACCGTTACTTCTTTGGAGTAAGACATTTCGGGGCTGAGGACAAGGGACGGTTCTGTGTCCCGTCCCCTTGTCTTGTGAATGGTTGTAGGGGGAAGCTTTTATATGCTCTTTCCTTAAAAGCTAAAATGTAACACAGTATTTTTTGAATTGACGGAGGACAGGGGACAAAACACAGAACTGTCCCCCGTCCCATAAACCCCTGTCCCATAACATAACTTTTATCCTTTATCATGGAATTGGAAGTATTGATATGAATTTATTTGTAGATTTTGTGAAAAGAGTAAAACAAAAACCTCTGTTATATCTGGGTGAATACAGTCTGACTTCTTTGTATAATCAATTGCTTGGTATTTCATGGGCAATTTATACCCTGAATTCGCAAGATAATAATTGTAATCCTTTTCGCGGTTTTAACAAATATATAGGAGAAATATATAATGACAGCAGTACACGGGATTACAGAAGTATAATTCTTGCTAACAGCAAAAACGAAAAAGATGCATTGAATAATTTTTTCAAGCATTTTGATGCGTATATAAGAATACCTGCATACAAAAAAAATGCATTGTATCTGCGTTTTTCAAAGTATATGGATTCAGAGAAACGCGATTTTCAAAATTTTGTTTTTAATTTGTCTTATCTGAGACCCTATTCTTCGGGATTTGATAACGGTTGTACGGAAGAAGAAATTTATTCTCAGTTTTTGCAATATCTTGAAAAAGAAAAAGGAATTGCCGATGCAAAGAACTGGCACAGACATTTTTCCGAAAAGTATCAAAATGAGGACAGTGCATTTGAAGAAGGCTTCCGACTTTTGACCGAATTTCTTAAAATAACCGTGGGTGAGGCTTGCTTTCCCGACGGCTTAGACTGATACACGAATTAAGCCGTGGGACGTTAGTGTGAGGAGGACAGGGACTGCCAAGGGGATTATAGAAAGAAATTAACATAAGACACAGAACCGTCCCCTGTCCTAGAACCGTCCCCTGTCCTAGAACCGTCCCCTGTCCTAAATCTTATTTATACTGAGAACTATGAAGATTGATTTAATATTTGATTATTACAGAAAAACAATTTACATTCCTGATTTCTACACTAATAATACTTCAAAATTACGTGATGATTTTCTTGAATGGGTAAAGAATCAAAGCTCTTGTTTGATTTTTCAAAACAAGCAAATGATTCTGAGTTATGATGCGGAAGATTTTTTAACATATATTAATTCTGAAGTTCTGAAGAATCAGTCTTACAAGGCATATTTTATTGAAGATGACAAAAACGATATGCTCAAGAAAAGCAAAAAACCGAATGTAAAAATCAAATTTTGAACGGTAGCAGAACATTATAAAAATCGCTCAACGTACGAGTAGTCCGAAAATAAAGGAACTAATGTTTGACTATTATAGTGGTATAAGAAAAATATATTACAAAACTATTCATGACCCCTACTATAATATAAACACAAAAAAAGAGATAAGTATAATGCCTATCAAAACGAAGAATGGAGAATGTAATCATGAAGAAATACGTTATACCGTTGATCTGCGTTTTGCTGATAATCATCGGCATTGTGTTTTTGGCTGACCGACTTCCCGTGCAGCTTGTTGCAGGCGGCTCTTACGAAAAGGCAACGTACGTTGATTATTTAAAAAGCTATGATTTTATATTGAACTCAACCCGCTATTATGAAAAGACCTTCAACGAGGGCTGGTATGCTTCTTTTTCAACAGGCGGCACAATTCTGGTTTACGGAGAGGGTGTCCCCTTGAATCATACGGCATATTATCTTACAGAAAATAATGACGGAAAATACGGAATAAAAATTCTGGATATATTGGATAAGGAAATATACGCTTTTCCGTCGGATATACCTTATCCCGACTTTGCCTCGGAGATACCCGACACGGTGAGGATATATTCTTCCGCTGAATACGAGATAGAATTAACATCGGAAAAAGACCTGAATCAGATTAAAAAAATTGTCGATTCTGTTTACGATAAGAGTGTATATGAACAGCTGCCTGAAGAACTAAAAAACGATGAACAAATATCACAAATCTCAATAACACTTTATTGGGACAATTATCCCTATTATTTTGAACAGATTTTAACAAAATCCGCCGACGGTGAGTTTGTTCCCGAAATAACCCGTCCCGATTAAGCAGGTTTTTCAAAAATCTCAGCAACGATATCGACGGGCTTCTTAAAATGGCGGGAGCTTAGTGACGTAAGTGATAACGGATACAAAAAAACGGTTGCCGTGACAGGTAACCGTTTTTGCTCTTACCGTATTTCAATTATGAGCCATTCTCCGCCCTCAAGGCTTACCCGATATTTATCGTCCTCGCAGAAGAGCTTCCCCGTGCCGTAAAGCTTTTTTACGGATTTGTCGGAAGAGGTGAGTGTAGCGGTGACTGCGGCTTCGGGAAGCACCTCGTCCGGATTGAAGTTTTCGTGCAGTATTCCGTCGTTATTCATTATGAGCAGATGAAAGCCATTTTCGGTTTTTCTGAAGGTGTAATGCAGAGAGTCTGAGACCTCGGTCGGAAGAAGGGAGGCGGCAAGTGCTTTTGCTTCTTCGACGGAGATTACGTTTTTATAAGTATTTTTAAGCTCGTCCTTGCCCGTCAGATCGATTAAGTAGCTGTATCCTTCGATTGCCTCGGGCATATCCTCATAAATTACGTCGCATATATCGGGAAGTCCACCGTTTTTCAGAGTATGACCCATATTGCCGTGCTTCCCGCCGAAGCCGAATATGCTTTCTGCTTTGCTTATGAAGTCTCTCATAAATTCCTTTGAGAAAAATCCGTCGGGGGAAAATTCAAGATAATCCTCAATAAGGCGGTTATCGGGCATCGTCATTTCCTTGGGGAGAATCACGGCAAAGGGCGTAAAGGACTTTCCTTCGGGGGAATATTCTTCAGAGAAATCTATAAATCTCTTTTTTACCTTACCGTAGGGAGAAAGCTCGGCGGAGCGGCAGCTTCTGAAGGTGTTGCACACACCGTATTCCTCGCCTAAAATTTCGGCACCTGAAAAATATGCGTAGACCCACGCTCTTTCCATAAGAGAAAGAGAGCTGCCGCCGTGTTCCCTTTTCTCGGCGGGAAGGTCGTTTCCGTAGCCCTTATGAAGCAAATCTTCTACCCATTCGTCCTGCGCGTCCGTAAGAGAAAATGGAATCGAGAAATTTCCCTCGGGTGAGCAGTACCAGCATTCGTAGTATATGCCCCACGGTATTCCCGCGCTTTTTGCCATTCCCCTTGTAAAGCTCAGCTGAAGTCTCATATTCGGTATCTGCCAGCCTACCTCGGGAAGAAGCATTTTTGCTCCGTTCTGTGTTTCCTGTCTGAATGCCATATAATAGCTGTCCGTGGGGAAAATAAGGCCGTCTGTCTCCTTAAGCCGCCTTTCGTAAAGGCATTTACAGCCTTCGGTAAATTCATCTCTCGTAAGAGGAAGAGGAAGGCTTGACCATTCCTCGGGAGAATAGCTTTCAAGGAATAATTCAAGTCGGTCGTCCTTTACCTTCTCCCAGAAATCCTTGTTATTATGAACGTCCTCGGGAGCGATGCCCTCTTTTATGCAAAGCTCCGTTATTCTTTTTACGTCATTTCTGTAATTTGATGCCCATTCGTGAAATTGAAAGCCGAGAAAAGAAAATTCGTCGGTTTCTTTATATCTGTCAAGAAGTTTTCTGTCGTAATCGTAGGTTTTCGGATAACCTATACCGCCCTGAAAGCGATCGATATAAAAAGGGCAGGAGAGACGTGAGAGAGTTTCTCTCAGCTTTTTATCCCATTTTGCTATATTGTTAAAATCATAAGGAGCGGTGTACTCGGGCTTGTGCATAATCTTGAGTCCGTGTCCTTTTCTGAAAAGACCGCTTTCAAGTAAAACGTCTATAGTTTCTCCCGTATAGGTATGAATAAACCTTATCATAATTACCGCATCCTTTTTTTGCTGTTTTTATTACTTTTTATTATATTTTAACTCTTTTCGCAGGTCAATATTGGATGTGTTGTATTGTTGACATTTTTTTATCGGCATTGTATAATAACAATAGATTTTTACATGACTGACGGATTTCGCGGTGTACCGCGGTGGAGTGTAAAAATTTTTATTGCCGACCGTCTGGGCACAATCGGTTTTGTGAAAATCCGATTGTGTCCTTTTCGCTTTTTAAGGGCGGAAGGGACGAAAAGAATTCGATCAAAAAAGGAGACAAGGATTATGACACACGAAAACTGGCTCGGATTCAGAGAAGGTGTATGGCAGGATGAAATAAACGTAAGAGATTTTATTCAGCTTAATTATAAAGAATATAAGGGCGATAGCAGCTTCCTTGCAGGTGCAACTGCACGTACCACGGCACTTATGGGAAAGGTGCAGGAGCTTTTTAAGAAGGAACGCAAAAACGGCGGTGTGTTGGATGTTGATACCGAGAAGGTATCCTCGCTTCTCAGCTATCTGCCCGGTTACATAGATGAGCCCAATGAGCTTATTGTCGGAATGCAGACGGATAAGCCTCTGAAAAGGGGAGTAAACCCCTTCGGCGGAATCAGAATGGCACGTCAGGCATGCTCTGCTTACGGCTACAGACTTTCCGACAAGGTTGAGGATGAATTCCGTTTCAGAACTACTCATAACGACGGTGTTTTCAGAGCATATACCGATGAAATGAGAAAGGCAAGAAAGAGTCACGTTATAACGGGACTTCCCGATGCCTACGGCAGAGGAAGAATTATAGGTGACTACAGAAGAGTTGCTCTTTACGGTATAGACCGCCTTATTGAAGAAAAGCTCAAGGATAAGAAGGCACTTGCAGGCAAGGAATTTACCCCCGAAAATATCCGTCTTTCCGAGGAGCTTTTTCAGCAGATAACCTTCCTCGGCTATCTTAAGGAAATGGCAGCTCTTTACGGTTTTGATATTTCCGAGCCTGCAAAGAATGCAAGAGAAGCTATACAGTGGACTTATTTTGCATATCTCGGAGCTATCAAGGAGCAGAACGGTGCGGCTATGAGTCTCGGCAGAGTCAGCACGTTTATAGATGTTTATATCGAAAGAGACCTTGAAAACGGCACTCTCACGGAAGAGGGCGCACAGGAGCTTATGGATGATTTCGTAATCAAGCTCCGTATAGCAAGACATCTCAGAACTCCCGAATACAACGAGCTTTTCGGCGGAGACCCTATGTGGATTACGGAGGCTCTCGGCGGTATGGGCAGAGACGGCAGAACTCTCGTAACAAAAAATACCTTCCGTATGCTCAATACCTTATACACCCTCGGAAGCTCCTCTGAGCCCAATCTTACGGTGCTGTGGTCAAGCTCCCTTCCCGAGGGCTTCAAAAAATTCTGCGCAAAGGTCTCCTGTGATACCGATTCCATTCAGTATGAAAACGACGATGTGATGCGTCCCCTTCACGGTGACGACTATGCCATAGCCTGCTGTGTTTCGGCTATGGAGGTAGGAAAGCAGATGCAGTTCTTCGGTGCCCGCTGTAATCTTGCAAAGCTTCTTCTTATTGCAATCAACGGCGGTTATGATACTACGAGCGGTATTCACATCGGACCTCAGATGCCCGTAATGGACTGCGAGACCCTCGACTTTGACGAGGTAACACGGAGATTTGATATCTATATTGAGTGGCTCAGCGCACTTTACGTAAATACGATGAACGTAATTCATTATATGCACGATAAGTATGCCTACGAAAAGACTCAGATGGCTTTGCACGATACCGAGGTTACACGCTTTATGGCTTTCGGTGTTGCAGGCTTCTCCGTCGTTGCAGATTCGCTGAGTGCAATTAAGTATGCAAGGGTTCATCCCGTTAAGGATGCGTTAGGTTATATTACCGAGTTCAATACGGAGGGTGATTTCCCCAGATACGGTAACGATGATGACAGAGTCGATTTGTTAGCACGCGATACCGCACATAAGGTTATTACCGAGCTGAGAAAAACTCCCGCATACAGAAATTCTGTTCATACCCTGTCCGTGCTTACCATAACCTCAAACGTTATGTACGGCAAGCACACGGGTGCTACACCCGACGGCAGAAGGGCAGGCGAGGCATTTGCTCCGGGTGCCAATCCTATGCACAACCGTGAGGAAAACGGCGCGCTTGCTTCTCTGAACTCAGTTGCAAAGATTCGTTATGAGGATTGCCGCGACGGTATTTCAAACACCTTCTCCATTACTCCCGACGCTCTCGGAAAGAATGAAGAGCAAAGAGTAAGCAATCTTGTCAATATTCTTGACGGCTACTTCTGTCAGGGGGCACATCATATCAACGTAAACGTTCTCAACCGTGAGACTCTTATAAAGGCTTATGAGAACCCCGACGATTATCCCAATCTCACTATCCGTGTTTCGGGCTATGCCGTTAATTTCAATAAGCTCTCCCGCGAACAGCAGCGTGAGGTTATCAGCCGTACCTTCCACGAAAGCTTATGATTAAGGGCAGAGTTCATTCCCTGCAGAGTCTCGGTACTGTTGACGGACCCGGTGTGCGTTTTGTGGTGTTTATGCAAGGCTGTCCGCTTCGCTGTAAATGCTGTCATAATCCCGATACCTGGGATTTTTCGGGCGGCACCGAATACACGGCAGAGGAGATTGTTACTAAGGCGCTGAGATATAAAAGCTATTTCGGAAAAGAGGGCGGAATCACGCTGTCGGGCGGTGAACCTCTTATGCAGAGTGAATTTGCCCTTGAAGCCTTCCGTCTTTGCCACGAAAACGGAATAAATACCTGCCTCGATACGTCGGGCTGTGTTCTCAATGATAAAATAAAAGAGTTGCTTTCTCAAACCGACAGGGTGCTTCTTGACGTAAAATATACAAGTGATGAGGAATATAAGGAAAACGTAGGCTGCAGTCTAAACGATGCGCTGGATTTTCTCAATTATCTTAACGATAACGGTATTCCCGTGACACTAAGACAGGTAATAATTCCTACCGTTAATGACAGCAAAGAAAATATACTGCGCCTTAAGGAGATAGCAAAAAAATATCCCGTTATCGATAAAACGGAGCTGCTCCCCTTCAGAAAAATCTGTCAGACAAAATATGACAGTATGGGGATAACTTTTCCCTTCGGAAGTATTCCCGAAGCAGACAGGGAGCTTATTGATAGGCTTGAATTGTATTTCTGAGGAAAAGTAAGAGTTTTTTTGTTGCTGTATTGAATTTCCTTTATTTTTGATGAGTATAAATTTTGGTTTATTTTTAAATAGTAGTTGATTTCTCTGTTATTTTTTCATATAATAAAAATGAACCTACGGGTTCTTTGCGGGTGTTTCGCCACCCATATCCCAAGTGCGAGACGTTACAGAAGGTGTTCCGCCGCCTATATCCCAAGTGCGGAGCGTTAACGGTGCAGGGGGATTTTGAAATCTCCCTGCTTTTTTTGTATAAGGGGTATTGAGAATATGGAAGCAGCTTTTGTTGATTTCGGGTTTTATAATATTGATACAGACTATCTTCGTTATTTGTGTGAAATTGAACCTGAAATACAGTATAGTGCAGATAAGGCTTATGAGCAAAAGCCGTTTTTGGGAATTATTATTTTTATAGAGGGATATCATTATTTTATTCCGCTGACATCAGGAAAGAATAAGCATTCTAAGTGGAAAAATGTAGGTACAGCTCACTATCTGATTTATGAAAGGGTTAATAAATCAGAGCTCAGAAAGAATGATATTTATAAATCAATCTCGGAAACTCAGGCATTGAAGATTTTTGCTGTACTGGATATAAAGAAAATGATTCCCGTCAGGGGTGGCTTGTATTCGAGGCTGAATTTTTCTGAGTTGACTGATCGTAAATACGCAGATTTGTTAGAAAAGGAATACCGTTTTTGTCAGAAAATTCAGGACGGAATTCTCACAAAAGCAAAACAGATTTATTCTGAACAAAAGCAGTCGGGTGTTGTTCATCGCATTTACTGCAATTTCTCAAAGCTTGAGAATGCGTGTGATACATATATTAAGTGAAAAGGATTAAAAACATAAGCAGGGAGAATAGTTCTATGACCTTTGAGATTGTTAAAAATGAATTTATAAAGGACGGTAAGCCCGTAAAGCTTATTTCGGGTGCCGTGCATTATTTCCGCAATATGCCCGAGACGTGGGAGGATATTTTCAGAAAGCTTCTTGCTATGGGCTGTAACTGCGTTGAGACCTACTGCGCTTGGAATATGCACGAAAAGCATCCGGGAGAATTTGACTTTTCCGGAATGCTTGATATCGGCAGATTTTTAAAAACCGCAGGGGATATGGGTCTGATGGCAATCGTCCGTCCCGGCCCTTATATATGCTCAGAGTGGGAATTCGGCGGTCTGCCCTGGTGGATTCAATGCGACGAGGATATGGAAATCCGCTGTACGAATCCCAAATATATTGCCTGCTTTGACAGATATCTCGACCGTCTTCTTGACGAGGTGAGACCTCATCTTGTTACCAACGGCGGCAACGTTATTATGATGCAATGCGAGAATGAATACGGCTATTACGGTGACGATAAGGAATACCTTAATTATCTTAAAGAGGGATTTATAAAAAGAGGTATTGACGTCCCTCTGTTTACCTCTGACGGTACAAGCGAGAGCGATATCCTTGACGGTGCTATAGACGGCTGTCTTGCGACCCTTAATTTCGGCTCAAGAGTTGAAGAAAACTTTGCCGCTCACGATAAGCTGTATCCCGACAGCCCCAAAATGTGTATGGAAATGTGGAACGGCTGGTTTGATGCCTGGGGCGACGAAAAGCATCACACCACAAGTGCCGAGGATTACGCGAGGGTCGTGGATGATATGCTGAAGCGCGGACACCTTAATATGTATATGTTTATAGGCGGTACAAATTTCGGCTTTACCTCGGGTGCCAATCACTACGAAAAATACCTTCCCGATGTAACAAGCTACGATTACGATGCCTGTCTTTCCGAATGCGGAGATATTACTCCGAAATATCTGGCAGTAAGAGAGGTTATAAAAAAATATATTGATAGGGAATTGCCCGAAATACCAGCTGACCGTGAAAAAGCCGCCTACGGTAAGGTAAAGCTTTCGGAAAAAACAGGCTTCTTTTCTTCTCTTGATATGCTGTCCTCTCCCGTTCATTCCGATGTTCCTAAGTGTATGGAAAAATACGGTCACGGCTACGGCTATATTGCATATAAAACGAGGCTCAACCGTGATTATGACAACGTTAAGCTGACCCTTGAGACTCTCGGTGACAGAGCGCAGATTTACGTGAATGACAGGCTTGTTGATATTCTCTACGTAAACGATTCTCTTGAAACCGTTTTTTCGGCAAGGGCGGGGGACACTCTCACCGTGCTTTGCGAGAATATGGGCAGAACGAATTTCGGCCCCAAGATGATGAGAAAGAAGGGTATAGCCGGAAGATGCCTTATTGACGGCAGAATACATTTCCATTGGGACGTATATCCGCTTCCTATGGACAATCTCCATAAGCTTGTTTTTGATAACAAGGATTTTGCAGAAGGCTCTGCCTTTTACAGAGGAGTCTTTGAAATCACGGATTGCAAGGATACCTTCTTAAGGCTTGATAATTTCAAAAAGGGCTTCGTTACCGTCAACGGCTTCAATCTCGGAAGATACTGGGAAATAGGCCCTCAGAAAACACTTTACGTTCCTGCAGGCGTTCTTAAAAACGGAGTAAACGAAATAATAGTTTTTGAATCCGACGGCATAAAGGGCGAAGCCGAGGTAGAATTTGTTAATACCCCCGTGCTTCAGTAAAATCATTCAAGGGGATGTAAAAAAAGCGAAGACCGCATAAAAAATACTTGCCGAGTCCTCTTAAAACACACAAAAATGCAAAAAGCATTTATTTTTTACTTTATAGGAGATTCCTTCCTATAAAGTAAAAAGATTTTATATTCCTCCGAACGGAAAGCGAGGCTTTCTTCGAAGCCGGACTATAAGAAAACGGTCGCCGTACGCCTACGGCGACCGTTTTCTTATGTTTTATGCTGCGAACTCTCGCTCGCCGCGTACGCCTTCAGGCAAACAAAATCAAGCCTTGCGTCTTGATTTTGCTCGGTTTGTCCGTTCTTCATCTTTTTTTCTATCCCCTTAAAATGTGCAGTAAAAAACTTTCGTTTTTTACTGCCCCTTAATTTTATATATCGGCATATTGATTTTATTTTCTTTCTCCTGTATAATTATGCTATTAATTATACAGGAGAGGGATATATGGGAGAAACAGAGAAAAAGAAGTCCGACGGGCTTCATATTGATAAAAAGACGATAATCAGCATTACTGCAATACTCCTTGCGGTGTATATTTTTGCAGGCGTGCTGACACGGATTATGCCCCGCGGTGAATACAACACCTTCCTTGACGAGGAAACGGGTAAGGCATCAATAACCACCGAAAGCACCTATACGCCTCTTGAGGATTATACGATGCCTCTGTGGAAGATTGCCGCCGCCCCCGTTATGGTGTTTATTGACGAGGGTACAAGCGATACGGGAATGACGGGTCTTCTTATTATTGCCTTTATCGTGCTTATGGGCGGAACCTTTCTGCTTCTTGACAGGTGCGGAGTGCTTAAATATCTTGTTGCCGTTGTTATAAAACGGTTTTCGCACAGAAAATATCTTCTTATGGCGGTGCTGATACTTTTTTGTATGGCACTTGCTTCTACGGCAGGTATACTCGAAGAAAGCGTAACTCTTGTTCCTATTGCCGTTGCAATTTCTCTTGCACTCGGATGGGACTCTATGGTAGGTCTCGGAATGAGCCTTATTTCCGTTGCCTTCGGCTTTACCGCCGCTACCTTCAATCCCTTCAACGTTATGACCGTTCAGCGGCTTGCGGGGGATGTTGAAATATTCTCGGGACTCTGGCTTCGTCTTATCGTCTTTGTGCTTGTTTTTGCAGGTCTTTACGGATTTTTGTATCTCTATGCAAGAAGAATAGAAAGGAATCCCGAAAAGAGTCTTTCCTATGAAAGCGACAAGGCACTCAGAGAGAAATATTCGGTGTCAGACGTGGATGCCGTCTTTAACGATAAAGCCACCTCGAAGGCAGGTAAGGCATTTCTTGTTTGTCTCGGACTTGCTCTCGTCTGCATAATAACCGACTTCCTGACGGGAGCGGGCGGTGTCGTTTCAATGGGCGGTATCGCAGTATTTTTCGTTGCAGGCGGTATATCTGCGGCTCTTATTACGGGTCTTCGCGGAAAAAGCCTTCTTTCGGGCTTCGCTGAGGGAATAAAGGCTGTCGCTCCCGCAATTCCTCTGATACTTATAGTAATTTCTGTTGCGTACATTCTCAACACGGGAAAGATTATGCACACGATTCTTTACTATATCTATACGTTTATTGAGGGGATGAATCCTTACGTCGCGATTCTTCTTATCTTCCTCTTTATTGCTCTTCTTGAGTTCTTTATAGGCTCGGGAACGGCAAAGGCATTCCTTGTAATGCCCCTTGTACTGCCTCTTGCACATCTTATAGGCATCAGCTCAAACAGCGTGGTGCTGTCCTTCTGTCTTGCCGACGGCTTTACCAATCTTTTATATCCCACCAGCGGAATTATGATAATTGCCATAGGTCTTGTCGGTGTGTCCTATTCAAAATGGCTGAAATTCTCGTGGCCGCTGTTCGTGATAGAGGGTATAATTTCCGTTGCCGTTATGATGCTTGCCGTGTTTATCGGTTATTGCTGATTTTCTTGACTTAACGGATATATTTTGATATTATATATCTGTTAATATATTCCTAAAAAAGGAGATTGAGTATGGCTAAAAAATTTCTTATAATCAATGCTGACGACTTCGGACTTTGTCACTCTGCCAATGAGGCGGTTATGGATCTGTTTTTGTCGGGAAGTATTTTTTCTTCAACAATAATGACACCCTGTCCCGGTGCGGATGAGGCAATTCAGTTTTCAATCGACCATCCCGAATTTGCCATAGGCGTTCACCTTACCCATACGAACGAGTGGCAGGATAATTACCCCTGGGGACCTATGACGGGGCTTCCCTCGCTTAAAAACGAAAAGGGCAGAATGTGGCCCGAAAGTGAGGATTTTGAGGCACATTGTGAATATGACGAGGCTGTAAAGGAAACCGTTGCGCAGATAGAATACTGCGAGAATAAGGGAATGAAGCCCTCTCATATAGACAGCCACATGGGTGCCCTTTACGGAATGAACGGCAAGCTTCTTATGCTTCCCAAGACTCTTGCAGTCTGCGGTAAGAAGGGCTATCCCTTCAGAATGTTCTCAAAGCCTCTCAAGGAGCAATGTCCCGAGGGTACTCCCGTATGGCTTTTCTCGGTTGCAAGTATTCTTTCGGGAATGTTCGGAAAGAAGAACAATGTGCCTATGCCCGATTATCTTATCTTCCCCGAAAACATTGAAACGGGCGAAACCTATGAGGAGTTCAAGAAGAACTTTATTGAGTATCTTATAAAGATTCCCGAGGGAATCTGCGAAACCTACGTTCATCCCGCTATGCCTACGGATGAAATGAAGTCTATCACGGGCACGTGGCAGAGAAGATATTGGGAATATCTCGTTATGAAGGATCCCGAAACCCACGCGGCATTCAAAACTCACGGTATTAAGCTTATCAGCTACAGAGAGCTTGCCGAAATGAGAAAGAATAAAAAATAAAATTATAAGGAGATTCTATTATGGTTGAAATGATTTCTAATTTGCTCGGTCTCGTATGGAGAGAACAATGGGCATTACAGAACTTTTTTGACGGCCTCGGCGATCTTCTCAGAGGCGGCGGAGTAAGAGGTATAGTTGCCACCTTTACAATGATGATGCAGATGTTCAATATGCTGGCAACGGGCGCGGCAGTTGATGCCTGGGGTCCCGAGCTTGATCTTACGGACTACGAGCTTGTATTTGAGGATGAGTTTGAAGGAAACGAGCTTGATATGGACGTATGGCAGTCACGCTGTGAGGGCGCAGGCAGAGCAGGCTTCGGCTCAATCGAGCAGGTGTCCGTTGAGGACGGTGCGCTTAAAATCACGGGTGAATACCGTGAGGACGGCCCCTACGGTGAGGGCTGGTACTGCGGTGCAATAAGCCTCAGAGAATGGTATACAAGAGGTTATTTTGAAATAAAAATGATATGCGCTCCCTCTAAGGGCTTCTGGTCGGCATTCTGGCTTCAGGGTGCAGGCTCCTATAATCCCGAAACCTCAAGGGGCGGTATCGGTGCCGTAGAAATCGATATCTGTGAAACCTTCTACGGAAGAGAGGGCACGGAGGACGCTTATACTCCCGCTATGCATCTTTCCGGACTCAACGGCTCAACGGAGGATAAGATATTCTCAAGAAATCTCGGCTCCTTTAACGGAAACAATATATACAGCGAATATAATACCTACGGTATGATGTGGACTGAGGAGGAGTATATTTTCTACGTAAACGGAGTTGAAACCGTACGTACGGACTTCGGTGACGGAATATGCGAAAATCCCGAAGAGGTTATCGTTTCTCTTGAGCTTCCTCACGAGGTAAATATCGCTGGCGTGAGCCACGACGAGGTAGTGAATATGTACGTTGACTACGTAAGAATTTATCAGATAGCTGAATAAGAGGACGAATTGCTATGGTTGAAATAATTTCAAGAATATTAGGTCTCGTATGGAGAGAACAATGGGCATTACAGAACTTTTTTGACGGCCTCGGCGACCTTCTCAGAGGCGGCGGAGTCAGAGGTATGGTTGCCACCTTTACAATGATGATGCAGATGTTCAATATGCTGGCAACGGGTGCGGCGGTTGACGCCTGGGGACCCGAGCTTGACCTTACGGGCTACGAGCTTGTTTTTGAGGATGAGTTTGAAGGAAACGAGCTTGATATGGACGTATGGAGAGTCAGCGGAGACGGTGCTTCAAGAGCAGGCTATTCTTCAATAAGCCAATGTGAGGTTAAGGACGGAAACCTTATTATGACGGGCGAGTATCTCACAGACGGTGTTTACGGTGAGGGCTGGTACGGTACGAGCATCGCACTTGCACAAACCTATAAAAGAGGATATTTTGAATGCCGTATGATTGCGGCTGATTCAAACAGCTTCTGGTCTGCATTCTGGATAAACGGTGTTAATTCTGCCATAAGCCACGAAACCTCCAAGGGCGGCATTGAAAGCGTTGAAATCGATATAATGGAATCGCTGTGCCACTCCAAGGACGGAAAGCACAATGCGGTAGAGCACGCAATTCATCTTGCAGGTCTTAACGGCTCAACGGAGGGCTATCAGTCAAGAAATCTCGGCGCATTCAACGGCAACGACATCTATAATGAATACAATACCTACGGAATGATGTGGACGGAAACGGAATACATTTTCTATATAAACGGAGTTGAAACCACCCGTTCAACCTTCGGTGAAGGAATTTGCATAAATCCCGAGGTAGTCCTTCTTTCCCTTTGTGTTCCCGGTGAAGCAAAGTTCGAGGGCAAATCTCTTGATGAAGCCTGTGAAATGAAGGTAGATTACGTAAGAATCTATCAGCTTGCAGAATAAAAAGCATTAAAGTAAAAAAAGAATAAAGCATTAAGGGGATGTAAAGCTTAGCTTTTACGTCCCCTTAAATTATGTATTGAATTGTATTGCATCATATTGTATAATTTAAACGAAATATAAATTAAGGTGGTAATGCCGTTATGAAATATTTATTATACGTTCTTATTGCAGCTGCAGCAGCTTTTGCAGTCATTGTTGCCGTATGTCTGATAAGGGCGGTAAAGGTAAAAAAATCTCCCTCCGTTAAAGAGCCTGCAATAAGCTGGACAAAGGAAGAGGAGAGCAAGTATGCCGAAAGACTTTCCGAAATGGTAAAGGTTGCAACCGTTTCAAAGGCAAAGGGAGAGGATTATTCCGACTTTATAAGGCTTCAGGCGGTTATGGAGAAGCTTTATCCGTTAATATTCTCAAGGTTAGAAAAGCACGATTTTGAAGGCAACCTTTTAAGAGTATGGAGAGGTACTGACCCGTCAAAGGGTGCAATTCTCCTTATGGGACATCAAGACGTCGTGCCTGCCGCAGAAAAGGAATGGACAAGAGACCCCTTCTCCGGAGAAATTGCCGACGGCTGTGTTCACGGCAGAGGTGCTATGGACTGCAAAAGCACGCTTTCTGCAGAGTGGAGTGCCGTTGAAGAGCTGCTTGAGGAGGGCTATACGCCCGAAGAGGATATCTGGCTTTTTTCCTCGGTAAACGAAGAAAATTCCGGAGGCGGTGCTATTGACGCCGCACGCTGGTTTAAAGAACAGGGAATAAGGCTTAATGCCGTGCTTGACGAGGGCGGTGCCGTTATCGGTAACGTTTTCCCCGGCCTTGCCCGACCCTGTGCTGCTATCGGTATAGTTGAAAAGGGCTTCTGTAATCTGAAATTTATTGCAAGAGGCAAGGGCGGTCATTCCTCTACTCCTCCCAAAAATACCCCCGTGGCAAGGCTTGCTATGTTTATGGCTGAGGTGGAAAAAACAGATCCCTTCAAAAGAGAGCTTGTGTCTCCCATTCCCGAAATGTTTACTTCTATTGCGGGACATATAATTTTCCCTCTCCGTCTCGTAATGGCAAATCTCTGGCTTTTTAAGGGACTTCTTGCAAAGGTTCTTCCGATGTTTTCACCTATGGCAGGTGCATTCGTCAGAACCACCTGTGCCTTTACGATGGCTTCAGGCTCCGAGGCTCCCAACGTTATCCCCGACGAGGCTTACGTTATCTGCAATATCCGCCCGAGTGTTCATCAGAAGGCTGAGGAATCCATAGAGGTTCTCAGAAATATTGCAAAGAAATACGATATTGAAACGGAGATTCTTCTTTCGCGTGACCCCTCGGGAATAGCATCTCCCTACGGTGAGGAATTCAGATATCTCGTCAAATGTATAGAGGATGCAATTCCCGACGTTGTTCCGATCCCCTATCTTATGACCGGCGGAACGGACTGCAGGCAGTTCGAGCTTGTTTGCGATAACTGTCTGAGATTTACCCCCACAAGACTTACTCCCGAGCAGTTGGCCGCTATGCATGCCGCTAATGAGAGTATCGGTGTATCGGCACTTGCAGAGGGTGTAAAGTTCTATAAGTATTATATCAAGAACAGATAAGGCCTTTTGTTCCTTGAAAGGAGGATATTTTATGAAAAAAATACTCTCGCTTGCTTTATCATTTGTTATTATTCTTTCTTTTTCCGTGATAGCCTTTGCAGAAGATGTCAACGAGCAGCTTCCGCCCGAGAATGCTCCCGCAGAATGTCTTATGGGAGACGCTGACGGAAATTCTGTTCTTAATGCCGATGATGCAAGACTCATATTAAGAACGACCGTCGGACTTGAAGACCCCGCCCCCGAGACGTTGCTTCGCTGTGATATTGATTTTACGGGAGGCATTGAAGCATCCGATGCCCGAGTTGCGCTGAGAATGGCGGTAGGACTTGAGAAAAAAGTCACTCATTCGTTTAACGTATCGGAAAAGCAGCTGCCCGACTGTAAAAATACGGGTATCATAAAAGCCTGCTGCGCCGTGTGCGGGGTTGAATCAACCGTAGTGCTTAAAACAGCTCCTCATAAGTATCAGAATGAAGAAATAAAATGCGAGCCCGAAAAATTATGTCTGGAGTGCGGTGAAGTTATCGTACAGGAAAAGCTGACCCATACGCTTTCCGAGCAGGGAAAATGTATCTACTGTGATTATGTTGATGCGGCTTTTGTATACGGTATTGTTGTAAACTTCGTAAAGAATAACGGTGAATTGTACGAAGGAATTTACTGCTACCAGGAGGATATTCCCGAATGCAGCTTTGTTATCTGCTATGATTTAGCAGATAAAGCACTTTACTTTATGAGCGGCTATTACGTTGAAACGGGTACGGATATCGTTGAATGCTATACCTACCTTGACGTAGAAAGAAATTTCGCAGGCTACACGGCAGAGCTTGATACATATCAGAACGGAGAATTTGCGTTTTACGGTATTTACAATGTTGCACCCGAAAAGCTTTCCCTTGATACGGCAGAGGCTCTCAGTACGAGAAAGGTTGAGCCGTCGAATTTGGACAGCGTTTCAAGGGAGCAGATAAGATTGTCCTGTGAAGCAAACGTTATCGCTATAGTTGCGTGGGCAAACGACTTTTTTGAAAGATTAGACGTGCCCTGTAATGCGGATATTATGGGCTTTACAGCTCTTGACATTGAAGCCATAGAATTTTAACGAAAAACGAGGCTGTCGGTTTAAAATAAGATAAATAAGGGGGTTCGGGCTGTCAATTTGCCCGAACCCCTTAAATCAATGTCTGCAGGATAAAAATCAATTAATGAGCCCCTTTGCCGTTGATATAATTAGTATTAAGCTTAGCGGTAAGTATCGGCAGAGCCTCCTCAAAATTTACTCCGTACCAGTTACGCGAAGGGTCTCGGAGTGTTGCCTTTATCGATTCTACGGTAAAGTCCGTTGCCGTTTTTAACGCCTCCTCAAGGGACTGCCCCTGTATAAGAGCTCCCACGCAGGAGCTTGAAAAAACGTCACCCGTTCCGTGGAAACGGGCATCCACCTTGTCTGCGAAATAGCTTATATACTCATCCCTTTCCCTGTTATAAGCCATAATGCCGAGCTTTTTATCATCAAAGGATACTCCCGTCAGAACCGTGTTTTTTGCACCGTATTCCGAAAGCCCCTTAAGTATTCCCTTTATATATTCTTCACCGTAGCCGCTTTCTTTATACTCCTCTCTGAGCATATAGCAGGCTTCCGTGAGATTCGGAACGATAACGTCAGCTCTTGAACAAAGCTTTGCCATAGAATCCGCAAATTCCTGATTAAAGCCGGGATACAGCCTTCCGTGGTCCCCCATAACGGGGTCGATGAAAATCAGAGTATCACGTAAGGCGAATTCGTCAAAAAAGGCGTTCATAAGCTCTAACTGTCTGAAGGAGCCGAGATACCCCGTATATATTGCATCGAATTTCATTCCCTCTTTTTTCCAATGGCTTGATACAGGCTCTATTTCATCCGTAAGGTCGCGGAAGGAAAATTCCTTGAACGCTGTATGCGTTGACAGCACGGCGGTGGGAATTACCGCAGTCTCTATACCGCAGGCGGATATTACGGGAAGTGCCACGGTAAGTGAGCATTTGCCTATACAGGAGATATCCTGTACCGTTACTATTCTTTTCATTGATCAGTTTCTTCCTTTAAGGGCTTGTCGTCCTCTTCGATTTCATCAGCCGTGTTATCCTCGTTGTCAAGCATATCGTTAAGGAAATGAACGCATTTGTTCATACATCTTTTGGCAAGCTTGAAGCTCATATTAAGATGGTAACAATGATTGTTAAGAAGACCCTCGGCAACAAATTTTTTGCAGGGAATACCAAGCTCGGCCAGCTTGTCAGCCATAGGCTTGCCCTGGTCAATACATAAAATATCCTCTTCTGCCCAGGTGATAAAGACGGGCGGCCAGTCTTCCGTTACAAAGTTTATGGGGGAAATATAGTCGATATGCTCGTATTCCGAGGTGTTTGAATAGTCCTTTTTTACCTCAAAGCCGAGAACCAGACTGAGAGTCTTTGAGACGAGTCCCATAGTATTCTTTGTAGACAGTACCTTGTCTATATCAAAGATTCCGCACATAAGCGCAAGTGCCGCAGGGCGGTTATTCAGCTCAGGCAGCTTAAAACGCTCTCTGAGCTTGCTGTCATTTGCAAAGGCGCAAAGCATAGCGGACTGATATGCACCGGAGGAATCACCGGAAACCACTATTTTTTCGGTGTCCATATTGCAGTATTGACTGAGCTTCTTTATGTAGTTGAATGCTCTTATGATGTCTGCAAAGTTTTCCTCTATCTCAACGTCGGGCGGCATTCTGTAGTCAATATTGAAAACGAAGTAGCCGTGATGAGCGAAAAACTCTGAGTTGGTAACACGGTAATCCTTGTCGCCCTTGATAAATCCGCCGCCGTGAATATAAAGCATAACGGGGTGCTTTTTTCCGTCGTCAAAAATATCTCTGCGGAAATAAAGGTCGGCAACGTTATATTCTTCAGATTCGGTATGATAAGCAATATTCTGTACTCTTACTATAGAGGGATAGTGAACGGCATTCTGAGGTTTTTCACCCAATACGTCGATAGCCTTGAATAACAGCTCTGCTCTGTTCAAATAACTCATCCTTTCCGACAAAAATTTTCAATTATATGATACTATTGAAGCTGAATAAAATCAAGATGCTTCGGGGGAGTTTATGCAAAAAAATATGTATATTCCGTTGAATATACAAAAAAATGTTGTATATTCACTTAATATGTGGTATATTATAAGGCAATCAGAAGCTTAGTATTACGGAGGTTTACTTATGACAAGACGAGAAGCAAGAGAGCAGGCTTTTATACTTGTTTTTGAAAAAATATTCAATCCCGAGCTTTCTCTGGATGAGATGGAGGCTATAGCCGAGGACGAGGAGCTTTTCGTTCTTGATGAGTTTGCGGAGAATATTGTAAAAGCAGTTTTTGATAATATTGAGACGATAGACGAAAAAATATCCTTATATCTCAGAAGCTGGACGCTTGACAGAATTCCCAAGGTAGACCTTGCGGTGCTGAGACTTGCCGCAGGAGAGATCCTTTATATAGACGATATCCCCGATAAGGTGTCTGCAAATGAGGCTGTGGAGCTTACAAAAAAGTATTCGGGCGAGGAAAGAGCCAAGTTTATAAACGGCGTTCTCGGTAATCTCATAAGGGAAAAGAACGTCTGATGCTGACTCTCGGAATCGATACAAGCAACTATACAACCTCTGTTGCCGTTTATGATACAAAAAGCGCGCAGATAATACAGTCAAGGCGGCTTCTTACGGTAAAAGAAGGCGAGCTGGGACTAAGACAGTCGGATGCTGTTTTTCAGCATACCGTAAATCTTCCCGATATGATGGAGGAGTGTCTTGGCAAGACGGACGGTGTAATAGAAAAAATTGCCGTTTCGGTATCTCCCCGTGACGAGGAGGGTTCATATATGCCCTGCTTTCTTGCAGGCAAGGGTGCCGCAAGAATGCTTGCCGCCGCAGGAGGTGCTGAGCTTAAATTCTTTTCCCATCAGGCAGGGCATATAGCCGCGGCTTTGTATTCGGCAGGCGCACTTGATATGCTTGAAAATGAATTTATTGCCTTTCACGTTTCCGGAGGTACTACGGAATCCGTAAGGGTTACTCCCGACAGCGAAAGAATATTCACGGTCACTCCCGTGGGACGCTCGCTTGATTTGAAGGCGGGTCAGGCTATTGACAGAACGGGAAGCCTTCTGGGACTTCCTTTTCCCGCAGGCCCTGCACTTGACAGATTAAGCCTTGAAAGCACAAGGACTTATAAGATAAAGCCTTTTATGCGCGACGGTAACTGCTCCATATCGGGCTTGCAGAATAAATGTCAGAGGATGGCAGCCGAGGGTGAGGCTCCCTGTGATATTGCAAAATACTGTATAGACTATATTTCTCAGGTGATATACGAGCTGAGTATTTCCGCGCTTGAAAAGCACCCGGGACTTCCCCTGGTGTATTCGGGCGGAGTTATGTCCAATACTCTGATTAGAAAAAGATTGAGAGAGGAGTTCGGTGCGATATTTGCCGCAGAAGGCTTTTCTTCGGATAACGCGGCAGGCCTCGCCGTGCTTGCTTCACTATAAGCTATGATGAATATACCAACCTTTACGGTTTCACAGGCAAACCGTTATATAAAATCCTTATTCGATACGGATCTCGGTATGCAGTCGATTTTCATATCGGGTGAAATATCGAATTTTTCAAATCATTATAAGACGGGTCATCTTTATTTCTCGTTAAAGGATGATTCAGCCGCAATAAAGGCGGTAATGTTTGCCCGACAGGCTTCAAGACTGCGCTTTGCTCCGGAGAACGGAATGAAGGTAATAGTAAACGGAAGAATATCCGTTTTTGAGCGTGACGGGGTATATCAGATATACGTCGAGGATATGATTCCGGACGGGGCAGGCTCACTTGCCGTAGCCTTCGAGCAGCTGAAAAAAAAGCTGTCCGCCGAAGGGTTGTTTGCCGAGGAGCATAAGCGTGCTTTGCCGCAGCTTCCGCGGAGAGTCGGTGTTATAACCTCTCCCACAGGTGCCGCGGTACGTGATATTTTCAACGTGCTTGAAAGACGCTTTCCTCTGGCAGAGGTTATTTTTAAGGGCGTTTCAGTTCAGGGCGCAGGCGCTCCTGCAGAAATGATAGCGGCATTAGAGGAATTCGGTAAAAAGAATTGTGCCGACGTTATCATAATAGGACGAGGCGGCGGAAGTGCCGAGGATTTATGGTGCTTTAACGATGAGGCACTTGCCCGTGCCGTATATAATTGTCCTATTCCCGTAATTTCAGCCGTAGGACACGAAACGGATTTTACAATCTGCGATTTCGTCAGCGATAAGCGTGCCCCTACCCCCTCAGCCGCCGCGGAGCTTGCCGTGCCCGATATAAGCTCGCTGATGATGAATACCGCATCGCTTACCGACAGGCTTTACACGGGTATCTCAAATTATATTAACAACGAAAAGAAAAAATTACAGCTGCTCCTTGAAAAAAGGTCCTTTACGGATGCGGGAAAATTCTTTTCCTCGGAATACGATATGCTGAATAAGCTGTCCCTCAGAATGAAGGCCTCCGTGGAAAGGGAATTCTTCAAGGAGAAAAACGAGCTTACGAGGGCGGTAGCCGCACTTGAAAGGCTGAATCCGTTGAGCGTGCTTCTCAGAGGATATTCTCTTGTCAGCTCGGACGGAGAGATAAAGGAAAGCGTTGAAAAAATAAAAAAGGACGATAAGCTTCAGATAACAATGTCTGACGGTATCGTTGACTGTCTTGTGCTCGGAACGGAAAGGAGACCCGTAAACAATGAGTGAAATGACCTATGAAGCCGCAGTTAAGCGGCTGCAGGAAATTGTAAGGCTGCTTGAAAACGGCGGTATGCCTTTGAAGGAAAGCGTAGAATTATTTGAAGAAGGAGCGCGTCTTGCCTCCTTTTGCAATAAAGAATTAAAAGAAGCAGAGCAGAAGATTACTGCTCTTGAGGATGTAAACGGGGATTGATTATGAGTAATATCGCTAAATATATCGAAATGACAGAAAATGAGATAAGACGCTCCTTGCCGGAGCTGTCCCCCGAAACCGAAGCAATAAGGGAGATGCTTATGTATTCCCTTGAAGGCGGCGGAAAAAGAATAAGACCGCTTTTGTGTCTTGAATTCTGCCGTGCGGCAGGCGGTGACCCCGAAAAGGCGCTGAAGCTTGCCGTTGCCGTTGAGTTTATTCATACGTATTCGCTGATACACGATGATCTTCCCTGTATGGATAACGACGATATGCGCAGAGGAAAGCCGTCTTCTCATATAATGTTCGGAGAAGCCAATGCCCTTCTTGCAGGCGATGCGCTTTTGACTCACGCCTTTTATCTGATTGCCTCAGCCGCTTCTGAAGGTGACGTGGATGCCGTCGGAGCTGTCAGAGCCGTAAGGGAGCTGTCTGCGCTTGCAGGAATGAAGGGTATGATAGGCGGTCAGTATATAGACCTTAAATACGAAAACACACCTGCCAATCTGCAGGTGCTTATGGAAATGGATACTCTGAAGACTGCCGCTCTGATTGAAAGTGCCTGTGTTCTGGGACTTATTGCCGCAGGTGCGGACGACGGAGAAATCTCCTATGCAAGAGATTTTGCAAGAGAGCTGGGACTTGCATTTCAGATAACGGACGATGTGCTTGAGGCAGAGGATGAGACCGCTTCAAGTGACGTTAAGAACGGCAAGGTTACCTACGTTTCGCTGTACGGCATAGAAAAAGCAAGGGAGCTTGCCGCAATTCATACGAAGAATGCTCTTGCCGCACTGTCCCATTTCGGAAGTGCCGCTGATGAAATAAGAATGATTGCAGAGCAGCTGCTTTTCAGAAAAAACTAAAACCGAATCAAGGTGAAAAATATGAAGGGAAAATTCCTTCCGTATGTCAACGGTCCCGACGATATAAAAAAGCTGTCCGAGCAAGAGCTGGACGTGCTTGCCGCAGAGGTAAGAAGCGAGCTTATTTCCACCGTATCAAGGACGGGCGGACATCTTGCGTCAAATCTCGGTGTCGTTGAGCTTACAATTGCTCTTCACAGGGTTTTTTCTTCTCCCGACGATAAAATAATCTGGGACGTTTCCCATCAATGCTATACACATAAGCTGTTCACGGGCAGAAGAGAAGGCTTCTCCACCCTCAGACAGCCCGACGGTATTTCCGGCTTTACGAGAAGAAACGAAAGCGAGCACGATATACTTTCAGGCGGTCATTCAAGCGTTGCCCTTTCTGCCGCATACGGAATAGCCGCGGCAAATAAGCTCAGCGGAAAAAATGATTATACCGTAGCCGTTATCGGTGACGGTGCGTTTACGGGCGGAATGGTTTACGAGGCTCTTAACAATGCAGGCCGTGCGGGAACGGGGACGAAGCTTATCGTTGTGCTCAATGATAACGAAATGTCGATTTCTCCGAACGTAGGCTCCTTTGCCCGTTACCTTGCCCATATCAAGGCAACTCCGCGCTACGTCCGCTTCAAATCGGAAACGGAAAAGGTGCTTCGCGGTATACCCGTCGTGGGCGACCCCCTTGTCAGAGGAATTTATAACACAAAGACCTTCGTAAAGAATCTGATATATAATTCAACAATGTTCGAGGATCTGGGCTTCAGATATATGGGCCCCGTTGACGGGCATAATATTTCTATGCTCATTTCTGCCTTAGAGGGCGCAAAGGAAGTAAATCATCCCGTTGTTTTACATATATACACCGTAAAGGGAAAGGGATATAAGTTTGCAGAGCAGTCTCCCGATGCCTTCCACGGCATATCGGCATTCAATCTTGATTCGGGTGAGCCCGTATTTTCAAAGAAAAGCTTTTCCGATGCGTTCGGAGAGACTCTTTGCAAAATGGCACAAAAGGATGAAAGAATCTGTGCGATTACTGCCGCTATGGGGCTTGGCTGCGGTCTTGAGGATTTCAGAAAGTCCTTCAAGGAAAGGTTTTTCGACGTAGGAATAGCGGAACAGCACGCGGTTACCTTTGCCGCAGGACTTGCAAGAGGCGGACAGCTGCCCGTTTTTGCCGTGTATTCCACGTTTTTGCAAAGGTCGTATGACCAGATAATCCACGACTGCGCTATGCAGGGACTGAAAATAGTCTTTGCCGTAGACAGAGCAGGCTTTGTGGGTGCTGACGGAGAATCCCATCACGGTGTTTTTGATGCCGCCTTCTTAAATACAATTCCCGACATCACGGTATTGTCTCCTGCTACCTTCGCTGACCTTGAAGCGGCACTCAACAAGGCGGTTTACGGCTGCAGCGGTCCCGTTGCGGTACGATATCCGCGCGGTGTGGATATTGCCGTTCCCGAGGATTTTACGGGCACGTCGGAGGATTATGATATTTACGGCGACCCTGCCTGCGGTACAGCCCTTGTTACCTACGGCAGATGCTTCGGTGCCGCCTGTGAAGCGAAGAAAAGGCTGAAGGAACAGCTTGATACCGATATTTTTATAGTAAAGCTCAATACGATAAAGCCCGTAAGCAATAATGCAGTAAGAGACGTTCTCGGCTGTAAAAGAGTATTTTTCTTTGAAGAGGGACAGCGCTTCGGCGGTATAGGCGAGACCTTTGCCGATAAGCTGCTGAAATATGATTTCAAGGGTATTTACCGCAATATTGCCGTTGAAGGAGAGTTTTCGCCGCAGAATACCGTAGGAGGACTTCTCAGTCACTATAGGCTTGATGCAGACGGTATGGTACGGGTTATTTCGGAGGATAATTGAATAATGGCAGATAAAACAAGACTTGATGCCTTTCTTACGGAAAACGGATATTTTGAAAGCCGTGAAAAGGCAAAGGCCGCTATTATGGCGGGGATAGTTTATATAAACGGACAAAAGGCTCTTAAAGCCGGTGATACCGTAAAAAAGATAGACAGCATCGAGGTTCGCGGAGGTATGGAATTTGTCAGCCGCGGCGGACATAAGCTCAAAAAGGCTATGGAGGTCTTTCCCATAAATCTTGAGGGGAAGATATGTATGGATATCGGTGCGTCCACGGGCGGCTTTACTGATTGTATGCTGCACCGCGGCGCAAAAAAGGTATACAGCGTTGACGTAGGCTACGGTCAGCTTCATTGGAAGCTCAGAAACGACGAAAGAGTAATAAATCTTGAGCGCACCAACGTAAGATACGTAACAAGACAGGAAATTCCCGACGAAGCGGATTTCGCATCAATAGACGTTTCTTTCATTTCCCTTTGTCTTGTGCTTCCCAAGGTTTACGAGCTTCTCGGTGATAAGGGAAAATGCGTTGCTCTTATAAAGCCTCAGTTTGAGGCAGGCAGGGAAAAGGTCGGAAAAAAGGGTGTCGTAAGAGAAAAAAGCACCCACGTTGAGGTTGTTGAAAAAATAATTGATTTTGCAAAGGAAACAGGATTTACCGTAAAGGGACTTGATTTTTCTCCGATAAAGGGTCCCGAGGGTAATATTGAGTACCTTCTTTACGTATCAAAGGAGGAAGGGGAGAGCGTTTCGGTTTTCCCCGAGGACGTAGTCAATGCTTCTCATAATGAGCTTGATAAGTAATTAGCTGATGCCGAAGGTTCATCTGAGTCCCCTCGGTGTCGGATGGGAGGAATATATGAAAATTGCCGTTATTCCTAATCTAACAAGAGAAAAAGCAAAGGAAGTAACCCTTAAAATATGCGGTGAGCTTGAAAAAAACAGTATTGACTATTGCTTTTCGGCTGAGCTGCGTACGGGATTTCCGGAAATAGAAGACGAATTCTTTGAAGATGCAAATGAATATATAAAGGGCGCTGATATGGTAATCTCGGTAGGCGGGGACGGCTCTATGCTCAGAGCCGCAAAGCTTGCGGCGGCGGAGAATAAAAATATTCTCGGAATCAACGCGGGAAGGCTTGCTTATCTGTGCGGTCTTGATGCAGACGAGATTTCTCTGCTGTCCTGTCTTAAAAACGGAAAATTTACCCTTCAGCGGCGTATGATGCTTGAGGCTTGCGTAATAAAAAACGGTAAGACGGTATACTCCGATATATGCCTTAACGATGCGGTTTTTTTCAGAGGCGCAAATCTCAGACTTGCCGACCTTAACGTAAAAACCGGCGGAAGGGATATTGCCGATTATCTTGCAGACGGAGCCATATTTGCAACTCCCACGGGCTCTACGGCGTATTCTATGTCTGCAGGCGGACCTATAGTCGAGCCGACTCTTGAAGCGGTGCTTCTGACCCCCGTATGTCCTCACTCTATCGCGGTAAGACCTTATATTTTTTCGGGAAATGCAGAATTTGAGGTTTCGGTTAAGGCTTTAAGCGGTACTGCCGAAACGGCATTACTGTCCTGCGACGGCGGCGAGGGAATCCTTATAGATAAGGACTGTATCGTAAAAATTAAAAAATCGGATATATACGCCACGTTTGCGGCGATAAAAACGGATAATTTTATTGACGTTCTGAATAAAAAGCTGGAAAAATAAGAAATACTCTTTATTTCAAAGGAGAGACGTTTTTATGAAAAAAAACAGACAGGCAATAATTGCAAAGCTCATTGAGGAAAACGTAATAAGCACGCAGGAGGAGCTGCTTGCAAGGCTTCTTGATGCAGGCGTTAACGTCACTCAGGCAACAGTTTCCCGTGATATAAAGGAGATGCATATAGTAAAGCATCCCGCATCAACGGGTGAATACAAATATTGTATGCCGACTCTTGCACCCGAGGAAAACAGCGGTAAATATATGTCAATTCTTATCGGCTCTGCTATATGCACCGATATTGCTATGAATACGGTTGTTCTCAAATGTCACGTCGGAACGGCACAGGCTGCCTGTGCGGCTCTTGATTCTATGGGACTTCAGGGGGTTGCAGGTACGCTTGCAGGTGACGATACAATTTTCGTTCTCTGCTACAGCGAGGACGTAGCCGTAAAGATAAAGAAGAAGCTTGATGCTTTGCTTGGATTGTAATTATGCTGAGATCTGTCAATATAGAAAATATCGCAATAATTGAAAAGGCTGAAATCGAGTTTTCCGAGGGACTTAATATCCTTACGGGTGAAACGGGAGCAGGTAAATCCATTCTTATTGATTCAATCAATGCAGTAACGGGAGAAAAAACCTCCCGTGAGCTTATAAGAACGGGAGAGAGCTTTGCCGAGGTAAGTGCCTTCTTTGACGGCATTTCAGATTCCGTAAAGGAGAGGCTTGCCGAAAACGGCTTGCCCGTTGAGGCTGACGGGACGCTTCTTTTACAGAGAAGACTTTCCCGTGACGGCAAAAACGTCTGCAGAATCAACGGCGCGACGGTTACCGTTTCCATATTGAAGAATATCGGAATGAGCCTTATTAATATTCACGGACAGAGGGATTCGCAGTTCTTGCTTGATAACGAAAAGCATATCGGCTTTCTTGACTCCTTTGCCCGTATTTCTCCGATGGTTGACGAGTACCGTGAAGCCTATGCCCGTCTTAATGAAATCAGCGGCGAAATAAAAAGACTCAGTATGGACGAGGCATATAAGCAGAGGCAGACGGATATTCTGAGCTTTCAGATAAACGAGCTGGAAAATGCAGGAATAACCGTGGGTGAAAGAGCCTCTCTTATAAAGAAAAAAAATATACTCAACAACTCAAAAAAGCTTACCGACGCTCTCAGAGAGGCTTATTTTCTGCTTGAGGGAGACGGGGAGTCGGACGGTGCCGTAGGGCTCGTTACCTCTGCCGTTTCGGATATAAAAAGCGTTGCTTCTCTTGCAAAGGGACTTGATGAGCTGGGAGAAAAGCTTTCCGATGCAAATTCGGTAATAGAGGACTGTGCCGGACTTCTTGACGACGTATTAAGACAGCTTGAGGGTATTGACGGCAATATCGATGAGATAGAAGAAAGACTTGACGTTCTTTACAGACTGTCAAAAAAATACGGAGATACAGAGGAAGCGATGCTGGCGTTCCTTGAAAATGCAAGGGGGGAGCTTGATGCAATTACCTTTTCTTCGGAAAAGGTTGCCGAGCTTTCGGTGCTTTACGATAAGGTCTGTGCCGACTGCCGCAAAAAGGCAGAGGCTATTTCCCAGAAGAGACATAAGGCGGCAAAGGAAATGGCTTCGGCAATTAAATATGAGCTGAGCTTTCTTGATATGCCGTCTTGCGTATTTTCCGCTGATATCAGGGAAATACCGCTTTGTGAAAACGGAGCGGACAGCGTGGAATTTCTGATTTCGGCAAATCCGGGAGAGGAGCCCAAGCCTCTTTCCAAGGTAGCCTCGGGCGGTGAGCTTTCAAGAATAATGCTTGCTATGAAAACGGTTCTTGAAAAGGACGGCGGTGCCGATACGCTGATTTTTGACGAAATAGACACGGGTGTCAGCGGCTCAGCGGCAAGAAGAATTGCAATAAAGCTTGCAGGCGTTTCACGGAATTCCCAGATACTCTGTATAACGCATCTTGCTCAGATTGCGGCATTTGCCGACAGTCATAAATTTATATACAAGGAGATTCTTGAGGGGAAGACCTTTACGAGAATAAAAGAGCTGTCTGCCGAGGAGCGTCCCTCTGAGCTTGTCAGAATGACCTACGGCAGCGATGCCGATGAGATTCATCTTGAGTCTGCAAGAAAAATGATTGAATCCGCACGGCAGGATAAATAATCGCAGCTTTGCCTTAATATTTATATTGGGAGGAGAATTTATGAATCTTTATATTAAGCAGAAGGTTTTTTCCTTCAAGGACAAATTCAGTATTTTTGACAGCAGGGGAGAAACGAAGTATACCGCAGAGGGAGAGCTGTTTTCTCTGGGAAAAAAGCTTCATATCCGTGATAATGCGGGAAACGAGGTAGTCTTTATAAGACAGAGGCTCGTAACCTTTCTTCCTAAGTATGAGATTTCCGTGTCGGGTGCCGAGCCCGTTGAGATAGTTAAAAGCTTTACGCTTTTCAGACACGAGTATTCGATACCCGAATGGGGTATAAAGATTCACGGAGATTTTTTTGCACACGAATACACCGTTGAAAGAAACGGTTATGAAATAGCCCGTCTTTCAAAGGAATGGCTTTCCTGGGGAGATACCTACAACATCAGTATTGCCGACCCTGCGGATGAGCTGACGGCACTTGCCTGTATTCTTGTTGTAGACTGTTGTATGGAGAATAATAACAATGGAAAATAAAAAACTGAAATTCAATAAAAACGGTAAATTTGTAATAATGCAGGTTGCTGATGCACAGGACCTTCATTTCGTGCGCCGTACAATGCTCAGAATGCTTGATAAGGCTTATGATACCGTAAATCCCGACCTTGTTGTTTTTGCCGGGGATAATATCCTCGGAAACCATCTCAAGGATGCGAGATTCGGTACACGTGTGGTTATTCACGATAAAGAGGGCGAATATAAGAGAATGAAAAAAGCAATTTCTTATATCTGTCGTCCTCTTGAAGAGAGAAAAATTCCGTTTACGATGATTTACGGAAATCACGATGACGTAAATATGATAACAAAGGACGAGCAGGCTGATATTTACCGCTCATATTCAATGTGCGTAGGTCTTGACAATCCCGACAAGACCGTTGACGCGGATACCTTCAATCTTCCCATATATTCCTCTGACGGTGAAAGAAAGCTCTTTAATCTCTGGATGATAGACTGTGCAGGTGAAAATAAGGAAACCAAGCTTTGCTATGAGGCAGTTTTGCCGGAAACCGTTGAATGGTACAAAAGGACAAGTGCCGCGCTTCGCGAGGAAAACGGCGGAGAGCCTCTTCCTTCTCTTATGTTCCAGCATATTCCGATGCCCGAAAGTGCAGCTCTGCAGATAGAATGCGGCAAGGATGACGCGGGAGCAGTTCCTTTCTATGAAAAGGGCGAGCTGAAAAAATACGTAAAGCTTGACCCCGAAAGGGCTCACGGACACCTCGGCGAGCAGATGTGCGTGCTTCACGAGAATTACGGACAGCTTGAGGCTCTTCAGGAGATGGGTGATGTTAAAGCGGTTGTATATGCTCACGACCACCTGAACAATTTCATAGGTGAGCACGACGGAATAAGAGTCATTCAGTCCTCTTGTGCATCCTTCAGATGTTACGGCAACCATTTAAGAGGAGTCCGTGTTTTTGAAATAGACGAAAATGATCCCGAAAACTTCAAAACTTATTTCATAACCTATTGGGAGCTTTGCGGAACGGGTATTTTAAGTAAGGCGGCGCATCTCTGGGATGCCGATGAATGCGAAGAAAAGAAAATGGCGCTTCTTATCGGTGCGGGTGCTGCTGCGGTGCTCACAGGTGTCGGTTTAGGTACGGCAAAGCTTATAGGAGGACGGAAGTAATGGAAAAGCTGACAGAAAAGCAAATCGGTTCGGAATCCGTATACAAGGGACGTCTTCTTGACGTATACTGCGATAAGGTTGAGCTGCCCAACGGCCACGTATCAACAAGGGAATATATAAAGCACGTGGGTGCTGCCTGCGTCGTACCCGTGGATTCCGACGGAAATATTATCATTGAAAAGCAGTTCAGGTATCCCTTCAATGCGGTGCTGACTGAAATTCCCGCAGGAAAGCTTGACTCAAAGGCTGAGCCGCACATTGAAGCGGCATTAAGAGAGCTGAAGGAGGAAACGGGCTTTACTGCAGAAAAAATGATTTATCTCGGAGAATTTTACCCCACCTGTGCGTATTCTGACGAGATAATTCATATGTATCTTGCTACGGGACTTGCCAAAGGTGAGCAGAAGCTTGACGAGGATGAATTTGTCGGTGTTGAAAAAATGCCCCTCGAAAAGGCAGTAGAGGAAATAATGAAGGGCAGCATCCCCGACGGAAAAACCCAGACCGCAATTCTCAAGGCTTACCTTTATCTGAAAAACAACGCTTATTAAATTGCGCATAACCGAAAGCATATAACAAACACCCTACCCTCAGAATTGCGAAGGTAGGGTGTTATTATAAGAAAGACGTTTATTCATTTTCCTTTTTATACTTGCTTGCGAGGGTGGTATAGCCCATAGCGTTCATTTTATTGCCCATAATCTGAGAGGCGGAAAGCTCTTTTATAACGGTTGCGGGAACGCCTGCAACAAGGGAATTTGGCGGAACTACTGTTTTTGCGGTAACCACGGCACCTGCGGCAACAATGGAGTTTTCTCCGATTACGGCACCGTCAAGCACGACGCTTCCCATTCCGACGAGCACGTTGTCCCCGATGGTGGCACCGTGAACGAGAGCATTATGTCCTACTGTTACGCCGTTTCCGATAACCGCAGGGTCCTTCATTCCCACGTGAACTGTGGCATTATCCTGAATATTGGAATTTTTGCCTACCGTTATACTGCACATATCTCCTCTGAGAACTGCGCTGTACCATACGGAGCTGCCTTCACCGACGGTTACGTCACCGATAACGGTTGCATTTTCCGCAATAAATGCTTTTTCATCAATAACGGGAGTCTTGCCCGAAAATGATTTTATCATTTCTTTTCTCTCCTTGCATTTTTTTTAATTTTATCACAAAATGCTGTATTAATCAATAATACAAAACCGTCACAAATGTGGGAAAAAGCTCAAAAATATTGACTTGTGTGTTTTTTTATTTTATTATATTAATAATATGAAACGGGAGGAATTTTTAAATGAAGATTATACTTGTCGGCGCAGGCTCCATCGGCGGAACTACTGCCGTAATGCTTAAGGAAAAAGGCCACGATATTGAAATTGTTGAAGCAAATCACGAAAGGGCAGAGAAGATCCGCAAGGAGGGCTTATCCCTCACGGGTGCGCTCGGTAACCATACTCAGAAATTTACCGTTTATGAAAGCACGGATGAGCTTACCTGTGTTTATGACGTATGTATTATTGCAACAAAGTATTTTGCCTTGTCTGCGGTTGCCGAAAAAATGCTTCCTCACGTAAGGGCAGACGGTATCTTTATGTCAATGCAGAACGGTATCTGCACAAAGATTCTTTCGGACGTTGTAGGAACCGATAAGGCGGCAGGCTGTATGATAGGCTTCGGTGCTACGATGCTTCCTTCGGGTGACGTTAACGTTACGTCGGGCGGTGAGCTCAAAATAGGAAGAGTAAACGGTGTTATTGACGATAAGATAAAGGAACTCGGAGAGGTTTATAAGGCTCTTCTTCCCACAAAGGTTGTTGACAATATAGATGCACAGCTTTATTCCAAGCTTATAATAAATTCCTGTATCAATTCAATCGCCGCTCTTACGGGTGAATGCGTAGGCGTTATGCTTTCTGCCGATGCCGCAAAGTCAATTTTCCTTGAAATAGCAAGAGAGGCTACATACGTTTCAAAGAAAATGGGTCTCAAGGTGCCCCCCTATGCAACGGTTCTGAATTATAATCTTCTGCTTATATCAAACGCAAACTGGTTCAATACCATAGCAAAGCTCCTTGTAACCATCGTCGGAAAGAAGTTCGGTGACGTACGTCCCTCAACGCTTCAGTCCCTTGACAGAGGCGAAAAGACGGAAATCGATATCTTCAACGGCTATATAGTAAAGCAGGGCAAGGAGTACGGTGTTCCCACTCCCGTTAACGAGCAGATTTATAATTTCATAAAGAGAATAGAAAACGGCGAAGACGTTTCCTCAATGGATAATCTTAAAAAGATAAAATTCTGAAAAAAGAGCCCGACCGCATTAAACTGAGTTTAGTGCGGTTGTTTTACGGAGAAAAAAATGATTAAATTTGATAAAAACGGCAAACTCAAAATAATGCATATTACCGATACGCACATAGAGGACGATAATATTGACGCATCGCTCTGGCTCATAGAAAAGGCGTGTGCAAGAGAGCTTCCGCATATAGCGGTGGTTACGGGAGATAACGTGCACAATTATGAGGATGCCGAAAAGACAAAGTCTTATATAAAAAGATTTATGGGTATTTTTGAGAAATACTCTGTGCCCGTTGCCGTAACCTTCGGTAATCACGATTCCGAAACGGGAGCGCTTTCAAGAGAGGAGCTTATGCGTATTTACAGCTCCTATGACTGTCACGTTGAAAATTCGGACGGAGAAAAGCCCTTTACATCGGGTACTTACAACGTCCCGATAAGCTCTTCCGACGGTAAGGAGATAAAATTCAATCTCTGGGTGTTTGATTCGGGGGATTACGATAAGGACGGACACTACGGCTGTATGAGTGAAGAGGACGTTTTGTGGTATAAAAAACGCTCCGATGAAATAAAAGAAAGGTGCGGCAGAACGGTTTATTCCCTCGGCTTTCAGCATATCATTGTTCCCGAGGTCTACGATGCACTCAGAAAAACCGACAAAAGAAAGCTTTATTCCTTTGAACATATAATCAATAAGAACGAGTATTATATGTTTTCCCCCGATACCGTGAACTTCGGAACTCTTAACGAAACTCCCTGCTCGGGCGGTGAAAACTTCGGTCAGTTCGAGGCTATGGTTGAAAAGGGCGACGTGCTTGCGGTTTTTTCGGGACACGACCACACAAACGCCTTCGGTGTCAGACACAAGGGAATCGATATCGTAAATTCTCTCAGCACAAGAAGTCAGAGCGACCGTTTTTCCTCTCAGTACGGCTACAGAATTATTGAGGTTGACGAGAATAACACCTCCGTATACACGTCACGCGTTGAGCGGTGGTACAATATGTTCACCCTCTCGGATATCTCCCGTATCAGAAGAAGTGCAGACGGATACGGAGTAAAAATTGCCTGCGGAGTAAAATTCAGAGGTCTTGTTCAGAGATTTATGACAAAAACGGGCAGAGTCTTCTGTAAAGCGGTAACGGGAAGACAAAATACCTATAATCATTGAGATAGGGTGACGGTAATAATCCGAACCGTGTTTTTTATCGGCTGATTTCCGTCACCCTAAGGGAATGTGAAAAACGAAAGATTTTTTTGCATTCCTTTTTTTCTTTAAATAAAAGGAAAAGTGTGGTATAATTAACCTGCTAAAACAAAACGGAGGAGAAAAAATTGCTGATAAGAAAATATGAGTCGGGTGACAGGGAGGCAGTACGGTACGTTTGTCTTTACTGTGACGGCTATGAGCAATATTCAGAGGACACAAAAAACTTTATTTTATCAACCTACTGTGACTACTATCTTGAAAATGAGCAGGATAACTGCTTTGTTGCGGCAGACGAAAACGGCAGAGCGGTAGGCTACGTTATATGCTCCGAGAATGCAGACAGCTTTATTGATATATTCAACAGAGATTATTTTGTGAGGATATCCCCCGAGCATACGTCGGGCAGATATTATGCAAGAGAATCCTTAAAGCCCATAGAAAAATACGGCAGGGAATATCCCGCGCATCTGCATATTGATATTCTCGGGGAATATCAGAGAAAGGGACTGGGACACAGACTTCTTGACGCTCTTTTTGAGAATCTTGAGAAAAAGGGCATCAGCGGAGTAATGCTCAGCACGTCGGTGCAGAACGAAAAGGCGGCGGCATTTTATAATAAATACGGCTTCAGCCTTATTGAGCAGGACGGAGATACGCTCATATACGGTAAAAAACTCAAATAAACCGAGGGGGAAACAGAAAATGAAAAAGCATATTGAGTATCTTAACAATCTTCAGAGAATTCTTTGCGAGGTGACGGAAAAACAGGCTTCTGCCATAGAAAAATGTGCGCTTGCCTTTTCAGAAACACTTATGGACGGCGGTAATATTTTTCTTTTCGGTACGGGTCATTCGCATATTCTTGCCGAAGAGGTGTTTTACAGAGCAGGCGGTCTCGTAAAGCTTCAGCCGGTGCTTGAAACCTCTCTTATGCTTCACGAATCTGCATCAAAAAGCACGGAGATAGAAAGACTTGAAGGCTATGCCGAGATTCTCTTCAATTCTTACGGAATGAAAAAAAACGATACCATCGTAATTATATCAAATTCGGGCAGAAACGGAATCCCCGTTGATATGGCTCTGCTTGCAAAGGAAAAGGGGCTTACGGTAATTGCCCTTACAAGCCTTAATCACTCCAAAGCAAGTCCCTCGCGCCACAGAAGCGGCAAAAGACTTTTCGAGATTGCTGATATTGTGCTTGATAATATGGGACAGCTGGGTGACGCATCCGTATATTTTCCCGAACTCGGAAGAAATGCCTGCCCCACGTCCACAAGCATCGGTGCCGCGCTTCTTCACGCGGCAGTTGCCGGCTGTATTGAAAATATGCTTCTTTGCGGAGAGTGCCCCGAGGTCTTTTCAAGCAGTAACGTTGACGGCGGCGATGCAATAAACGAAGCGTATATTAAAAAATACACAGGTAAAATAAAATCACTTTAAGGGGTGAAGAAAATGGCGGTAATAATCAACGAATGCTATGTGCAAAAAGCACGTTCGCTTAAAAGACCCTTGAAGGAAGCAGAGGCTTTCCCGAAAAGAAGGGTACGCATTGTTGAGGATAAGGACGGCTTTCAGGGGTTAAGTGTCATAGATGAAGGGGAGACAGCCTTTCCTTTAGAGCTTTTGGCGGGAGAGGAGATAATCCTTGATTTCGGTGACCATTTCGTAGGATATTTGAGCCTTGACCTTGATAACGACGGAGCGTTAAAAATTACGGATTCTCCCGTAAGACTTCATTTTTCCTTTGGTGAATTTCCCCTTGAAGCAGTAACACCGCCCGAAAGCTTCAGAGGAAGTCTCAGCAACGGCTGGCTTCAGCAGGAGGAGCGCTCTTGGGTATTTACCCCCTGCTCGGCTGTGCTTGACAGACGCTACTCCTTCAGATATCTTAAAATCCGACGCACGGACAGTGCCCGTTTCCCCGTGAAAATAACCGCCCTCAGGGTAAAAAGCGTTAGTGCCGTTGATATGAAGGACGCTCCCGCGCCGGCATCCGGTGACGAATTGCTTGATAAAATTTACAATATGTCCGTAAAAACCTTAAAGGAATGCGAGCAGGACGTATTCGAGGACGGACCGAAAAGAGACAGAAGACTCTGGATAGGTGACCTGAAGCTGCAGGCGATGACGGATTACGGCATTTTCAGAAATCTTGAGCTGATAAAAAGGTGTATATATCTTTTTGCGTCTGCTACGGGTGAGCATAAAATGGTAGCACCCTGTATATTCCCCGATTCACCGCCCTACGTGGACGAATGGACCTTTTGTGATTATTCGCTGTTTTTTATTTCCTGCCTTTACGATTGGTATAATAATACTGACGATAATGCTCTTGTCGGGGAATTATATCCCGTAGCAAAGCAGCAGATGAAGGCAGTATCGGAGAGCTTTGACCGCTCTTCGGGCGAAATTAAGCTTAATCCCTTTATCGACTGGTGCCCGGGACTTGATAAATCCGCGGCTGTACTCGGAGTATATCTTTATACGCTCAGACAGCTTGTGTTCTTAGAGGAGCTGCTCGGCGAGGACAGCACGGATACTGAAAATGAGATAAAAGCGGCAGAAAAGTGCCTTCTTGCCCTTTATGATAAAGAAAATCACAGATTTTTAGGCAGAACGGGACAGATTTCCGAGCATTCTCAGGTATGGGGCGTTCTTTCGGGTGTGCTTTCTCCCGATGATGCACTCTCGGTAATAAAAAATGCACGGCTCCATAAAACCGAATACACAATGAGAACTCCATATATGATGCACTATTATATATCGGCACTTTACTCCTGCGGACAGAGGGAAGAGGCTCTCGGATTTATAAGAAGCTATTGGGGAAGAATAGCCGAGGCAGGCTTTGATTGCTGTCCCGAAATATTCAATCCCGAAAATGAGCTGGAATCTCCCTATAACGCTCCCGAAATCAATTCTGCCTGTCACGCGTGGAGCTGTACCCCCGCATACTGGATACCGAAATTAATAAAATAATACGTAAGGGGAAGAATTTATGGAAAGCAAAACAGGAATAATAACGAAAAAGCTCGGCTTCGGGCTTATGAGACTGCCAACGAAGGCAGGGCGGATAGACCACAAGGAGCTTTGCAGAATGGTGGATGCCTTTATGGAGGCTGGCTTTAACTATTTTGATACCGCTCACCCATATATGGCACTCAGAAGTGAGGGCGCGGTGCGAAGGGCACTTGTAAACAGATATCCCAGAGACAGCTTTTATCTTGTCAATAAGCTTACGTCAAGCTTCTTCATAAACGAAAAGCAGGTACGCTCCTTTTTCAATTCTCAGCTTAAAGCCTGCGGTACAGAGTATTTTGACGTATATCTTGCCCATTCTCTTAATCGCAATAACTACGAAAAATTCAAAAGGTGCAAAGCATTTGAAGCCTGCCTTGAGCTGAAAAGGGAAGGAAAAATAAAGCATTTCGGAATATCCTTCCACGATAAGGCAGAGGTGCTTGAAGCGATACTTTCCGATTATCCCGAGATTGAGATAGTTCAGATTCAGTTGAATTATCTTGATTTTGACGACCCCTCCGTAGAGGGCGGAAAATGCTATGAGATTGCAAGAAAATTCGGGAAGGATATAGTGATTATGGAGCCTGTCAAGGGCGGCAGTCTTGCAAATCCCCCTGAGGAGGCAAAAAAGGCGTTTGATGTTCTGGGAGATGCCTCCTATGCCTCTTATGCCATAAGATATGCGGCAGGCTTTCCGGGTGTTCTTTGTGTGCTTTCGGGGATGAGCAATCTGGAAATGATGAATGACAATATAAGCTATATGAAGGATTTTATTCCTCTTTCGGAAAAGGAGACCGAGGCTGTCGAAAAGGCAAAAAACGCATTCAAGGCACTTAATCTTATTCAATGCACGTCCTGCAGATACTGTCTTGACGTGTGCCCCGAGCATATTCCGATTCCCGATTACTTTGCCTGCCTTAATGCCAAAACTCAGTTTAAGGGCTGGAATCCCTCAATGTACTACGACAGAGTAGCCGCGGCAAATCCTAAGCCCGACTCCTGTATAAGGTGCGGAAAATGCGAAGCCGCCTGTCCTCAGCATCTTGAAATCCGAAGCCTTCTTGAAAAGGTGCAAAAAACTTTCTGATAAACAGCGTTTTTTGTTGACCTCGGAAGGGTTTGATATTATAATAAAACATTATAGCAATTTAATTCGCTAAAGCGTTAAAAGAAAGGAATCTGCATTTTGCAGGAAAAGACCGATGAGAATTGTAATAAAGGTAGGAACGTCTACTCTTGCCCATTCAACGGGAAGACTCAACATCAGAAGAGTTGAAGAGCTTGTAAAGGTTATGAGCGACCTTAAAAACAGCGGACACGAGGTTATTCTCGTTTCCTCGGGTGCTATCGGTATGGGCTCGGGTAAGCTGTCACTTAAATCAAAGCCCTCAGATATTCCCACAAAGCAGGCGGCTGCGGCTGTAGGTCAATGTGAGCTTATGTATACCTATGACAAGCTGTTTTCCGAATATAATCATACGGTAGCACAGCTTCTGCTGACGGGAAGTGACTTCAAGAATGATGAAAGACATCTTAATTTTACAAACACGATGATGAGGCTTCTGGAGCTTGACGTTCTGCCCGTTATTAACGAAAACGATACGGTGGCAACCGAGGAGATAAGCGTAGGCGACAATGACACGCTTTCCGCCCTTGTTGCTCAGAGCATTGATGCAGACCTTCTTGTGCTTATGAGTGATATTGACGGACTTTATACCGCAGACCCCCATAAGGATGCTTCTGCCGTGCTTATTCCCGAAATAAGTGAGCTTACTCCCGAAATTATGGCTCTCGGAGGAGACGCAGGCTCATCATTGGGCACGGGGGGTATGAGAACAAAGCTTCACGCCGCCGAAATCTGTACGGAAAGCGGCACGGATATGATTATCACAAACGGAAGCAATCCCTATATTTTATATGATATTGCCGACGGTAAAAGCGTCGGAACGAGATTTATTGCAAAGGTGAAATAAAATGACCACGCTTGAAATATTGAAATCCGCAAAGACAGCGGTAAAAACAATACTCACTCTTTCAACTGAGCAAAAAAACGAGGCTCTGCTTGCTATGGCAGATGCTCTCGTTGAAAATACAGATTTTATTCTTTCCGAAAATGCCCTTGATATTGAGGCGGCAAGAGGGAAGATAAGTGACGTTATGATAGACAGACTCTGTCTGACAGCCGACAGAATAAAGGGAATGGCAGACGGAATAAGAGACGTTGTAAGGCTTCCCGACCCCGTAGGCGAGGTGCTTGAAACGGTTACCCGTCCCAACGGACTCGTAATCAAGAAAACGGTTGTGCCTATGGGTGTTGTTGCGATGATCTACGAATCACGTCCCAACGTAACCTCTGACGCGGCGGCTTTGTCACTTAAAAGCGGTAACGTAAGTGTTCTGCGTTCAGGCAAGGAGGCTTTTCGCTCATCAAATGCCATTCTCTGTGCTATGAGAAAGGGACTTTCAAGGGTAGGGCTTCCCGAAAATCTTATAAATCTCATTCAGGACACCTCACGTGAATCCGCAAATGAGCTGATGACAGCCGTAGACTACGTTGACCTTCTTATTCCCCGCGGCGGTGCAGGACTTATTTCAGCCTGTATCGCAAATGCAAAGGTGCCCTGCATTCAGACGGGTACGGGAATATGTCATATATACGTTGATGAATCTGCCGATATCGAAAAGGCGGTCAATATCATAAATAACGCAAAAACCAGCCGTCCCTCGGTTTGTAATGCCTGCGAGGTAGTCTTGCTCAATAAGTCAGTCGCATCGGAAATTCTGCCGAAGCTCAAGGAAAAGCTTGCTGATTCAAGAGCGGCGGCGGGACTTCAGCCCGTTGAACTGAGGCTTGACCCCTTCTGCTCAGAAATTATTGAGGGAAGTGCCGCGGGAGAAAAGGATTTTGATACGGAATTCCTCGATTACATCTTAGCAGTAAAGGCAGTAAAGGACGTTAGTGAGGCTATAGACCATATAAGCGCGCATTCAACGAAGCATTCCGATTGCATTATTACCGAAAACGAGGAAAATGCAAGGCTATTCACGGCACTCGTTGATTCCTCCTCCGTATATCACAATGCGTCAACACGCTTTACCGACGGCGGTGAATTCGGACTCGGCTGTGAAATCGGTATCTCCACACAGAAGCTTCACGCAAGAGGACCTATGGGACTTCGTGAGCTTACAACCTATAAATACATCATTTCCGGCAACGGACAGATAAGATAAGGAAGTGAATTGATATGACGTATAAATTCGGTTTTATAGGCGCAGGAAATATGGGCGGTGCGCTCCTTACGGCAGCCGCAAAAAACTGCGATATGAAAATTGCCGTTTATGACGTATGTGCCGATAAAGCACGGCAGTATGCGGAAAAATACGAAAACGTAACGGTGAGTGCCCTTGATACTCTCATAAAGGAGAGTGAATACGTTTTCTTAGGTGTAAAGCCTCAGATGGCGGCAGAGCTTTTCGGTGATATTTCCCCCTTGTTCGGTGAATGCAATCCTATTCTTGTTTCAATGCTTGCGGGCACGTCCGTAGAAAAGCTTTGCGCTCTTTCGGGAAAGGAAATGCCCGTTATCAGAATTATGCCCAATACTCCCGCACTTATAGGAGAGGGCGTGATACTTTACTGCAGTAATTCAGCGGTGTCGGAGTCTCAGCTTGAGTTTTTCGTAAATGCTATGTCGGGAGCAGGACTTCTTGACAGAATAGACGAGAATAAAATTGATGCGGCAAGCGCCGTTTCAGGCTGCGGCCCTGCTTTCTGCTATATGTTTATTGAAGCTCTTGCAGACGGTGCGGTAGAATGCGGAGTGCCCAGAGACAAGGCTATGACCTATGCGGCAAAAATGCTTTCGGGTGCTGCTGATATGGTGCTTGAAACGGGTACGCATCCGGGTGCGCTCAAGGATGCCGTATGCTCACCGGGCGGTACAACCATAGCAGGCGTCCACGCACTTGAGGACAAAGCCTTCAGAAGCGCGGTTATGAATGCTGTAACAGCCGCATACAAGAGAACGCTTGAATTGAAATAAGGGACGCAAGCCTTTTCGATATCTCAATTAAAAAAGCGATGTGCCGCCGGGCACATCGCTTAAATCTTTTTATTTAGTTTCTTGAATTCGAGGTAGTGCGGAGTGTTACGTCGTGGTAGCCGCCTTCTACGATACTTACGGAAGAAACAAGAGTAAGCTTTGCCTTTTCCTGAAGCTCGGGGATAGAAAGCGCACCGCAGTTACACATTGTGGACTTAACCTTATAAAGGCTCTTTTCAACGTTATCGTGAAGAGGTCCTGCGTACGTTACGTAGGAGTCAACACCCTCCTCGAAGGAGAGCTTTGTGCTGCCGCCGAGGTCATATCTCTGCCAGTTTCTTGCTCTGTTTGAGCCTTCACCCCAATATTCCTTAACGTAAGCACCGTTAACCATAAGCTTGTTTGTGGGGCTTTCGTCAAAGCGTGCGAAGTATCTGCCGAGCATTACGAAGTCTGCGCCCATAGCAAGAGCAAGTGTGATGTGATAATCGTGAACGATACCGCCGTCGGAGCATACGGGAATATAGATACCTGTTTTTTCGTAGTATTCGTTTCTTGCCTCAACTACGTCGATAATAGCAGTAGCCTGACCTCTGCCGATTCCCTTTGTTTCTCTTGTGATACAGATAGAACCGCCGCCGATGCCTACCTTGATGAAGTCAGCGCCTGCTTCTGCAAGGAAAAGGAAGCCTTCCTTGTCTACAACGTTACCAGCGCCTACCTTTACGGAATCGCCGTACTTTTCACGAATCCATTTGATAGTGTTTGCCTGCCAGCAGGAATAACCCTCTGATGAGTCGATGCAAAGCACGTCTGCGCCTGCTTCAACGAGTGCGGGAACACGCTGAGCAAAGTCACGGGTGTTGATACCTGCACCTACCATATATCTCTTATCGGAATCAAGAAGCTCGTTGGGGTTGCTCTTATGACGTGCATAGTCCTTGCGGAAAACAAAATACATAAGATTGCCGTTCTTGTCAATAATGGGAAGAGAGTTGAGCTTGTTGTCCCAGATTATGTCATTTGCTTCTTTAAGAGTTGTTTCTGCAGGAGCTGTAATGAGCTTTTCAACGGGAGTCATAAACTCCTTGACTTTAAGGTCGGGGCTCATACGGCTGACACGGTAGTCACGTGAGGTTACAAGACCCAAAAGCTTGCCGTTTGCAGTACCGTCATCGGTAATTGCTACAGTTGAGAAGCCGTTGATTTCCTTTAATTCAATAACATCCTGAAGTGTGTGGTCGGGAGTAAGGTTGGAGGCACTAACAACAAAGCCTGCCTTGTAATTTTTAACTCTTGCTACCATAGCGGCTTCGTCTTCAATGGACTGGGAACCGTAAATAAAGGACATTCCGCCTTCCTTTGCAAGTGCAATTGCAAGCGTATCGTTTGATACTGACTGCATAATAGCGGAAATCATGGGAATGTTAAGTGAAATTGAAGGTTCTTCGCCCTTTTTGTACTTCACAAGGGGAGTTTTCAGAGATACGTTTGAGGGAACGCAGTTCTCATCTGTGTAGCCGGGTACAAGCAGATACTCGCTGAAGGTATGTGAAGGTTCGCTGTAATAAAATGCCATAAAAAATCTCTCCTTTTATCCTTACTTTTCTCTATATGATATCACATAAAAAAAATATAGTCAATTGTGTAATCTTTTATTTATTTGTGTTGAATCGTTAAATTTTTTGTGATATATTCATTAATACGCTAATAAATTAATGAGGTAAGAAATAAATGCCGGGTATCGGAACAATAGTAAATGTTGCCGCAGTTATTTCGGGCGGTATCGTCGGAATGCTTTTCGGTAAGAAAATAAACGCAGAAATCAGGGATTCGCTGATGAAGGCGGCAGGAGTTGCGGTTATTTTTATAGGTATTTCAGGTGCGCTTTCGGGACTGCTCAGAGTAGCAGCTGAGGGTGGCGGTGCACTCACCACCAACGGCGCGCTTATGATGATAATATCGCTTATTCTCGGCACTCTTGCAGGCGAGCTTATTAAAATTGAAAAGAGGCTGGACAGCTTCGGTGAATGGCTGAAAAGGAAAACGGGTTCGGCTGAGGACGGCGGCTTTGTCGGTGCATTTGTAAATACTTCTCTTGTAATCTGTGTCGGTGCTATGGCGGTCGTAGGCTCCATAGAGGACGGACTCAGAGGAGAGCCTGCAACGCTTTATGCAAAGGCTCTTCTTGACTTTCTTATAGTTATAATTATGACGGCAACTCTCGGAAAGGGATGTGTTTTTGCCTTTATTCCCATAGGTATTTTTCAGGGAACGATTACAGCATTATCAAAATTTGCAGAACCGCTTTTTTCTCTCGGCTCAGTAATTTCCGATATGTCCCTTGTGGGAAACGTTCTCATTTTTCTTGTGGGAATCAATATATGCTTCGGTAAGAAATTCAACGTGGGAAATATGCTCCCTTCTCTTATTGTTGCAGTAATATATTCTGTAATTAGTTATTATGTATGAGGTGAACTGATAATGGGTAAAATAGTAGCTCTCGGCGGCGGCAGATTCGATAACGGTGAAATGGATAACGTAACTGAGCATATAATCTCACTTACGGGAAAGAAAAATCCTCTGATTCTTATTATCCCCACCGCAAGCTTTGACAATATGGACGAAAATGATGACGTAAAGCTTTGCTTTGAGAAATTCGGTTGTGCTACGGATATCCTTTTCCTTACACACGGGGAAACTACGGATGATGTAATCAGAGAGAAAATCCAAGCCGCAGACGGCATATACGTTCAGGGCGGAAATCTTAAATTTCTTATGGATACGTGGAAAGCAACGGGTACTGACAAATACCTTCTTGAAGCCTACGAAAGAGGAACAGTCCTTTCGGGAGCATCCTCAGGTGCTATGTGCTGGTTCAGCGAGGGCTATGATGACTGCATAGACGCTCAGTTTGTTTTCGTTGAATGTCTCGGAATCATTCCCTATATTAACTGCCCTCATTATCAGAGTGAGTATTGGCAGACCTTTGAACAGGCAATTATCGGCAAAAAGCTTTCGGGTATTGCCTGTGACAACGGCGCAGGCTTCTGTATTAATGACGGAGTGTACTACACCGTAGCCGGCAACGAGGACGGCGACTGCTATTTCTATGACGTAAACGACAATTTCAGAAAAATCAATATAAATCAGAATCCCGAAATACTGAAAATCCTGTAAGGGAAGGAAAAGTTATGTTGCATTCAGAGGTGATATTTTATGGATAACCTTGCTATGATTGATTCAATCAAAAATAAATATCTCAGTAACAATAAAGAAGATGTTCTGAAACATGTTGAAGATGTGGCAGGTCTAGCCATCGGGTTGGCTAAAGCATATAATCTTGATGTTCTAAAAACAAAGCTTGCTGCTTTGCTTCACGATATCAGCGGAATAATGACACCACAGGAAATGTATGATTTTGCTATTTCTCGTGGATTTAAAATAGACCCCGCCGAAGAAAAATATCACGCCCTTTTACACCAAAGAGTTTCCAAAATTATTGCACAGGAAGAGTTTGGTGTTGCGGATTCGGATGTTCTGAATGCTATTGAATGTCATACAACCTTGAGAAGAAATGCAAGTCTGTATGATAAGATTATATTTATTGCAGACAAAATTTCTTGGGATCAAAAGTTTGCCCCTTTTTTTGACGATTTAATAAAAAATGCCACGATTGAAGCACTGAACAAAGCCTGTTACAGCTACATAAAATATCAGTTTGATAATAATTTGTTGGTTATGGCTCATAAGTGGCTTATTGACGCTTTTGACGAACTGAAGATGAACATATAGAATCTCCGTATTCAACAGAGGACTACATATGACGCATTCTGAAGAGTTCGGTTTTTATGAGGTATATTTATGGTAAATGAAAAAGCTTTACTTGAATTTGCAAGTCCGTATTATGAAGATAAAGATATTATGCATAATATGTGGCATATTGAACTGGTGCAAAGAATGATAAACAGAATACTTTCTCTTTGCAATTATGATATTGATGAAGAAGCCTTAAAATTAGCTACATTTTTTCACGGCTTTATATATAGTGATGAAGAAAAAATAAGACAGTGGTTGATTGAACAGAATTATAATGAAGAATACAACAGGCGATAGATTACATTGAAGATAATCTCACCGAAACGATTGACTATGAAAAAGTTGCAAAGAAGTGCTATTCTTCAAGCTATCATTTTCAGCGTGTGTTCAGTATTCTTTGTGGCTTTACGTTAGGTGAATATATCCGTAACCGAAGACTTACTCTTGCCGGCAGAGAGCTTGCAACCACCAATACAAAAGTCATTGATGTTGCATTAAAATACGGTTATGAAAGTCCTGACAGCTTTGCAAAAGCGTTTCAGAAATTTCACGGTATATTGCCTTCACAAGCCCGAAATAACGGCAGTAATCTCAAATCCTTTTCCCGTCTTGTACTGAAATTTTCTTTGGAAGGCGGTACAACTATGAACTATCGTATTGAAACTAAACCTGCACTGACACTTTTAGGCTATAAAAAGCGATTCAATGGAACTCCTTATGATGAATCAAGACAGCATCAGGAGGGAGATTTTTTCAAGACCACAAGAGCACATCAGTGGTTGCTCAAAGGAATGAGTAACGATAAAATGTCAGATTATTGTGTTCTTTCAAATTTTGATGATGACGGATATGATTTTTATATTTCTGTCACAACAGATGCTTATGAACGCGAGAATCTGTATAACAGCGAAGTTACGGGAATTGAATTTATGGATAAATTTGGCTTTGAAGAAATCGTTATTCCCGAAAGAACTTATCTTATTTTTGAAACCGAAAAGACAAAAATGCCAATCCCCGAATACTTTGATATTCGCAAACAGATTGCAGCAGAGTGGCTGTCTAATGACGAATACCAGATAGTCAATGCTCCCGAAATTGCGGTTTACCATTGGGGAATCACAGGCGGCTATACCGGAAGAACAATTGAAATATGGATTCCTATTGAAAAGAAATAATACGCATAATCCGCGCCATAGCTTTGCTATGGTGCGGATTGCTTATAAGAAACTCTTGAAATATTGAAAGACAGTTCAATTTATTCTATCATTAGCATATAAAATCATAAAAAGGAAGCGTATGCTGATATGAACAAGGATTTTGATAACATATTAAAAGAGCGTTTCAGCAAGGCCTCTCTTATATCAATTGCAACTGTTGACAGCTGTGGCGTTCCGCGGGTTAGAACGGTTTGATGCTATTTACATTGACGGTGCATTTTATACCATAACTCACAATACTTCTTTCAATCATTGACCGAAATCTAACAGGGCTTTTTTGAAGCTTCCTATTTTTCTGAGTGATGTATAGACCTTGTATTCGTTGCCGTTGTATCTGATTATAACAAAATCTTTAGTGACCTCAACCACATAAGTTAAATTAACTATATAACTGTAATGCGGCTGTGCAAATGATTTCTCATTGAGAACATTTTTCCAGTGGTCAAGATTGTAATTAGTTTCAATTTTTCTGTTGGTTAAATACAAAACCGATTTTCTGTTTTCAATAGCTATATACAAAATATCCCGAGAATAAATTTTACATATATCCTTATTACAGGTCTGTAAGGTTATTGTGGAATTATCACGGTGATAATCCGCGATAGAAAGAGGAATACAGATTCTCTCATAACTACCGCAATTTGTAATGTTATATGAAATATTGTTGTTATTCAATAATTCAATGATATCCTCTTTGCTCTTTGTTTTTTCGATTTTTTTAGTGTTCATAATTATTTTCCATTATCCAAAAAAGATTGCACATATAAGTATTGTTTAGTGAAAACGTAACACTTAAAAACAGATTCTTCGGAAGCTCTTAAATTATGCGAATGATACAGAGCTGCTTTTTTCTGTTTTTCAGTGCTTGCTTCATAAACAATGAGATAAGTACGAAATAATTATAAAGCACAATTTATTTTTTTCAATTAGGTTTGCAAAAACGTATCGTTTCACGGTAAAAACGTGTGCTTTCAGAGCAAAAAGTGTAAAAAAACCGTACCGTAGCTGTTTGCTGCGATGCGGTTTTTTTACGCCTATGTATTTGATTTTTTTGTAGTAAACTTTTCAAAAAGCCCGATTTTCTATCAAACAGTTTTGGGATTTATCTTATAATTCTCCTAAATTATCAGATATTTGTATTTTTTCGGAAAAAGTGATATAATGTATTCAAAAGTACAGAAATGTATTGCGTGGAGGTTATAATATGGATTGGTGTGAATTTTTAACCGGCAGATGGGGTATTTCGGTTTATTTTTTTGCAGCTACTTTGGTATTATTGACAATTCTAAAATTAACTAAGCACAACAAAAGAAAGCAAATAATAACACCGGGACGAGTAATGTTTGTCGGTACATTTATTTCTGCGTTTGCTTATTTCATTCCTTTGTATTTAGAAAAAGGGCTGAATGGATTTACTTTAGTGTTAAATTCATTTCAACATTCCTTCAGAATATTTGGCTTGGATGGAGGTTTTGTTGATTTTATAGCCAAGCAAACATATCCGGAAGGTATAAAAGACTTGTACGTAGGGTATGGTGCCTTGCTTTATTTTGTAGCCCCTGTGCTTACATTTGGATTTATACTTACCTTTTTCAAAAACTTCTTTGCACATTTAAAGTATAGAGCATTCTTTTGGGCAGAAACTCATATTTTTTCGGAATTAAACGAAAAATCCTTAGCACTTGCAAAATCAATATCGGAGAATAAAAAACCGTTTTTAGGATTTATTCCCGGTACACTTATTGTTTTTACTGATATTACAGACAAAAAAGAAGAATTGCATCTTGACTTGGTTGAAGAAGCGCAGGGAATGGGTGCAGTTTTATTCCGCAAGGATTTGGAGTCTGTGCATTTTAAATTCAGTTGGTCTTTGCGTAAGGTGTTTTTCTATTTGATTTCAGAAGACGAAGCGGAAAAAATTCGTCATACGGAAAATATAATAAAAAACTATGATGACAATAATGTCGGATTATGGATTTTTTCAGATGATATCCGGACAGAATTGATTCTGGCTAAAAATGAAGTAAAAAATATGAATATAACTCGGGTCAATGATATTCAATCATTAATTTACCATAATCTTGATAATAACGGTGTTAATTTATTTAAAAGAGCGCGTCTGATTCAAGGCGATGAAAAAGTGATTTCTGTAATCATTGTAGGACTCGGCAAATACGGTCAGGAAATGCTTAAAGCGTTGGTATGGTACTGCCAAATGGAAGGATATAAGCTTAGGATAAATGCTTTTGATACCGACAAAAAAGCAAAAGATAAGCTTGTTGAGCAATGTCCGGAGCTTTTGTGTGATAAATTTAACAAAAAAGCTATTGATGGCGAGCCATATTATGAAATCGATATACATAGCGGTGTTGATGTTTCTGTGCCTGAATTTGAGCAGAAGCTAAAAGAAATCAATGATGCGACATATATTTTTGTTTGTCTCGGTAATGATGAAGCCAATCTTGATGCGGCTTCAAGAATTAGATGTATGTGTGAACGGGTAGATTATATCGGAGATGGCCGCAAGCCGGATATTGAGACTGTTATATACGATTCAAATATTCGTAAAAAATTGGGAATTACCTGGGAAACTGTTAACAACGCGGGGCAAGACAATCAGGGAGCAATCAACTATAAGAAACAGCCATACAACATTCTGATGACTGGCGATCTTGAATATTTTTACTCGGTACAAACGGTTATAAATTCCAAATTGGTTTCAGATGGTTATGATATTCATAAAAGTTATTGCGTGGAATCTTCAAGAGTATGTTTTGCTGAAAATTATATGCTTGATGAATGGAAGGAATTTATAAGAATTGAACAGCTTGAAGATTCCTGGGAAAAATATTTTTCCGACCGGAAGCATTCAAATAACTTAGAAGAAGCCAAAACGATTAACCTCTCGGATGCAAAAAAAGAGTTTTCTTTTATGACAAGTAAAGAAGAATCCGATGCAAGGACTGCTGTTAGTGAAGAACAGCTTTTAGAATTGAAAAACAGTGCTGCCGCAAGAATTGATAGGTGGGAAAAACAGGTTTATAAAAAATTTGATGAGCTCAAAAAGATTCCTGAGATTGCGAAGAACTGGCAGGAAATCGAGAAAAACGATAATATTGAGGCAGAAAAAAGCTTTAGGTTTGAATACAACTACCGTTCTTCAATTGCCAAAGCAATTCACAAGCATTTAAGACAAAAGATAGGTTTAAAAACGCAAACCCTAAACAAGGCTTGGGAAGATTTGACCTTAGAAGAGAAGGTTGAAATCGGAAAGATTGAGCACGTCAGATGGAATGCATATATGCGTACAGAAGGATACAGCTATGCAAGCAAAAGAAACGATTTAGCGAAGGTTCATCATAATCTTGTACCGGTATCAAAGTTATCTTATGACGATTTAAGAAAGGATACATAAATTTCAATTCGTCACTATTTCTTATTTCTTCAGCAAACCGACCCGAAGGGTTAGTAAAAAAAGGAATAGGCAAAAGCAAAATGGAATGCAAAAAAGCAAAGAACGCATAAAACAATATGGCGCAAGAGGGTTCGGGCAAGTGAAGATACTTGCCGAACCCTCATAATTTTTAGTGAAATTGTTCGCTTTCGCTCACGGTGAAATAATTTCCCTACGGAAATTGCGAGATTTGATGCTGCCGCATCAAGTGAAATGAAATAAATACCCATGTGCCGCAGCGTATTTCATATTGCGAAGCAATATTTTACTTTATAGGAAATTTCTTACGATATATTAAAAAGATTTTATGTTCCTCCGAACGGAAGGCGGAGCTTTCCTCGGGAGCCGGACTATATGAAAACGTTCGCCGTAGGCGTACAGCAAAGCCATTTTCTTGCGCTCCTCACCCTCTTAGGCATCAAGTCCTGTCTTTTTGCAGAAAAAATTAAGGACTCACATGTAAGCGTAAGTCCTTAATTTGGTGCCGGTGGTGGGACTCGAACCCACACGGTATCGCTACCAACGGATTTTGAGTCCGTCACGTCTGCCATTCCATCACTTCGGCGGAACATTATTTATTATAGCACGTTGGTCTGTTCTGCGCAAGCCCTAAAATTGCCGAGTAAATTCAGGTTCTTGCCGCCGGTGCTCCAATCGTCGATATATCTGCTCTGGTGTTACATCATCCTTGACATTTTCCTTTCTATGACGGATAATAGAAGTAACATTATTTGTTAGTCAGCATCATTTTTTGAAACAGCACCGTATTCGCACGGTTATTTTGATATGGAAGGGGGAGACCGGTTCCTATGCGCGAAAAACAAACAGGAATTCGTCAAACCAGCCTTTTTCGCAGAATCATTCTGCCTTTTGTGGGACTTGTTATCCTGATCGGTCTTTTGCTGATCGGTCTTATGGCTTTTTTTGGAACCTTTAAGCAGATCCATC
>JAZNFG010000094.1:0-9746 GCA_045589015.1 Acutalibacteraceae bacterium
CGCACTCCGCAGAGTGCGAAATCCTTTTTCCTTCTTAAAGCGCAGGAGATTTTTAAGAACCCTCGCCGGGGGTTCTTAAAGTGCGAAGCACTATTAATAGAACTTTTCTGAGATATCCCCCAAGTTTCCGTGAAGAACCAAAAAAATGACACTTTCGCCGATGAAAGTGTCATTTTTGTTTCTTAAAAGGTTATACTGCTCAGTTTGCGATGCTTTCGTTTTCCTCGTGTCTCTTTGCACGCATTACCTCAAGCTCACGGTACATCTGCTGCTTCTTTTCGCCCTCTACGTCGTAGAAGAATTTAAGAATAACAGCCTTGAGAAGGTTAGCAAGTGCATAGCCGAATACAAGGAAGGCAAGAAGCCACAGGCAGGTGTCCCAATACGTATCCTTAGCCTTCATAGTTTCAAGAAGGTTGTCTATATTAGAGGATTCATAGCCTATCCATACGAGCATATAGGGAATGAGAAGCTCTCTTAAATAGTTGAGAATATTGTTAATCCAGCCGGGGATGGTGCCGTGTATGGCCTCAAGACGCTCACCCGTCTGCCATTCAAGATAATCGTTGAATTCAACGTTGAAGTGAGAGTTTGAAAGCTCCTGAAGTCCGACGCCCACACCGAAGAGGAAGTAGAAGATATAGAAAAGGATTCCGAATTCACGGGATATGAAAACAATAGCGAAGATAATTGCAGCCATTGTGATTGAGTAGATTCCGCAGAATTTCAGTATCACGGTGGGCTCCAGCTTCTTTGATATCTTCGTACATATTGCAATTCCGACAACCGTGCCTATAGCCGTGGGAAGGGTCAGAAGAAGATTCTTTGACGAGCCTACGGTGATAGCGGCAAGGAAGGTGGACATTTTACCCAGCATTGCAAGAATGTTTACCCATTGGATTCCGTAGTACGCACGGTAGTTTCTGTATTTGAAAAGAGAGAAAAGCGCACCCGTAATTTTGACCTTTTCCTTCTTGGGAAGCTCAATTCGCTCACGGCAGAATACGGCGCACATAACGTTACCTATAGCGGTAATTGATGCGGCAACCACGGCAAGAGAAATATACATAGCACGCTTGTTTTCGCTGAACTCACCGAAGATAAAGGTGTAAAGGTATGCTCCGCCGTAGCCGAGATAGTATGCAAACTGCCAGGCGGTAGTAACAAGCTTCTTCTCCTTGAAGTTGGGAGAAATAACCTGCGGAATGTTACCGCCGAGACCGTTGAAGGCATTGATTATGGTGGAAAGAATTGCAAGGATATACTTGAAGAGTATCATACCCTGCTTGTCAAAATCAGTAGGAACCACGTAGTTGAGAATCGTAAGCGTAAAAAGAGGGATAAGGCAGATTACATACCATTGACGGTATCTGCCCCACTTCGATTTCCACTTGTGCGCAACAACAGCAACAAGAAGACCGACGGCATAGGAAAGCACCGTTGTAATCGTAGTCTGAACGGCGTTGATATCCGCAATCTCGTCACTGCCCACGTTGATTGAGCCGTAATACACCTCATAGGCAAAGGTGCTTGCAAGACCGCCTAAGGTGCTGACAAGAATAGAGCCTATACGTGCAAGACATATACTTATGTACTCAATAAGAGTTACGTTTCTTTGCTGCTCAAGAGGAAGCGAGGAATCAATATTCTTTCCCCAGGTCAGCATTTCTCTGATTTTAGTCATAAAAACGCTCCTTTAATTAGCTTATGAAAAGTATACACCATTTTTTTGCTCAAATCAATATTTATGTAAAAAGTTCACAATTACGGCATATAAAATCTATTTTCCGCTTTGATTTTTCGAGCTTGTGATGGTATAATACAGAAAATATGAGGGGAGGACAGGCGTAATGTGTCGGGTGACAATCAACAATAAGGCTTATTTCTGCGAAAAGGGCACTCTTCTCAGCGAGCTTCTGACGAAAGAGGGCTTCAGCGTTTTTCATCCCTGCGGCGGTCGGGGAATATGCGGAAAATGCGTTGCTGAGGTAGGCGGTGAAGAGGTGCTTTGCTGCAGATACACGGTAGAAGGTGACGTTACCGTCAGAGTAGCAGAGCAAGGGAATATCGTCTCAGAGGACGGCATTGAAATGGCGGAAAGCTGTGCCGATAACGTATGCCTTGTGCTTGATTTGGGAACTACCGCCGTGACGCTGGCTCAGATTGACAAAAAAAGCGGCAAGGCGGTGAATATACTGACCCGTCCCAATGCACAGGGAGCCTTCGGCGCAGACGTTATTTCAAGAATCAGGGCGGCGGCTGAGCACGGAAGCGAGGCTTTGCAGTCTGCCGTGATAAATCAGACGTCTGAAATGATGAGGCTTATGGGAATAAAGCGTGCCGACGAGCTTTTCGTTGCAGGCAATACGGTAATGCTGCATCTGTTTTTCGGTGAGGACTGCACAGGCCTCGGTACCGCACCATATACGCCCGTATTTCTGTGCCGACGTGAGTGCGAGGGACAAAAGCTGGGGCTTTACGGTGTTGACAAGGTCTGCGCGCTTCCGTCAATTGCCGCCTTCGCAGGTGCTGACGTTACGGCAGGACTGAATTCGGTGAGCTTTCCCGATGAGGGAAAATATTCAATTCTTGCAGACCTCGGAACGAATGCGGAAATAGTGCTTTTCTCCCGTGATAAAATGCTCGTAACCTCTGCGGCGGCAGGCCCCTGCTTCGAGGGAGTGGGAATAGAGTGCGGAATGAGCGCATCAAGGGGCGCGGTATACGAGTACAAAAGCTCCTCCGACCTCAGAACGGTTGAGGATGCACCGGCAGAGGGCTTATGCGCCACGGGACTTATTGACGTTATAGCGGTGATGCTGAAAAACGGAATAACAGACGAAACGGGATATATGGAAAGCACGCGATTCAGAATCTCGGACAGGGTGTATATCACTCAGAGTGATATAAGAAATTTCCAGACGGCAAAATCAGCCGTATATTCGGGCATTATGACGCTGATAAAAAAGACAGGGATAACAACCGACCAAATAGACAAGCTCTTTATTTCGGGCGGTTTTGCCTCAAAAATAAACGTAGACAACGCAGTAACCGCAGGAATAATCCCGAAACTCCTGCGCGAACGCTGTGTCCCCCTCAAAAACACCTGCCTTGCAGGCACGGTAAAATATGCCTGCGAGAGAAACGATATCGACGCACTCATAAAAAACGCGGAATACACGGACCTGTCCTGCGACGAAAGCTTCGCAGAAGCATTTATCGAAAATATGCTCTTTAATACCTGACAAAAAAAACACAAAGTGCCGAGCAGCTGTTCGCAAGGCACTTTTTTGTTATATGTTTTTTCGGAAAGACAACCGAATAAAAATGCAAAATGCAGAATGCAAAACATAAAAAATGCAAAATGCAAAACATAAAAAATGCAAAATGCAAAATGCAAAATGAAGAACGAACTCGAATTTGCTTTTTTTCTCCGAATTCCGAATTCCGAAATCCGAATTTGCTCCATTGTTCCGAAATCCGAAATCCGAATTTGCTTCATTGTTCCGAATTTGCTTTGTTCTTTAATAAAGGAACGTGCGAAGCACCATACAATGCCGACCGCAGGTCCCACAATTATTCATTATTCAATATTCAATATTCATTATTCATTAAAAACACAATTCAAGGAAGCTGAATCAATTGAAGAATAAAAAATATTATTGGTGCTTCCCGTTTGACGAGAAGAGTTCAGATTTTATGCAGATGTGCATTTTCTCAGGGAGAAAATGTTGCAGATGCGTGAAATGTGGACTCTTATCGGAAATAGAACATTGCAGAATATGAGGTTCGGAAAAAACTAACTTAACAAGGTCTGCACTCAGTTGGTCAGAGAAGGAGAAAGAGCTCAGAAATTGCCGTATTTGTTGGATTTGACACCGGAAGGCGTACGATGGTACGCCGAGGATGGCAAAGACAAAGCGTTATACAGTCCCGACGGGGCAGATAGTTAAGTTAAGATAAGAAGCATAACGGTCGCACGTATAAACAATAATATACTACGCGTCAAAGACGGTGATTTGTGAGTTCTTTCCCTCAAAGACGGTAATTTATGAGTTCTTTCACAGAAGAAGAGTCCATTTCTCCGTTTGCTGTCCCTCAAGGGTTCCGTAGCCTGAAATCCCCATCCCCGACAGCTCCGCATAGGTACTCATATTTACGGTATAGGTCACGCTTTCGATATAGCCGTCGCTTCTTATGACGGCATCAATAACGGAGCCGGTATAGGTGATATCAACACGGCTTATGGTGATAATCTTGAAATCCATTCCCGAGGTATCAAGATAACCCACGGCACCCGAATTATACTTGGGTATTCCGCCCATAGAAACGGTTTCGGGAACAAGGGTGATTTTTACGAGAGTCTTATCCCCCGAACGGGAAATGCTTGCGGAAGCCGCACCCTCATAAGGCAGAGAAAAGTCTGAATTCTGAGGGAGAAGGACGGGCACGTTATTGCCCTCGTTATCGGTTGCCCTGCCGCCCGTGAAGCTGAGAGTCTGTTCACCCTCACTGCCGACAAGCTTTACGATATTGCTTGCAAGAAGCTCCGTGAGAGCACCGCCGGGATGCGCATCGGTAACCTCTGCCGTGAAGCTTTCGGTTTTCACCGCGCTGAAGGGAGAAGAATAGGCTCTTGTTTTATTGACGGCGGCGGCATAAAAATCTATTATCTGCTGCTTTGAATATGAGGAGAGGTCATCGCCCGACTGTTCGGTGTGCTGTTCAGACGAAGGCTGCTCCGAGGGAGAGGTGGTCTGCTGAGCGGGAGCGGTGGTCTGCTGAGCAGGGGCGGTGGTCTGCTGAGACTCGTCGGGCTGAGCAGTCTGCGGCACCGTGGTCAGCTCAGGCAAAACGACGGACGTAGCAGCTTCTGCAGAAATTGAAGTAGTCTGCTGAGCAGACGTTATATATTCATAGTCTGAAGCCGTAGTGCTCGTATTTCCCTGCATTTCCTCAAAGGTGGTAAAGCTGAAGCAGGAGGATAAAATCACCAATGCCGCCACGGTAATAAGAGCGGAAAATATTTTCAGAATACGCATAATATGCCTTCTTTCTTCAATTGATATATGCTTTAATGTATCCGGTAAATTCTTATATGATTATAAATTATAATGTTTTACTAAAAATAAGTCAACCTTTTCGGTAAAATAAACGAAAACAGCGAAAAACACCCCGTAAACAATTTGTTAATAATTTAATCAAACATTTTTAACACTTATGTTGCATAAACTCCAAAACTGTTAAAACAGTACAAAATGTCAAACTTATATTGATTTTCCGACACTTGTTCGTTAAAATATATGCAAGACTCACAAATAGTCTAATAAAATTAAGGACTGAAATTATGATTGAAAACAGATTCCGTGAAGACAAAGCGCAGAATATGATGATCAAGGCAGAGGAACTCAACTGCTACGAGTTCTTTCTTAAAGCCACAGAAATCTACGGCGACTATGATGCATACCAGCACATGGACGAGCGCGGAAAAAGAAGTGACTTTATCGCAGACGTTGAAGCACTTGCAACCTACTTCACGAAGGAGCTCGGTCTCAAACGAGGCGACGCCTACACCATCTTTACCCCCACAAACGTTGAAAGCATCGTTGCATTCTATGCGCTGAACAAAATCGGTGTAATAGTAAACTTTGTGCATCCTCTGCTTCCCGACGAGGTTCTCTTTGAAACGATAGAGGAATCAGGCTCCAAGGGCATTATGGTTCTGGGACTTATCGGTCTCAAGCAGCACAACGTTGAGGCGGTAAACAAGACGGGGCTTCCCGTGCTTCTGTGCCGCTGCTCCGACTACGCTTCTCCCGCAAAGAAGGCTGCCGCAGGCGCAGGCGAGGCTCTGCTTGAGAAGATTCTCGGCTACAAGAACGCAACCCTTTATAAGGACGTTGTAAAGAAGTACCACGGCAGAACCGTTCCCACGGTTGAAAACAACGGCAGCGACGTTGCAGTATATCTCAACGGCGGCGGAACAACGGGCAAATCCAAGACAATCAAGCTTACAAGCAAGGCTATAAACGAGAACGTACACGCTCTCGGCTACATTGACCACATTATCGACCCCGGCGACGAGGGTGAAATCATCATTCTCCCCTTCTTCCACGCCTTCGGACTTGTTGTTGCAATGCACATGACAATGTGTAATGCCGCAAGAATCATTCCCCTTATGCAGTTCGACAGAAAGCTTGTTGTAAAGCTTTACGAGAAGAACAGAATCTCGGGCATTGTAGGTATTCCCGCTATGTTCAAGAAGCTCTACAATACACCCGGCTTTGACGGTCCCCACCTTTCACACACCCGTCTTATGTTTGCGGGCGGCGACGACCTTTCTCCCTCATTCTTACAGGAATTCAACGAAATGCTTGACAAGAACGGCACAAAGGCAAGACTCAGACAGGGCTACGGTCTGACAGAGGTAGGCTCCGTTTGCTGTGCAAACACCAACTGGACGAACAAGGACAACTCCATCGGTATCCCCCTTGCGGGCGTTACAATGGATATCTGGGATGACGACTGCAATCCCGTTCCCAACGGCACGGTAGGCGAAATCGTAATCTCAGGACCTACGATTATGGAAGGCTACCTTACCAAGGACGGCCCCAAGGATGCAGGTCTTTATACAGACGAAAACGGTGTAAAGTGGGTTCGCTCGGGTGACCTTGGCTACAGAGACGACGACGGCTTCTACTTCTTTGCAGGAAGAAAGAAGAGACTTATCATAATTTCAGGCTATAACGTATATCCCGTAGATATAGAAAATCTTATGGATACCCTTTCCTTCGTGAAGGAATCCTGTGCCGTAAGAGGTACGCAGGACTCAAAGCCCTACGTAAAGCTTTACGTTTCACTTTCCGAGAAGGGTGACGAGGAGGAATACAGAAGAATAATAACCGAAGCCTGCGAAAAGAATCTTTCAAAATTCTCCGTTCCCAGAGTTATCGAATTTATGGACGAGCTTCCCCATACTCCCCTTGAAAAGGTAGACTTTATGGCTCTTGAGAAGCTTGCAAATCAGTAAAACGACAGACAAATGTCAAATTAACGGTCTAAATTTAACACATTGTTCATATCTTCCCGACAATTCCGTGATATAATTTTAGCCGTATACAAACAATTAAATAGGAGGTTTTCACTATGATCGGATTAGGCACATGGGTCACATCGGTAAATATGATGATCTTCAAGGGTGAGATTACTGTTGTTATCGCAGACAATAACGGCGAGTACGACATTGATTTCCGTCTCCCCGACAAGCTCAAGGATGTTAAGATAAGAACCTACGACATCGTTGAGAACGGTAACACACTCAAGGGCAAGGGCGAGATCACAATGCTCCCCGGCAAGGAGCTTGAGGCTGAGGTTACCTTCAACGGCGATAAGTTCGAGGGCGTTCTCAGAATTCCTTTTATGAAGAGAACAATTGAGCTCAAGAACGGTCACAAAATTTCAGACTGAAAAAACGATTTTAAAAAATCGAAGGGAAGATAAAATATGCATACAGAACCTTTTTCCAATATGATAGAATCCAAAAACTATAACTGTTACGAATTCTATCTTGCAGCTACCGAAAGATACGGCGACTACAAGCAGGCACAGCACATGGACGAAATGGTAATGCGTTCAAAATTCATCTGTGATACAGAGGCGCTTGCATGCTATTTCCAGAAGGAGCTCGGCCTTAAAAGAGGAGACGTTTACTCAATTTTCGTACCCTCTGACATTGAAAGCTTTACAGCCTTTTATGCTCTTAACAAGCTTGGCGTAATAGTAAACTTTCTTCATCCTCTTCTCCCCGATGAGGCACTTATCGAAACCGTTAAGGAATCCGGCTCAAAGGGTATTATGTGTCTCGGAGTTTTAGGTCTCAAGCAGCACAACGTTGACGCGGTAAACAGTCTCGGACTTCCCGTGCTTCTGTGCAGATGCTCTGACTACGCTTCTCCCGCGAAGAAGGCTGCGGCAGGCGCAGGCGAGGCTCTTCTTGAAAAGATACTCGGCTACAAGAACGCAACTCTCTACAAGGACGTTGTCAAGAAGTACGAGGGCAGAACCGTCAAGGGCTGCGTAAACAACTGTGACGATATTGCTGTTTATCTCAACGGCGGCGGCACAACAGGAAAAAGTAAAACCATTAAGCTTACAAACAAGGCTATCAACGAAAACGTACACAAGCTGGGATATATTGACCACATCGAATATCCCGGTGAAGAAGCCGAGATTATCATTCTCCCCTTCTTCCACGCCTTCGGCCTCGTTGTTGCAGGTCACATGGCTCTTTGCAACGCAGGCAGAATCATTCCCCTTATGCAGTTTGATGCAAAGCTGGTGCTGAAGCTTTATAAGAAGAATAACGTCGTAGGCATCGGCGGTATTCCCAATATGTTCAAGAAGCTTTACAACACTCCCGGCTTTGACGGACCCCATCTTAAAAATACCCGTATGATGTTCGTAGGCGGTGACGACCTCTCCCCTGCTTTCCTTGAAGCATTCAACAATATGCTTGAAAGAAACGGAACCTCGGCAAGACTCCGTCAGGGCTACGGTCTGACAGAGGTTGGCTCGGTTTGCTGTGTTAACACCAACTGGGTTTATAAGGACGGCTCAATAGGCAAGCCTCTTGAAGGTCTGCGTATGGAGATTTGGGACGACAACCACAAGGCACTTCCCGTGGGTGAGGTCGGTGAAATCGTAATTTCCGGCTCAACTATGATGGAGGGCTATCTCACAGAGGACGGCCCCAAGGATGCCGGCATCTACTATGACGAGGAGGGCACACCCTGGGTGCTTTCGGGCGACCTTGGCTATGCTGATGAGGACGGCTTCTTCTACTTCTACGGAAGAAAGAAGAGAATCATCATTATCTCAGGCTACAACGTTTATCCCGTTGATATCGAAAATCTTATGGACACGCTTCCCTTCATCAAGGAGTCCTGTGCGGTCAGAGGTGAGACCGCAGACGGCAAGCCTCTCGTAAGACTTTACGTTTCCCTTAAAATCAAGGGCGACGAGGAGGATTACAAGAAGCAGATTACCGATGCCTGCGCAAAGAACCTCAACCAGTTCTCAATTCCCAGAGAGATTATCTTTATGGATGAGCTGCCTCACACTCCCCTTGAAAAGGTTGACTTTATGAAGCTTGAAAAAATGTAAGGAATTACGTTTTTTGAGTATAACTGAAAATACGTGATGCGCGCTTTCCGCGCTTCACACTAAAAGGAGTTTTTAATTATGGCAAAGTATTCATTTGAAGAAACAACTATCGGTGAGCTTCTTGACAATCCCAAGACTGCTGACTTCCTTTTCGAGCTCGTTCCCGAGGCTAAGGATCATCCTATGCTTGAGATCGGAAGACCCTTCACACTTGAGCAGGCTCTTCCCTTCATCGAGACAATCGCTGATTCTATGGGCATCACAAACGTTGCTGAAAGAGTAGAGGACTTCAAGCAGAAGCTTGCAGAGCTTGACTGATAAACGGCTCAAAAAACAGCCTGTTCAGCACGAATAATTCAGTATTAAGGGTAGGTGCGTTCTGATGCGCACCTGCCTTTTACTTTGCTTTATAGGAAGGAATTTCCGATATCGTAAAAAGATTTGGTTCTTCACGGAAAGTTGGGGGTTGAAGCGGGCACGGAAGTGCCAATTAAAAGTTTTCGCCCCGCTTTTTCAAAAGCTCACGGTGTCAAGAGGCAGAGCCTCTTGTCGCACTCCGCAGAGTGCGAAATCCTTTTTGCTTT
>JAZNFG010000095.1:0-5001 GCA_045589015.1 Acutalibacteraceae bacterium
AAAAATCTTTGTTTTCAGGTCGAAGATTTTTTATCGAGAAGATTTTTGGCAATTCAAGGCAAAAACGGAGTCAATCCTTCCGGATTGACGAGTATTTTAACGAAGAAGTGACGGAAATCAGCCGATAAAAAACACGGTTCGTATTATTACCGTCACGCTAGCGTAACGGTAATAATACGAGCCTTATTTTGAAATAAAGCCTTTTTTATGCTTAGGGCTTTAAAGGGCATAACGTGAAGTAAGACTATAAGGGCAGACCTCGTCGCCCTGCTTTTTTTTGAAGATATCAGTTAGCGGATGCTAACATCAGTTTCGGAGGATAATATGAGGATAGCACTTGCAGGAAATCCAAACAGCGGTAAAACCACTATGTATAATGCCCTTACGGGAAAAAGCGAAAAGGTGGGCAACTGGGCAGGCGTTACCGTTGATAAAAAGGAAGCAGTTATAAAAAAGGCATATTCGGGTGACAGTATGCTTGTTGCAGTTGACCTTCCGGGGGCATATTCAATGTCCCCCTTTACCTCGGAGGAGAGTGTTACAAGCGAATACGTTAAAAACTCAAAGCCCGACGTTATAATAAACATTGTGGATGCCACCAATCTCAGCAGAAGCCTGTTTTTTACAACACAGCTTCTGGAGCTGGGAATACCCGTGGTTGTTGCGCTTAATAAGACGGACATAAACGATAAAAAACAGACGGTAATTGACGAAAAGCTTTTAAGTGAAAGGCTTTTTTGTCCCGTAATAAAGACAGTTTCCACCTCTGACGAGGGACTTTCCGAGCTGATAGAGGCTGCTGTCGCTTCTGTCGGAAAAATTCAGTCTGCTCCCTATTTACCGAAGATTTCCGACTTGTCGGATAAGAGGGCTGTGAGAGCCGCCGATAAGGAAAGATATTCCTTTGTAAACAAAATTGTAAAGGAAACGGAGCGCAGAAAAAAATCAGCCTCCGTATTCAACGTGCAGGACAGAATTGACAGAGTGCTTACAAGCAGAGCAGTAGGTCTTCCCGTTTTTGCAATCGTGATGTTCCTCGTTTTCTGGATTTCTCAGGCAGGCCCCGGTGTATGGATTGCTGATTATCTCACGGCGCTTATGGAGAAGGGTCAGGATAGAGTTGCTCTTCTTTTTGAGGGGGCAGATCCCTTTTTGTCGTCACTTCTTGTTGACGGTGTTATCGGAGGTGTTATTGCCGTTGTAGGCTTTCTCCCTCTTGTAATGGTAATGTATTTTCTGATAGCTCTTTTAGAGGACTGCGGCTATATGGCGCGTGTCTCGGTAGTGCTTGACCCGATTTTCAAAAAAGTGGGTCTTTCGGGAAGATCCGTTATTCCTTTTGTTGTCGGAACGGGCTGTGCCATACCCGGTGTTATGGCGTGCAGAACCATAAGAGACGAAAGAGAGAGAAGAGCCGCCGCTATGCTTGCACCCTTTATGCCCTGCGGAGCGAAGCTTCCCGTTATTGCACTTTTTGCAGGTGCGTTTTTCTCAGATGCATCGTGGGTGGGACCGCTTATGTATTTTGCAGGTATCGTAATAATATTTATCGGCGCATTTCTTATAAACAAGATTACGGGCAATTCGGTAAAAAAGTCCTATTTTATAATAGAGCTTCCCGAATATAAGGTGCCTTCTCTTTTAGGTGCCGTAAAATCTATGCTGTCCCGCGGCTGGGCATATATAGTAAAAGCTGCAACCGTTATTCTTGTATGTAATACAGCCGTGCAGATAATGCAGTCCTTCAACACTCAGCTGCAGGTAGCGGAAAGTGCCGACGAATCTATCCTTGCGGTAATTGCCGCCCCGTTTTCATATCTTCTCGTACCCGTTGTCGGAGTGCTGTCCTGGCAGTTTGCCGCCGCGGCAGTAACCGGCTTTATCGCCAAGGAAAACGTGGTAGGCACTCTTGCCGTATGCTTTGTCGGACTTGAAAACCTCATAGATACCGAGGAGCTTGCTATGATAGAGGGAGCAGGCGGTGAGGTAGCGGGAATTATGGCGATTTCCAAGTGGGCGGCTCTTGCTTATCTTATGTTCAATCTTTTCACTCCGCCCTGCTTTGCCGCAATAGGTGCGATGAATGCCGAAATGAAGAGCGCAAAATGGCTTCTCGGCGGAATAGCACTTCAGCTTATGACGGGCTTCAGCGTGGGATATCTCGTTTATCAGGCGGGCACGCTGATTACGGAAAAAAGCTTTGGCGCAGGCTTTATTCCCGGCGGCATCGCGGTGGTGCTGTTTGCCGTGGTTATTGCCGTACTGTGCATAAGAGGTGAAAAGGCAGGAAAACAAAAATTACGTAAAAAATCTGAAATAAAGGTATAAGGAAGGCTTTATGGAAAATATAATTCTTATTATTCTGCTGATAGCAATAATAGGCTTTGCGGTTATTTATATTTATAAGGAAAAGAAAAACGGAGCAAAATGCATCGGCTGTCCGCACGCGAAAAATTGCCGAAAGGAAAGCTGTGACGGCTGCATAAAGGAATACCCGCACTACGAAGCCGAGTAAAGCACTTTGACACGCGGGACGTTAAAAAGCAAAGACCGCATAACACAATAGAAAGCGGGAGGGCCCGGACAAGTGAAGATGCTTGCCGAGCCCTCTTAAAATACACAAGAATGAAAAAATTAATTATCTGTTTATTACGTTGTTTATAAGGTCAGGTGCAACTGCCAGCTCTCTGAGTGCACCCTTGACAAAGCTTTTGGCTGGAGACCTTGCGCCGATTTTTTTGAGTCCCGCAAGTCCGTTGATTTTTGCAATTATACCTGCTCTGAACAGGTGATAGTCGCTTGAAAGAAAGCCTGTGTTCAGACAGTAAAGCTCTTTGCCGCTGTGTGCTTCGACAATTTTCTTGCCGAAGCGGAAATTTTCGTTGGTCGTTGTGGATTTGTCCTCAAGAAGTATTCTGTCTGCGTCAATCCCCTTGGAAACAAGCCTTTCCTTAATTATAAGAGCCTCACTTTTTTTCTGACCCTCTCTGAAGCAGCCGCCGCAGGCAACTGCAACCGTATCGGGATGCGAAATGAGATATTCAGCCGCCTTTTCTATTCTGTTGACGAGATTTTCTCCGGGAGCTTCCTCTCCGATTACAAGACCGCCTAAAATAAAAAGATAATCGAGATCGTCCTTGTAATCCTTTTTAGCTTCATTTATTACCTTTGCAAGAAATATATTTTCTGCAACGAGAATGCCGCCTATGATGCCGGATACCGCAGAGATGATTGCTTTTGATTTTTTCATAACGCGCTCCTTTTGTGCTTTTTTCTTTATATTATAATACTTTTCTTCGTTTGTCAAATTAATTGCAAAAAGGGGTTGACAAATCATTGAACTTGTGGTAATATAAGCAAGTCGGCAAAAGTGTACGATGATATGAGCGGATGTGGCGGAATTGGCAGACGCGCTAGGTTCAGGTCCTAGTGAATGCAAATTCATGTGGGTTCGACTCCCGTCATCCGCACCACCGTTTGGGAGTATAGCTCAGCTGGGAGAGCACCTGCCTTACAAGCAGGGGGTCACAGGTTCGAGCCCTGTTGTTCCCACCAAAAAATTCCGTTCACAAAAGTGGACGGAATTTTTTACTTATTCACTTTTCACTATTCACTTTTCACTATTCATTTGCCGTCGATTTCAAAATCGCAAATCCCCCCCCGAAAGGAGCTCTCTGTATGAATATTCTTGTAATTGACGGACAAGGCGGACAGCTGGGAAGTCAGCTTATAAAGGCTATAATAAGCCGTCGGTTTTCGGCGGACGTGACCGCCGTGGGTACGAATGCTACCGCTACAACCGCTATGGTAAAGGCGGGCGCAAAAAAGGCGGCAACGGGTGAAAATCCCGTGATTACAGCCTGCCGTAGGGCTGACGTTGTTATAGGCCCCGTCGGAATAGTAATTGCAGATTCCCTGTACGGTGAGATAACCCCTGCTATGGCAGTGGCGGTGGGGCAGAGTAATGCTGTTAAAATTTTAATTCCCGTAAATAAATGCGAAAATCTTATTGCGGGAGTGCCCGACCTTTCCGTAAGTGCGCTTATTGATGACTCTTTAAGGAAGCTTCAGGAAATTTTTGACAAAAGCTCTTGAATCCCTGCTTTACAGATGCTATAATAATCTCAGCTGTTCAGAAGAGCAGCCGAAAAGAACAGAAGTTCTTTATATTTAAGCTTTGATATAATTTATACTGATACTATGAAGGTGTTGTTTTCTCAGAGGAGATAACTGCGCCTTTTAATTTTGTCAGAAAGGACCTCCTATGAAAAAAGAAAATACCACCCTTAATATCTCGTTGTCTGCGATGTTTCTTGCCCTTGCCTTCGTGATGCCGTTTCTGACGGGTCAGGTGCCCCAAATAGGTTCAATGCTGTGTCCTATGCACATTCCCGTGCTTTTGTGCGGATTTATCTGCGGAGCTCCGTGGGGGCTTGCAGTTGGTGTTGCGGCACCTCTTCTTCGTTCTCTGATTCTCGGTATGCCTCCGTTTTTTCCTACTGCCTTTTCAATGGCGTTTGAGCTTGCGGCATACGGATTTTTGTCGGGTCTTTTGTACCGCGCGCTTCCGAAAAAGAAGATATACATTTACGTTTCTCTTATTTCTTCAATGATAGCAGGCAGACTCGTATGGGGCATCGTACAGTTTCTCTGTATGGGACTTGATACGACCCGTTTCGGTCTCTCTGCATTCTGGGCGGGAGCCGTGGCAAATGCGCTTCCGGGAATCGCCGTTCAGCTGATACTCATACCGATAGTTTTGGTAATCCTTGAAGAAGCAAGACGTCGGCTGAAAACAAAGTCTTCCCACGGTAGCTGATTCGGGGAGCCGACGAGGATACCGACTTCTTGCATAAGGCAAAAAAAATGACTCTTCACGGAAACTTGGGGGATATCTCAGAAAAGTTCTATTAATAGTGCTTCGCACTTTAAGAACCCCCGGCGAGGGTTCTTAAAAATCTCCTGCGCTTTAAGAAGGAAAAAGGATTTCGCACTCTGCGG
>JAZNFG010000096.1:0-36705 GCA_045589015.1 Acutalibacteraceae bacterium
AAAAATCTTTGTTTTCAGGTCGAAGATTTTTTATCGAGAAGATTTTTGACAATTCAAGGCAAAAACGGAGTCAATCCTTCCGGATTGACGAGTATTTTAACGAAGAAGTGACGGAAATCAGCCGATAAAAAACACGGTTCGGATCATTACCGTCACCCTATGGTGACAGCTTATGGAAATAAACAGAGAAATCATTATTAACGAGATAAAAAAAGAAGCCGAAAAATTTTTTACTGATGAATTTTCGGGGCACGATACGCTTCATACTATGAGAGTCCTGAAAAACGCTCTTATGCTGCAGAAAAGGCACGGCGGAGATATTTTTATAATCTCTGCAGCTGCGCTTCTTCACGATTTCGACGATAAAAAAATATCGCCCCAAACGCATAAGGGCCTTGATAATGCCAAAGCGGTATTGAATAAGTATTGTATTCCCGAGGATGAAGCTTCACATATTTTAAGGATAATACAAAGCGTTTCCTTTTCAGATGGAAAAATACCCGATTCCCCCGAGGGACAGCTCGTTCAGGATGCAGATCGGCTTGACGCTCTCGGAGCCGTAGGTATTGCAAGATGCTTCGCCTGGGGCGGCAGTCACGGCAGGCCCATTTATACCGAAATGGACGCAGACAAGAGCTTCGCCGCAAACGGCAATTCGGGGATTGCCCACTTTTATCAGAAGCTTTTACGGCTTGAGGCTCTGATGAACACAGCAGGGGCAAAGGAAGAGGCAAAAAAGCGAACTGAATTTCTTAAAGAATATCTGCGCCGCTTCTCGGAAGAGGCGGATATTACCTTTGATTTTATATAAACTTGACTTATATTATTAAAATAGTGTATTATATTATGTTGAAATAATATATCCGGAGGAAAATATGGCAAAGAAAGCAGAATACGGCAACGAAAGCATAGTTGCACTGAAGGGTGCGGACAGAGTCAGAAAAAGACCCGCCGTTATTTTCGGAGATGACGGTCTTGAGGGATGTCAGCATTCGGTATTTGAAATTATCTCCAACTCCATAGATGAAGCAAGAGAAGGCTTCGGTAATAAAATTTTCGTAACAAGATTTCTTGACGGCTCAGTTGAGGTACAGGACTTCGGCAGAGGTATGCCCGTTGATTTCAACGTAAAGGAAAACAGGTATAACTGGGAGCTTCTTTTCTGTGAAATGTATTCGGGAAGCAAGTATAACAACAATGACGGCGGCAGCTACGAGTTTGCACTTGGTCTTAACGGTCTCGGTCTTTGCTCAACACAGTACGCATCGGAATATATGGATGCGGAAATACACACCGACGGCTACTGCTATACCCTTCACTTTGAAAAGGGTGAGAATATCGGCGGACTGAAAAAGGAGCCCTACGATAAGAAGGATACGGGAACGAGAATCCGCTGGAAGCCCGACTTAGAGGTATTTACCGATATTGCAATTCCTCTTGAATATTTCCAGACTGTTATGAAGAAGCAGGCAGTCGTAAACAACGGTGTCCGCTTTGTTCTTAAAAATCAGCTTTCCGAATCAAGATTTGAAACCTACGAATACCGCTATGACAACGGTATCGTCGATTATCTGAGTGAGGTAGCAGATAATAAGATAATAACTCCCATTCAGTTCTGGTCCTGCGAAAGAAGCGGTAAGGACCGCGAGGACAAGCCCGAATACAAGGTTAAAATATTTGTTTCCCTGGCTTTTTCCGATAAGATGTCAATGAAGGAGTATTATCATAACTCAAGCTATCTTGAGCACGGAGGCGCACCTGACAAGGCGGTAAAAAGCGCATTCGTTTCTCAGATAGATTCATATATGAAGCAGAACGGAAAATATAACAAAACGGACCCGAAAATAACCTTTCAGGATATAGATGACTGTCTTGTGCTTGTTATGTCCTCCTTCTCAACGCAGACCTCTTATGAAAATCAGACGAAAAAAGCAATTACAAACAAATTCATTCAGGAGGCTATGACCTCATTCCTCAAGCATCAGCTGGAAATATACTTTATAGAAAACAAGCTTGACGCAGACAAAATATGCGAAAGAATACTTATCAATATGCGCTCCCGCGTCAGAGCAGAGGCTACAAGAGTAAACGTTCAGAAGGCTCTTTCCGGCTCCAACGATATGCTCAACCGTATTGAAAAATTCGTTGACTGCCGCAGTAAGGACGTTAATGAAAGAGAAATCTTCATAGTTGAGGGTGATTCGGCTCTCGGTGCCTGTAAGCAGGCGAGAGATTCAGCCTTTCAGGCTGTTATACCCGTCAGAGGTAAAATTCTCAACTGTCTGAAGGCCGACCTTGCAAAGGTATTCAAAAGCGAAATCATAACCGACCTTATAAAGATTCTCGGCTGCGGAGTTGAGGTTTCGGGAAAGGCAGTCAAGGGCGTTCCCGAATTCAACATTGACAATCTCAGATGGAATAAGGTCATAATCTGCACCGATGCCGACTATGACGGCTTCCAGATAAGAACACTTATTCTCACTATGATTTATGCGCTTATGCCGTCAATAATAAAGGCAGGAAAGGTATATATTGCAGAATCTCCTCTTTATGAAATCACGTCGGGCAAGCACACGTGGTTTGCCTACAACGAAAAAGAGAAGCTCGAGGCCCTTGAGGAAATAGGCGATGCAAAATATACCATACAGCGTTCAAAGGGTCTCGGTGAAAACGATGCGGATATGATGTGGCTTACAACAATGAATCCGAAAACCCGCCGTCTTATTAAAATCGAACCCGATTTCGACCCTGTTGCAATTGCAGACAAATTCGACCTTCTTTTAGGCGACAATCTTCAGGGCAGAAAGGACCATATTGCACAAAACGGTCACTTATATATTGATATGGCTGATCTCAGCTGAAAGGACTATATATGGCAAGAAAAAAGAAAACTCCCGAAGAGGAGAATAAAAGCACGGCTCCCGTGGACCCCAATGCTCATATAGCAGGTGCGGGAGAAATTGCAAATCAGTTTATTACGGACACTCTTGAAGTAAACTATATGCCCTACGCTATGAGTGTTATTATGTCACGTGCCATTCCCGAAATTGACGGCTTCAAGCCCTCTCACAGAAAGCTTCTTTACACTATGTATAAAATGGGGCTTCTGACGGGTGCCCGAACAAAATCCGCAAACATCGTCGGACAGACTATGAAGCTCAATCCTCACGGTGACGGCCCCATTTATGAAACGATGGTAAGACTGACAAAGGGCAACGAGGCACTTTTACACCCCTACGTTGATTCAAAGGGTAACTTCGGCAAGGCATATTCAAAAAATATGCAGTATGCCGCCTCCCGATATACGGAAGCAAAGCTGGCATCCATCTGCAGTGAGCTTTTTGCAGATATTGACAAGGATGCAATTGATTTTGTCCCTAACTATGACAATACGATACCCGAGCCCGTGCTGTTTCCCGTAACCTTCCCCAGCGTTCTCGTAAACTCAAACTCGGGTATTGCCGTAGGTATGGCAAGCAATATCTGCTCCTTTAATTTAAAAGAGGTCTGCGATACCACCATTGAGCTTATCAAGAATCCCGACCACGACTGCACGGAGACACTCAAGGCTCCCGATTTCAGCGGCGGCGGCGCGTGTATCTACGATCCCGTAAAAATCAGAGAAATATATTCTACGGGCAGAGGCTCCGTACGTGTCAGAGGAAAATGCACCTACGATAAGGCAAACAACTGTATTGACATAACGGAAATTCCCCCTACGACCACGTGTGAAGCAATCATCGACAAGGTTATTGAGCTTGTTAAAGGCTCAAAGCTCCGTGAAATCAGCGACATAAGAGACGAAACCGACCGTTCGGGTCTTAAAATCACCATCGACCTTAAAAGAGGCTCAGATCCGCAGAAGGTTATCTCCGCGCTTTATAAAAAGACTCCCCTTGAGGATCCCTTCCCCTGCAATTTCAACGTTCTCATAGGCGGTACACCAATGACACTCGGCGTCGGCGACCTGCTTAACGAATGGATTGCCTTCAGAACGGAATGTGTCAAAAGAAGAACCTACTTTGAACTGAAAAAGGCAAAGGACAGGCTTCATCTTCTAAAGGCTCTGCAGAAGATATTGCTTGATATAGATAAGGCAATTAAAATCATCAGACAGACACAAGAGGAGGCAGAGGTTGTTCCCAACCTTATGATAGGCTTCGGAATTGATGAAATTCAAGCGGAATACGTTGCGGAAATAAAGCTTCGCCATCTTAACCGTGAGTACATTCTCAAAAGACTTGAGGATATTGAAAAGCTCGAAAAGCAGATAGAGGACCTTGAGGATATTCTTGAAAGCAAAAACAGAATCAAGAAGCTTATTATTGAAGAGCTGAAAAAGGTCTCCGAAAAATACGGTGAGCCCCGCAAAACGGATATTATCTATGAATCCGAAATGGAAGAGGAGGACGATTCGGAGGAGATTCCCGATTACTCCGTAATGGCGTTCTTCACAAAGGAAGGCTACTTCAAGAAAATATCCCATCAGTCCTGGAGAATGGGCAACAACCATAAGCTCAAGGACGGAGATGAAATAATTTTCTCTTCAGAGGTATCAAATAACGCAGAGCTTCTGTTCTTTACGAACAAGAACCAATGCTACAAATCCCGCGTTTCGGAGTTTGAGGAATGCAAGGCAAGCGTTCTCGGTGATTTTGTCGCTACAAGGCTTCAGATGGACGAGGGTGAAACTGCAGTTTTTATGGCTGTTGTCAGCGAATACAAGGGATATATTCTCGTATTTTTTGAAAACGGCAAGGTTGCAAAGATTGACGTTTCCTCTTATGAAACGAAAACCAACCGAAAGAAGCTTATAAAGGCTTATTCGGACAAATCCGTTCCCGTAGCCTTCAGATACGTAACGGAGGATGCGGAATTTGTAATTTCAACGTCAGCGGGCAGATATCTCTGCTTCCACTCGGGAGCAATTGCCTCAAAGGCGGCAAAGGATACTCAGGGCGTTGCCGTAATGACTCTCAAAAAGGGGCATAAGATAACAGCCGTCGAGGACTTCCGTGAGGACAGATTCAAAAAGCCTGCAAGATACCGCACAAAGACTCTGCCCGGTACGGGTGCCGTATTAAGCGCAGAGGATCAGAATGAGCCTCAGACAACGGAAGAATAATACTTTTGAAAGGAATTTTTTTTATGAGTCCTTTATTGAAAAGAAAAACGGCAGAGCAGATGCATTCACAGCAGCTGAAATACAGCTTTATTGCTGCCGCTTTTGCCGCGGGAATAATGCTTGTTATCTATCTTTTCCATCAGAATACACTCGTATTCGGAGATCTCACGGTTCTGCGAATGGACCTGTATCATCAGTACGGTCCGTTATATGCTGAGGTTTTTGACAGAATAATAAACGGAGAAAGCCTTATATATTCGTGGACCTCGGGTCTCGGCGCATCCTTCCTCGGTAATTTCTTCAATTACTGCAGCAGTCCCTTTGCTCTCGTAATGCTTATCTGCGGTCACAAGAATATGCCCGAGGCTATTGCAATTATGATAATGCTCAAGGAAATGCTTGCGGCAGGTACGTTTACTTACTATATAAACAAATCCAACAGCTGTGCAAAAAAGGAAGGCATACTTTTCGGTCTGCTTTACGCATTCTCAGCTTATTTCGTTGCATTTTCCTGGAACATAATGTGGTTTGACGCATTTGCCGTCTTCCCTCTCGTTATGCTCGGAATCGAAAGAATCATTCAGTTCAATAAGCCTGCTATGTATATCGTTACAATGACGTATACTATGATAACAAACTACTATATGGCTTATATGGTCTGCATATTCTCCGTAATGTATTTCCTTTACTATTATTTCGGCAGATACGAGCTTGCCTCAAAGCTCACACGTCCCGAGCCTGCAGACGATATACAAGAGCCTGTAGCTGAAATATCCGCCGAAGCACAAATAACGGACGAGGAGACTGTAGCGGCTATACCCGAACAGGCGGCGCAGACTGAAGTCACGACGGTTTCCGGCGAGCCTTCGGCAGCACCGGCTCAAGCAGAGGAAGCAGCACCGGTTATTATTGCCGATACCGAAGCCTCAGCCGAAGCGGAGGAATACACGGAAATCCTTGACATATCCGAAAATACCGAAAGCGAAAAGAAAAACAAAAAGAAGCAGAAAAAGCAAAAGACATACAGCAGATTATGGACAACAGGCTGGAACTTTGCATTGTCCTCAATTCTCTGCTTCCTTCTTGCGGCTTTTGCACTTATTCCCGTTTACTACTGTCTGCAGTCCTCCTCTGCAACGGCAGGCACCTTCCCGTCGGATGCCAAGCAGTATTTCGATATATTCAGATTCATCGCAAACCATCTTACGGGTATAGAGCCCACTATCAGAAGCAGCGGCGACAACGTTATTCCCAACGTATACTGCGGTCTTATTACCGTTATGCTTCTCCCCTTCTATTTCCTTTCGGATAAGATTCCCGGAAAGCAGAAGATCGTTTCCGCAGTAATGCTGATGGCCTGCCTTTGCGGCTTTGCACTTAACTACTTCAACTATATCTGGCACGGCTTCCATATGCCCAATGACCTTCCCTACAGATGGTCATTTGCATACAGCTTTATTCTTCTTATCATAGCCTTCAAGGCATTCAGGCATATCGGAGATTTTTCCAACAAGGCTTATATAGGTATGGGCTTTGCCGTGATAAGCTTCTTAGTGCTTACAGAGAAATTCGAGATTCCCAATGCCGATCAGCTTACGATTATTTTAAGCTCCGTTTTTGCAATTCTGTATATCGTAATATTCGGTATGATGCGCTCGAAAAAATACCGAAAAAACGCTATTACGGCTTTGCTGTTCTTTACCGTTATTCTTGAAATTGTTGCTTCCGATACACCGAAAATCGTTATGCAGCAGCCCAAGGATGCTTATACCTCGGATTATGAGAATTATCAGCTTCTCAGCGAAAGCGTTGAAGGCGATGACACGGAGCTGTTCTACAGAACCGAGCTTTCTAAGCTCAGAACGAGAATGGACGCCTCCTGGTACGGCTATAACGGTGTATCTATTTTCTCATCAATGGCTTATGACAGCACCTCTAAAATAATGAAAAAGCTTGGTCTTTTCGGCAATAACATCAACAGCTACACCTACTATCCGCAGACAGCCGTATTCAACTCATTGTTCTCAATAAGATATGTTTATGACAATATGGATTTCATTCAGAACGACGATACGTATACCTCCGTCGGAAAGAATGAGGACTTTGAGGCATACAGATACAACTATTATCTGCCCCTTATGTTCTCGATCGATAAGGGTATATTTGAATGGAATTACGATTCATCAAATCCATTTACCGTTCAGAATAATCTTATGGAATCCGCAACCGGTGTTAAGGACGTTCTTATTCCCGTTGAGGCTACCGAATACAGCGGTGATAATATGAAGGATGTTTCTCTTTCTTCTATAAATTCGTCCTCTACCTTCACCGTTTCAAAGAACAGCAACGGCTCCGACGGCAAGGCAATTGTAAAAATCAAGCCCGAGGAAGAAGGAAATTATTATATCTATGCCGGCTCCACAAAGCTTTCGGCGCTTACAATCTCCGCAGGAGATTTATATTACAACTACAACAGCTCCTCAATTCAGCCGTTTATACTTGATCTCGGTTGGCTTACCCCCGATGATGAAGTGGTTATTACGTATACCGTACCCTCATCAAATAATACTGCTACCCTCACCTTCTGTGCCGCAAAGCTTGACGAGGAAAAATTCAATGAGGCTTACAATAAGATTCTTGAAAACGGCACTATTGAAATGACCTCCTTTGAAGAGACCTCGCTTGCAGGAAAAATAAACGTGACGAACGACAATGCGGTCCTCTGGACATCAATTCCTTACGATGAAAGCTGGGAAATCACGGTAGACGGAGAAGCTCTCACGTATACTCTGGTTGACGAGGAATCGGGCGAGGTAATCACGGACGGCAGAATCAAAAAGGTCGGCGGCGGACTTATCGGCATTGAAATCGATGCCGGTGAGCACGATATTTCAATGACATATAAGGCAAAAGGCCTCGGAACGGGCATCAAGCTCACAGCCATCGGCATAGGAATTACCGCTCTTATAATTGTCTATAAAAAGTGGTTTGAGAAGCTTCTTTCCGCAAAGGGCTTCACTCCCTGGTTTATGCGCAAGCCCGATTACACAAACGGTTAAAAGAGGTTTCTATGAATAATCAATACAATTGCGGGAATGGCATAAAGCTTCTGCTTTCGCACAATAAAAACGCCGATGATTACAAGGAATTACTGTCGCGTATCCGAAATGAAGGATACGTGACGGTACAGGAATCGTGCATAGATAACTTTTCAAGCACTACTCTGAAAAAGGATAACCTTCAGCAAGCTGTCACCTTCGATAAGGAATCGGGAGAAATCAGACAGATATCAGACTCCCGTTCAGCGGTTCTCAACACCGAATACAAAAAGGCAGGTCTGTGCCCCGTCAGAATGTGGCAGTTTGAGGTAGACCACACGCTTATTGACTGCGGAATGTGCTATATCATACAATGCACGGACTATTCCTTCATAATTATCGACAGCGCCCACTTTTATTCGCTGAGAGACGACGTAAGGCTTTACGAGCTGTTAAGAAAAGAAACTCCCGAGAATATGCCCGTGGTAATATCCGGCTGGTATCTTTCTCACGGACACGCCGACCATATATGCAAGTGCCTTGATTTTATTCTTTACAACAAGGATGTCACAATTAAGGGGCTTTATTATAATTTCGTGCCCGAGGACCATTTTTCGGCAAGCAGCTGGCTTATTGCCGACGTTAAGCATACACAGCTTTTTAACCGGGAAATCGAAAAAAGAACCGATATTCCGAAATATTATCTCCACGCGGGACAGTACTTTTATATTGACTGCATAAGATTTGACGTGCTTTGCTGTCACGAGGACGTTTTTCCTCAGTCTCTTGAGGATTATAACGACTCCTCACTTATGGCAATTGTTACCGTTGACGGAGAAAAAATAAGCTTTCCCGGTGACGCAAGCACAAAATCAAGTATTATTGCGGAAAGGCGTTTTCCGAACTTTCTCAGATGCGATATAGTTCAGGTTTCCCACCACGGACATCACGGAACAAGCGTGAGCTTTTACGAAAGATCACAAGCAAGTGTTGCCCTCTTCCCTGTCACTCAGATAAAATTTGACGAGGAATATCCGAGAATAGAAGCAAACCGTGTTGCCTGCAGAATTGCAAAGCACGTATATATCGCCTCAAACGGAACGGTAATGTTTACGTTCCCTCTTAAAAGCTCAAAAATACTCATATACCCCGACGAAACAAACGAAAGCTTTGAAGGAATTTTTAATCTGTGGAATTACGATTATACGGATGAATTCAAAAAAAGCCACATTGAAGCCTTCAATGCCCGCAACACGTTCAAGGAGGATATTTTCTGAGAAAAGCAAAACACATTCACCCGTTGGCGTGGTGCTCTTAACGTAGTATCACGCCAAAAAGCTAATGTGTAACCTTAAGGCGGTATTGATACAAGACTGATTTTTCGCTGAGCAGAAAAATAAATAAGATTCTGTCAAAAATATTTCGCAAAACAACGAAAAAAAGTATTGACAACGGTAAAACAAAGTGCTATAATTCCAAATGTTCCGAACGAACAGATATGCGAGAGTGGCGGAATCGGCAGACGCGCACGTTTGAGGGGCGTGTGGTAATCCCGTACGGGTTCAAGTCCCGTCTCTCGCACCAAATTAAGGACTTACGCTTACGTGTGAGTCCTTAATTTTTTTCTGTAAAAAGACGGGACTTGAAGCCTAAAAGCGCAAGGATATGTATACAAGTTGATTTGTTTGGTTAGGGCGACGGTAAAACTATAATAATAAGAATATCGAGTGAGGTAAATGTATATGGATGGAAAAACAATAATTAAATATTTGCAGTCATATATTAAAGAAAAGAATTTTCATCCTGAACTTTTAAAAGATTATTTTTTGAAATTATCCGAAGAAGCGGGAAAATTATCCCGTGCTATGAGAAAAGGTTTAGTGCTTAAATCTAAAATATTATAAGTTATAATTTAACAATAGTTCTTGCCCTCCCCGTGAGGGCAGTTTTTAATATAAGATGCTCAACCGAAAAATCCGTCTGCAAAAAATCAGCATATTATGATAAATACGAAATCTTTTCGGCTGATGCGGCTTGTCTGCAAGCATTTATTATGTTAAAATACTGTCACGACAAACAAAGGGGGCAATAATATGTCTGATACAATAAATTCCGTATACGTTACCGATGCGCCGTTTCTGGCTTCGGGTGACGGTGTCACCAATGACCGTGCTGCCATTCAGTCTGCCATTGATTACGTTCACTCTCTCGGCGGAGGAAAAGTAATTCTTCCACAAGGCAGAGTATTTCTGAGCGGCGGTATCGTATTAAGAGACAACACCGAGCTTCATTTTGAGGACGGAGCCGAGCTTTTTCAGAGCAGCTCGCAGGAGGATTACGTAAAGCCTGTAAACGGCGGATATATCCCCTACAAGCCCGGATACGGACATAATATTTCACCCGATATTAAATGGAGCCATCTGTGGTATTATAACTTCCCCTTGATATTCGCACCCGAGGGAACGAAAAATATAAAGGTAACGGGCAGGGGCACCGTAAGAATGATGCCCGATACCGTGCCTGAGCTTATTATGAAAATCTGTCCCATAGGCTTTTACAGAGTAGACGGCTTCGTGATTTCCGATATTCATATTACGGATTATCATTCCTACGCTATGATGCCCTTTACAAGCAAAAACGGACTTATAAAAGACGTAAAAATAGATAATTGGAGCTACGGCAACGGAGACGGCATCTGCCTTATGAACTGTCAGAATATCAGAATCACAGGCTGTACTATGCATACAGGTGACGATTCTGTATATATCTTCTCTTCATACAAGGACCCGAGAAAGAGCGAATGGTGGTCCTCGGACGAGCCGCAGGCATCTCTTAATATAGAGATAGACCATAATCATCTCGAATCTGACCATTGTAAGGCATTCGGTATGATTTTATGGGGTATTGACTGTCCCGACCAAAGCAAAATAGAGGTCAGAAACGTCTACGTACACGATAACTATTTTCAGACTATCGGCAACTGGAATTATAATCCCTACACCACAAAAAACGGCTATCCGCCCGTAACGCATTTCCGTTTTGAAAACAATACCTTTGATGCTATTGAGCCTAATTTCTTTGAGACGCAGATAACCGATATGAATTTCTTTCATTCATCAAAGCAGTTTATAAACGGCGGCTTTGAAAACGGCGGCTTCGTTTTTTGGAGCGGCAGAAAAAACGGCAATCCCGATTCAGTAGGCGTGGGATATTACGAAAACGATATGCCCGAATCGGAGGGCGGCTCACAGGGAAAGGCTTACGGCTATATTTCACATCTTGACGAGGGTGATGCCGCAATTTATCAGGGACTTTACGTTTCCTCTGCGGAGCCCTGCTGCTTCCGGGCAAGGGTTCAGACCTCGGGAGTAAAGTGCCGTATGTTTGTCAGAAATCTTGAAACAGGCGAGCTTGTGGCAAAAAAGGACTTCTGCAACACCGATTGGGAGGACGTTCAGCTTGATTTCACCGTTCCCGAAAGCACGAATTATCATATCGGAATTGAAAAAGGTGAAGCCGACGAGGGTTGGGCAAGAATTGACAACGCAACGCTTCTCGGCAATTGCGAAGCCGCCTTCGGATATAAGAGAGTGGGTACGGATTATCAAAGACCCTGGAAGCCTCTTTACTTTTATAATCCCGATTTGTGGAAAACCGAATAAGAAAAAATCGTACGATTTATCAACCCCCTACCACAAATCTTTTTTTTGGGTGGGTATTATAAGGATTTTTCTATAAAGCAAAGTAAAAATGCTGTTATCAGCCCCTCAAAGGGATATTCTGATAACAGCACTTTTTTTACTTTGAATTAAAAACGATAAAGGCAATTTCCTTTAACTGCTTTCTTGATGAAACGCCTAATTTACCGTAAATGTTCTTATTGTGATACTTCAGCGTGTTTTCGGTTATATCCAAAAGAGCAAGCACCTCTTTGGTGGACTTGCCTTCCACATAATAATCAAAAACCTTTCTTTCCGTATTGGTAAGAAGTCCGAGTCCGTCCGTAAATACGCTGTACTGCTCGTTTTCAATGAACGGAACGGGGTTATCCTCTGTCAGCTCATTATTCTCTGCAGCCGTCACGGCTTCCCGTACACAATCCTGCAAAGGAAGCTCTGCGCTCTCTCGGACGGCAGTCTGCACCGTCCGCTTTTCGTTTTCCTGCATAAGAAAACACAGCATAAGAAGGAATACCTCGGTAACGACGTAGGAAACAGAAAGAATCTCAAAGTCAATCTTTACGAGCTGTTCAAGCAGCCAAACCGTAATGTTTATAAAAACGGAGAAAAGCAGAACTGCCGCATGCACGGGGCTGTCCGTTTTCTTTTTTGCAACCTTTATAACAGTCAGAGCCGCCATTAAAGAAAAATATATCAGAAGATAGAAAAGATAAAGTATATGCAAAGGGCCGTATACCTTATCAAGCATTGATACTCCGTTTACGGTAATAAGACTTACCTCTTTATAATAAACGTCAAGATACCCCGGACTTGCGGCAATAAGGAACATTATTATTCCTACGCAGACAAGTCCGCCCGTTAACAGATTTCCGTATTTCGTTTTCGTTACCTCAAGTATCATCAGAAGCATTGACATCGGAAGAAAAACAGAGCCGAGATACGATATTCTGTTTGCAAGCAACGCTTCAGCAAGCGTTTTAGAAACGGATAAAGAAAAATAGCCTACGTTGACAACAAGAATCGATAAAAACAAAACGATAAACCAAGGAGATTTTTTCTTTATGAAAAAAACGTATACGAGAAAAACCAGACCGGAAAAAACAGCGATCACCGCATATACGACGGAACCGCTTACCGCTTTAGTGCTTGTCGAAGAAAAGCCTGTCAGCGTAAAAAATGCCGACACAAGGGCAAGAATCCAAAATACATTTTTTCTCATAAATACTCCGAAATATAAAAAATAAAGTTTCCCACACTTTTTCCCACACTTTTTCAGCTGTTTTCGGGAAAAACCACACCTGTTTTTGCACATAAGTGTGGTGACATATATAAAAAACTGAATTAGAATAAAATCAGTTACTGTACTCGGAATAAGACCTTTATTTTTATTTTGTCTTATTCCTTGCTATTTTAACAAAAAAAATCCGTCAGGTCAATAACATTTTATCCGACGAAAAGGAGCGAGCAAAAAATGCAAAAACACAGCAAGACAGCTAAAATCTTTTCCGTAATTCTCTGCTTATTGATGATTCTCGGAGTCTGTCCCGCCTTTGAGGTGCTCTCTACGGCGGCAACTCCCACACAGGTCTCACAAATAAGCCTTGAAATTGACAAGCCCCGTCCCGGTGTTACGCCGGATTATTCTGCTATATACGATATCCACTGCAAAAAAACAACACGTTTTGATGAAGCCGATAAAATGATAAACGGTGTCTCATGGAGATACAAGAAGGGCAGTACACCAACAATACTGAAAAAAACCGATACGTTTGAAAAAGGTGTGCAGTATACCTTTTCAGTTGTTGTCCAGATAAAGGAAGACTACATATTTGATGCGGCTGATAACTATACCTCCAACGTTGCCGCTTATGTTAACGGTAAAAGAGCTACCGTTACAGTTATCCACGGAGATGGCTACAATGCAAAGAACGTTCTTGTTATAAGCTATACCTTCGACGCTTGCGATTATTTCACAGTAAACACGGTAAGAATCACCGATGTAAAAATTCCTCAGACGGGTGAAGAGGTAAGCTTTGATGCAGCTCCTGCCGGTACAGGTTATACTGTTTCAACGGTGAGCTGGCATGACGATACTGCAGGCGAGAGCTTGTCCGCAGGTGATATATTCCAGCCTAATCATAGTTACACTCTTGAAATATACGTCCGTGCAAATGCCGGTAACAAGCTGAAAACCGACGAGGATGACCTGCCTGCATTTACCGCACAAATCAACAACGTTAATGCTCAGCTGATACCTGCTTTCACAGACGGAACAAGTGCAGGCATCACAATGACCTATTCCACAGATTCGGTAATAAGAGTAGTTTCCGTCAGCGATATTGAAATTCCCAAGGCAGGAAATCACGCTGACTACACCTGTAAAATTGACGGTATCGGCTATGAGCTTGACACCTACGGCATTGATTGGACGAAAAACGGCGGCTACGGCTCTGAGCTTCCCGTTGCAGAAGCCTTCGAGGCAGGTCAAGCCTATGAGGTTAAGGTATGGCTTAAAGCAAAGAACGGTTATAGCTTTATGGTCAATTGGTCAAATGAGGTTTCAGCCGAAGCAAAAATCAACGGTGAAGAAGCCGAGGTCTACCTTAACGTAACCGACAAGGACTGTCAGATAATCTACGTATATACCGTACCCGAGGATATCACAGCAGTTGCTGTCACGGGAGTGGTTGAGCCCGTTGCAGGCGGTACTGCAATGAAGACAGCAGTATCCTCATCACCTGACTATGAGGTTGTTGATGTTGAATGGAAGGACACAACAGGCGAATACAAAGATTACATCTATAACATCACAAGCTTCTCCGAGGGCAGAGAATATACCGTAGATATTACTCTGAAACCCACGGGAAACAACAGCTTCCGACCTGACCCCGATTATGATATCCCCGACATTACCGCAAGAATAAACGGAAGACTCTCAGGTGTTTACAGTCAAGGCGGCAGAGATGAAGCAACGATTTTTTACCGCTTCAAAACAGGCGTTGAGAAAGTAATCGTTACGGGGCTTACTGAGCCTGTGGCAGGTGCCACTCCCGATATGACGGCAGAAAGCACCAAGGCAGGCTATCAGATTTATGAAGTAAAATGGTATGATAATTCCGTTACTCCTGCTGTAAAGCTTTCCGAAACAGATAAATTTGTTGCAGGACACAACTATACCGTACAGATTGATCTTATTGCCTGTGATGAATACTTCTTTAATGTAGAAGGCGGCTATCAGGAAATCACAGCCACAATCAACGGCAAGGATGCTATAGAATACGGCTCAGACTCATACGTTAATGCTTGTATAGGCTATAAATTCACCGTACCTGTACCCCATACTCACACGCCCTCAGGCTGGCAAACCGATGCTGATCAGCATTGGAAGGTCTGCACAGACAGCGAATGCGGTGAAATCACATACGCAAAGGAAAATCATAAGGATTTGAACGGCGACGAAAAGTGCGATATCTGCACATATCCTATGCCCAAGCCTGTTATAAAGGAGCTTATGCTGAACGCTTCCTGCGGATATACCGTTTCTCACGATGCCAAAACCGTTATTATTCCTGCAAAAACCTTGATTTCCGAGGTTAAGAGCCATATCGGAAACGAATATTTTGCAATTCTTTCAAGCGATGCACAAGCACTTAACGATTCTGATTATGCGGGCACTCAGATGCTGATTCAGGTACTCGACAAAAACTCACAGGTTCTTTCCGAATATTCTGTAATCGTGCTTTACGACGTTGACGGAAACGGCTTGATTCAGGCAGACGATGCAAGACTTGCTCTTCGTACCGCTGTTTCGCTTGAAAGCCTCAACAGCATTGAAAGGACAGCAGCCGACGTTGATGCCGACAATTCGGTTACTGCCGATGATGCAAGAAGAATACTCAGAAAAGCCGTAGGACTCGACTGATAAATTCCGAACAAAAAACAAAAAAAATCAATTATGCATAAAGTGATATAAGAAAAGGGGCTCTTCGGAAAAATTAATTACGAAGAGCCCCATAAGCTTTTGTGAAATTTTCCGCTTTCTTTGCTTCATCGGGTATATAGGTATTCGGTGTGCAGAAGCAACAGTTCAAAACCGCCGCAATTATATATATTCAACAAAATAAAACACACTTGCCGCAATCTGTTGATTTCGTTATTTGCGTATATTATAATCAGATTCGGTGCTGACCGCTTAATTGCAAAAGGCAAATAATATCAAATTTTGTTACGGGAGGACTGACTCCCGACGGTGTGCATCATTCACTAAACATATTATACGGAGCTGAAATATGAAGGACTATACGCTTTTTTACACGAAACAGACCCCCTTTACAAATGACGAGCTGTTTTTGAGAGACCACAAAAAATGCAATATTCCCGAGGACGGCTGGGAAAGATGGTCCCTGCCTGTCGGCAACGGCTATATGGGAATCAGCATATTCGGAAGAACCGATACTGAAAGACTGCTGATTACGGAAAACAGCCTTTCTAATCCCTGTACCTTCTGTGACGATTATCCCGGAGGTGCGGCAGGACTCAGCAATTTTTGCAGCATATATCTTGATTTCGGACACAAAAGAGTAAAGAATTACAGCCGCTCGCTCAATCTCAACACGGCGGTTTGCAAAACGGAATATGAATACAAGGATGTAAAATTTACAAGGGAGCATTTTGCCTCTTATCCCGATAACGTCTTCGTAACGAGGATTTCGGCCGATAAGAGGGGCAGTATTTCCTTCACCGTCAGAGGTGCTGTTTCACTTGACCGCCCGTATCTTTTCAAGGAAGGAGACGGTATGGGAAAGGTCTCTGAAATATTCACGGAAAGCGATACTCTTGTTATCAGCGGAAAAATGGAATACTACGGTATTTTGTTTGAGGGCAGATTAAGGGTCTTGCCGCAGGGCGGCACGGCAGTCTGCGAAAACGGCAGTATTACTGTAAAAGACTGTGACAGCGCAGTGATGCTTTTTTGCTGCGGTACGAATTATCAGAGTGACCCCAAGGTATTTCTTGAAAAGGATCCCAAGAAAAAGCTTGACGGCTTCCCTCACCCTCACAGGATGGTCGAAAAGCTGTTAAACAATGCCGCTGACCTGTCGTTTGATACGCTTTTTGAAAGACATATTGAGGACTACACGGCTTTATTCGGCTCTGCGGACGTATCGCTCACCGATGAGTGCCCCCGAATTACCACCGATAAGCTTCTGAAGGAATACAGAAGAGGCAATCACAGAGCATTTGCCGAGGAGCTTGTTTTCCAGTACGGCAGATATCTTCTTATCAGCTCCTCTCGCCCCGGCGGCAGACCCGCAAACCTTCAGGGAATATGGAACCGCTACGATTCCTCCCCCTGGTCGGCAGGCTATTGGCACAACATTAACGTGCAGATGAACTACTGGCCTGCCTTCAATACAAATCTTCACGAATGCTTCCTGCCTTATATTGAGTACTATAACGCTTATAAGGCACTTGCAAGACAGCACGCTGACGAATACGTAAAAAGCTATTTCCCCGAGCAGTATTCCGACAATAACGGTATTGCAATTGCAACGGCAGGCTGGCTTTACGATATGGCTCCGCTTCCCGACCCGAAGACGGGACATTCGGGGGCAGGCACGGGTGCCTTCACCGTAAAGCTTTTTGATGATTTCTATGAATTTACGAGAGATTCCGAATTCCTTGAAAGCACGGGCTTTGAGGCACTTTACAATATGTCCGTGCTTCTTTCAAAAATTCTTGAAAAGCAGGAGGACGGAACTCTTCTTTCAAAATACTCCGCCTCCCCCGAGCAATGCCACAACGATAAATACTACCATACAAAGGGCTGTGCCTTCGACCAGCAAATGATTTATCAATGCTTCAAGGACACGATAAAAGCCGCCGAGGCACTCGGCAAAACCGATGAATTTACGGATTTTCTGAAGGAAAGCCTCCCCAAGCTCTCCCCCGTTCTTATAGGACTTTCGGGACAGATAAAGGAATTCCGTGAAGAAAGATATTACGGAGATATAGGAGAAAAGAAGCACCGCCATATATCTCACCTTGTGGGACTTTATCCCGGTGACATTATTACAAGTAAAAATGCCGATTACATAAAAGCCGCTCAGATTACTCTCAATAAGAGGGGCGACAAATCGACAGGCTGGTCCACGGCACACAAGCTCAATTTATGGGCAAGAACAAAAAACGGCAAGCGTGCCTATGACCTTGTAAAAACCGCCGTTTCAAAATGTATGGCGACAAACCTCTGGGATTTGCATCCCCCCTTCCAGATAGACGGCAATTTCGGCTTTACCGCCGGCGTTGCGGAAATGCTCCTGCAAAGTCACGAGGGCTTTATTGACGTGCTTCCGTCCATTCCCGAGGAATGGAAAACGGGCTCGTTCAAGGGGCTTACCGCAAGAGGCGGCTTTACCGTGGATGCTAAATGGACTGACGGAAGGCTGAGTGAGCTGACAGTATTATCGAATGCGGGTGAGCGGCTTAAAATAAAAACCGACGGCGGCTTTATCGAAAAGGACACCCAAAAGGGCAGGGTGTATAATTTCAGCTTCTAAAAAAAATACATTCGTATTACAAGTTTTGTCTTGAATATTGATTTATTTGTGGTATGGTATTTTTAAATAAACATAAGGGAGAGGAAAAAATTATGAGTGAAATCTTTTTATCCGTCAGAAACTTTTTTATTATCTGTATGACCTTTATTTCCGCCTTCGTGTTCTGCAATACCCCCGAAAGAGCAACAAAGGACGTAATAACGGATGAAGAAACCGTAAGAATTATGAGCTTCAATATTCGTTACAACGAATACGAGGAGCGTTTCAGAATCGTACCTCAGCTCATCGGTGACTATATGCCAGATTCCGTCGGACTTCAGGAATGCACACACGACTGGTATCTCACTATGGGTGCATTTTTAAAGGAATACGGCTTTATCGGTGTCGGCAGAGATACGGGTGACACAAGCACAAGCTGCGGTGAAATGTCAGCTATTCTTTACAGAAAGGATAAGTACAAGGTAGTTGACAGCGGTACGTTCTGGATATCGGAAACACCCAATGAAGTCTCTTACGGCTGGGATGCCGGTACGAGAAGAATCTGCACCTGGGCAATACTTAAAAACAAGGCTACGGGCGAGCAGTATGCTCACGTAAACGTACACCTTGACCATATAAGTGAACTTGCACGTGTTCACGGTGCCGAAATGGTGAGTGAATTTGCTCTCTCGTTTGATATACCCACGGTTCTTACGGGTGACTTCAACTTCAGCAAATACTCACACTACTATGATATTGTCTCAGCCTCGGGACTGCGCGATTCTCAGGATATTGCCGCTTCCTCGGACGACGGAAAAACCTATCACGGCTATAACGGCGGCACAGACGGCTTACCCATTGACTTTATTTTCGTTAACAACTCAATTGAGAGCATTTCAACCTACAAAATCGTCAGAGACACCTACGGCGGCAAGTATTCCTCCGACCATTATCCCATCTATGCGGATATGAAATTCTGATAAAAAAAACTAAACGCAAAACGGGCTTCTCCATTCGGAGATGCCCGTTTGCTGTTTTTTACTTTGCAGAAAATTCCTTCCGATATCGTAAAAAGATTATATATTCCTCCGAACGGAAAGCGGGTCTTTCCTCGGTGACCGTTTTCTTAAGAAATGCTTAATTTATTGTTTTTCGCAATATTTTTATTGACAAACGATAAAAATTGCATTATTATAAGCTTGAAAAACAATAGGAGGGATTTATTTGTATACTTCTGAAAAAAGCACAAAGCTGACACTTTATATTACCTATTTTTTCTGTTTTTTACTTGCCGTTCTTATGGTTGCGGTCATTCCCTGCATAAGCTGGATTCTGGGCTCCGCACAGTTTGCAACGGTGTGTGTAACCGCCTTTTACGTTTGCTGTCCCGCAGGCTGGTGTGCGCTGATATGCATAATCAAGCTGCTGAAAAGCATTCTGGGCAACAGTATTTTTTCGCAGAAATCCGTTAAGCTTCTACACATTCTTTCGTGGTGCTGTGCCTGGGTTTCAGCGGTCTGCTTCGTCGTAACTTTTATATTCAGACTGTTTTTCGTTTTCTTTCTTGGCGCGGGACTTATGACGCTGATATTAAGGGTTCTGAAAAACGTTTTCCAGAGAGCAACCGAGATAAAGGAAGAAAACGAGCTTACAATATAAGGAGAATTACAAAATAAATATGAGTATAAGAATCAATCTTGACGTAATGCTTGCAAAAAGAAAAATGTCCTCGGGAGAGCTTGCAAATGCAATAGGAATCACTCAGGCTAATCTTTCCATTCTGAAAACGGGAAAGGCAAAGGCTGTGCGATTTTCCACGCTTGAAAGCATCTGTCGGGTGCTTGACTGCCAGCCGGGGGACATTCTTGAATATACCGAGGAGGAGTAATATGAATACGGAAAATGCCATCCCATTTGAAGACACGAAGGAAAATAAAGCACCGTACGGCATAAGGGACGAGGCTTCCCCCGTAATACTCAGAAACAAAATAAAGGCGGATATTACGGATATTTTAACTGCCGTTTTTACGTTTTTTTCAATCTATTTTACCGTTTTCAGCTTATATGAAAATACCGTTGACTGCCGATTGAGCATTATATATTTTCTTTTTTCTGCTTTCACGCTTGCCGTGATTGCAAAAAAGGAAGGAAAATTCAGAAAAGAGGCGGCTTTCCCGTCGGTGATGCTGCTTTCGGTAATCGTCAGCTTTTCACTTTTCAGTGCTTACGACGTTTTCAGAATGCTTATCTGCTGTTATCTTTACGGCTATACGGTATGCGCATTAACGGGAAATTCCGCGTTTCCGATGAATAGCATTGAGGACGTATTTTTTCAGCTGAGCTCTTTGTTTTTTATCCCGATAAGGCACGTGCTGCTCCCTGCCGCAGTACTGACAGAAAAACTGAAGGGCATAAGAAAAAGAGCTAACAAAAAATCTGCAAAGGTATTCGGAATAATTCTCGGAATAATTCTCGCTATCCCCGTATTTCTTATTGTATCGGACCTGCTGGGAAACGCGGATTATGCATTTTATTATACCTTTTCCTCATTCAGCACAAGCCTTGAAAATTTTATAGATACCGTTATTGAATGGCTTCCGCTGACCCCCGACAATCTTATTCCGACCATTCTTCTGACCCCCTTTGTTTTTTCCTTTATCTTCTGCTCAAAGCACTCTGTCACAAGGGAAAAGACGGATAAAACGAGGGAAAAGCAGACGGTAAAAAAATTAGCCGTCGTCAACACCTTCGTATTTACGGGCTTTTATGCATTGATAAGCATCGTTTACGCAGTTTTCCTCTTTTCTCAGCTGTCCTACCTTTTTTCCGCCTTTTCGGGCATTCTCCCCTACGGATATTCTCTCTCTTCATACGCAAGACAGGGCTTTTTTGAAATGAGCGCGGTAGCCGTCATAAACTTCGGGCTCATTATGCTCGGTGAGCTGTTTATGAAAAAGACGGAAGATAATAAATTGCCGAAAACGCGGAAATATTTTTCCCTTTTCTTGTGCTGCTTCACGCTTCTTATTATTATCATCGCGGGAGCAAAAATGGTGCTTTACGTAAGCACTATGGGACTTACCGAAAACCGCATAGCGGTGCTTCTTGCAGATACGGTTCTTTTTCTTACCTTCATTGTCACAGGCATTGGACTTTTCAAAAGCCGCTTCCCGTATATAAGGATAATCTTTTATTCCGGAGTCTGCGCCGTGTGTATTCTGCTTGTTTTCTCGGCGAACTCCTTTGCCGCCGTATTCAACACGCAGATGTATATTAACGGAAGTCACAGCAAAACCGACGTATCGACAACGGGACACGCAGACAGCCTTATTACGGCGGCAGTCTGTCTTGACAGGCTGACTGACTGCGACAGCACCGAAACCGAGGCCTTGGCAAAGCAGCAGCTTTATACCCTTTGGGTAACCGATAAAGGCTATGCCGAAAGGGCTAAAACCCTTGATACTTATCTGTTCAAAGCTTATTGTGAAAAGAACGAGGAAAGATTGCAGGGCTATAAAACCGACGGTATTTATCAAGAAATTTATGAAGACACTTATATTGAGACACAGCAGAATTATACCAAAACAGCAATCCTTCTGGATTTGGATATGCCTCAGCCCGTCACGGAGATAAAAATTGAAAATTCCCTGTTTACGAAAACCGTCAGAAATAACGACGGCTCGCCTCTTGACGCAGGATCGACAATAGAGGTTTATGACTGGTGCATCCTTGACGGTAACGGTGAATTTGCCGTTATTACTCTTGTCTTAGAGAACGGGGAAGAAATCTCCTTTGAGCTCAGACGTTCAGGGGCTTTCGTCTCGGAAAATACGGAAAGATGTCTCGGTGTCGGAATGACGGACCGCTTCCGCGGCAGCTTCAGAGCAAAAGAAACCGGGGAAATTTATCTGAGCAGAAAATACTGATAAATTTCTGCGACAAGCAAAACGAAAAAACGTATAAAGCAAAATATTTTCAATCCCGAAACACTTTTTTTAACACAAACAGTTGCAACATCAGGTTAATAATCCCGAAACAATTTGTTTATTTTTTACAATTAAGTTTTTATTAACTTGTGAAAAATTATAATTGAACTTTTTATACTTATTTATTATAATAGTTACAGGTTTATTTAACCAATTTTTCGAGAGGATGAAAACTATGCAGAAAAAACGAATTTCAACAAAAGTATTTTCAGTCGTTTTATCGCTTCTGATGATGCTTACAGTAATTCCCCTTGTACCCTTTGCAGATACGACCGCTGATGCGGCTTATGCAACGGAGTACTACAATCCCGCAGGAACAAAGTACATTAAAGACATTGCTATGGTTTATTACAAATCTGCAAATGAAGGTCAGGCCATGCTCGCAGGCGTTGTTGGTGATGGTTCAGGTGCAGGTTATGTTTTGAGACAGGACCTTACAGCAGGCACCGGCGGTGACTACTACGTTTACATCGGCTGGACGTGGACTACTAACCCCGCAGAAGCAGTAAGAGGCTTCCGTATTGACCACAACGGCGGTATGCCCTCATCATGGAATCAGAGCGGTGTTATGTGGTACCCCGTAAACTCAGGTGTACATTCATGGGTTCCCCAGCTTCACAGCGACGGCTGCGTTGACACAAACAGAGGCGCAGGCGGTGACGACATCAAGGTTTATATCACAAAGGACCCCGCATTCGGTGCTCCCGTAACAAACCTTTACCGTGCAGGCTCCACCGGTGAAAGAGACAGCTATATCAACTCCGGCTGGAAGGGTGTTGTTACCTTCCAGGATAACGGTTATGTTATTGACCTTAATAAGGGCGCAGGCGGTGACGACCTTTTCTTCGTTTACCAGACCAAATCCTTAACAAAGGTAAACACCTCCGCTCTCCGCACAGCCTATAACGATTCAAACGGCTATGAAGGAGTTGAAGGCTACACGGCAGCTTCTATCGCTGAGCTTTCGGCAGCAAGAAATGCAGCAAAGACAATTATGGATGCATTCGATAACAATCAGGGTTATGCTTCATACTCTCAGACTGATATCAACAATGCAGCAACAAGAATCACCAACGCACTCAACAACCTTAAGATCACTTTGAAGCTTAACGGTACCATAAACGGCGGTGACAGAGATCAGACAATCGAAATCACCGTAGGCAAGAACAAGACCGCACAGGTTGACCTCGGCAAGTACACAGCTACAAAGGAAGGCGCTCAGTTTGCAGGCTGGTCCAAGAATGCTCTTGCAACAAGCGGTACAACTGACGTTGTTACAGTCGGCTTCAACGAGACCTACTACGCTCTGTTCGGTGTTGAGCTTACTGCTAACTTCCACTACCTTCAGGCTGACGGAACTCTCAAGACCGAAACCAAGAATGTTTATGCTATGAACGCAGCAACCGCTGCTTCAACTCCCAAGCCCAATGCTAAGAATGCAACCTATGACGGCAGAGAATTTGAATTCCTCGGCTGGAGAACGGACACATCCGCAGCAGAGGCAACAATTACAAAGACAGGTATTTATACCATCTACGTAACGCAGCCCGTTGTTGATGTATATGCAGTATACTCTGCACCCATCACATTCACACAGGACGTTAACAAGGGTGAGCCCGAGGTTGCTCCTCAGGTACAGACTCAGTACCTCAACGCAAATGACAATATTACCGTAACATCTCACACCTTTACGGTTTCCGAAGATACACCCGAGCGTGAAGGCGGTATCTTCCTCGGCTGGGCAGACACCACAACGGCTACCGCGGCTCAGTACACAGCAGGCTACACATTCACAACAACAAGCGACATTACAATCTACGCAGCATACGAGATGACCTTTGTTGACGTTACCTTCAAAAATGAAGACGGTACAATTGTTGACACTCAGAAGATTGCTTTCGGTGACGATGCCGTTATCCCCGAGGTTACTCCCACAAAGAATTACGACGAAAACTATCACTATGAATTTGCCGGCTGGGATTACACAGCAGAGCAGCTTACAGGAGTAAAGACTGACTTAACGGTAACAGCTCAGTATACGGCTATCCCCCACGATTACAAAATCACTTCAATTGACGAAGCAACCTGTCTTGACGGCGGTAAGGATCATTATGAATGCGATTGCGGATACAACAAGGATGTTGACGTTGAGGCTCTCGGCCACAACAAGTCATTTGATCCCGGCACACCTGCAACCTGCACAACAGACGGTTCAACAGACTATATCGTTTGTCTCAGATGTAACGTGGTTCTTCAGCAGAAGGAAGTTCTTCCCAAGCTCGGTCACGATTGGGAGCTTACTGAAGGCAGACCCGCAACCTGTAGCGTAGGCGGCTATGAAATCTACACCTGTAAGAACAACGCAAACCACAAGGAAACAAGAAACGTAACGCCTCCCACCGGTGAGCATACCCCCGAAGTTATCAAGGGATGGGATGCAACTTGTCTTGTAAACGGCAAGACTGAGGGCGAAGTATGCGACAGCTGCGGTACGGTAATTACAGCACAGCAGACCATTCTTGCTGACGGTCACAATCTTATCACAGATAAGGCTGTAGCACCCTCCTGCGGCAAAACAGGTCTTACAACAGGTTATCACTGTGAGGACTGTGACTACGTTGTAGCACAGGAAGAGGTTCCCGCACTTGAGCACGACTGGGCAGAGCTTGAGGCAAAGGCAGCAACCTGCACAGAGGCAGGCTACACAGCAGGTCAGAAGTGCAGATACTGTCACGAAATCAAGGACAGCACAGAAATCCCCGCTCTTAACCACGGCGAAAACGGTTACACCGTAGTTGTTCACGAAGCAACCTGCACAGAAGACGGTTATACCGAGTATATTTGCGCTTACGATGCAAAGCACAACTACACCGTAGAAGGTGAAAAGGCAACAGGCGGACACAAGGGCGGCACAGCAACCTGTACCGAAAAGGCAATCTGCGAGGTTTGCTCCAATCCCTACGGCGAAACACTTCCTCACAGCTATGAGGCTGAAGTAGTTCCCGCAACCTGCACAGAAAACGGATATACAGTATATACCTGCTCAGAATGCGGCGATACTTACAACGCTGACGAAACAAAGAAGGTTGCTCACACCTATGATAACGGTGTTATCACAACAGAGCCCTCCTGCACAACAGAGGGTGTTAAGACCTTCACTTGTATCTACTGCCCCGATTCTTACACAGAAGCAGTTCCCGTTAAGGAACACAGTGTAACAAACTGGGAGCTTGACGGAACAATTGCAGTAGGTTCCTGCGATGATTGCGGCGAGCAGTTCACAGCAGATCCCGAGGAAGTTGGTATTGAGCTTCCCGAATGTGAAAAGTGCGGTATGGTTCACAAGTATGAAACAGGCTTCTATAAGTACGACGGTATTTATTGCAAGATCGTGAGCTTCTTCCGTATGATAATCAATTTCTTCAAAGGTAACGCATAAAAATCTCATAACCTCTCAATTAATAAGCCTCTGTGCAGAAATGCACAGAGGCTTTTGAGTTATTAATTATTTTATTTATAATAACATTATATATTATAATAACATTATTTATCTGCTCTGAAAATTCGGTCTGCCATCATAAGAGCGTCTTTGTGAAGCTTTACGTTATGAACCCTCAGAATATCGGCACCCTTCATAACAGCGGCGAGATTTGCACCGAGTGTTCCCGAATCTCTCTTTTCGGGACTCTCCTCTCCTGTCAGCTCACCTATAAATCTTTTACGGGAAAGCGCACATAAAACGGGTAAAGAGTGCTTATTTATTTTTTCAAAATTTTTCAGCAGAACGGTGTTTTGCAAAGTGTTTTTTGAGAAACCAAAGCCGGGGTCAAGACATATATTGTCAATAGGGACCTCGGCTTCTCTCATTTTTTTGAGCATATCATCAAAAAATGTATTGACGTCACAAATAATACCGTTGTCATATTCCCTTTCACAGCCTGCATCTGCAATACGGACTCCGCCGTGCATTATTATCCAGCCTGCATTATATTCTTTTATATATTCTGCCGTTTCCGACAGAAAAACACCACCCACGTCATTTATAATATCAGCACCTGCCGCAAGACTTCTTTTTATATTCAGCGGATTAAACGTATCAACGGAAATAGGCACGGAGAAGCTTTTTCTCAGCTCAAAAAGCACCGAAGAAAGCCTTTCCCACTCCTCCTCAACGGAAACACAGTCGGAAAACGGTCTTGTGGAAACAGCACCCACGTCGATAATGTCCGCTCCCTGTTCAAGCATTTTTTCCGCGCCCTCAAGAGCCGCCTTTACGGAAAAATGCCGTCCGCCGTCAGAAAAGGAATCGGGGGTCACGTTCAGTATGCCCATTATATACGTTTTTCTTCCCACGGGAAGTGCTTTATTGCCGAAAATATATTCACTCATAACATCACCGCAAAAATCCTACGCCAAAGCGTTAATTTACATTGTCCGTAAAAATTATTTTAACGTTTTTTTGTTAAAATTTCAATAATTATACAGACAAACAATTGAAAATTATAATGTAATATAGTAATATTTATTTATATATAATAGGAGGATTGTTTATATGAAGGCAATAATCAGCGTAACAGGTAAGGACAACGTAGGAATAATTGCAGGAGTAAGTGCAATATGCGCCGAAAAGGGTGCAAACATTCTTGATATCACACAGAGCGTTCTCAGTGAGTATTTTGCTATGATAATGCTTGCTGACATAAGCGCATTATCCATTCCCTTCTCTGAGTTTGTAGATATTCTTGAAAATTACGGAAAAACCAAAAATCTGCAGATTCAGACAATGCACGAAGACATCTTCAATACAATGCATCACATTTAATCGGAGGTGCAACTGAATTATGATAAATACTGCCGATATTCTTGAAACCATAAATATGATACGTCAGGAAAATCTGGATATCCGAACGATCACAATGGGAATATCCCTTTTTGATTGTGTGAGTGAGGATGAGGGCAGACTTCTGACAAACATATATGATAAAATCACAAAAAGTGCCGAGCATCTTGTAAAAACAGGCGAGGAAATTGAAAAGAAATACGGAATCCCGATAGTTAATAAGCGTGTTTCCGTTACTCCCGTATCTCTCATAGGTGCATCACACGGTGCCGATGCATACGTAAAAATAGCAAAGACCCTTGATAAAGCCGCAGACACTCTGGGAATAAATTTCATAGGCGGCTTTTCCGCTTTAGTTGACAAGGGCTTTACAAAAAGCTCACAGAATCTTATTGCCGCAATTCCCGAAGCACTCAGCACCACGGGAAAGGTATGCTCATCGGTAAATGTTGCCACGACAAAGGCAGGCATAAATATGGATGCAATAAGACTTATGGGCAAAACTATAAAGGAAACCGCATATCTTACGAGAGACAATTATTCAATAGGATGTGCAAAACTCGTAGTATTTGCAAACGTACCGCAGGATAACCCCTTTATGGCAGGTGCATTCCACGGTATAGGCGAGCCCGAATGTGTAATAAACGTAGGTGTATCGGGTCCCGGTGTTGTTTCCTCTGCTATTTCAAGAGCCGGTGACTGCGACCTTTCACAGCTTGCGGATATCATCAAAAAGACAGCCTTCAAGATTACGAGAGTCGGTCAGCTTGTAGCATCCGAGGCGGCACAGAAGCTGAATGTCCCCTTCGGTATAGTTGACCTTTCTCTTGCACCGACACCTGCAATAGGTGACTCCGTTGCAAGAATACTTGAAAATATGGGACTTGAATGCTGCGGTGCTCACGGCACAACGGCAGCACTTGCAATGCTCAACGATGCCGTTAAAAAGGGCGGTGTTATGGCATCATCCCACGTAGGCGGTCTCTCGGGTGCTTTTATTCCCGTATCAGAGGACGAGGGTATGATAGCCGCAGTTGCAAACGGCTCCCTTTCAATAGAAAAGCTTGAGGCTATGACGGCTGTTTGCTCTGTCGGCCTTGATATGATCGCAATTCCCGGCGACACACCCGAAGCCGTAATCTCAGGTATAATTGCCGACGAAATTTCCATAGGCGTTGCAAACACAAAGACAACAGCCGTCCGAGTTATTCCCGCATACGGAAAGAAGGAGGGCGAAACAGTTGAATTCGGCGGACTTCTCGGATACGCGCCCGTAATAAAGCTGAATCCCAATTCCCCCGAAAAATTTATTTCAAGAGGCGGCAGAATCCCTGCTCCCATACATTCTCTTAAAAACTGATAAAAGGAAGTGTTTTTTATGACATTCAAGGAAAGATTCGACACATTAAAGAAGAAATATGCCGCTAAAGCCGATATATCGAAGCTCAAGTACGACTTTATTGCCGCACAAATCACAATGTCCGACGAGGACTGCGGCGGCACCTTTTACGTTGCGTTCATCGACGGCGTATTACACTTTGAGCCCTATGATTACCACGACAACACGGTAGCTATGATAATTGACTCAAGGCTCCTTGAGGATTGTATCAAGGGCAAGGCTGACCCCGTAAAATCATACCTTGACGGCAAGCTTCAGGCTTGGGGAAACCTTGACCACGCATTGAATCTCATCGAATGCCTCAAGGGTACGAAAAAGTCTGCCGCAAAGAAGGAAAAGGCGGCTGACAAGGAGCTCTCGGAGGCGCCTAAAAAGAGAACCTGCAAGAAGAAAACGGCACAGACTGCAGCTGAAAGCGAAGCTAATGCTGAAAAAGCCGTTAAAAAGACGGCAACGAAGAAAAAAGCCGAAAAGGAATAAGCTTTATGCCCGACACAAATCTTTTTATAAAAGCTCTCACCTCGCCCGACCGCCAATACGGCGAGGTGCCTTTTTATTGGTGGAACGGCAGTGAGCTCAGCCGTGAAAGACTCACCGAACAGCTTGAAATGCTTGCCGAAAAGGGTCTTGCAGGCGTTCAGATAAATTACTGCCACTTAAACGGCGGCGGCGAAGACAATCTGCCCCACGGCGGACACGGAAGAAGCTTAGAAGGTACTCCCCCTCAGTTTTCAGAGGAATGGTGGGATTATTTTGCCCACGCCGCACGTGAATGCGAAAGGCTGGGAATGAGTATAGGTATGGGCGACTATACGATTGCGTGGATAGGTAACGGGTATTTTACCGACAAGGTTGCCGCAACGCAGGGGATGTCGGCAAAAAATATCACCTGCGAAAGGACTATGCTTTTTTCCGGTGATGAAGACAGCGTTTCCGAGGATACGCTTGCCGTTATAAGATACGAGGACACAGATTACCGCAAGCCCGTTATTATTTACGAAAAGGGCAAGGGTGTGCTCAGTAAAATTCCCGGCATCTCGGAAGTATATACAATAAAAATACATACCGTTAATAATTCCATAGATCCTCTGAATCCCGATTGCGGACGACTTTTGAGAGACATATATTTCGGCGAATTTGAAAGACGGCTCCCCGACCTGAAGCCGGGCACGCTCAACTATTTCTTTCAGGATGAGCTGATGTTCGGTACGGACACAAAATATCTCTGGAACGATTCTCTGAGAGATAAAATCGAAGAAAAATACGGCTATGACATTCTCGGCTTTCTGCCGCATCTGTTTTTTAACCTCGGCAGTCTTACGGCAAAAATCAGACTTAACCTGTCGGATGTGAGAACGGCTCTGATTGAAGAAAACTATTTCAAGCCGATTTTTGAATACCATAATTCAAGAGGACTTATATACGGCTGTGACCAATCGGGAAGAGGTACTCAGCCCGATGAATTTTCCGATTATTTCCGCACCGTCCGTTGGTTTACCGCTCCCGGCAATGATACTCCCGGACGAGCCGCAGATCTTATTAAGGTAAAGGTCAACAGCTCTGTTGCTCATCTTTACAAGCGTCCGAGAGTATGGCTTGAGGGCTATCACAGCTCCGGCTGGGGAACCACCCTTGAAAGCATAACCGCACCCACAAGCGATAATTTTATTTTCGGTGCAAATCTTCTGAACCTTCACGGTCTTTATTATTCCACCAACGGCGGCTTTTTTGAATGGGCACCGCCCGACTTCCATTTCAGAATGCCATATTGGGATGATGAAAAAAACTGGCTTGAAAAATACAAAAGACTTGCGCAGATTCTCACGACGGGAAGGCACAGCTGTGATATTGCCCTTTTCTACCCCGTTTCCTCCTGTGATTTCGGAGAAAACTCGGATAGCTGTGTAAAAACCACCTTCGACTGTGCAAAATATTTATTCAGCCGCGGTGCGGATTTTGATTTTATAGATTTTCAGTCAATTGAGAATGCGCGCTGTGAAAACGGCTGTCTGACGGCAGCTGACGAGGAATACAAGGTACTGATTTTTGCAGGACTCGACTGTATCAGAAGCTCAATTCTGCCGAAGCTCACAGAATTTATAAATTGCGGCGGCTGTGTGATATTTTTGGGAATTACCCCCTATCTGTCCGACCTTGACGGCTCAGACAAATCAATTGCCGAATATATCTCTTCAATGCTCGAAAAACCCTTATGCACCCTTTCGGCAACTCCTGCAGCGGCTCTGACGTTTATTGATTCTGCGGTGAAGAGAAGCTTTATTCCCGACCTTCTTTCATCCGAAAGGACTTACGTTCATTCAAGAATAAACGGAGACGATACACTTTTCTTTGTAAGGTATGCAAAGAAAGGCAGTACGTGTAAATTCCGCGCCGGGGGCAACGCTTATCTTCTTGATACAGATACGGGAGATTTCACGAAAATCACGGGTGCCACCTTCAGTAACGGATATACGCATATTAAAATGCCGCTTGATGAAAACCGTGATACGCTTATTCTTTTCAGCGAGGATGAGCTTGATTACGAAAACGAGACCGAAGTGTCGGATTCGCAAATCTTTATTCCCAAATCCGAAATCGTCCTTGACGGTGACTGGAATTTTTCGCTTGTCCCCACCCTTGACAACAAGTACGGTGATTACTATCTTCCCGCAGGCGGAATAATCGGAGCAGAAGCAAGATTTTTCGATATAGCCGCAGTAGAGGATGACAGCACCGTTCCCGAGGTCTTTGAAAGAACGGCTGTGCCCTACTGCACGTCTGAGGCAATAAAATTCATTCCGACAGATGAAAATGATACCGCTCTTTCAGATTACGTCAGCAAAAATCCCCACGTATTAAACGCTGAAAAATTCTTTATAGGCGAAAAAGAATATACCGTAAGGACGCCTCGCATCCACGACAGATACGGCTATATGGCTTATGACTACCGCGGTTCCCTTTTTGAGCAGGGACATCACGGGCTTAAAGGCAGAGTATACGACGATAATATAATTTTCTCTGAAAGCGGAGCTTTCTTCACATACGTTTATTCGGACGGGGACTGCACCGCAAGGCTCAGCACGGGTGACATAAAGCCCGTCAGCTGTGCGGTAAACCTTATTCCCGTAACGGACGGCACGGTAGCTCTCAGAAAGGGAAAAAACCTTCTTTCGGCATATTATTCCTATGATAAGGATGCCGCCCCCAACTACAGAAACTCAGCTGAAATAAAAAGAACGAGCCTTTACGTCACAAAGGAAAATCCCGAAGCCTCTCCATATCCTCTGAGCATATCATCCTTTGCAAGCAAGGATTATTTCGCTCTTTCCGACAATAGCGAAAGCAAGGAGATTTTCTGCTTCACCTTCAGATCTGTCCCCTCGCTGACAGGACTTACCGTTTATTGCTTCGGTGAGCTTTTAAGAGCATTAAACGGTAAAGAGGAAATAAAAATACAAAAAACAGGTACGGGCAATTTCGGAGAAAACGAATACACATTAACCGTCGAAAACGTTTCTCCCTTCATTTCGGACGTTTCACTTTTCATAAGGAGCACGGACGGACTTGAATATGCGTCTCTTATTCCCGCTCCCGTAAAGCTTCAATGCGAAAAGGGAAAAATGCCTGCAGGCGACCTGTCAAAAACAGGAGCCTTAGCGGCATATTCGGGAAAGGCAGTCTATGAAAAGACGGTATTCATTGAAAAGCTTGACCCTTATGAGCGTTTTTTCCTTGATATCGGTGACGCTTCAGCAACCGCAAAAGCAGAAATCAACGGCAAGACCGCCGCTGTAATGACATACCGCCCGTTTTTTACGGATATCACAAAATACGTATCACACGGTGAAAATCACATAAAAATCACCGTATCAAATACTCTTTGCAACCATTATTCCACCGTTCCCTCTAAATATTCAAACTTCCCTGAGGATGCGGCATCGGGACTCATAGGCCCCGTGAGCATAAAAATATTACAAAAGACGGCTGAGTAATTCCGTTTTATTCAAAAATTAAAAATGGAGTGAAAATAATGAAGCTTCCGAAACCTATAAACAAAGTAGTTACCTTAGTTGCAAACTCCGTTTCCCAGACATCGGGAAAGGAAATCATTGAAGGCTTTTCTCAGGCAGAAGGCATCGACAAGGTATCAAGACAAAGCGTTGCAGAAAGCGCGGTTCTCTTAAAGAATCAGGGGATTCTGCCCCTTAAAGAGGAGGAAACCGTTTCGCTTTTCGGCAGAGTTCAGAGTGATACCTTCTTCGTAGGCTACGGCTCGGGCGGAGACGTAAACGCCCATTATAAGATAAGCTTTACCGAGGGACTGAAAAATGCCGACGTAAAGCTCAACCGGGAGCTTCTTTCAATCTACGATAAATGGAGAAAGAAGAACAAGCCCGACGACGGCTTCTGGGGGAACTGGCCTATGTGCTATGATGAAATGCCTCTGACCTACGATATTGTCAGTACCGCCGCCGAATGCAGCGACACAGCTCTTGTTTTCATCGGACGTGCCGCAGGTGAGGACCGTGAAAACACTCTGACAAAGGGCAGCTATTATCTCACCGACGAAGAGGAAAATATGCTGATGCTTGTCAGCCGTACCTTCAGCAAATGGGCAGTTGTTCTCAATATAGGTAATATCATTGATTTTTCGTGGATAGAAAAATACAAGGCTCCCGCTGTGCTTATAGTATGGCAGGGCGGTATGGAAGCGGGCAACGGCTTTGCGGATATCGTTACGGGAAAGCAGTCTCCCTCGGGCGGACTTCCCGATACGGTTGCCTTCTCTTACGAGGATATTCCGTCAGCGGAAAACTTCGGCGGCAAGGATAAAAACACCTATTGCGAGGATATTTTCGTAGGCTACAGATACTTTGAGACCTTCGCAAAGGAAAAGGTTATGTACCCCTTCGGCTTCGGTCTTTCCTACACCGATTTTATAATTAAGGATATTGATTTTTCGGAAGGCTCAGAGGGTATCAACATCAGCGCTGTGATAAAGAACACAGGCAAGGTTTCCGGCAAAAGGGCTGTTCAGCTTTACGTTGAGCAGGAGGATTCTGAAATTCCCGTACCTTCAAAGGTATTAAAGGACTTCGCCAAGACAAAGGAGCTTGCCCCCGATGAGGAACAGGCACTCTCCTTCTCGGTGAGCTTTTACAACCTTTCATCCTACGATGATTCTGGTGTCACCTCTCACAAGAGTGCTTACGTGCTGAGCCGCGGCAAATACCGCTTCAGTCTCGGCTTTGACATCAGAAGCACAGTTGAAGCAGGTGTTATCACAAGAAACAAAACGGAGGTTATAAAGCAGCTCTCCGAAATCGGTGCCGTCGAAAAGGAAAATGCCTTCTTGCGTCTGCGCCCCTTCAATTCAAACGGCAAGATATATAAGTCCTTTGAGCCCGCTCCCGTAAGAACCGTTTCACTTAAGGAAACGATAGAAGAAAGCCTCCCCGAAACCCTTAATATGAACGTAGGACTGAATTATACCCTTGATGACGTTATTGATGAAAACGTCACGATGGATCAATTTGTTTCTACACTCACCTACGAGGAGCTTGAAGCAATTTCACGCGGTGACTACGTTATGAATTCCCCTCTCGGAACAAAAGGAAATGCAGGCGTATTCGGCGGAGTTCTTCAATCACTCAGAGATAAGGGTATCCCCCCTATTACAACAACGGACGGTCCCTCGGGCATAAGGCTTGCTGCATACAGCGCATTGTTCCCCTGCGGAACGGCACTTGCAAGCACCTGGAACTGTCCTCTTGTTGAAGAGCTTTACAGCCTTCTCGGAAAGGAAATGAGAGAAAGAGGCTCCGACGTGCTTTTAGCCCCCGGTATGAATATCCACAGAAATCCTCTGTGCGGAAGAAACTTTGAATACTTCTCCGAGGACCCCGTTGTTACGGGCTTTATGGCAAGCGCGGTAACCGAAGGTCTGCAATCCTCGGGAGTCAGCGCCTGTCCCAAGCACTTTGCCTGCAATAATCAGGAGATAAGAAGAACGAAAAACAACTCCGTGCTCTCGGAAAGAGCTATGAGAGAAATATATCTCAAGGGCTTTGAGATTTGCGTAAAAAAGGCTTCTCCCCTTAACATAATGACCTCATACAACAAAATAAACGGTGTATGGGGACATTACAACTATGACCTTGTTACGGGTATTCTCCGAGGTGAATGGGGCTTTAAGGGCTCTGTTATGACAGACTGGTGGATGCAGTCGTCCGCCTCTCCCGAATTTCCCGAGGTAACCGATCAGGGTTACAGAGTCAGAGCAGGTGTAAACGTTCTGATGCCGGGCGGCAACAGAGCAGGCACAAGAAAGCCTGACGGAACGCTTCTTGCATCTCTCGGGAAGGAAGGCGGAATCACAACGGGCGAAATGCAGAAAAACGCCGCAGAAATACTCGGAATGATTATCAGACTTCAGCAGTTAAGAAAATAATATAAAAGCATCTCCGCCGACACTCATAAGGTATCGGCGGAGAGCTTTTATTTTGCAGTTTTAATTATCGGGTTTTATTTGTTCAAGTCAGGCGGCAAATCGGGAAGACCGAGAGAAGCCTTAGTATCAAGTCCGACAGACATTCTGAGGATAAGTCTTGCGTCCGCGGCAGTAATTTTTTCGCTTGCGATTTCCACATTACCCCAACTGAAAGCTGTTCCCTCTATAGTGTCAAGTCCGACGGAGTGTCGTAATGCAAGTCTTGCATCAGCCGCGCTTACCTTGCCGTCAAGATCAACGTCACCCCACTGATAAACGAACCACTTTGCATAAAGAGTTGTATGCGCTGCCGTATTTGCGGGAATCTCGGTTATTGCATCACCTTGGAAATTTACGTTATTATACCATCCCATAAACTCGAATATTCCGTCTCCCGTATAGGGCTTTGAAAGGGTTACCTTCTGAGTATATTTTCTTGTATCGGGATTGGTATTATTTATCTTCTCCGCAGGAGGAGCAAGCTCTGCAATAGTATCGTGAACGTACACTATGTTATATACATTTTCCGTCCACTTTGCCCAGAAGGTTCTTTCACCTTCTTCTGTGGAACCGATACCCGAGGCTACCAAGGAAAACAGAGAATCCGAATACCAGCCGCCGAAGGTATATCCCGATGAAGACAGTGCATTAAGAGTTATCGTATCACCGTAGGTATACTGTGCGGGATTTGGATTATATACGCTTTCAAGTGCGTCGGGCTGAACATAAGTGATGTTATATCTGCCCTTTATCCACTTTGCATAGAGTGTGATATTATGTCCGTAGCGGTGCATATTGTAGCCGTTATCGGTCTTTGTAAGCGCCCCTGTGAAATCATCGTAATAATACCAGCCGTCGAAAATCATTCCCGTCTTAGTGGGGGCCTTTATATTGATATAGTCTTCTTCATCCTCAATATCAACGGTAAAGCTTGTGGGATTGCCGGGGGCATTTGTTCCGCCGTTAAGCACATAAGTAATAGTATACGTGGGGATATTCCACTTCATATAAAGAGTAATATCACCTGTAAGCTCGGAGCACTTGATTTCCGTAACCTTGGAGCTTTCCTTGAAATCGGGAGTTGTATACCAGCCGAGGAAGGTAAGTCCCGAGCAGGAGGGGTCTTCAAGCACCTCGTTATCCATATAGGTTGTTACAAGGGAAGGATTGTAATTATATACATATCTCTTCGTACCGGGAACATAGGTTACATTATATTCCGTTGCAGACCATTTTGCATAAATCTTGTGGTTCGTTTCAGCAGTCGTATCAATGCTTGTTACCTTTGTGCCGTCCTTGAAATCCTCGGTTGTGTACCAACCCTCAAATTTATAGCCGTAACGGGTGGGAGTATAATCGGCACTTGTAAGGTCAATAACTACGGTTGATTCTTCGGTAAACTGTCTTAATATTTCTGCGCTGTAGTCAAATTCACCGCCGTTAAGGTCATAACTAATTCTGTAATAACCGTCAAGAGGAATTACAATGGGCTCTGAATACTGCGATACCCAATAGCACTCATCACCCGGCACCTTACCGTAGTCACCGTAATCATAATCACCGATAATAACTCTTGCACGAAGATAAACGGTATCACCCTGCTCGTAG
>JAZNFG010000097.1:0-3270 GCA_045589015.1 Acutalibacteraceae bacterium
GCTTGGTTATCGCCCCCGATGATGAAGGGCTGAATAGCCTGTATCAAATATTTTCACAGTTGGGAGGTGGTGAAGGATGAAGAAGTCGGAGGCCAAGCGGTCTTAGGAAGACAACACTTAGCTACAACTCCTTGGCTCACAGAACGACATGGCTACGATCCGACTTCATCACGGCGCATAAGACGGCAAGTAATCGTTTCTTCATCCTTCACCACCTCCCAACTGTGAAAATATTTGATACAGGCTATTCAGCCCTTCATCATCGGGGGCGATAACCAAGCCCCAATCAAGATATCTGCCTGCCTCCTTCAGCTCGTCGGAAGCGATACAGCATAGCACGGCATTTTTGAAGTTTTCAGAGTCCAACGGATCGTTGGCTACCGCAATTTTCGCATAGGTGGAAGCCGCGGCGTAATCTCCGCTTTCCATTGCCTTTGCGCTCTTTGCTCTCAGATAGCTTGTTTCAAAGAAATAGGGATCACGCTCTGCCTCGATCAAGGTCGGGGCATACTTTGCGTATATTTCGGCTTCCTTTGCGCGGAGCGTATCGCGCAGCTTGTAAAGCTCATCCACGCTCATTTCTTTAAGATAATAAAAATTTACGCCGTCCTCGGGATATGCTGGATTGTACAGCGCGTTTGTGTAGTATTCCTTCGCCTCGTCATTCTTTGCCTGTACGTGGAAGACCAAGCCCTCAAAATAATACGGATACGGCGAAGCGTAACAGATCGAAGCGATCTCATCCCATCCGGCATACGGACTATCCGCAGTAAAAGAGGCTAAATCACTTCCTTCGCCCTTGAGCCACAGAATGTTCTCCACCGCATAACGCAGAGAGGAAACAGAGCAGCCCGCAAACGCATAGTAGCTTTCTGCCTGCAAGGACAGACCTTGCTCCTTCAGCGTATCTCCCGATGAACACATATCGTCCATTGCAGTCAAAAACTGTTCGTGCATTTCCGCTGATCCGCTTGGGTTTACGTTATCGTTGTTCAAGAACCATAAAACTCCGCATACAGCGGCTGCGATCAGCAGAACAACGCACGGAATAATAATCAGTAGTTTTTTCTTCACTTCTTAACCTCCTTCTTACGGATTTTCTAACCCACAAGCAAACGGGCGGTGGCGGCTCGTTTTCACCGTCACCGCCCGTGTGGGTGATATGTCGTTATGTCTTACTTCAAAATCTTAAACTTGCCGATAATGGGCAGCTCCTTTGCCTTGCCGTTCAGCGCGTTGATGATGCCGATGACGGCGAGGACGGTGATCACGATGCTCAGAATGGGCGCGATGATCCATCCGAGGATGGGAATGATCCAAAGCACCGACGAGATCAGCCCGCATAGGAACAGCACGAGTCCCTGATTGGCGTGGTATCTTGCAAAGGGAGAGTCCTTCGCCGCAAGCAGAGGAATAAAGAACAAAATGTAGGCGAGCAGCCCCATTGCCTTGTTCTTTTCGATATCGTCCTTGTCAAACTGATCGGTGGTGTCCTTCGTGTTGTTGAGATTTGCCACCTTTGCCGAGAAGTCGGTCTGCTGACCCTGCGCCTGCTCGGTTTTCGGCTGTTCGGTGGTCTGTTTCTTGGTTTCTTCGGCAGCGGGAGTTTCTACCGCCTTACCGCAACCGGGACAGAATTTTGCATGATCGTTTATTTTCGTTCCGCAATTTCCGCAAAATGCCATAATTGTTCCTCCTGTATGTGTGTTTTTTTATTTCATTCCGTGGGGTAGTTGCTCGGCATATCCTCAAAGCCACCGTTTCGTCACCCCAATTCTTTTTGTGTGGGTAAAAATCAATTATTTCTCCGTCAAGGTGTAGTCGCTCTCGTCGAACATACTCTTAACGGTGGAAAGGGATGCGCCGTCGTAGGAGTCATCATACTCATACACGGTAGTTCCGTCGAGCTTCATTTCGTTGAGCGTTCCCATAGTTTCTTTCTTATGGGTCATAAATTTCTCGGCATCCTCTGCGGAATCAAACTTATAAACGTAATAAGCAGACTTCAAATACGTTTCGCCAAACTCAAAAACCTTGTAGCTTACCGTCCAGTTTGTATTGGGCTTGGGGTTGGGATTGGTGGTTTCCTTAAAGGTCATAACGTACTTGACGTCGTCCTTATTTTCTTCGCCGCCGTCGTTGTTCTCGCCGCTTTGGGAAACGCCGGGGCTATCCTTATCGGGATCGGTGGAGTGGTTATCTCCACAGGCTACGAGAGAGAAGATCATCATCATGGCCAGTAATAGTGCAAATATTTTTTTCATATTGTTTTCCTCCAAAAATCTTATCAGTTGCCTTATGGCATCAGGTCAGAAGACCATTCTGTATAGTTCAAATCGTAGTGGGTAAGCACCATTTCCTCGTCGCCGTTCACCATTTTCAGCGTACAGCCGTTGGATTTGTCTACCCAATATTTCGTCGTCATAGCGTTGAGCCCCTTGGCATCAAATACCCAGCACTCAACCCCCAGCACGGTTTCAGTTCCTACGTAATACTCTGCAAGTCTTGATTCGTCAAAGCCGTACTGACGGAAATATCGCATAAATACACTTTCAAAGGAATCGATAATCAAACCGCTGTCGTGTCCTGCGGCATTTTCAGCCTTCTCCTCTAAAAATTCGTCGTACACCCGCATTGCATCGTGGGGACCGTCCATATAGGTCTTCCAGCTTTGCGCCGAGGGATCGTATTCATACATCATTTTGGTCTCGTCGCTGTAGTAATGGTTGTAGGAAAAAGCGCTGCTGGAATAGCTTTCGGCGTAGACCTCTCCTATTCTTCCGCACGCCTCTACGTCACCGCTGCTTTTATCCTCATAACGGAGGTAATAGTTATCCATCGGCGGATTATATGCGTAGTTGATATTAAGCTCGCCCTCCATTTCACGAACCTTAACAAGTGCTTTACACTCTGTGCCGTCAAGGGTTGCGGTGATGGTAGATTCTCCGACTTGTTTTCCCGTGAAGCTGATCTTTGATCCGCTTTCATCACAGGATATCACCTTGTCATCGGACACGGCAAAGGTAACATCGGATTTACCGGGAAACGGTGTCCATTCCTCCGAGCCGTTGACGTAGATGGTAAATTCCGCATCATAGCCGTCCGGAGGTTCTGTGCTTGTTCCACCGCCTCCGCTGCCTCCGTCACACGCTGTCAACGAAAACAGCATGAGCGCCGACAGAAGAAGCGCGATCCATTTTCTCATTCGCCGTCACCTCACAGTCCAAACAAGTCTTTGAAGCTCGTTTTCTTCTTGGGTTCGGGTTTTAC
>JAZNFG010000098.1:0-3786 GCA_045589015.1 Acutalibacteraceae bacterium
AGAAGGAAAAAGGATTTCGCACTCTGCGGAGTGCGACAAGAGGCTCTGCCTCTTGACACCGTGAGCTTTTGAAAAAGCTCAACCAAAACTTTTAATAGGCACTCCCGTGCCCACTTCATCCCCCAAGTTTCCGTGAAGAACCGATTTTTTTCTTGAAAAAACATCAACGTCTTGTTATATTAGAATTAATTATACATTAAAAAGGAGGACCTTATGAAAATTTCTCATTCCGTATATACCGAAATCGGATATCTTGAAGCTCTCAGCCCGTCTCTTTCCTTTAATCCCGAAAAGGAAGGCCTTTCCGACTGGCAGAAAAACGCTTCGGAAAAGCTCAGCGGACTTCTGGGACTTCCCTATAAAAAATGCGAGCCGCTTTTTGATATTGAATACACGAAGGATTTTCCCGACAAGAGGGAAATAAGATTTACGTTTCAGAGTGAAGAGGGAGAATTCGTAAACGCCCTTTTATGGCTGCCAAAAAAGCCTCTCAGCGAGAAGCCGCCCGTTATGATATGTCTGCAGGGACATTCCACGGGTATGCACCTGAGCTTCGGAAGACCTCTTTATGACGAGGATAAGCCGAGCATTGAGTCGGGAGACAGAGATTTTGCCGTTCAATGCATAGAGCACGGCTTTGCGGCAATAGGCATCGACCAGCGGTGCTTCGGAGAGCGCGGCGGCACACCCAAGCCCGACTGCTACGTTGCATCTATGACGGCAATTTTATCGGGCAGAACCACCATAGGCGGCAGAGTCTGGGATATTATGCGACTTATTGATATTCTCGAAGATAAATTCGACGGTATTCTCGATACGGATAAAATTTACTGTATGGGAAATTCGGGCGGCGGCACGGCTACTTTTTACGCTACGGCACTTGAAAAAAGAATCAAGGGGGCAATTCCCTCCTGTGCCTTTGCGACCTTCCACGGCTCTATAGGCTCTATGTATCACTGTGCCTGCAATTTTGTTCCGTCCATATCAAAGTATTTCGATATGGCAGAGCTTGCGGGACTAATTGCGCCCCGACCTCTCGTTATCGTCTCGGGGAAGGAGGATAAGATTTTCCCGCTTGCTGCGGCTGAGCACGAATTTGCAAGGCTCAGGGAAATTTACTACAAAAACAGCGCAAGTCCCGAAAGCTGCATACATATAAAGGGTGACGGGGGACACCGCTTTTATGCAGAGCCTGCCTGGAGGGCATTTCTTGAAATCACGGAAATCAATAATTAAAGGAGAAAAGAAGGCTTATGAGTAAACTTGCAGAAAAGCTTGATGCTATTAAGAACAATCCCGAATTTACTCTGAAGGAGCTTTTAGGCTTCGCCTCGGGCTCCTTCGGCAACTGTATGGGTCAGGACTGCGTCGGCACGTATACCGATCAGTTTTTCTACGACTATATGGGTCTTAACGCAGGACAGAATCTTACGATAAAGTCCGTAACGAAGGGCGTGAACATTGTTTCCTCTCCCCTTATAGGTCTGCTTCTTGATAACCGCGGCAACGCAAAGAAGTTTATGACTTTTTCGGCAATCCCTCTGACTCTTGCCTCGGTTCTTATATTCTACGTCCCCTCGGGCTCTGTCACCTTCAGATTTATATGGTCCTTCCTGTTTTTCCTGCTTTTCAACGTTGCGGACACGTTCTACGACATCTCACTTCTTACAATGTCCTCACGAATGACCACAACGGCGGGGCCGAGAAAGACCTTTTACACCGTAGCACAGGTGGCATCCACCCTCGGCTCAATGCTCCCCGGCGGTATCGTCCCCGTTATCATTGATTTACAAAAGGGTGATTACGCCTCCGAAAAGTGGGCATTCTTCTTCGTTGCGCTGATTTTCGGAATTCTCGGACTCATTACGATGATAATACCCTGTCTTACCCTGAAGGAAAAGCTTGCTCTTACAAATGAAGTCAAAAGCAAGAAGGCATCCGTTGACTTTAAGGTGGTGCTTCTCAACAGACCTCTGCTCCTTCTGTCTCTGAGTCAGATAATAGATTCCGTAAGACAGGTATGCTATTACGCACTTCCCTTCTTCTATAAGCAGACTATGCAGAATTACGGAATGAAGACCGTGGTTGAGATATGCTCCTCGACCCTTTCCTACGTAGGCCTTGCCTCAGTTCCCTTCCTCGGCAAGAAGCTCTCCTCACGCGATATGGTATCCTACGGATATCTCCTTACGGGTATATGCTATACCCTTCTTGCGATTTTCGGCTACAAAAACAAGTTTATTGTAGGCGCACTTATTGCTATAGGCGGCTTCCCCAATGCAGGTATGGGGGCCGCAAGAAGAATCCTTCTTGCAGACAGCGCAGACTATATGGAATGGAAATCCTACAAAAAGCTCGGCATTTCCGTGAGAAACGAGGGAATGATCTTCTCCTTCAACACAATGTGCACAAGAATCTCCAGCCTCTGGAAGGACCTTATGATAGACATAGGACTCTCTCTTATCGGCTACAAGAGCGCAACCGTCAATGCAAACGGCGAAAGCGTTGAAGCGATACAGACTCCCCAAACCATAAAGGGCATTTTCTATCTCGTAATTCTCCCCGGTATCATAGGCAATCTTCTGCCCGGTCTTATTATGCGCTTTGATAACTTCAACGGTGCAAGAAAGGCGGCAATTCTTGAGGAATTACAGGAGATAAGAAAGGAAAGAGTAAAAATAAATGAGGCTTAAAACAAAAATATCCGCAGTACTCTGCGGCACCGCGGCTTTGTATGCGGGTTCTTCGTATATGGCGTTCAGGTCACTTCTTGACAGAACCTACGAGACTCCGAAATTCCTTGTAGAAACCTTCCACAGAAAGCAAAAGGATAAAAAGCCGCATATTGACGACGAGAGAGAAAATTGGTTCAGCACTCTTTCCTTTACCGAATTTTCCTTGGAAAATGCCGACGGTGAAAGGCTTACTGCTTATTATCTTCCTGCCGAAGCACCCTCGGACAGATACGTTTTCTGCGCTCCCGGCTTCAAAACCACGGCAAAGAGACAGTTCAGATTTATAACGAAATTCTTTCACGACAACGGTATAAACGTCTTTATGATTGACCACAGAGCCTCGGGAGAAAGCGAGGGCAGATATATTTCCTTCGGAGTCAAGGAATACCGCGATGCCCTTCAATGGCTTCATTTTATGACGGAGACCTTCGGAAGGGATATTAAGATATTCCTGTACGGCGTTTCTATGGGGGCAGCCACGGTAAACGATATGTGCGGCGACGCTTCATTACCCGAAAACGTAAAATTTGCCGTTTCCGACTGCAGCTTTACAAGTCCCTGGGAATTGTTCATATATTCGCTGAAAAAGGCGCATTGGCCCGTTTTCCCCTTACTGCAGGGGGTTGATTCCTTCAACAAGCTTCTTGCCGGCTTCTCCTTCAGAAATTGCCCGAATCCTCTTGAAGCCGTGTCCCATTCCTCGGTTCCCGTGCTTTTCGTTCACGGAAAAAGAGACCATTTTGTACCGTGGGAAATGGCACAGCCCTTATTCGATGCCTGCAGCGCACAGGACAAGGAGCTTTTCATCATCGACGAAGCCTCACATTGTACCTGCCATCTGAAGCGTCCCGAGGAATACGAGGGCAAGATATTGAAGCTGATGAATAAATATATGTAACAGCGGAAAAAAATGGTTCTTCACGGAAACTTGGGGGATGAAGTGGGCACGGGAGTGCCTATTAAAAGTTTTGGTTGAGCTTTTTCAAAAGCTCACGGTGTCAAGAGGCAGAGCCTCTTGTCGCACTCCGCAGAGTGCGAAATCCTTTTTCCT
>JAZNFG010000099.1:0-26253 GCA_045589015.1 Acutalibacteraceae bacterium
GTCTTGCTTGGAATGACCCCGAAATCGGAATTGAATGGCCCTGCCTTACGGGAGAATACAAGGGAACCGCTTCGGCAGAGGGATATGCCCTTGAGGACGGAACCGCTCTTATACTTTCCGAGAAGGATCAGAAATGGGAAGAAATTAAAAATACCTTCAGCTTTTAAGGAGTAAAACTTATGGAAAATCCGTTGATTACGGTAATTGTTCCCGTTTATAAGGTAGAAGATTATCTCGAACGCTGTGTTGACAGTATTGTTAATCAGACTTATAAGAATCTTGAGATTATTCTCGTTGATGACGGCTCACCCGACCGATGCGGTGAAATGTGTGAGGAGATTGCAAAAACAGACAGCAGGATCAAGGTTATTCATAAGGAAAACGGAGGACTTTCCTCTGCCCGTAATGCAGGACTTGACATAATGACTGGGGATTACGTAGGCTTCGTTGATTCTGACGACTGGATTGAAAAAGATATGTATAGTGAGTTGTATAAGCTCATAAAGCATTATGATACAAAAATTGCTGTCGGCGGTATTCAGTGTGACTATACAAGCGGAAAGGTAATTTATTTTAATCCGTTATATCCCGATGAACGTGACGTTAAGGTCTTTGCAAGGGTTGACGCACTCAGAGAATTGATTTTTGCAAAAAAGATTTCAAACAGTGTTTGTGATAAATTATTTGATAAATCCGTATTTTGCAGCAGACGCTTCACAGAGGGGATTGTCAATGAAGATTTTGATTTAATGCCTTCGTTGATTGACAGCGTTGAATCGGTTGTTTATAATCCTTGCCCGTATTATCATTATATGATGACGGACGAAAGCATAACCCGCGGAGAATTTAAAGAAAGAAGATTTATCCTTGCAGAAATCAGCAGAAAAAATCTTTTATTCTATAAAGAAAAATATCCCGAGCTGACCTTGATTGCCGAAGCAAAGCATATTGAATTATGCATAGATCTGATTTATTATGCCGCTAAGGGCTGTAAAAAGCATACTAAAAGAAAAGAGATCATTTCGGAAATAAAAAAATACAGTATACGTTCTCTATTCAATATGGATGGAAACAAGAATAAATTGAAGTTTTTGCTTTTTAAGCTTAATGTCAGCTTTTACGTTGCATTTTTAGATTTGTACCATAAGCACAAATCAGAATGACGAGGTGTTATTTTTGAGTTATAATGAAGCCTTAGTTTCGGTAATATGTACGGCGTTCAATCACGGTAAGTATATTAGAGACACACTTGAAGGTTTTGTAATGCAGAAGACCGATTTTAAATTTGAAGTTCTTGTTCACGATGATGCTTCAACGGATAATACTGCAGATATAATACGTGAATATTATGAAAAATATCCCGATATAATAAAGCCTGTTATCCAGACCGAGAATCAGTATTCAAAGGGTGTTTTAATTATTGATGATATACTTTATCCGCTTGCAAAGGGAGAATATCTTGCCTTTTGCGAGGGTGATGATTTCTGGACTGATGAAAATAAGCTTCAACGGCAAATTGACTTCTTGAAGGCTCACCCTGAATACGTTGCCTGTGTTCATAATTCCACGATCTTAGATTGCACAGGAAAAAACAAAGACGAGTTAATGGTAGCAAACAATGCCGAGCATGATGTTAATTTTGAAGAAGTTATTTTCGGAATGAGAAATGCTTATCAGACAAGCTCACTCGTTGTAAAAAAGCAATACGTAGTTGAGCTTCCCGATTTCTATCATACTGCCGTTAAATTCGGATTCGGAGATTTTCCCTTGGCTATTTGGTTTACGATTGCAGGAAAGGTCCGTTTTTTACCGTATAATATGTCTACGTACCGTTTAATGAGCAGTCCGTATTCATGGTCTTATAACAATGTCACGGAAGTCAGAAAAATAGTGAATAACAAAGAAGGCGTTATCGCTATGCTGGAAGCCGTAAAAGATTATGTATCCGAAGAAAGAAAATCAGTTTTAGATAAAGCAATACTTGAACAGAAATTTTATATTCTCGAGCTGCAGGAGAACTTTTCCGAAATGAAAAAATTTCCCTTTACTCCGCTGTGGAATGCTTTGTCGGCAAAGTATAAGATTAAGTTATTTATAAAGCAATACTTCCCGGTATTGTTCAAAATATTAAAACGTATAAAAAACAAAATTTAGGAGTGCCTGATGAAAAAAGCTTTTATATGGAAATTACTTGAGCGTTTCGGAGTTCAGGGAACTCAGTTTATAGTTCAGCTTGTTTTGGCACGACTGTTGGCGCCTGATCTTTACGGTGTACTCGGAATAATGATTGTTTTTATAACAGTTGCCAATGTTTTTATTCAGACAGGCTTCAATACCGCACTTATTCAGAATAAAGACGTAAAGCAAGAGGATTATTCCTCGGTACTGTGGGTAACAATGGGTATTGCAGGTGTTTTATATGCACTGATTTTTATTTGCTCTCCCATTATCGGAAGCTTCTATGAAACCCCCGAGCTTGTTACTCCCTTAAGAGTATTGGCAATTATGCTGTTCCCCGGAGCACTCAATTCCGTTCAGCTTGCAAAGGTAAGCCGTGAAATGGATTTCAGAAAGATATTTTATAGTAATATCGGTGCAATTGTTATTTCAGGTACGGCAGGAATTATAATTGCTGTTCTCGGCGGCGGTTTATGGGCACTTGTAGCTCAGACAATGCTGAATGTAATTATAGCAACCATTGTTTTACAAATTACCTCAAAGCTTAAAATCGTTTTTAAGATAGATTTTTCTCGAATTAAGGTTTTATTTTCTTTCGGCTGGAAGCTATTGTTATCCGGACTTATCGATACAATTTATCAGGAGCTGCAAGGACTTGTAATCGGTAAGAAATTCAGCAATGAGACTCTCGGATTTTTTAACAGGGGAAGACAGTTTCCTCAGTTTCTTGTGAACAGTATAAACGGCACGGTGCAGAGTGTAATGCTCCCCGCAATGTCTGAGAAGCAGGATAACAAGGGAAGCCTGAAAGAAATGATGCGCAACTCAATTTCAATAAGCGCATATATTGTTTTTCCAATGATGGCAGGTCTTGCAGGCGTTGCGGAGCCGCTTATAAGAGTATTGCTTACGGACGAATGGGTACCTTGCGTTCCTTATTTGCAGATTAATTGCTTCATCTTCGCATTTTTCCCTATGTCATCCTGTAATTTACAGGCAATTAATGCTATCGGAAGAAGTGATATTTTCTTAAAGCTTGAAATAATTAAAAAAATTTACGGAGCAATAGCTCTCGTCATTGCAATTGTTTTCTTTGATTCTCCCTTAGCTATTGCAGTAACGGGACTTGTAACGTGCGTTATCAGTGTTTTTGTTAATGCATTCCCCAATAAAAAGCTTATCGATTATTCATATTTTGACCAGTTGAAGGATATTCTGCCCTCCGTGATTTTATCCTTAGCGATGTTTGCTGTTGTTTTACTTATAGGAGAAATAGCAATTCATCCACTTCTGCTGCTTATTATTCAGATTTTTGCCGGTGTTGTCATGTATTTCCTTTGTTCTGAAATTTTCAGAATCAAACCATACCTGGCTGTAAAAAAAATCGGATTAGATATGATAAAAAAGTTCTTAAAGAAAGCATAATATCTCATTAAAGTTTTTTTGATAAATTGAACGGTATAAAGAGAAAGGAATTGTTATGAAGACCTCAAAATGTGCGCAGTCTATAGAGCTTTCATTAACACGCCATTTGTTTAATATGGCTAAGGAATATGATAATGTAATAGATCTTACCCTCGGTGATCCTGATATTTCGCCATCGGAAACAATCAGAAAAGCAGCCTGTGATGCTGTAATGGCAGGCAAAACAAGGTATTCTGCCAATGCCGGTCTTTTATCATTTCGTGAGGTTATTGCAGAAAGCTTCAAAAAGGAATATGGTCTTGCAGTTGAGCCTTCCAAGAATGTTATGATAACGGTAGGCGGTATGGAAGCCTTATATCTCAGCCTCGCAAGCATTGTTGATGCCGGTGATGAAGTAATAATTATTGCACCTTATTATGTTAATTACAGACAGATGGTGAATATGTGCGGCGGTGTGCCCGTTGTTGTAAATACTCTTGAAGAAGACGGATATGCCATTAAAGAAGATGTATTGAGGGCTGCTGTTACAGATAAGACAGTTGCTCTGATAATTAACACTCCCTGCAATCCCACGGGTGCTGTGTTGGACAATTCTTCACTGGAAGCAGTTGCAAAGATAGCAAAGGATTATGATCTTACGGTTATTTCCGACGAGGTGTATAAAAATCTTATCTATGACAATAAACAGCATTGCAGCATAATAAATATTGCGGGTATGGAAAAGAGGACTCTTGTTATAGACAGCTTATCAAAAAGATTTGCAATGACAGGTTACAGAGTCGGTTTTGCTGTAGGCTATGAAGAAATAATAGCTAATATGACAAAATTGCAGGAAAATATAGCGGCTTGCGCTCCTCTTCCGTCACAGCACGCGGGTATTGCAGCATTCCTTAATTGCGCTGACGACAGATTTATTGTTGATGAATTTGAAGAGCGCCGTAATTTTATGTACGAAGCCATTAATTCCATTGAAGGTTTATCCTGCATAAAGCCTGCTGCAACATTTTATCTGTTTGTAAATATTGATAAGTTAGGGCTTGACAGCAAAGCATTTGCTTATCAGCTTCTTGAAAAAGAACAGGTTGCCGTTGTTCCGGGTATTACGTACGGTGAAAATTACGATAACTATTTCCGTATAGCATATACAATGAAAATCGATGTTCTCGAAAAAGCTGTTATCCGAATTCGCAGATTTGTAGACGGACTCGGCAAATAAAATGTTGTTACGGAGGTAAATTATGAAAAAAATACTTATGCTCGGCGGTTCCATGCAACAGATTCCCGCCATTAAGCAGGCTAAAGAAAAGGGATATTATACAATAACCTGCGATTATCTTCCCGACAATCCCGGCCATAAATATGCCGATGAATATCATAACGTCAGCACTACCGATAAGGAGGCTGTGCTCAAGCTGGCAAAAGAGCTTAATATTGACGGAATTGTGGCTTATGCGTCTGACCCTGCTGCACCAACTGCAGCCTACGTGGCTCAGGAAATGGGGTTGCCCGGCAATCCGTACGAAAGCGTTGATATACTTACTCAGAAGGATCTCTTCCGTGATTTTCTGCAAAAAAACGGTTTTAATACCCCAAAAGCCAAAGGCTATACCTGTTTTGAGGACGCTTATAATGAAATTGATATGTTCAAATTTCCCGTAATGGTAAAACCTGTTGATTCCTCCGGCAGTAAGGGTGTTGTTAAGGTATATGACAAAAATCAGCTTGAAGATGCCGTAAAAGAAGCTCTTTCTTATTCAAGAGGTAAACGGATAATCATTGAGGAATTTATCCAAAAAAAGGGATATCAGGTATCGGGTGACGGTTTCTCCGTTGACGGTAAGCTTGTTTTCACAAGCTACGGCAATGAGCTTTACAGCGGAAAAGGAACAAGAGAATATGTTGCTTTGGGTGAATTCTGGCCCTCGTTGTTAAGTGATGATCTTAAGCAGAAAATTGACGGTGAATTACAAAAGCTTATAACAGCTCTCGGTATGAAAACCGGCGCATACAATATTGAGGTTATCCTTGATGAAAATGATGATGTTTATGTCCTTGAGCTCGGTCCCAGAAACGGCGGCAGCTATATTCCTCAGCTTATACGTTATGCAACAGGTGTTGACCTTATTGATTATACACTTCGTGCTGCAGTCGGTGAGGATTGCTCGGACTTGAAACAGGCAGAAACAAAAGGTGTGTTCAGTAATTATATGATATACAGCACCGAATCAGGCAAATATGACGGCTTGTGGTTCAGCGATTCGTTTAAGACAAACAATCTTCTTGATGTATATTGCACTTATTTCGACGGTGATGAGGTTCATGCATATCAGAACACGGCTCATTCTCTCGGCACAATTCTTTTTAAGGCTGCAAGCATTGAAGAAATGATAGCACTTACAGATAATATGGAGAATAACTATAAGGTGCTGGTAAAATGACAGAGTTCATAAAAGTAAACGATAAAGCTTCTGTATTAAGCTTATTGATTGAGTTTTCCGATATTTTTCCGCATTTGTTTGAAAAAATCGAGAGCCCTGATTCTTATGCTGAAAAAATCAGTAAGCTTGCAAACATATATGTTGCTAAGCAGGACGGTAATAATTTCGGAATTGCTGTTTTTTACTCTAATGACACGACTGACAAAAAAGCCTATATTTCCTTGATCGGATTAAAAGCGGCCTCCAGAGGAAAAGGACAGGGAAGTTGGCTGTTGTCACAATGTGAGCGTCTTGCTGAAAATGATGGTATGACTCAGGTTTGGCTTGAAGTAGATTCTGATAATACCTCGGCTATAAGATTTTATGAAAAAAACGGCTATTCCGTTGTCGAATATTCTGACAGAAACAGTATGTATATGAAAAAAATTTTGAATTTGCAGGGAGATTTATATGATTAATGTTACCCGTTCCTCAATGCCCGATTTTGATGAATTCTGTGAAGAAATAAAGGAGCTTTGGGACAGCCATTGGCTTACCAATATGGGAACGAAGCACAAGCAGCTGCAGGCTGAGCTTGAGCAGTTTCTTGAAGCTCCCCACGTTGCTCTCTATACAAACGGTCATTTAGCTCTTGAAAATGTTATTGCTGCTTTTGATTTTCCGAAGGGAAGCGAAGTGATAACCACCCCGTTTACTTTTGCGTCAACTACCCACGCTATAGTAAGAAACGGACTTGTGCCCGTATTCTGCGACGTTAACGAAAAGGACTATACTATAGACGTTACAAAAATCGAGGCACTTATTACGGATAAAACAGTAGCAATCGTACCCGTACACGTTTACGGTAATATTTGTGATATCGATACAATAAAATCAATTGCCGATAAGTATTCTCTTAAAGTTATCTACGATGCGGCACACGCATTCGGTACTACATATAACGGCATAAATGTAGCAAACTTCGGCGATGCTTCAATGTTCAGCTTCCACGCAACAAAGGTCTATAATACAATTGAGGGCGGAGCGGTTACGTTCTCCGACGACAGCTTTGTTCAGCTGCTCAATGACCTTAAAAACTTCGGTATCAGAAATGCTGAAGAGGTAGCCTTTGTCGGCGGAAACGCTAAAATGAACGAGTTTCAGGCTGCTATGGGTATTTGCAATCTCCGTCATCTGAAGGATGAAATCGCAAAGAGAAGAGCTGTTGTTGAGCATTACGTCAGCAGACTTTCCGAGGTTGACGGAATTACGCTTTGTCCTTTACAGAAGGGTGTTGTGTCAAACTATGCATATTTCCCCGTTGTATTTGACGGGTACAAATATACAAGGGATGAAATTTTTTCAAGGCTCGGTGAAAACGGAATTATTGCAAGAAAGTATTTCTATCCGCTTGTAAATGAATATGAATGCTATAAAGAGCTTCCCACGGCAGGTACAGAGAAAACTCCCGTAGCAAAGCATATAGCCGACAGAGTTCTGACCTTGCCCTTGTTTGCTGATCTCGCACTTGAGGATGTAGACAGAATCTGTGATATAATCTTAAAATAACTGTATAAAAATGCCCGTTACTCTCTTTTTTTGAGGGTAACGGAAAATTTTTATTATATGTTTTTTAGTCTCAAGCCCTTCGGATAATGATTTTTTGCCCTTCCGTTAACGACCTTAACACCTCCGATGCTGCAGCCGTCAACCGTAATCACAGCCCAGCCGTTGGGGCAGTCTACGTCCAGCTCCTCGCCGTGAAGATACTTTTTTATTTCCGCGCTGTCGGCAGGGAAGTCGATTTTTCTTCTGAACAAATGCCCCATAGCCATAAAAAACTGGTGGTGAGGCTGAATATAGCTCTTTTTTACCTCTCCCACGGTAATTCCGCAGCAAAAGGCAGCCCCGTCGGGAACGGATATTTTTCCGTTGTAGAAAACGGGATTTCCGTTATAAAAATGAAGCTCGTCCTTGTTGTAGCCTTCAAGAGTATCATTGAGAAAATCCGTAATAATCTTATCGGTTTTTTTCGGCTTAGGGTGGGGAAGTGCAGTATCGGAATACCGTGGATTGATATTCTGCAATACCGCCATAAATTGTCCTTCGCCTTTTGCAATATACGGATAAAATCTTCTTGTCAGCGTCATATCATTTTCACAGCCGTCAAAGCTTATGCCGTCAGCCGTGCTGTGCCTTACCGACTCCTTTACGGGAACAAGTCTGAAATCGCCGTGAGATTGCAGAAATCCGTCAATGAGCATCTCGTTTTCTTCCAATGAAAAGGTGCAGGTCGCATATATTATAATCCCGCCGTCCTTTAACAGCTCAACGGCATTATCAAGAATCTCTTTTTGTCTTTCGGCGCAGAGCCTTACGTTTTCTTCGCTCCATTCCTCTGCCGCCGCCTCCTCTTTTCTGAGCATACCCTCACCCGAGCAGGGTGCGTCGCACATAATAAGGTCAAAGGTTTTTCTGAAATATTTTGACAGCCTTTTTGTGTCCGTGCAGGTGGTAATAACGTTTGAAAGTCCGAGTCTTTCTACGTTTCCCGTAAGGATTTTGCATCTTGAAGAAATTATTTCATTTGAAACAAGAACACCGTCGGGGCCGAGCTTGTTTTTCAGCTGTGTGCTTTTTCCGCCGGGTGCGGCACACATATCGAGGATTTTCCAGTCGGGCTCAATATCGATACATTCGGCAGGTGCCATAGCCGCAGGCTCTTGTATGTAAATAAGCCCTGCGTGATGATACGGATGATTACCCGCTTTTTCATAGTCAAGATAATAACCGTTGTCAACGTAAGGTATTTTATCTTTTCCGAATACGTTTAATTCTTCAAATTTTTCGCAGGAAATCTTATCGGTGTTTACTCTGAACGCTTTTACGGGAGGATTACTGAGCTCTTCCTTGTATGCGGTAAAATCAAATCCGGGAAAGGCCTTCATTCTTTTTTCAAAAGCTTCGGGTAATTGTTTCATTCTGTTTCTCCTGTAAGATACATTTCCGTGTGAAGCATACACATAGCGACGCTTGCTATTGCGGCGGTTTCTGTTCTTAGTATTCTCTGGCCGAGAGAAATGACTCTTGCGTTTTTTTGCAGCGCGGTATTTACTTCCTTTTCTTCAAATCCGCCCTCGGGACCGATAAAAATACCGACGCTCATTCCGGGACGAAGCTCCTTTAACGCATTTTTTGTATCTGCCATACCGTTTTTTGATTCGTACGGAAGCAGTATCATATCAAGAGATGCCGCAAAATCAAGTGCCTTTTCAAAGGGCATAATATCACGGATTTCGGGAATAATGCTTCTCTTGCTCTGCTTTGCCGCACTTTCCGATATGGCATTCCATCGCTGAAGCTTACTCTGCTTCTTTTTATCCTCTACCTTTACAATACAGCGTTGCATTTCGGTGGGAATTATGCTGAAAACACCCAATTCAACGGTTTTCTGAATTATCAGCTCAAGCTTATCGCTTTTAGGAAGTCCCTGAAAAAGGTATATCTTCAGGGGAAGCTCGGTGCTTTGGTAGTTTTCTTCCCTGATAAGTGCAATTATGCTTTCATTGTCAAGGCTCTCTATTTCACACAGATGGCTTTGCCCGTTTTCGCTGATAAGAAAAACGTCGCCCTCGTGCATACGAAGCACGTTCTTTATATGGTTATAATCGTTTCCCGATATATAATATCTGTTGTCGGCCTTGTTTTTTTCCGAAATAAAAAAATTAAACATATTTTTCTCCGTATCAAATATTTAGTATATGATAAATCATTTTATCCCGCTGTGCAACAATATTTTTAATTGTGTAAATTACGTATATATGCTATAATTAAATAAAAGGTGGAATGAAAATGGGAATATTTAATAAGCTTGCTCAGTATAAGCAGTATAAAAGAGGCGTAAATCATTGTACTTTTAATCCCGAAGGACCCGGGGTTGTGCGTATGCATCTTATTCCCCCGAAATTCAGGCTTTTTTCTTCGGATGCATATATTCTCATTTTGAACGGCTACTATATGCTGCCGTTGGGGTATTCGTGGGCAGTTTTGCTATCCGCTTTTTTTGACGAGGTAAATAAGCTTAACGGAATGGAGATAACCGCCGAGGATGAAAAAGAAATAGAAAAAAACACGGTAAAAAGAGTGCTTAAAGCATACCCGTTTATGCCTAAGCAGAGCATAAGGGACGATCTTTCGGATATTCTTGACGTTGTTTTTTGTGTTGCAAGCGGTAAAAATCCCGATATTGAAATTGAAAAAATATCGTTACGGGCATATAAAGACAGTATGACAGCTCCGCACAGAATGGATCTTATGATAAGTGCTATGACCGACGGAGAAGGGAAATGGAATTGTAATCAGAAATGCGTATTCTGTTATGCGGCAGGGCAGAGTAAAAGCGGTGCCTGCGAGCTTTCAACCGACAGCTGGAAAATAATTATTGATAAGCTGAGAAATGCGCATATTCCGATGCTGACGTTTACAGGCGGAGAACCGACGATGAGAGCTGACCTGCCCGAGCTTGCAGAATATGCAAAATGGTTTGTAACGCGGCTGAATACCAACGGTGTGCTTCTGACTGAAGAGCTTTGTGCTGAGCTTAAAAAGGCGGGACTTGACAGCGTTCAGATTACTCTTTATGACAATAACGGGGAAATACATAATACGCTTGTCGGAGGTAAGCATTTTGATGATACGGTAAACGGTATCAGAAATGCAGTTTCTGCGGGACTTGATATAAGCATAAACACTCCTCTTTGCAAGCTTAATGCGGCTTACGGGGAGACGCTTGAATTCATAAGGTCTCTCGGAGTACGGTTTGTTACCGTAAGCGGACTTATCTGTACGGGAAATGCCGCTGATAGTTATAAGGATTCCGAGCTTTCGGAGAATGAGCTTTTTTATATAGTAAAATCGGCAAAGGAATTCTGTGATTATAACGGAATGGAAATTGATTTTACTTCACCGGGGCTTATTGCAAGGGAAAAGCTTGAGGAAATGGGAATGAACGTCCCTATGTGCGGAGCGGCACTCAGCAATATGGCTGTCAGTCCCGACGGCACCGTTGTTCCCTGTCAGAGCTGGCTTGCTTCGGATTCCGGTCTCGGAAACGCTCTTTTTGATGATTTCGGTATAATATGGAATAACGAAAAATGCAGAAAGCTCAGAAATATGTCCGAGGAAGAGGCATTGTCGTGTCCCTTCCGTTATAAGGAGATGAACTGATATGGGTAAGAAAAAACGAAATAACAAAAATAAAAAGAATAAAGAAAAAATGGCCTTTTCCCAAGAGGAAATGCGTTCAAGGCGAAGCTTCCCTCTGAAAAATACCGTTCTTATCGTGATTCTTTTGGCTGTGCAGATTTTCTTGATAATGTTCGCCTCGGTGGGTGTCAAGGCCGTTCCTGACGATATTATCAATAAGTATGAAATAACGGTTGCTCCCGAGAGGGACGGAGTGCTCAATATTCAGTATAATCTCAGATGGACAGCCGTTGATAAATATGAAGAGCTTAAATGGGTTGATATCGGAATGCCGAATGCCGATTACGTCCTGCTTGAAGAATCCTTAACGGAGAATGTTGAGTCAGCTTATCAGATTGATAACGACGGTTACGCGGCACTTCGTATATTTTTTAAGCAGCCGTACAAGGGCGGTGAGTGCTTTGATTTCGGTTTTTCGGTTTTTCAGAACAAAATGCTCTGTAAGGACAGCAATGGGTACTTTTATGAATTGATACCCTCTTGGTTCAATGAAATTCCCGTTGAAGCATACAGCTTCCGCTGGAAGAATTCCGAAAGCATAAGCTTTTCTCAGAGCAATTCTTCCTATTCGGATTACCTCGAATGGAGCGGAAGTCTTAACTGCGGTGAATACGTAAAAATGTATGTGGCATATTCGTCTGACGGGTTTGATGAAAATGCAGTAATTTCAGAGTATATTCCTTTTAATGAGGAAAATGTCTATAACGAGCTGGAGACGGATGTGCTGTCCCTGAGAGTGATGCTTATTCTTTTTGCTTTGTTAATAGTATTCTTGGAGGTTCATATTGCAGACAGCTACGTTTCTTATGTCAGAGGAACCGGTTTTTTAAGAAATAAGGGGCATTACGTTCATATTTACGGTGCTTTGAATCCTATTCCGTCGCGTCTGCAGTCCCTTAATGCCGCACCCGGCAGAACACATCACGGAAGATACGGCGGCGGCTCCGGCTCGGGCGGCTTTTCGGGCTGTGCCTGTGCGTGCGCGTGTGCGTGTGCCGGCGGAGGCAGAGCAGGCTGCTCTCAGAAGGATACAACGGAATTTAAAAAAGAAAATATTTAAATGGATAAAAATATTGTTTTACAAATCTGAAGTTCTGTGTTATAATTAAAAAAAAATTTCAAGGCAGGTGTAAAAATGGCATCTAAAAATGCTGTTGCCGATAAAACCTCTGCAGGTATTTACGAATCCTTCAGCGAAAGACGTTTCGTCGGTAAAAAAGAAACGGTAGCATACGTGCTTAATGATGCATCATACAGTCTGAATATTGATGATTTTAAAGACCGCTATATATATGACGTTGTTAAAATCGATTTCGACTTTCTTGCAATGCAGAAGCTGGTTTCGACAATTTGGGATACAATCAATGATACCTTTATCGGTGTTATCGTAGAAAAAACCAGAACAAGATGGGGTAAGTTCAGACCGTATCTTCTTCTCGGTGAATTGCCTCTTACGATTATCGGATGCTGGTATTGGCTGATTCCCTTTATCTTCCCCGATACTCCCGATAATTATTTACCTAAGCTTATTATGTATCTGGTAATGTCGATTATTACGGAAACTGCCGGTACGTTTACGGCAATTGCAAAAACAGGCTTCCTGTCTACGATTACGCCGTCACCGATGGAACGATCCCGTCTGATTGCTCTTGCAAACGTTGTTACTCATATTTTTGAGGATATTCCCAAGCAGGTATTCGGTATTATCTATGACCTTGTTATCAGCAAGAAGATAAATATAAAACTTCCTTACCTTTTCTCGGTATTCGGAATGGGCTGTGCAATATTTTCCGCCTGCCTTGCCGTGTATTTCTTCTGGACTTCAAAGGAAAGAGTTGCGCAGACTATATCCAAGCCTAAGATGAAGCACAGTATCAGGTCGATAATTAATAATAAGCCTATGCTTATTACGCTTGTTTCCTCCTTCCTCAACGGCTTCTCAATCGGTCAGAGCAGAACGAATTTTTACATAGACGTTATCGGCTCAATTACCTGGAAAACCATCGTCGGTATTCCCGCATTCCCCGTAAAATTCATAAGCTACAGCTTTGTAAAGCCTCTCAGAAAGAGATTCTCAACCAAGGCGTTGTGGATTCTTGAGGATGCCTGGACGGATATGCTTTGGCTTACTGTTTTCGGTATCGGCTCAATAAACAACAATTTCCAGAAAAAGCACATTATTCTTCCCCTTATGGGTATTGAGGAAATCTTTGAAATGTGCGTTTACGGCTTGAGAAGAGTTATTCCCGCTGAAATCAATAATGAAACTATGGACTATTGCGAATGGAAAAACGGATACCGCTCGGAAGCTATGACGGGTGTTACCATGTCTATCATTCAGAAGCTTCAGAGTGCTGTAATGAGCAGTGTCAACAGTATCGTTATGAAAAAGATAGGCTATATTCAGGGCAAGGATATCGGTACTCAGACTGACTTCACAAAATGGTGGATTTTCGCCCTCGGTACGGGTATTCCGATCATATCCTCCTCGCTCGGTATCATTCCCAAGTTCTTCTATCCCTTATCAGGAGAGAAGAGAAATCAGATGTATACAGAGCTTTATGAGCGCAGAAGGAAGAAGGCTGAGCTTGTTCAGAATTCGACAGCAGAAGAAATGGCTGTAATTGCAAGCACAGAATTCAGCGATTAAGTGAAAGTATATAAATAAAAAGTTAGGCTGTAAAAAACGAAAAGTTTTTTGCAGCCTAAATGATATTTTATGAAATTGCTTCTTAGCCGAAGAGCATTTCAAACAGCAGTTTGAACCAGGTAATAAGTGATTTGAAGTATGCTGTCAGCTTTGAGAACAGTCCGTTCTGAGGTCCGTCCTTTACCTGCTCGTACCAGCTTTCCGTGTGGCAGTTATCCTCTGTCATAGCCGATACTTCACCCGTTTCGTAATCGTGAACTACAAACTGTGTGAAATCAAAATCATCAACGGTGTATTGAACATCCGAGGTGATAACCGAATAAGCCAGCATCTCCTCAAAATCGTGCCAATATGAATGAGATATGTTTTTCGTAAACCATGTGTAATCCGGAAAACGGCAGGTCGATGCATCTACCATTCTGTCGGGAGAGATATACTTATCTTTTCCCGCTGCGCTTTTCTGCTCAATATATTCCTGAGAAAAAGGCTCAAAAATAGAAGGTGCCGTGGTTGCGCCTAAGGATGCGCGGGTGAGAGTTGCAAACTGATCGGCAATCTGATCATCGGACTCAACGATAGGAGCCAGCTGGAATCCGTATTTGCCGATAACGCATATTTTTGTTTCAGCTTCCTCTAATTCATCATAAAGCTCGTCAAGCTGAGCTCTGACGTCATTATGATAACCTTCTATTTTTTCAATAAGGCCTGCATATTGTACCCGCTTATCACTTCCTTCATCACCGAATACGTATTCAAGTGCAGCGGAGTAATCCTCTTCGGCAACGCAAGCCCAATAACCGGGCCAGGTAAAGAAGGTTGAAAGGGACAAGGCTGACGTTACGCCTTTAACTATTTTTCCGTAAATTGTAGCCTTAAGAGTGCTCGTAATTCCGTCAATAAGTCCGCTCTTTGTTGCAAGATCGATACTTGATGTTATAAATTCATCAATGCTTGCGCTTCCCGTTGCGTTAAGGTCTAAAAGCATACGGTTGATTGCATCTCCGTCGATTGTAAATTTACCGCTAATGCTTTCACTTATTATCTCTGCACCCTCAATGACGCTGCCGTCTATTGAAATTCCGTGAAGAGAGTCCGTGCCGTATTTTGAAATGTAAGAGAATGCAACGGTTGTTCCGAGACAATGAGTAAGAAGTGATACCTTTTCGCAACCGGTAGCGGTTTTTATATTCTCTATGTGCTTGTGAAGCTCATCAGCCGATTTTCTCGGATCCTGTCTCCAATCATACCAGAACTGATAATCGTATGCCCGGTATGAACCGTGAACCTTCTTAAAATCGGTATTGGAGGTGTTCTCCATTATCTTCCTGAGCTCCTTTGAAATATCGGTGTTGTTATCGCATTCACCGTTGTTATTGTATCTTACCTTGGTGAAAAGATCTCCGATTTCTTTTTCAAGAGCAGTGTAGTAATTGTCCCATTGGTCATACAGGATACCCTCCAGCAGGAAAGGCTGTAATATTTCAATTACTGCATTGAGAACGGCATTGTCCTCTGATTCTCCGTTTTCATTATTTTCACCGTCTTCGTCCGATGAGGTTAATGAATTCAGCATTTCGGAGAATTTGAAAATCATATTGTTGTTTTCATCATAAATTGCTTCACCGTCTCCGTAGATTGCAATAACGGGAACATTACTGCCGTCAAGTGAAGTCGGTGCGGTAATTGCGGCGGCAGGTATCATTGCAGATGCAATTGTTGCTACCGTTAAAAAAAGAATTAAAAATTTTTTCATAAATGTTTCCTTTCTGGCTTTTTATTTCCAATTAAGAATAATATATTTTTGTTATTTTCAGTAAAAAAATAAGTTAATAATTTGTTAATTTTTTTCCGTCGGATTTCCGCAGGTTTTTGAAATATAAACAAAAAAACTTATGCTGAATAAAAGTTTTTTAGGGCAGAGGTGTTGACCGTAAAGCTGATATTTGGTATAAAAAATACGGTGGTGGTTTAAATGAAAAATAAAAAATCAGGATTTACTAAAATTTCGGTTTCCGTACTCAAGTCTTTGCTCGGTGAGCTGAGCTTATCAAAAATTCAATTACCCGAAAAATTTACTCTGACGGCACATACGGGCTGTGAGGGAACAAAGGATAACTCTCTTGATGCAATAACCGTGGCATTTGTCTCGGGTGCCGATATAGTTGAATTCGATTTGAGCTTTGATGAAAACGGAATTGCCGTACTGTCCCACGACAAGCCCGACGGTAAACCGTTTACACTTGAGCAGGCTTTTGAATTGCTGGCATTATATAAGAATCTGAAGGTGAACATTGACGTAAAGATGACGGATGATCTGAGGCAGGCTGTTACCCTTTCGGAAAAATACGGACTCAAGGACAGAATTTTCTTTACGGGAATCATCCCGGAATTTGTCGGTGCCGTAAAAGAATCAGTCCCCGAAATACCTTATTATCTCAATGAAAAAATTGAATTCGCAAAAAAGGATGACGATGCTTATATTGACGGGCTGATAAACGAGGTTATTGAAGCAGGCGCAAAAGGTCTTAATGCGAATTACAGAAATTGTACTGCCAAGCTTGTCGAAAGGTTCCACAATAATAATCTTGAGGTTTCCGTATGGACCGTCAACAGCAGATTTGATATGAAAAAGGTACTCAAGCTCGGTGTTGACAATATTACGACCCGAAAGCCCACGGAGTATAAAAAGCTGATAGACTCCGTAAAAGGAGCGTATTGATTTGGAATGAAAAAGCGTATCAGAAAAATATCAGCCGCAGTTATTGCCGTTGTTGCGGCTGTCGTTTTGTGCTTAAGCGGTATAGTGCCCTATCTTGACGTTATTCCGGATATGGTCAGAGTCGGTATTGATTATATATCTCTGAACAGATTCAATGATGCCCCCGATAAAAAGGAGCTTGAGGATAGCCTTTCGGCAAAGGAAGCTGAGTATCCGTTTATTTTTGCAGATGCTTCGGCATTTGAATTGTGCAGGGAAGAGCGAGCCTTGCAAACCGATGATGAGTATGTAAACGCCTTATATGCTTACGTTATTCCGAATGCGGACGCTCTTCTTGATACGGATTCCTATCCCGTATTGCCCTACGTGCTTGATGAGGAGGACAGCATTCTTCCCATATCCAGAGAGGTTATCAACAGAATGATAATTCTCGGCTTCTCATACAGGGTAACGGGTGAAGAAAAATATGCCGCCCGTGCGTGGGCGGAGCTTGAAAACGTTTGCTCCTACAGCGATTGGTGTACCTCGCATTTTCTTGCCACGGCTGAAATGGCTCTTGCCGTTTCCGTAGGATATGACTGGCTTTTTGATTATCTGAACGAAGAGCAGAAGACAATTCTTTGTGACACGGTATGGGAGTATGCCATAGAGCCTGCTTTATCAAAAAATTATCTTAAAAATTGGTTTACCTGGTCTAAAAACAACTGGAACAGCATTTGCTACAGCGGTATCGGAATTGCCTGTATGACCTTCTATGAAAAAAATCCCGAAAAGGCGGCAGAATTCCTTTCAATGTGCTTTAAAAATATGCCTATAGCCTTTGAAAACTTCCTTCCCGACGGGGTTTATGCGGAAGGAGCCGGCTACTGTCAGTCCGGTATGAATTCCATTGTGTACTTTGTCTCTTCTGCCGAGAATTTCTTCGGAACGGATTTCGGTATGGCAGATATTGACGGATTCCGTCAGCTGGGCTATTTCCCCGTCTACATAAACGGCAGTACGGGAATGTTCAATTTCGGCGATAACAAGGACAGAAAATGCTATACCCCTGCGCTTCATTGGTATGCGTCGGAGAATAACAGTCCGTTGCTTTCCGCATTTCAGACAGACGATGCCCCCGATGCTTTTGTTAAGGACACGTCCGATAGTACGGAACGGAACGGAACGGGCAAGGATTGTGCATTGTCACTCTTGTGGTATAACAGAGATTTTTCGGCAGAAATCGACTTTTCCGATGAGCCGCTTGCAGTTAATCTGCAATCCGACGCGGGGCAGGATATTGTTGTAATGAGAAGCGCATACCGTGATGAGAATGCCACCTACGCGGCAATAAAGGGCGGATATAATTTTATAAATCACGGTGACCTTGATATTGGCACCTTTGTTTTTGATTCAATGGGAGAACGCTGGGCAGAGGAGCTGGGCACAGGGAATTATGATGCCCCCGGTTATTTTATGAATCTTCCTGCCGGCGGCAGATGGAAGTATTATTCAAAAAGAGCGGAAGGACAGAATACTCTTGTTATAAATCCTGAGCTTACCTTGGATGACCAATACGTTCTTGCTCGGGCGGAGGTCGCTTCCTTTGAAGAAACAAACGATGGAGCAAAGGCCGTAATTGATATGACGGATGCTTATTCAATGAATATGGCAAAAACCGTTACCCGTGAATTTGAGCTTTATAATGACAGAAGCTCACTCAGAATTACCGATACTGTGGATTGCTTCATAAAAAGCGATATTTATTGGTTTATGCATACCAAGGCTGATATAAGCATATCCGAGGACGGAAAAACCGCTGTGCTGACAAAGAACGGAAAACAGATGCTTGCAACGCTTCACGGTGACGGTGAATTTTCCGTTACAAAAGCAGAAAGACTCAGCGGTAAAGGCGAATATGATGATGAATATAAAGATACAGTAAAGCTCACGGTTCATCTGAAGGATGTTAAGAGGTCGGAGATAATCGTTGCTCTTGAGCCGCTTATAAATTAAATTTGCTCTGTTGCTTTCCCTGAAAAGGGAGAGTAGCAGAGCTTTTGTATATTCTTCATAATGCTTAAACAGAAAATTTGTACTATATTGCGCAGGTGCATTTATCATATTTCATTGAAGTTTTCAAAGGAAAATGTTATATTTATTATGTGTATTTAGATATGCACGGTTTAGGCAGGTTTTTAATCAGCTTGCTGTGCAAAAAACAAAAATGAAATATTTCATTTTTGTGTAACAGCTCTTCTGTTACACAAAGAAAACTGTAAGGAGATGGTTTTTTTGAAAAATTCAGCACTCAAAAAATCAATATCGGTATTTCTTTCCGTTTTGATGATTCTGTCTTGCTGGGTATGGGTAGCCCCAAATGAACATACTCACGTTGAGGCTGCCGTAACAGAAAGCGGAAATGTTGCATTTTATGTTCCGGAGGTTATTTATCTTTATCCGGAAGCACTTTCTTCTGCACAGGCAACTGCTACTCCGTTTCAGTATTATGTTGAAAATACTGTAAACACAAGCAGTATATATTCTCAGCCTGCAACAAACACAGAGCTGAAATCAACAGGTACTGTATATTTTGCTGCAGCTGACGGCTTTAGTGAAGTTGCAATAAGCACACGCTTTGTCGATGCAAGCGGAAATGCTGTTTCCGGCGGTTCGGTTACAGTCGGTGCCTTTTCCAATAAAACAAGCTACGGCACTTTTTCTGTAACGGGCGGTACTTCTCCCTCTCTTGCCGCATCAACAACGGGCTGTTATCTTGAATGGACGGTATCATATACCAATTCAAAGAATGAAAGACAGTCTGCTATTGCATATACGTATATTTATAAGCCTTATATTTTCCCTGTTGCTGCAGGCTCAGAAGCTGGCACAGGTACATCCGGTGGTGCCAACTGGGCAGGTCACGTTACCTGGATATCAGGTATTCATTCAATCACTCCCGTTTCAACAAGTCAGGGCAACAGCTTTGATGAATCTTGGTTTAATGTATATACAAGAGAAAATTTTGTCGGTTTTATCAGCAAGGACAATGCAGGTTACGTAAACGGAACAAAGTATACTTCGGGCTCACAGGCTAAAATAACAAGCGGCTTTACTACTTCGCCTACCTCCACCGGCGGTTCCTTGTGGTATGCAGTATACACAGGTACTTCATCAACAGGACATTATCTTGAGCAAAGAGCTAATAGCAATCCTGCTTATCTTGGTTCTTCGTCCGCAGGAACATATACTCCTCCCAGCGGTACATATAATTTCAGTATTGCAAAATACAGAGGTAACGAAAAAGATATACAGACCGCCGTTTATGAAAAATCATACGGAAATCTGTATATTGATACCAGCCGTTATAATAATCTCAATCAGATTCCTAATCTCGGTGTCGGTATGTTGGTTACTGATGATGAAAATTCAAAAGGCGGTACGGGTAACTGGTATGTGGCAGACTTTACCGGAAGAGATACCGGATATTTTAATAAGTGGTATGAAGGTTCAGGAAATTCCTCCACTCTGTATAATGACAGAGGTACTGTTATTGCTGCACAGTCAACCGGAAACTATGATCGCAGTTATGATGAAACAGAAGGTATCCGTTATGCAGGTGCCTGGCCCAGAGCATTAACAGGCTCTACAGATACCTTAGGTGAAACAGCAGTATACAGAGTCAAGGGCTTTTATGCTAATATGGATGAATCTTGGGGTAGTAAATATGATGCACAGAGCCATACGCTCTGCGAAATGAAGGCAACGTATTATAATAAGTCCTCTCTTCGTACAGCCGTTCATAATGCAATAAATGCTATGTCCACACTCGGACTTAAGGACAATTACGGCTCATATTATTACGATACAACAAATTCTGCTTGGACAGCATTTAAGACTGCTTACAGAAATGCTTGTATGGGACTTACAAAGCTTGACGGCAGTGTTGATGTATCAGGTCTTGTAAGTGCGCTTAATACTGCTGTTACAAATCTTAAAAACGGTCAGGGAAGAATTATCCGTTTTAATGTAAACTACGGCGGAATTAATCCCAATCTTTACATTTTAAGTAATGTAACGGACGGCGGCTACGGACTTACCGTAACATATAATTCCGATGAATCAATAACTCTTAACGGTACAATTTCAGGCTCAAATGCTTTTGGTATGACTCCTTTTTCACCTGAAATCGGCACGTATACGTTTTCAACAACGCATATTTCAGGCTCAAAAAACGGTGACGGTTGCGTTGTTCTGGATTCATCAAAGGAAGACGGAAACAATGTTTCAACAAGAACAAATTTAGACTTTTCCGGAGCTTTTGAAAAGAATAATTCATATACGGCTGCAACTGCAGGGGAAACTGATTTCCTCAGATTCTGGCAGTGGAAGAATTCTCAGAATGACGTATATTCAAATCTCAGATTTAAGATAAAGGTCGAAGAGGGTACAGCTCAGACTGCGTATTCACCTGCTTCAAGAGTTGCCTCAAGCGGTACTTACGGCACTCTTCCCACAGTTGAAAGAACGGGTTATACCTTCGTCGGCTGGTACAAAGAAGCCGCCTGCACAAATAAAGTAAATAACAATGATGCAGTTTCTGCAGATATGCTTTATGCTAAATGGCAGGCTAATAATTATACTCTTACGTATAATGCAAACGGCGGAAGCGTAGCAGCTTCTTCAAAGACAGTAACCTATGATTCAAAGGTCGGAACACTTGAAGCTCCCACCCGTACGGGATATACCTTCGACGGATGGTTTACTGATACCAATTATACCACTCAGGTAACAGCCGATACTGTGTATAAAACAGTAGGCAATTCTACCGTATATGCAAAGTGGTCAGAAAACTGGTATACTATCAGATTTGCCGGAAACGGTAATGACGGCGGTACTCAGCCGACACAGATAGATACCTCATACACAGGTACTGTTACTATATCCTCAAATACATTTACAAGAACTGCATATTCCTTTAAAAATTGGAACACCAAAGAGGATGGCAGCGGAGTAGCTTATTCTGCAGGACAGACCGTAAGTATGCTTTCACCGGCTAAGGACGGACAGGTAATACTTTATGCAGTATGGGAGCCTGCAAGCTATACAATTATATTTGAGCATAATAACGAAACAGGCGAAACACAAGAAGTATCCTATAATATAACAGATACAATTACAGCTCCTTCAGCCCCCGAGAAGGTCGGTTATACCTTTGCAGGCTGGAAGGTTACGGTTGCTGACGGTAACTGGGGACTTGGAAATGTAGCTGATGCAGGTGTTCAGGCAACATCAATGTACGGAAATGTTACCCTTACCGCACAATGGACTATTAACAGCTACACCGTAACGTTTGCAGACAAAGACGGAAATGTAATTTCAGCAAAGCCGTACGCTCACGGAACCGCTGCAGATGTAGTTGAGGTTCCTGATAATACAGAATCATTTAATGATATTGACGGACATCATACATTCAGTTGGCCTGAAATTTCGGATGTTACAGGTAATGTGACATATACTGAAATTGAATCAATAGGTGAGCATACGGAAGAGATAATTCCCGCAGTTGAGCCTACTTGTACCACTCCCGGTAAAACAGCAGGTAAAAAATGCTCAGTATGCGGTGTTGTTCTTGTTGAACAGACAGAGGTGCCTGTAATCAGTCACACCCTCACTCAGGTAGAAGCAAAGGCTCCCACCTGTACGGAAGACGGCTACAAGGCTTATGAATACTGTACAAAGTGTGACTATACAACCTACGAAGCAGATAAGGCAACAGGCCACAGCTACGGAGAATGGATAGCAGAGCAGCCTGCAACCTGTATTGCAACAGGTACACTCGGACATTATGAATGCTCGGTATGCCATAAGTACTTTGATGCAGAAAAGGCAGAGCTTACAGACCTCACAATAGCAATAGATAAAAACAACCATGTTGAAATTGTAGAGGTAGAAGCAAAAGCTCCCACCTGTACAGAAGCAGGATATGAAGCATATGAATACTGTACGAAGTGTGACTACACAACATTCAAGGAAGTAGAAGCAACCGGTCACAGCTATGTGGGTGAAGTAACAAAGGATCCCACCTGTGAAGACAAGGGCGAAAAGACCTTTACCTGCTCCTGCGGAGACAGCTATACAGAGGAAATCGCTGCTAACGGTCATACCTACGGCGAATGGATAGAAGAAGTGCCTGCAACCTGTATTAAAGAGGGTACACTCGGACATTATGAATGCTCAGTATGCCACAAGAACTTTGATGCAGAAAAGGCAGAGCTTACAGACCTCACAATTGAAAAGAATCTCAATAATCATACAGAGACAGCAGTTCTCACAGGTGCAAAGAAAGCAACCTGTACCGTAAACGGTTACACAGGTGATATGGTATATTCCTGCTGCGGTGCTGTGTCTGAAACGGGTGAAGTAATCACAGCTCCCGGCCATACCTTCGGCGATTGGTCAGCAAACGATGACGGCACTCATTCAAGAGAATGTACCGTATGTACAGATGAAGAAGGCAGAGTAGAAACAGATGATTGTACATACTCTGACTGGACAGAAACAAAGGCACCTACCTGTGAAGACGCCGGTGAAAAGGCTCACACCTGTACAGTATGTAAGAATACTGTAACAGAGGCAGTTGACGCTAAGGGTCATACCTACGGCGAATGGATAGAAGAAGTACCTGCAACCTGTACTGAAACAGGTACTCTCGGACATTATGAATGCTCCGTATGTCATAAGTTCTTTGATGCTGATAAGGCAGTTCTTACAGACCTTACAATTGAAGAGGATTCCGATAACCACACAAAGGAACAGGTTAACGTAGGTTATGCGGATTCAACCTGTACAAAGCCCGGTTATACAGGCGATATGGTATGGGAATGCTGTCAGGTTGTTGCAGAAAACGGTACAGCCATTGAAGCAAAGGGTCATACCTACGGTGCCTGGGCAATAGGAAATGACGGCACACATACAAAGACATGTACTGTATGTACAGATGAAGAAGGCAGAGTTGTAACAGAAAATTGTACATACTCTGACTGGACAGTAACAGTAAATCCCGGTTGTACAACCAAGGGCGAAAAGGAAAAGTCCTGTAATGTCTGCGGACACGTTGTAACTGAGGAAATTGCTGCTTCTGAACACAATTTCGTCAGAGATGCAGCACGTGATGTTGAAGCAACCTGTATATCAACAGGTATTGAAGCATATTCCTGCTCCAATTGCGATGCAACAGACGACAAGACAACCGAAATCGATCCCGACAACCACGATCTCAAGACAACAGCGGCACAGGCTCCCACATGTACTGATATCGGTTGGGATGAATATGTAACCTGTCAGAGAGAGGGCTGTGATCATACAACCTATAAGGAGCTTCCTGCAAAGGGACATAAGGATGCTGACAAGAATCACGCTTGTGATAACGGATGCTCAGAATATCAGGGCGTTCACGAGGACAAGAACTTCGATCACGCTTGTGACTACGGATGTAAAGAATCGATCGGTGAGCACAAGGATTCAGCAGACGATAAGGATCACGTTTGTGACCATGGCTGCGGTGAGGTTCTTGAAAAATGCTCAGACGTAACAGGCGATAAAGATCACAACTGTGATATCTGCGGTGAGGCAGATGTAACAGAACACACATATTCAGATGCAACATGTACAGTTCCCGCAACATGTACAGAATGTTCAGCAACAACAGACTCAGCACTCGGCCACAGCTTTACAAATTACACATCAGACGGCAATGCAACCTGTCTTGAAGACGGCACAAAGACCGCAAAATGCGACAGATGCGATGCAACTGATACAGTAAAAGACGAAGGCTCAAAGCTCGGTCACAGCTATGACCTTACAAAGGGTACGAACAACGGTGACGGTACTCATACAGTAAGTTGTACAGTATGTGCAGAGGGTACTGAGGGTCATACAGATGTTGTTGATTGTACATACGGCGAGGGCGTTGTAACAGCTCCCACATGTACAAAGAACGGATTTACAACTCATACATGTACAGTATGTACATATTCTTACACGGATGCTGAAACCGAAAAACTCGGTCATACATTCGGTAAGTGGACTGCAAACAATGACGGTACACATGAGAGAGTATGTACAGTATGTACAGACGAAGAGGGCAGAATAGAAACAGCTTCTTGTACATACGGTGAATGGACAGAAACCGTTGCTCCCACTTGTGAGGACAAGGGCGAAAAGTCACACACATGTACAGTATGTAAGAATACTGTAACAGAGGCAGTTGACGCTAAGGGTCATACCTACGGCGAATGGATAGAAGAAGTACCTGCAACCTGTACTGAAACAGGTACTCTCGGACATTATGAATGTTCAGTATGCCACAAGGTCTTCGATGCAGATAAGAAGGAGCTTGGCAGTCTCGTTATTGATATCGATCCCGATAACCATGCAGGCACAACATCACTTGAAGGTGATTTTGATGCAACATGTACAGTTCCCGGATACACAGGCGATATGGTATGGAGCTGCTGTGATGTTATCGACACCGAGGGTACAGCAATTGCACCCAAGGGCCATAGCTTCGGCAAGTGGACAGCAAATAACGACGGCACACATACAAGAGAATGTGAGAATTGTACAGATGAAGAGGGCAGAACAGAAACTACTGATTGTACATACGGCGAATGGGTAGAAACAAAGGCCCCCACATGTACAGCAAAGGGCGAAAAGGAACTTATCTGTAAGGATTGCTCCTACGTTGAAAAAGCTGATGTTAATGCTCTTAACCATATCGACGAAGACAATAACGGCTATTGTGACCGTGAGACCTGTAAGGAGCTTATCTGTGACCACGTAGGTCAGGATACAGTTCTTAAGGGCTACGAAAAAGCAACCTGCCTTGAAGACGGTTACTCTGGCGACAAGCATTGCGCAAAGTGTGATGTTATTGTTGAATACGGTGAAACTCTCACAAAGCTCGGCCATAAGGACGAGGATAAGGACCACGCTTGTGACAACGGCTGTGATGTATATCAGGGCACACACGCTGACTCAGCAGACGACAAGGATCACGTCTGTGATTATGGCTGTAATGCGGTTCTTGAAAAATGCTCAGATGTAACAGGCGATAATGATCACAACTGTGATATCTGTGATAAGGCAGATGTAACAGAACACACATATTCAGATGCAACATGTACAGTTCCCGCAACTTGTACAGAATGCTCCGCTACAACAGGTGAGGCACTCGGCCACGATTGGAAAGAAACAACATACAGCTTTGCAGATGACGGCAAGTCCTGCACAGCAACAAGAGTATGCGGAAATGATGCAAAGCATAACGTAACTGTAAATGCAACGATCACAAGCGAAGTAACAAATGAACCCACATGTACAGACATGGGTACAACAACCTACACGGCAACATTCGACGTTGATTGGGCAGAAACCAAGACTAAGGATGTAGTTGACGTTCCTGCAAAGAACCACGCATGGTCTGTAGAATACAGCTTTGCAGAAGACGGCAAGTCCTGCACAGCAACAAGAGTATGCGGAAATGATGCAGCTCATAACGTAACTGCAACTGCAACAATCACAAGTGTAGAAACAAAGGCTCCCACATGTACAGAAAA
>JAZNFG010000100.1:0-6311 GCA_045589015.1 Acutalibacteraceae bacterium
TATTACCTTCCAGATAAACTCTGCAACGGGGTTTGTGTAGTGGCAAAGGCATTCACAGTTGTCAATTGCCTCCTGCTTTGCTTCTTCGTCAAGCATAGCCTGAGTCTTATAGGATACTCTTACGTTGCCGTTGGGCATATCAAAGTAAATTGTGGTGTCTGAAAGCTCAGCCACAACCTTTGTTTCAACAAGTGTACCTACCTGTGTACCTGTACCCTGAGTTTTTTCAATGCCGTAGATTTCAATATCCAATTCATTTCCGTCTTCATCGGTGATGTACCAGCTTATGAAATCAGCCTGCTGCTCATAAGGCACTGTGCACTGTATTCTTGTACTGCCTTCCAAAGCGGGAGAATAGCTGTCTCCGCTGACTTGATTTTTGCCCTGATACATTGTAAACAAACCGTCCTTATATACGGTAAAGGGAAGGTTTGTTCTGAAGGTGCCTTCATAGTCTTCCATAGAAACGGGATCGTTTTCAATGGGATTGTAAACAACCTTAACGGTATATTCCTTGTTTATCTTTGCGTCGGGTGACCATTCGGTCTTTGCAACGGCTTTTGTTTTATCACTGTTGTCGGCAAAGGAAATATCATCGCCTATAAGCTTGCCGTCAATATATATATCCGCAGTTCCTGATACTCCCGCTTTGTCAGCAGTTACGGTAAGCTCATTATTAAATCCGCTGTGGCTGACATTTGTTACACTCATTGTGACGGGTTCAACCTTGATAATAAATGCAAGTGTTGTTGCTTCATAGGGGGGAGTTTCATTTATCGTATAGCCTGAGGGCTTTACCTTAACATAGAAGGTATGCTCACCTACGGGAAGTATTGTTCCGTATAAAGCACCGGAAATAATATAATTCTGCCCATCGGGAGCATAATACGCATATTTACTTTTTGCATTTAGATAACAACCGGTCTGACCGATGATTGTATCAATTGTTATATTATTATCGCCGATTTTTGTTCCGTACAGTATAGTGTAAACGGGTGTGGTTTCGTATCCGTCCTTATCAAAGAATTTGTATGAACCGGTTTCAACGGTGAATGTAATAGCTGCCTCTGAGGATGCATATTTACTGTCGTCGGGGTTGAAAACAACATAAGTACTTCTTTCTCCGACTGCTGTGAATGTATCTGCCTTTACTGAATAACTGCCGCTTACTTCATTGCCGTTAATGTCAACAGCCTTACCGCCCGTAAAGGTGATTTCTTTTAAACTGTCACCTACTTTTACCGTAGTGGTTGAAGGTGTGGGAATCTCTGTAATGCTTGTGGGTATCTTAGGCTCTGTCGTATCACCTTTAATTCTGACGTATAAGCTTATCTGTACGTTTTTATAAAGTGTAGTGTCCGTAAAATAAGCAGTTGCTATCTGATAACCGCTTTCATTTATAGTAGCAGTCTGATTTTTCCATCTCCACGTCCTGACCTCAACGTCCTGCTGAGTTTCGTTGTCAATAATTCTGCCGCCCGTAAATTTCAGAGTGCGGAGCTTTGCACCGGGCTCAATTTCTTCAATTGTAGGATATTCTACGATTGTAATAGGTCTTCCTGCGCCGGGAATAGAAATTCTTGAATATGTTATTTCCGTGTAGGTTTCTGTATCGTCAGGAGTGAATATTATGGTAATCTCCTTGTCATTGGGTGTCATAACGGCTTCTTTAGATGCTTGGGTAATTTCAAATTTTCCCGCTACCGTTTCATTTTCATCCAAGGTTCCGCTGCCGTCAGCGTCATATCGAACCTCGCCGCCTGTAAGAGAGATATAATCTCCGATTATCTGACCTGCATATATGCTTCCGACGAGTGTGGGATGTGTAAAAACGTTTTCATAAGTAAGCGTTATCTGCTCTGCCGCACTTGCGAAAATCGGCACACAGGAAACAACCATTAATAAAGCTAAAATAATAGATAAGGTTTTTTTCATATTAATTTTTCCTTTCATAATACTTTTACCCCTAAGGGGCATTAAATTTTGTGCAATTTCAGCATTATTCATAAAAAAATAAACATATCACTCCCTTTTTATTCAAAATTCTATTGATTATTTTTTCGTAATGTGTTAAAATAAGGTCGAAGGGTAACAAAGAAAAAAATAATCATATAGTTTCTATCTTTATGAAAAACTCCCCTTGAAGCCTTGGGCAACAGGGAGAGTTTGTTTATCTGACTGCTTATTTTGACTGCTATAAAAAATTATTCGTCGTCTGTTAAAAGCTCCATACAGTCACGTTTTCTCTGCATTGACGGATGAACGTATCTGTTAAGTGTTACTTTTACATCGGAATGTCCGAGAATTTCCGAAAGGGTTTTTGAATCAAAGCCTTTTTCTATGCATACTGTTGCAAAGGTATGTCTGAGACAATGAAACGAGTGAGGAGATATACCACACTCGTTTAAAAATTTTTTGTATTTTTCATAATAGGTTCTCGGTTCAAGATAGCTTTCTGTTCCGGTAATAATATATGCATCCTCACACTCGACGTTTAATCTCTGATGGAGGAGCTTATTTTTGACCGTACCGCATATAGGTATTTCTCTTATGCTGTTTTGAGTTTTCGGTTCATCTATTCTGATTACTGTTTTTTTGCTGCTTGCATTTTCTTTGGTTCTCATCATCGTTTTCGTTACCTTCAGAACTGAATTGCGAAAGTCAATATCGCTGTATTTCAGCGCACATATTTCCCCTATTCTCAATCCCATATTAAGGCATATAAGAATCCCGAGGGTATAGTGCTCCTCTGACAGAAGACAATAGTTTTCAATCAGCTTTATTTCTTCCTTTGTAAACGTAGCAATAGCCTTTGAAGGAACTCTCGGGTCACCGAAATTGAGAACTTCATTTTCAATTAAATTTTTCTGAACTCCGTATTTTAAGATTTGCCTTAAAACGGACAGAATATCCTTAACGCTTTTGGGCGACAAGCCGCCTTCTCCGTTAAGTCTTCCGTTTTTCAGCTTTTCATTTGCAAATTCCTCTATGTTATCAGAGGATAATGATGATAAATTACGGTTACCGAAATGTGGGATTATGTGTGTGTCAATAATGTCCTTGTAATGAATATAAGTGGAGTGCTTAATTTTATATTCTTTCTGCATTAAAAAAACTTCTGTTAATTCGACAAATTTTTTGTTGGTACTTTTTTGCTTTTGTTCCCTTAATATTTGTTGACGCTTCTCTTTTGCTTCAGTATAAGTTTTTGCATAAACGTATCCGAGAATTGCTTTTCCGTCAGAGGAACGCTCCTTTATATAACGTGCTTCCCAACGGCCGTCTGTTCTTCTGCGGATATTTTCGCCTTTTCTTGACATAAAATACGCCTCCCTTGCTTGAGAACTTTTTTGACCACTATTTTGACTGCCATTAGATTGATTCCTCACCTCTTTTCCCGACATTTTCAGTAACATCTGACGGAAATGTGTGCATTTTCAATATTTTTACAAAAAAACTATTGAAATATTCTATATATAATGCTATAATTATACCCGTCAGAATGATAAATTTATCCGCTGGCAGCGCAGATAGTTTATCATAAAGATAGAAACTATCTGTTTTATTAGCAGTCAATAAAATCGTTTAAAACCCCGAAGCCTCGGCTTCGGGGCATATTTTTTTATGTATCATAAAGATAGAAACTATATGATTATTTTTTTCTTTGTTACCCTTCGACCTTATTTTAACACATTACGAAAAAATAATCAATAGAATTTTGAATAAAAAGGGAGTGATATGTTTATTTTTCTATGAATAATGCTGAAATTGCACAAAATTTAATGCCCCTTAGGGGCAAAACTATTATGAAAGGACAAAAAACAATGAAAAAAACATTATCACTTATTCTGGTAGCTTTAATGATTCTTGCCTGCGTTCCTGTTTATGCAGGTGCGGCAGAGCAGATAACGCTTGACCGTAAAAATGTTGTCATCATTCCTCCGACGGTATCTCCTACGGAAGTTCCATGGGGTGCAGGATGTGTTGCAGACGTAACTGTTACAGGCGGTCAGCTCTGGTATGTTGATGCTGACGGTAACCGTACGGAAGTTGCGGGACATTTCGATATAAGAAACAAGGCAACTCTTAATCCTCAAAGCACAGGCGAATATGAACCTCCTCTGATTTTCTATCCCGATGATACCGAAACCTACGGTGAATCAACCTCCGGCAGTCTCAGCTATGTTTCAATGAAAAACAGTATTGTGTCAGGTGAATGGCCCGTAATCTATCTCAGAGGAAAATATACTGAGGTCACAACACCTCCTGCTTTTACCTGTGATGCCGGTGATAATCTTTCGACGTATACAAACTATACGAAAACCGGCGGTAAGGTAGTTGATGAAAACGGAACAAACGTTACCTCATACGGTCAGTTTTATATTGACGGTGCAAAGTCCGGCGGAGAAAATCAGTATCTTTATGAAGATACCTACGTTACCGCAAGATGGGATGATATAAAGCGCGGCGGTCATGAAAGCGCATATTATGAGAACGTTCTCGTAAAGGTAACGAAAAAGACGGCAACTCTTGCAACAGCACCGTCTATTCCTGCCGTTCTTGCGGGTACCACCTACGGTGCCGCATTGGAGCAGCTTACTGCAAAGGTTACGCTGAAGGCAGCAAAAACAACCAACGATACGACAAACAAATATTGGGTGCCCGTATATCCCGAGGGAATTACTGCAGAGACTCCCATAAATGAAGCTACAACGATTACGGTTAAATATGAAAGTCCTGCAACAAACGATACCTTTACCTGCGAAGTAAATATTGAGGTTTATACAAAGCCTGTTGCAGTTATTTCAGAGGCTCCCACGGCTGATACAACAGGCATCAAGCCCGGTATGAAAGCTTCTGCTCTTACGTTCACCGGCGGTAAGGCAGTAAAGGAAGGAACTGATATTGAAGTTACGGGCACATTCACAGTAAAAGATCCTGAAAAGAATCTTTTTGCCGGAACAAATAAAATCGATGTAATCTTTACACCTGCAGATCTCGATAATTATGACGGCTCAGAAGGCACAGCAACTGTTGAGGTAGCAAGTCTTATTGTTACCCCTCCGACTATTGATGCAACCAATGTTTATGCCGGCGAAAAAGTATCAAAGCTTATTCTTTCAGGCGGTGAAGCCACAGAAGAAGGTACATTCGTTTTCTTATATCCCGATAGAATACTTAGCCCGGGTTCTACCTCCGTTGCAATTAAATTCATTCCTGCGGCAGAGGGTGCAGAATATTATGAAACAAAGTCAATAATCGTTAACATAAGTAAAGAATACAGATTCCTTGATAAAGACGGTAATGTTACCACTCCCGTTTATACTATTTCCTACGGAAAAAGACTTAAGGACAACGCAATAAGTGTCAATACAATCTGCAATCAGACAGGCTGTTATCTTAATGCAAAGGAGAAATATGCGATTGACGTGCCCGACGGACAGGATTATATAATATCTAATTCTTTTTCCGGAGTTTTACTTCCCGTAGGTGAGCATACCTTCTATGTTAAGGTAAAGCCCTCGGGCTATACGATAAATCAAACGCCCCCCTATGAAGAAACAACACTGGCATTTATTGTAAAGGTTGAGCCTGTCACAATGAACGTAACAAACGTCAGCCACAGCGGTCTTGGTAATGAGCTTACTGTAAAGGTTGACAATATCGGAGCAAAAGGAACCTATGACATCTTTGTTGACGGTGTACAGATAGCCGACAATGCCGAAGCAAAGCATTACGGAACAGATACCTGGCTTACAGTCAAAGTACCGTGGATTGCTGATGTAAAGATAAATAAGGAATACTCCGTTAAGGTTGTTTACAATCCCATTGAAAACGATCCCGTTTCTATGGAAGACTATGAAGGCACCTTCAGAACAAATCTTCCCTTTACCGTATATAAGGACGGTTTCTTTACAATGTATCAGGGCAAAAATCAGGTCACAGGTGACAGCTATTCTCCCGCTTGGGAAGGCAGTACAAGAATACAGTGCACAGTGCCTTATGAGCAGCAGGCTGATTTCATAAGCTGGTACATCACCGATGAAGACGGAAATGAATTGGATATTGAAATCTACGGCATTAAGAAAACTCAGGGTACAGGTGCACAGACAGGTACACTTGTTGAAACAAAGGTTGAAGCTCAGCTTTCAGATACCACAATTTACTTCGATATGCCCAACGGCAACGTAAGAGTATCCTATAAGACTCAGGCTATGCTTGACGAAGAAGCAAAGCAGGAGGCAATTGACAACTGTGAATGCCTTTGCCACTACACAAACCCCGTTGCAGAGTTTATCTGGAAGGTAATA
>JAZNFG010000101.1:0-64335 GCA_045589015.1 Acutalibacteraceae bacterium
CCCGAAGGGTATAAATATCCCGTATGGAGATATTCGGGAAATCCCGTTATAACAAGAGACAATCTTTTCGGAGCAAACAGTATTTTCAATTCTGCAGTTGTTCCCTACGGTGACGGCTTCAAGGGTGTTTTCAGAGTTGATGACATTTCAAGAGATCATACCCTTGTTACGGGTTCAAGCAAGGACGGTATCAGCTGGGAGCTTGACAGCGAAATTATATTCAGAGGCTATGACCCCCGTCTTTGCGAAATTGACGGCAAATACTATCTGTCCTGGGTTAATCTTACCCCAGCAGGAACAACCATAGGTATAGCATATACAGAGGATTTCACAAAATGGGTACAGCTTGAGGATGCGTGCTATCCCGTTGCAAGAAACGGTGTGCTTTTCCCGAGAAAAATCGGCGGTGAATATATGCTTCTTATCCGTCCCTGCGACAGAGGACATACACCTTACGGTGATATTTTCATTCAGCAAAGCCGTGACCTTGAATATTGGGGAAAGTACCGCTTTGTTATGAAGCCCGAGAAAAACTGGGAAATGACAAAGGTAGGCGCAGGCCCCACTCCCATTGAAACAGACGAGGGCTGGCTTATGTTCTATCACGGTGTTCTTACGTCCTGTAACGGCTTTACCTACGCTATGGGTGCCGCCATTCTTGACAGGGACGAGCCCTGGAAGGTGCTTCACAGAGCAGACTGCTTCTTGCTCGCTCCCCACGAGAATTACGAGCTTGTGGGTGATGTTCCCAACGTTGTATTCCCCTGTGCCGCTCTTACGGATGCCGAAAGCGGAAAAATCGCAATCTATTACGGCGGTGCAGATACCGTTGTCGGTCTTGCCTTCACAACAGTTGATGAAACCGTTAAATTCATCAAGGAGCACGATCTTATAAAATAAATTTCAGGACAGCATCAAGGCTCAGGTTTTGTGCTGTCCGATTTTTTAATAATCGGAATTTTTCCGCCGGCAAAGCTTCATAATGAGCATCTCGGTTAATTAAACAGCAGGGTAAAAGCGTAAAAATTTTCTGAAAATCTGCGAAAATATTTTATTTTTTTGCAACGCTTTTTACTTTTTTACGACTATTACTTATGCAAGGACGTATGAAAGAGGTGTATATATGGATGACAGCTTAATAATCAGACTGTACGAAGAAAGAAACGAAAAAGCAATTTCCGAAACGGACAAAAAATACGGCAAATTATGCAAAAGCATCGCCTATAATATTCTGTTTAACGAGCAAGACAGCGAGGAGGCATTAAACGATACGTATTTCAAGGCGTGGAACAGCATACCTCCAATGAAGCCGAAAATACTAAGCAGCTTTCTCGGCAGAATCACAAGAGGAATATCAATTGACAAGCTCAGACGGAGAACTGCCGAAAAACGCGGCAGGGGTGAATATGAGCTTACCGTTTCTGAATTGGAAAGCTGTATTCCGTCAAAATACAGCTCGCCCGAAAATGATATTGAAGCGCAGGCTCTTACTGAAATTATTAACGGTTTTCTTGAAAAGCTGTCGCCTTCCGAGCGAAAAGTATTCGTATGCAGATACTGGTATTTCGATTCCGTACACTCTATCTCAACTCAATTCGGATATTCGGAAAGCAAAACAAAATCAATGCTTTTCCGCACAAGAAACAGACTCAGAGAAATACTTGAAAAGGAGGGATACGTGCTGTGAATACCGAAAAGCTGATTGACGCTATAGGAAATATCAGGGAAGAATTTATTGTTGAAGCAAAGAAAAAAACAATTAAAAAGAAAAGCATATACATCATTTCGGGACTTGCCGCAGTATTTGCCGTCGTTTTCTTTCTGTTACCGAATATTCCTAATTTTATGGGAGCAAACGAGAGCGACGTTTTCCGCGCAGGTACTCTGATTGAGGGAATAACGCTTGATGAGCTGCAGCAATATCACGGCGGAACACTTCTTGCAGGAAATCTTATCGGAGATAACAGCTTTGAGTTTTATTCAAAAAAGGACGTTTTTTCTTCCGATATTAACGACTGGTATTCCCTTTTATATTCCGAATATAATAACGATTCAAAAATCATACTTCATTGTTTATTCGGAGAACAGACCGAAAACTGGAAGGTCGATATGGTTTTCACGGATGAAGCCACCTATACGCAGGAATTTAACGGTATTGAAGTTTTAATTGCAAAATGGGATCAAAATCTTAATTTCAGCTACACTCATTATGCCGTATTTGAGTATGACGGTGTAGTCTATGACCTGAGAGTATCATCAAACAGCCCCGATACGATAACCGAGGTACTTACCAAGCTTACAAAATGAGGTGATTATTATAATGAAAAAAAGAATTATTGCTATAGCCGTTTCGGTTTTATTATTACTGTCCTGCTTCAGCAGCACCGCTTTTGCCAATTCGGCTCAGACCTGGTGGGCAGGAACGGATGCATCGGGAATTATTATTACCGACGGGGAATGCCCCGTTACCGTAAAAAATGAGCTTCTGACCTTCAATATTCCGCAATTTCCTGAAAATTACTATCAGGATGAAAACGAAATGACGGAATATTCCTCCTCTGTCACGGCACAGTATACATTTTATAACCCTTCCTCATACAGCGTAAAGGTCAAGCTTTATTTCCCCTTCGGCAACAAGCCTATGTATTTTTATGAGCGTTACGACCCCGATACGGGAGGCTATGTTTCCTATGACGACACGTCAAAATATGAAATTCTGTTAAATGATGCTCCGGTTGAAAAGAAGCTCAGATTCACTCTTGATACGGGCTCCTTCGATACTGAGAAGGATATAGCAAGCCTCAGAGATACATTTACCGATGACGAGTTTTATTATCCCGAAATGCCCGTGACGCAATATATGTTCTCCGTTTCGGGAATAGACAGCGAAAAATACAACGCCGCAAATGCCGCCTTTGATATTGACCCGTCCGATAAGAATACAAGGTATTATTTCGTTGACCAAAGCGGATATCATACCCAGCAGGACGGCAAGGCAAGACTCAGCGCGTGGGCAGACAACGGGGACGTTCTCACCGTATACGTAATCGGTGATACGTCTGCCGATTTCCCCGAATGGAGCTTGTATAAAAACGGCGGAGTTGAAAACAGAGAAAAAATTGACGGCTCCGTTATACTGAAATATAAAACCGAAATGACCTTCAGGGAGCTGGCTCTCACCTATTTTGACAGCTCATACCAAGTATCGGAAGAGGACTGGTATAATGCAGTCGTTGACAATTTTAATTACACAAAAGGTATGCTCGGTGCAGAAGGAGCATTAAAAATTGCAGACAGCCTTCTCAGATGGTATGAATATGAAATTGAGATTCCCGCTCAAGCTGAAGCGGTAAATACGGTTAACGCTCCGATATATCCCGAAATAGATTCAAATTACTCCCCTGCGGTATATGATTACACTTATCTTCTCTCCCCTGCAAAAACCTGGGCAGACTTCGGAGAGCTTACAGTAAAGATAAATACACCCTTCTTTCTCGTTTCAAGTGAAGGCTTCAGCTTCACAAAAACGGACGGCGGTTATACCTTTACAAATGACGGACTTCCCGAAGGTGAGCTTGAATTCCGCTTATCCTCCTCCGAGACTCCTATAAAGCCCGCAAAAGGTCTGACGGATTATCTGCCGATTGAATTAATCATTTCCTTCAGCATTATCTCGGGAGCTCTTGCAGTAATTATCATATCTGCAGTTCTTATAAAAAAGCATTACAAGAAAAAGAAATATAATTAAATCGACCCCTTTTATTTGACAAACAGCCGCCGTTATGCTAACATAATGCTCGCACAAAAAAATTCAGGAGCAAAATATGAATATAGGATTTTCATTCTTTTTTAATAATATCCTTCAGGGAATCGGACTGGCAATGGATGCTTTTTCGGTTTCGTTGGCAAACGGTATGAACGAGCCTTGTATGAAAAAGAGAAAAATGCTCGGCACAGCCGGTGTATTTGCCGTTTTTCAGGCATTAATGCCTCTTATCGGTTGGATATGCGTTTCAACCGTTGCTCAAAGGTTTCAGGCATTTGAAAAAATGATTCCGTGGATTGCACTTGCGCTTCTGTCGGTAATCGGCGGAAAAATGCTTTATGAGGGAATCAAAAATAAGGAGACCGAATGTGAAGATAAGAAGACTTGCGGTATTGCAGGTCTTCTTATTCAGGGAATTGCAACGTCCATTGATGCTCTTTCGGTAGGCTTTACAATTGCGGAGTATAACCTTTCCGAAGCTTTGCTTGCCTGTATTTTAATCGGTCTTGTTACCTTTGCTATTTGCTTTGCGGGAATAATAATCGGCAAGAAAGCGGGCACTAAGCTTGCAAACAAGGCAGGAATTCTCGGAGGAATAATTCTTATTTTCTTAGGTCTTGAAATATTCATCACAAGCTTTTTTTAAGCTCCTGCGTTAACCGTCGGAAATACAATAAATAAGCAAATAAAAAAAATTTACACTACATATTGAAAAACGGCAAAATACGTGATATAATGATAAAAAACTAAATACCGATTAAGAAGATACGGTTTTGAAAAGTTGTAAGCTGAGTAGATTTAATAGGGAAATCCGGTTCGAGTCCGGAACAACCGCCATTACTGTATGTGACAATATTGAAGAATTGGAATAATTTTCGGATTATCATAATTTTTCTTATCAACAGATATTTCTGCTGAATCACAAGTCAGAACACCTGCCGTGTCTTTTTAGGTTCAACACAACTTTGGTGAGAAGAGTGCAACCGATTTATCGCTTTAAGGTAATTTCGGGTTGCGTTCTTTTTTAATTTGTAATCCGTTATTATAATTGCGTTTAATCTGTTGTACTCTTTTGACCTGTTCGGTTGAAGGAGTATTTTTTATTATGTAAAGGAGGGTTGATAAGTGACATCAGATGATAAAAAGTCCTGGGCGGAAGAACTTTTAAAACAAAAGGCTGAGGAACTCGGAAGACTTCCGAAAAAGGATGATTTTGATGAACCTACTAGGTCACGAATCAAAGCCTTCTTAGGACCTTGGCCGAGAGCCTTGGAATCTGCCGGATTAAAGGAAGCAAAGCCCGTGCCTTCAAAATCAAAAAAAAGAAAACGGGCAAAAAAATCAAGCTGCTTCAGCACATCGGAAATTGACTGATTCTCGTTATAAAAAAAGAAAAAGGAGTGTCTACCAAATGAAAAAGAAAACCATAAGCCTGCTTATTGCAATCGTGATGTTAATAAGCGCTATGCCCTTAACGTCAATTGCCACAGAAAAAGAATACGTTTATCTTTCCGTAAGCTTTGACGGAAGATATATTGATGATATAAACGGAGAGCCTATCGTTTACGTTCCCGTTGCTCTTGATGAAATAGAAAAAATTGACCTTGCAGAATACGGACTTGATAATATGCTGTACGATGCCGACGATGACGGTGAATACGAAACAACCGCATTACAGCTGCTGATTTACGCTCACGAGGAGCTTTACGGCGGTGATTGGAGTGAGGTTAATTTTGATGCACTTCCGGGCAGCTCATACTTCAAGGGCGGTATATTCGGCTTTACGGAAAATCTTATGTATTTCCACAATGGTGACTTCCCTGTTGATGAATCACAGTCGAGCGATTATATGACTGTCGGTACTACATCTGACAGAATTGTTCTGGAGGCAGGAGATTTTCTTGATGTTGCATCATTTACATGCTTCGGTTTTCTTTGGGATTCCCTTGGCGGATTCCATTTCTTTGCAGACGCTGAAGGCAATTTCATTCATAATTTCACGGCTAAGGCCGGCCAAACGCTGTCCCTCAAGCTTATGCATTCATTCTGTGATCTGATGTACGGCAGCTCCTATCTTTACGGTGCCGAGGATTACGAATTATATTACGGCAAAGCCTACGGAGATGCAGAGGGTACGCTTATGACCGACGGTGACGGCAACGCAGACATTACTATTGATGAGCCCGGTACATATTATTTATGGTGCTACGGTGCTAACGGCTCAGATGACGGCACTCACAGCTCCTGTGATTATTATTTTGAAAACGGTGAGCCCTGCATCGTTTCAGCACCCGCATTTGCTAAGCTTGTTATCGAAGGCGATGAAGCCTCCGAAACTCCCCGTGAGCCGCAGGACGTAAGTGCCGTGCTTAATGCCACTATGGCACAGCTTGCAAATACCGTAACCGCACCTTCTTTCGGTACAAACGCAGGTGAATGGACGGTATTCTCTCTTGCCCGCGGTGAATATTTCGATAAAAACAATGCATATTTTACCGATTACTATAACCGTATCGTTGAAACTGTTAACGAAACCGCTTCAAGCGTTAATTTGAACGGCGCTCTTGACAAGAATAAATCCACGGAAAACTCCCGTCTGATTGTTGCCCTTTCTGCTATCGGCAAGGATGCTACCTCTGTCGGCGACTGGAATCTTGCGGATGCATACAGCACAAACGGTATAAATTGGATTAAGAAGCAGGGTGTCAACGGTACTATATGGACACTTATAGCCCTTGATTCAAACAATTATGAAACATCGGATGCAACAATCCGTCAACAGTGCGTTGACGCACTTCTTGATGCAAGACACAATGACGGAGGCTGGTCCTTAATTACAGATAAAACACAAGCGTCTAATGTTGATATTACCTGTATGACCCTGACTGCACTTTATCCTTACAGAAATCAGACAGCAGTTGCCGAAGCCTGTGCAGAGGCAATAGAATGGCTTTCCGATTCACAGCTTGCTACGGGCGGCTTCCCCTACGGAAACGGTGAAACCTCCGAAAGCTGTACCTGGGCTATCGTTGCTCTTACAACCTGGGGAATCAATCCCGATACAGATGCACGCTTTATCAAAAACGGCAAATCCGCCGTTGACAATCTTCTTACTTACTACGTTGAAGCAGACAGAATGTTTGCTCATCAGGGGACGGAATCAAACGCTATGGCTACAGACCAGGCTTGTTATGCTCTTGTTGCATATAACCGTTTTGTAAACGGCAAAACAGCACTTTTTGACTATAGTGACGTTTCCTTTGACGAAAAAGAAGAGATTACTGAAGGAAAGCCCAAGGCAAGTCTTGGTATTCCCTCTGAAATTACAGATGACAACGGTACTTCATTCAATGCCGCAGTAAGCATTGACCAATGGGACAATGAGGCAGGCTATAAGCTCGTTGACCTTGTTGTTAACCTTCCCGAGGGCTTAAGTGTTTCCTCGGTAACAGCTTCAAACAGACTGAAGGGCGGCACCGTAAGCTACAATCTTGAAGCTCAAACCGGAAAGCTGCGTATTGCTTATTTTGATGCAAACAATCACGGCAATATTACAGTCAGCGGAAATTCCTTCCCTGCTGAGCTTTTCACGATTACGTTAACGGTTGATAACGTAAATGAAAATGACTCACTTGCAATTAACATCGGCGGTATGTCCCTGAAGCTTACCTCTGATTCTTCCGATGATAATTCAATGGTTATTGTGGATGTTTCAAAGGCTGACGGAGCTGTAAACGTTGTAAAGGGTATTTCCTACAGCGCGGTATGTCTTTATACAGGTGACGGTGTTGACCTTATTCCCTCAGATAAAAAGGCTGTTGCAGTTGCTGTCACAGGTATTGACGGTGCAAATAAGCTTACATATTCGGACGGAGCATTTACCTATGAATTCAGATACAGCGCAGAAATATCCGAAAAAACCGGTGTTTGCACATATATTGCCTTGACGGATGCTTCCGTTGATATGACGCAGTTTGTAAATAAAAGGAACTTTACTCTTGAAGACACAAACGCAAGTGAAATCACCTTCGGTGACACAAACGGCGACGGCTTTGTCAACGCACAGGACGCTCTTGCCGCAGTTGACACCTGGCTTCGCAAAACCGATGCACCCGAGGATGATGAGATTCTTGCTCTTAACGTAAACGGTGACAGCAGAATCAACACGTTCGATGCTTTGGGTATTGTTGAAAAATTTGTTGACGGCAGTGATTATATTGTTGTTACAAAGGCTGCAACCCTTAATACAAGCAAATAATTTTTAAAAGGGGTGGGATTAACACTCCCACCTCTTTATATGAAGGAGAACAATTATGAGTAAAGTAACAATAAGTCCTGAAAACAAAAAGAAAATTCTTATCGGAACAGGGATAGGTATTTTTGTTATTGCTCTGCTGATAATTATTTTTCTTCTTATAAATAAAGACGGTATATCTTTTGGTACGCCGACACTTACTATTGAAACACCGCAGAAAATAAGCGTATCCGAAACAGATGAATTTACTCTTGATGTAACCGTTTCATCGCTCGGTGAAGCAATTTATCCTGCGGCAAGCATGAGCATTTCCTTTGACTGCTCAAAACTTGAATTTCTCGGTGTTGAAGAAGGAAACGTATTTATCCGCAGTAATGAAAATGAAGCATACAGGAAGCTTCCCGAATGGAGTGTAAACCCCGACCAATGCAATAAAACGGGTAAAATCAACATTATGTACCTTGATACCACGGGAGGAAAAAATGCTTTCAGTAAGGAGCTTCTTGCCGAGGATGATAACGTTGTACTCAGACTCAGATTCCGTCTGAGAGGAAGTATAAGAAGCGGTGACGTCTGCGACTTGATTTTTGAGGATGCGGTTTTTGCCGCCTCTGACGAATCACTAAGCCTTGCTATGGCAACGAATACTCTGAAGGTAAAAAACGGTAAAATTGTGACGGGTGAATAAAATGAAAAGAATTATTAGTACAAGCTTGGTTTTGATACTGCTTATATGTCTTTGCGGCTGCAACGGTAATTTTTCGCAGGTAAATCTTAATGAGCCTATAGCAATTCCCGAAAACGGAACGGTTGAGAGAGCTGTAATTGAAAAAATAAAAAATGAAAATGCCATTGCTGTTTTTGAAGGTAATTCTGACGGGTTGAAATATGAATGGACTGTTTTCGGCAGTGATATAACAGAAGCAAAGGATATAAATTTAGCACTATCTTTAAGCAAAACTAACGACGGCATAAGCGTAGCTTTAGCCGAAACAGAGGATTTCGGTTTTTCCGTACTGCTATCAATTCATCTTAATGAAAAATGGAGTTCACAGGGGGCTACTGCATACAAAGACGGTTCTGCAGTTTATTCGGTTTCTTTAACGGGCAGTAAGACAAGCATACTGAATGTTTCCGTAAATAAAAATATATCTGATTTTGTTATTCTTCCCGATGCTGAAGAGGTTACAGAATCTGCTTCTATAGCAACACAGCAGGCTGCAGGCAGTACCGCACAGGACGGTTCTTCTCCCTTACAGGGTGACAATTATCTTTCCGACACAAAGGAGGAGGATAACCGTGTTTATTCTGACGGCAAAGATACAATGAAGGATAAATACGATACCGACCCGGTTCCCGAGGGAAAGCCTATGCCTGTTGAGCCTGAAAATCAGGAGATTAATAGCAAAAAAGCATATACTTGCACTTTTTCAATTGAATGCTCAACAATCCTCAACAATCTCTCCGATTTAGCCCCGGATAAGCTTGAGCTTGTGCCCTCCGACGGCGTAATTCTTGCACCGACGACTGTTACCTTCTACGAGGGTGAATCCGTTTATGACGTGCTTCAGCGCGTATGCAAGGAAAACGGTATTCATATGGAGGTGTCATGGACACCGGTTTACAACAGTGCCTATATTGAGGGAATAAACAATCTTTATGAGTTTGACTGCGGCGCACTTTCGGGATGGATGTATGCAGTTGACGGCTGGTATCCCAATTACGGCTGCTCACGCTATCAGCTGGGAGACGGTGAAAAGGTTGAATGGAGATACACCTGTGATCTCGGCAGAGACGTAGGCTGTGACTGGTTAGCGGGGTCGTAATATGCGTGACGGCTTTTCCGATTATCATCCTTTTGTAAATCTTATTTATTTTTCGTTGGTTATCGGCTTTTCACTTGTGCTGACTCATCCCTTGGCACAAGTGATTTCCCTATGCTGTGCCGCAGCTTATGCGGTAAGCATCAACGGAAAAAAAAGTGTTTTATTCCTTTTGAAATACTGCCTGCCGATGGTGATAATTACAGCCTTCGTGAACCCTGCCTTTAATCACGAGGGCAAAACCATTCTGCTTTATTTTCCCAACGGTAACCCTCTTACACTTGAAAGCATACTTTACGGCTTTTCGGCAGGTGCTATGATAATTACACTTATTATGTGGTTTTCATCCTTCAGCCGTGTTATGACTACGGATAAATTCATTTACCTTTTCGGCAGGGTGATACCTGCATTATCACTCATTTTAAGTATGTCACTTCGTTTTGTACCCAAGTTCAAGTCGCAGATGCTGACCGTTACCGAAGCGCAGAAAAGCCTTGGCAGAGACGTCTCGACGGGCAGTCTTTTGCAGAGAACAAAAACAGCGGTACATATTTTTTCAATTATGATAACCTGGTCTCTTGAAAATGCCATTGAAACGGCTGACAGTATGAAAAGCCGAGGCTACGGACTGAAAGGCAGAACAGCCTTTTCTGTTTACAGCCTTCAGGAAAGAGATAAGTATGCGCTTATATGGTTTTCCTTTTGCGGATTATTTCTTGTTGCAGGCACAATGCTTTCTGCCTTCGGCTTCAGATATTTCCCCGATGTCCGCTATGCCGCCTTTGATATGACGACCATACCGTTTTACTGTGCTTTTGCGGCACTTTGCATAACACCCGTAGTATTGAATTATGAGGAGGAGAAAAAATGGGAAGCTTCAGTTTCAGAAATCTAAGCTTTGCTTATCCGGAAACAGAAAACAATGCCCTTAGCGATATCTCCTTTGATATTTCGCAGGGTGAATTTCTTATTCTCTGCGGTCCTTCGGGCTGCGGAAAATCAACACTTCTCCGCCATCTTAAAGCCTGCCTTACTCCCCACGGGAGAAGAACGGGAGAAATCCTTTACAAGGACCGGCTTCTTTCTGACACAAGCGAACGTATCCGGTCGCAGGAAATAGGCTTTGTTCAGCAGTCTCCCGAGAATCAGGTTGTAACCGACAAGGTATGGCACGAGCTTGCCTTCGGTCTTGAGAGCCTCGGTCTTGATACACCAACAATCCGCCGAAGAGTTGCAGAGGTAGCCGCCTTCTTCGGTATAGAAAACTGGTTTTATAAAAACGTAACGGAGCTTTCGGGCGGACAAAAACAGCTTTTAAGTCTTGCATCGGTTATGTGTATGAACCCCGAGGTGCTGATTCTCGACGAGCCCACGGCACAGCTCGACCCCATTGCCGCAGCTGACTTTCTTGCTCTTTTGGGAAAGATAAACCGCGAGCTCGGCATAACCGTCATTCTTACCGAGCACAGGCTTGAAGAGGCTTTTCCCTTTGCAACAAGGGCAATTGTAATGGAAAAGGGGAAAATCGCCTGCGATGATGCTCCCGAAAAGGTAGGACTTCATCTTCGTGATAAGGACAGCGGAATGTTTCTTGCAATGCCTACGGCTATGAGAGTATGGGCAGGAACAAAAACCGATTTGCCTTGTCCCCTTACAGTCCGTGAGGGCAGCGATTTTCTGTCAGCACTGAACAAAAAAAGGGCTTTCTTGCCGCTCAAGGAAGAGACACATTACCCACACAGCGATGAAATCGCCTTGCATTGTGAGGAGCTGTGGTTCAGATATGAAAGGGACTTACCCGATGTAGTAAAGGGATTTTCTCTGACCCTGCACAAGGGAGAGTTTTATGCTGTTCTCGGCGGTAACGGTGCAGGTAAAACAACCACTCTCAAGATAATATCAGGCTTGAAAAAAGCTTACAGAGGCAGCATTACCCTTAACGGAAAAGTTACACAGCTTCCGCAGAATCCGCAGACTCTTTTTGTAAAAAAGACTGTCAGAGAGGATTTGCTTGAGGCTTTAAGCACCCTTAAAATATCAAAAAAAGAGAAGGAAGAGCAGGTCGCACGTGTAGTCTCGCTTTGCGAGCTTAATGAGCTTTTAGACCGTCATCCCTATGACATTTCGGGCGGTGAACAGCAGAGAACGGCTCTTGCAAAGGTACTGCTTACCGCTCCCGACATTCTGCTTTTAGATGAGCCGACGAAGGGACTTGATGCAGAATTCAAGACAAGCTTTGCAGGAATTATAGGCAAGCTTACTTCACAGGGTGTAACCGTGCTTATGGTCAGCCACGATGTTGCCTTCTGTGCGGAATATGCTCATAAGTGCGGTATGTTTTTTGACGGTAATCTTGTAGCGGAAGGCACTCCCCGTGAATTCTTTTCGGGAAACAGCTTTTATACAACCTCTGCAAACCGTATGGCAAGGCACATTATTCCCGATGCCGTTACGGTAAATGATATCATTCTTTCCTGCGGCGGAGAAATCAGCAAGGAGAAAAAGGAGAACGAAATTTTACCCTTACCCAAGCCGACGGCAAGAAGTACTGCGTTCAAGCCTGAGCCGCTTAAGTTATGGAGAAAGCTGCTTGCGGCGGCTTCGGGACTTATTTCGCTCGGTGTGTTCTTATATGCGACGGGGATTTCAGACCTGTCGGCACTTGTCAATGCATCGGGCATCAGCACCGAAGGCAAGGAGCAATTATCCCTGTACGGCATCTTGTTTGTTGCTTTATCTCTCTTTTTGTTTGCAATAGGCAGACGGAGTGAGCCGCCGATTGAGATTCAGACCCCGAAGGAAAAACGAAGCCTTAGCAAGAGGACAACGGCTGCCGCGGTTGCTATACTGCTTTTCATACCTCTTACAATTTTTGCGGGAATATTCTATTTTGATGACCGGCAGTACAACATCGTTGCTCTTCTTGTGCTTTTGGAGTGTATGCTCCCCTTCGTTCTTATATTTGAGGGCAGAAAGCCAAAAGCAAGAGAGCTTGTGACAATAGCAGTACTGTGTGCCATAGGAATAGCGGGCAGAAGTCTTTTCTTTATGCTGCCGCAGTTTAAGCCCGTGCTTGCACTCACTATTATTGCAGGCGTAGCCTTCGGCGGTGAAGCGGGCTTTTTAGTCGGTGCAGTAACAATGCTTCTCTCAAATATGCTGTTTTCACAGGGTCCTTGGACCCCGTGGCAGATGTTCAGTATGGGAATAATCGGCTTTCTTGCAGGCGTGCTGTTCAAAAAGGGCTTACTTCGAAGAAGCAGAATTTCACTTGCGGTTTTCGGAGCATTTTCGGCAGTTATAATTTACGGCGGTATAATGAATCCAGCCGCCGCATTTATGGTTTCATCACAGACTATTACGTTAAAAACACTCATAGCTTATTACATAAGCGGTCTGCCGATGGATCTGGTGCACGGCTTCGGTACGGCGCTTTTCATAATGCTTGCGGCAGAGCCTATGCTTGAAAAAATGGACAGAATTAAGGTAAAGTACGGCTTGGTTGAATAAAAAATAATGTCTTGACAAATTGGTCTACTTGCTGTAAACTAAAAGTGAGGTTTACAGCAAGTAGACCAATTCTGCATTAATTTTCTCTACGGAGGTGTCGTTATGTCGGACATTGTTTTAGGTGCGGTTGAAGCTAAATTTGCAGATATTATATGGGCAAACGAGCCTGTTTCTTCTTCATTTATAGTCAAAGCCGCCGAGAGTGAGCTGGGATGGAAAAAATCTACCACATTTACGGTTCTGCGCAGACTTTGCGATAAGGGAATCTTTATTAACGAAAAAGGTACGGTAACCTCTCTGATTTCAAAATCTGACTTTTATTCAATTCAGAGCGAGCAGTTTGTAGATAACAGCTTCGGTGGGTCTCTTCCTGCATTTCTTGCCGCTTTTACAAAAAGAAAAAAGCTTACCGAAAATGAAATTGCACAGCTGAGAAAGCTCGTAAATGAATACGGGGAGGACTAATTATGGAGGATATTTTCATTAAAATTCTCAATATGAGCATTACAGCCTCCTACTTCGTTATTGCACTGGTTATTATACGGGCAGTTTTCAGAAAAATACCGAAATGGCTGTCCTGCGTTATGTGGGGACTTGTAGGACTTCGTCTGATTCTTCCATTTTCATTTGAAAGCATACTGAGCCTTATACCCTCAGCCGAGACCATACCCTCGGATATTGCGCTGTCGAAAAATCCTCAGATTTCAAGCGGTGTTCCCGTATTGAATAACATTGTCAATCCCGTTATTTCCGAAAGCTTTACCCCCGACCCCTCATACAGCGTAAACCCCTTGCAGGTGGTAATTTTTGTACTTTCGGTTTTATGGCTGACGGGAATTGCGGTAATGCTTGTATATACACTCGTAAGCTACGGCATATTAAGAAGAAAAACAAGAGAAAGCATACGGACGGCTGACGGAACTTACATCTGCGACGTTATCGAAGCACCCTTTATTCTCGGAATAATAAAGCCAAAGATATATATTCCCTCTTCTGTCACGGAAGCTGACAGAATTCATATTATTGCTCACGAAAATGCACATATAAAACGGTTTGACCATTTGTGGAAGCCGCTGGGATTCCTGCTTCTTTCCGTTTATTGGTTTAATCCGCTTATGTGGACAGCTTATATCTTCCTTAGCCGTGATATTGAAGCCGCCTGTGATGAAAGGGTGCTCAAAAACGGCGGAGCACAGATTAAAAAAAGCTACTCGGAGGCACTTATAAATTGCTCTGTCCCGAAGCATCTTGTCACAGCCTGTCCCCTTGCCTTCGGTGAAACGGGAGTAAAGAGCAGAATCAAGAACGTATTAAGCTATAAAAAGCCGACGCTGTGGATAATTATATTTGCCATAGTTTTAAGTATAATTCTCTCTGTCTGCTTTATGACAAATCCGACAGATGCCCGTATAAATGACATTCCGAGCTATGCGGATATATTCAGGGACGTAGAAAAGCTGCAGTTCTTTACGGGTGAAAACAGAATCTACACCACGGAGGATCCGTCAGCAGAGCTTCGTATAATCAAACGGGTACGTGTAGGTACAACGCAGGACGCTCTGAAACCTGACGCATTCTATAAAATTGAAATAAACGATACATACAGAATTCTCTTTGATAAAAGCTTTTCTTATTTGTGGCTTGAAAATAACGAACTATCTGCTTCTCCGGTATATCTTATAAAAGCCGCCCCAAAAATCAAGGATTGCTTTCCGAATACGGAAGGGCTCGGGGAGTATACTTATGAAACCGAGCTTGAGGGTATCTATATGACTCTTGACAGCATTGAAACAAACAAAAACGGAAGCGTATGCTTTAACGTTACCTGGCACAATGAAACCGAAAATGAAGCAACTTACGGAGAGAGCTTTACTCTGCTGTTTAACGAAAGCGGTGATGAATATTTAAATCTAATGCCTGCCGATACCGAATTCTCCAAAACAACCTATATATTGAAGCCTTATTCTACCGAAAGGCATACGTTTACCTCTGACAGAATAACAATAAACCGTGACGGCAGCTACAGTCTGCGTTCCGGCTTTGTAGTTGACGGTCATATACACTATGTGACAAAGGTTTTCTTCAGCGTTACTCATTCTGATTCATCACAGTCCCCCGTGGGCGGTGCCGAGGGACCCGTTTCCGTTGTGACAGGTAAGCAGCTGACACTCGACGACGTTTTAAGGCTTTCAAAAAAAGGCGATAAGCTTTCGTGGAAGGATTTTGAAAATTATAATTACACGGAAATCGGTTCGGGGCTTTATATAAGAAGCTACAGAATTGATGAAAGATTCTCTCTTATTATCGGCTCAAGTTCCCCCGATGCAAAACCGATGTATATCTATCTTTATGCACCGGGGACATATTCCGATGCAAAAATTGATATCAGGAACGAGAGTCCTGAGGAATTTATTGAGAACCACAAAGCTTTTTCCGTAGTCAGAATACTGGAGTATTCACAAAGAGGCTTCCCTGTTGATAACACCGGAGAAAATTTTCAGGCATTTATTGATTACGGCTGTTTTGTTCCTCATTCAGCGAGCAGCATCCAATACCTGCCGGTAATTATGATTGAAAATAAAACCGAGCTTGATAATTTCATTGAATATTTCAACAACAAAGTTAATCTTAACAAGACTTTTAAAGATATGGGAATGACCTTCAGAGAGGTCTGTGCTTTATATGACACTCAATACAAGGATTTCTTCAAGAAAAACGTACTGTTCATCTCCTATGCAGTGGCATCAAATGAGGATGCCTATTTCGAACCGGGTTATGCAAGCATTGCAGATAAAAACATATCCATTGCTATCAACGAAATTAACGTAACAGAAATCTCTGATCTAAAACCTATCGGATGGTTCATTATCTCAGAAATCAACAGAGACCAACTAACTGAGTTTGACCACGTCAGTGCATTTATCGATCCTGAGCCGACCCGATATCCCGCCGCTATTCCGTCTGAAACCTATGCCTTCAAGGAATCGGGTATTGATATCGGTGAGCCTAATTTTACTTTGTTCAATAACGGGAGATTCATTTTTAATTTTCATCCTGCAAGCAGTTATATCGGTTACGGCGTTTATAAAAGAGACGGGCAAAGACTCACTCTTACAACAGATGACGGCAGCGTTTACTGCTTCACGGAAAGAAACGGTGCCTATGTTTTTGATGCCGATAACTCAGCTGACAATCTATGGATGTCGGATGTTTCAGACGGAAGTGAATTTGTCTCATAAAAAAACGAAACGATTCGGAGCAATTCAAATGCTCCGAATCGTTTTTTGGTTTTCTCAGATTTCAAAATCAAGACAACTTCTCTGCTTGGTAAAGGGGCGGACCCTTGTGTTTGCAACCTCCTGATGAAGGGGATGCGATGCATAGAATTTGAGAGCAGCTTCATTTTCAAAGGTGGAATCAAGCATTAAATCTGCCGTAGACGAGGAAAGAGCAATTGTATTTACCCGTATATCAACGAGTCCTTCAATTTTTCCCTGAAGGGATTCAAGTCCTTCCTTGATTCCTTTTTTAACAGTCTCCTTTTCTTCGGCTGTTAATTCATCCTTCAGATTCCATAAAATTATATGCTTTACCATTATTTTACCTCACAATCAACTACGTTTACCGTTTTTATTCCGTAATACCTGAAGCATTTGATTGCAGCTTCGTCAAGCACCTCTCCGCAAATTGCAACGGGAACCGCCGGCGGACAGGTTACACAGGTATCGGCAAGAATTCTGCCCGCCGCCTCGTTTACGGAGACATTTTCCGACGGTGCAAAAAGTGCATCCTTTACGGACATTTTCCGTTCAAGCGGCTTCCTTTCGGGCAAGGACTCTTTAATTTCTTCCCTTGGCTCAATACACATTAAAGTCCCGAAAAGTCTGTAAATTTCTTCAATCGTATTAAAGGGAGATACCATTAATACAACAAAATCGGGATCGCTGAATTCGCATTCAATCTGATTCTCCCTTAAAATATCGGCAACCTCATCGCCGTAATAACCCAATGGCTTTGTCGGAATCGTAAGCTTCAGCGGCTCATCACCCGAAAAGCTTACGCCTTTTTGCTCAAGTATTGATTTACACATCCTTATCGTTTCAACAAGCTGTGCAAGGTCTTCGGGAAAATCATCGTAAAGATAAGGATTTGTTTCATCAAGAGAAGACAGAATAAGGTACGAGGGACTTGTTGAAGCAAACAATGCCATAGCCTTTTTTGCGTTATCTGCAAGATACAATGGAGCATTTTTTCCGATATGAAGATACGCTCCGCCCGTTAAAACGGGAAGCGTCTTGTGTGCAGAGTCACAGCATATATCCGCCCCCTGAGTTATGGGATGAAGGCTTTGGGGCAGAAAATTAAGATAAGATCCGTGTGCATTGTCAACGGCAAGAAGCACGTTATGACGATGGCAAACCTCACTCAGTCCCTTTATATCTGCCATATTACCGAGATAATCGGGGCTTGTGACGTAAACGGCAGCAGGCAAATTACCGCACCCGTCAAAATAAGCTTCAAGTCCTTGCGGTGTAATCTTACAGCTCACAAGAGACGATACACCCTCTGAGTTAATCCACTCAACGTCCATATCAAGCAAAGCCGAGGCAGTCATAAATACCTTATGAGCATTTCTTCCCGCGGCTACCTCAGGCTGTCTTCCCGTCTTTTCTGCGTACATTTTTATCAAGGTCAGCATCGCGCGTATACAAAGCGAGGAGCCCTCTGCGGAATATAAGGTCTTGCGGGTTCCGAAAAGCTGTGCCGCATTTTTCTGACTTTCCTCAAGAATTCCGTTTTCGTGATATAACACGTCTGCACCTTTTATTTCCGTAATATCACAGCATTCGGTCTCGCTCCATCTTCCTTTATGTCCGGGAACGTGAAATCTTGCAATATCGCCGGAAGAATACTTTATTATAAAATCATATAAGGGAGTATTCATTATTCTGTTCCTTCAATTGCTTTTGCCGCCTCAAGCATTATTGCGCATTCCATTCTTTTTCTGAACAGGTCGCATCCGTAGGTATATACACCCTTGACGGAGCCTGTTGCGTGATATGCGTTTGCGGCACATCCGCCCGAGCAATAAAGTCTTGCCCAGCAATCCTTGCATTCGGGGCGTGTATAGACGTTGCACTCCATAAATTCATCCTGTATTGCAGTATTCGTCACTCCGTCATATACATTTCCGAGCTTGTATTTATCGTCACCCACAAACTGGTGGCAGGGATAGAGATCGCCCCAGGGAGTTACCGCCATATATTCCGTACCCGAGCCGCAGCCCGAAACACGCTTATATATACAAGGACCGCCTTTAAGGTCTATCATATAGTGATAGAACGTAAAGGGCTTCCCTTCTCTGTGTCTCATAAGCATAAGCTCAGCAAGCTCTTCATACTGCTTCATTACTACAGCCTTATCCTCTTGTGTAAGTGCTGACGGGTCGTCGGCGGCACATACGACGGGCTCCATACTAAGCTCCGTAAAGCCGAGGTCAAGCATAGTCTTTATATCTTCAAGAAAATCGGGATTATAATGGGTAAACGTTCCGCGCATATAGTAATTTCTGTTTCCGCGTTCCTTTACGAATCTCTGAAACTTAGGAACTATATAATCCCAGGAGCCTCTGCCCTGATAATCAACCCTGAAGCGGTCATGAACCTCTTTTCTTCCGTCAAGACTGAGAACAACATTACTCATTTCACGGTTGGAAAATTCAATAACGTCATCGTCAACGAGCATACCGTTCGTCGTGAGCGTAAAGCGGAAATTTTTTCCCTTTTCCTTTTCTATGCTTCTTGCATATCCGACAAGCTGCTTTACGACGTCAAAATTCATAAGGGGCTCACCGCCGAAGAAATCAACCTCAAGATTTCTTCTTGTGCCTGAATTTTCCACAAGAAAATCAAGAGCCTGCTTACCTACCTCAAAGCTCATAAGGGCACGCTCACCGTGATATTTTCCCTGACTTGCAAAGCAGTATGAGCAATTAAGGTTACAGCTGTGGGCAATATGAAGGCACAAAGCCTTCACAACACCCGAGGTTCTCCTTTTCAACTCTCCCGCAATAGACGAGAAGCTGTCGGGAGTGAAAAGCTTTCCCTGCTCCTTTATAGCTTCCAGCTGCTCAAAGCATTCCTCAATAGTCTCTTTTGATACCTCGGGATCATCGGGATACTTTTCAAGCATCTGACTGATAATCAGCTCACGGGGCTGATTATCATACATATTGATTATGTCAAAGGCAACGTCGTCTACAACGTGAACTGAGCCCGAACAGATATCAAGCACAATATTCATACCGCCGAGTTTATATGAATGTATCATAGTCAATTCTCCGATTCACAAAAAATGCCGCCTGAAGGCGGCAAAATTTGTTATTTGTTTCTTATTCTTCTACTTTGTTTTCGCACTGCTGATTTGCGATACCGCAGCTTGTCTTGCAAGCAGACTGACAAGAAGTCTGGCATTCGCCGCAGCCGCCGTTCTTAGCACTTTCACAAAGATTCTTTGTTTCAATTGTCTGAATTTTCATTTGCTTTTCCTCCGGTAACAATTTTTTATTAGTTTATCACAGATTTCCTTATAAGTCAATTAACTAATTGAATTTTATTAAAAAATATTAAGGCTGTCAGATTGACACCATAAAAAATAGTTGATATAATATTAAAAAATCTTGCACAGAGGTGTTTGTATGACTTTCTTTCTCAATAAATTAGTCACGCTGATATTGGTTCCTCTTTATCTTTGCCCCTTCCTTCCCTTTATTCATATAGCAAAAATATTTAATCAGCCTCAGGAGCTTATTTCTCTCAGCGAATACGGAATAGGCACGGAAAATGACCCCGTATACCTTACCGCGCACAGAGGCGTATGGTCGCAAGCTCCCGAAAACAGTCTTCCCGCTTATCAGAAGGCTGTCGAATACGGCTATTATACCGCAGAATGCGATATTCAGCTTACAAAGGACAACGAATGGGTCCTCAATCACAACAGCGACACAGGCTCGCTTTTCTGTGAAATAGGTGAAATATCCGAATATACACTTGCAGAGCTTAAAACCTTCTCATATAAAACGGGGGCAAATTTCTGGGAGTATGAAGACCTCAGAATCTGCACACTTGACGAATATCTTGACGTATTTATCGGTAGTGAAACCCGTCCTCAGATAGAAATCAAGGGCGACAATACGGATATGCTCTATAAGGTCGTAGACGCGGTAAAAGCAAGAGGTATGGAGCAGCAGGCAATCATTATCAGCTTTGATTTTGAACATCTAAAGGTGATTGATGCTATGAACAGCGGTATTGAATTATGGTACCTTTGCGGAGAGATTACTCCCGAGGTTATCGCTACGGTTCAGACTCTCAATTCCGAATGCTGGCTGTCCCCCGATTTCAGCGACAACAACGAAGCCTCCATTCAGCTTGCAATTGATGCGGAAATCGGCTGCTCCTTCTGGACGGTAAACGAGATAGAGGACGCAAGAATGCTTTACGATATGGGCATACGCTATATTGAAACGGATATTTTTATCAACTGACGAAATGCGGAGATAAAAAACGAACAGAACAAAAAAATATGAATCAAGGGGGTTCTTGCAGGCATTTGTCTTGCAAGAACCCCTGTTTTGCTGAAAAATGTTGACTTATCAAGATTAAATATAGTATAGTAATTATGTATATTTTTATTTTGAGAGGAGAATTCTTTTGAAACACCCCGAAATAGTAAACAAAATGACACTTGAACAGAAGGCGGCTTTTGTTTCAGGTCTTGATTACTGGCACACTCAGGGAAGCGAGGAGCTGGGACTTCCTTCCATCAATATAACAGACGGCCCTCACGGTCTGAGAAAGAAGAACGAAAACAAAAAGGCTTCGGACGGAATCGGTCTTGGAAACTCCGTTCCCGCAACCTGCTTTCCTCCCGCATCCACATCATCCTGCTCCTGGGACCCCGAGCTTCTTACCCTTGCAGGTGAGGCTCTCGGTGAAGAATGTCTCAAGGAAAAGGTTTCCGTTGTTCTCGGCCCCGGTATGAACATCAAGCGTTCTCCCGTATGCGGAAGAAACTTTGAATATTTCAGCGAGGATCCCATCCTTGCAGGAAAGCTTGCGGCAGGCCTTGTAAAGGGTGTTCAGTCAAAGGGTGTCGGCACGTCACTCAAGCATTTTGCCTGTAACTCACAGGAAGCCTACAGAATGATCGTTGACGAAGTTGTTGACGAAAGAGCTTTAAGAGAGCTGTACCTCACGGCTTTTGAAATCTGCGTTAAGGAAGCATCCCCTTGGACTGTTATGAACTCATATAACAGAATCAACGGAGAATATGCTTCACAGAATGAATATTTACAGAAAAAGGTTCTCAGAAACGAATGGGGCTTTGACGGACTTATCGTCACAGACTGGGGCTCATCGGTTGACCGCGTTCCCGGAATTCTTTGCGGAACCGACCTTGAAATGCCTTCATCGGGCGGCTACAGCACGGCAATAGTTATTGACGCAGTTAAAAACGGAACGCTTTCCGAGGATGCACTTAACGAAAGAGTCGATACGGTAGTTGACCTCATTCTCAAATCAAAACCCGCTCTTGAAAAGGGCTGTGAATTCTCCTTTGACGCACATCACGAAATCGCAAGAAAAGTTGCGGAAGGCTCTATGGTTCTTCTTAAAAACGAAAACAATCTCCTTCCTCTGAAAAAAGGTGCAAAGGTTGCTGTTATCGGTGAGCTTGCAAAGGCTCCCCGTTTCCAGGGCGCAGGCTCATCAGTCATAAATCCCACAAGACTTGACAATGCATTTGATGAGCTTCAGAGGCTCGGCGTGGATGTAACATACGCAAAGGGCTATGACAAGAAAAAGGACGCAAGGGACGAGGCTCTCTTCAATGAAGCCTGCACAGCGGCAAGAAATGCTGACGTTGCAGTCGTATTTGTAGGTCTTACCGAAGAATTTGAAGGCGAGGGCTACGACAGAATCAACATAGAAATGCCAAAGTGCCATAATGAGCTTGTATCTGAAATTGCTAAAGCAAACCCCAACACGGTTGTTGTTCTTGCAGGCGGTTCAGTTATCAATCTTCCCTGGATTAACGAGGTCGGTGCACTTCTTAACTCCGGTCTGGGCGGTCAGGCTACCGGCAGTGCAACGGCAAACGTGCTTACGGGTATCGTAAATCCCTCGGGTAAAACCTCCGAAACATATCCCCTCTCCTTCTCAGATAACCCCACCTACGGCAATTATCCCGCAGGTCCCGTTACAAGTGAGCACAGAGAGTCCGTATATATCGGATACCGTTATTACGACAAGGCAAGAAAGGACGTTTTGTTCCCCTTCGGATACGGTCTTTCCTATACTCAGTTCCAATACAGCGATATGAAGGTTTCTGCTGATGAAATAACCGATAACGATACGCTTGAGGTTTCCTTCAAGGTAAAGAACGTGGGTGACGTTGACGGTGCCGAGGTTGCTCAGCTTTACATTTCCGACAGAGAATCAACTATTTTCCGTCCCGTAAAGGAACTCAGAGCCTTCAGCAAGGTATTCTTAAAGGCAGGCGAAGAAAAGGAAATCACCTTTACTCTTTCAAAGAGAGACTTTGCTTTCTTCAACGTATATCTCGGAGATTTCCAGGTTGAAACAGGCTTGTTTGATATCCTTGCAGGTGCCTCCTCCCGTGATATCAAGCTTATAAAGACAGTAACCGTAACGTCCTCTGAGAATACGGTTATTCCCGATTATTCTGTATGCGCTCCCGCATATTATACTGCCGATGTCAGCGGTATGAAGGGTGCACAGTTTGAAGCAATCCTCGGAAGACCTGTTCCCTCTCCTGAAAGAGACACAACAAAGCCCATTGATATATATTGCTGTCTTGACGATGCAAGACACACAAAATGGGGCGGCAGAATCTGCAGACTTATAGAATGGATAATGTCAAAAATGGGTTCTGACGCAAACGGAGACGGAAAAATGCTTTCGGCTATGGCAACCCAGATTCCCATAAGAAACTTTATCGCGATGAGCATGGGCGTATTCTCAATTGCTATGGCAGAAGGACTGCTTATGATACTTAATGACGACCGCTCCTCCTTCAGAGGTCTTTGCCGTATAATTTCGAGAATCGGCCCCGCAATCACGAAGCTCCCTGCTCTTCTCAGATCCATATAGTCTGAAGGGTCAGAATTTGTTCCGTTTCGGGAGTATTTTTGGCAAAATATCAGTACCTGCCGTGAACAATTCCCGCGGCAGGTATTTTTCTAACATAATTTTAACAATTATGAGCTATACTTATAAGCGAATTAAATTCCGGAGGTCTTAGTATGTTCAATATTCTTGTTGTTGAAGATGACAAACTGCTGAACAAATCCTTTTGCTCCTTTCTGAATCAGAACGGATATAATGCAACGGGATGCCTTAATGCAGAGGATGCCTATATTGCTATGTATGAAAACGTATTTGATATAATCATATCGGATATTATGATGCCCGGCGTTGACGGCTTTGAATTTGCAAAAACCGTGCGCAGTATAAATGAAACCGTACCGATTCTTTTCGTAACTGCACGTGATGATTTCAAATCCAAGGAAAATGGCTATAAAGCCGGAATAGACGATTATATGGTAAAGCCTATTGACCTTGATGAATTATTGCTTAAAATAGGTGCTATTCTCAGGCGGTCGGGAATCAACAACAGCAAGATACTGACTGTCGGAAATTTCACGATGAACATCAACGAGTATACCGCATATCTTGACGGAAAAGAAATATCACTTACCGCACGTGAATTCAGTCTTCTTTATAAGCTTCTTTCCTATCCGAAAAAAGCATTTACACGCTCTCAGCTTATGGATGAATTCTGGGATGCGGATACAGAATCCGGCACACGCACGGTTGACGTTTATATGACGAAGCTCCGCGCAAAGCTTGCCGATTGCGATGCATTTGAAATAGTCACAGTACGCGGACTCGGATATAAGGCGGTGCTGAAGGATGAAAAAACACATTAAAAGAAGGCTGTTTTTGAATTTTGTTCTCTCCTTTTCGGGCTTTTTTCTTCTTTCGGGACTTGTAACGACTATATCAATTCTGATGTACTCTCATTTCTTTGAAATCCCGTTTGCTCATATTGTTGAGTTCACCCCCTACGTTCTTGTGAACCTTATTGCCGTCTCCTTGCTTTTCGGCGCAATAGGTACCTTATGGAGATACTCAACGGTTGAAATTCCCGTAAAGGAAATTAATGAAGCTCTGCAGAAAATCACAAAAGGAGATCTGCAGACGAAGCTCAAGCGAAGGCATTATACGTCAAGATACAGCACAATCATAAAAAATATAAATCTTATGACAAGTGAGCTTTCAAGCATAGACAGTCTTAAGGGAACGCTTATGTCAAATATCTCTCACGAGCTGAAGACCCCCATAAGCGTAATAAACAATTATGCCGTTCTGCTGCAGGACCCGGCCTTATCACAAGAAAAAACACGGGAATACGCAAAAGAAATATCCTTATCGTCAAAAAAAATGTCGGAGCTGGTAACAAACATTCTGAAGCTGAATCAGCTTGAAAATCAGAAAATTCCTTCAGAAACGGAAAAATATAATCTCAGCGAGCAAATATGTGAATGTCTGCTGAATTTTGAAGACGTATGGGATGAAAAAGACATTGAGATTGTTACCGAAATTGATGAGGACGTAACCGTGGATTCCAATATGCAGCTGTTGAGCATAGTATGGAACAATCTGTTTTCCAATGCCTTCAAGTTTACTCCCGACAAGGGTACTGTCAGAGTGTCCGTATCAAAGGGAACAAAATACGCAATAGTGAAAATCAAGGATTCCGGATGCGGAATCCCCGAAAATGAAAAAGAGCTTATATTTGACAAATTCTATCAATGTGACAGCTCAAGAGGTACAGAAGGAAACGGTCTCGGGCTTGCACTTGTCAAAAGAATTATCAATATAACAGACAGCATAATCAAGGTTGAAAGCACCCTCGGCGAAGGAACTGAATTCACAGTCAAAATCAAAAAATAATAAGAAGCCTCAAGAAAACGCTCGCCGTACTCCTTACAGTAACCGTTTTCGTATAGTCCGGCTCCGAGGAAAACCCCGCTTTCCGTTCGGAGGGACATATAATCTTTTTGCGATATCGGAAGGAATTTCCTATAAAGTAATAAACCGCTGAAGCAGTCCGTATCTGCTCCAACGGTTTTTTCTTATTTTATTTTGAATTTAACCGTAAACACAGTACCGTTAACGGCGTCGCTTGTCACGGTAACGTCCGCATTATGCAAGGCGGCAAGATTATTGCAGATAGAAAGTCCGAGTCCGTAACCGCTGCCCGAGGTCCTTGCTTTGTCGGAGCGGTAAAATCTTTCAAACAGATGGGGAATATCCTCTTCAGGAATAGGCGGCCCCATATTTTTCGTTGAAAGATAGATATATCCCGTATCCTTTCTCAGAGAATACGAATGGCGCTTTTTAAGAGAAAGCACTATCTCGGTGTTCTTTTGCGCATATTTTACCGCATTATCGAGAAGAATGTGAATTATCTGATTAAGCGCTACGCTGTCTCCCTCAAGATGAATATCCTTTTCAATCTGAGTTTCAAGAAAAACTCCGTTTTCAAAGGCTACGGGCTCATACTGCAGAGCCAGCTGCATAGCAAGCTCCGAAAGATTCACATCCGCAAACATATTTTTACGGCTCATATTATCGGTTTTCGCAAGAAGCAGAAGCTTATCAACAAGGTCCTTCATATGCGTTGCTTCCTCGTGGGTGGAATCAATCCATTGTATCTGCCTTTCTATCGTATCCTCTTTGTGAGATTTCAGAATTCCGCTGTTTGTCAGAATTACAGTCAGAGGTGTTTTCAGCTCGTGGGAAGCATCTGCAATAAAATTCTTCTGCTGCTCCCACGCCTTTTCTACGGGGCGCAGACACATCGTAGCAAGAAGTCTCATAATGAACCACAAAAAGCCCGATGCCGCAAGAATGAGAATCATACCGTCCGCCAGCATCATTTTAAGATATGAGAAATACTGAGTTGAATCGGCAAAGGCAATTCTGCTTCCGAATGCAAGATCGTTTCTGTTATAAAAAAGATTCAGCTCATTTATATGTCCGAATTTATTAGGAGAATTCAGAGCAAACGAAACCGCTCTTGAAAGTATGGCTTCGTCCATATTTGCCCTGCTGAAATCAAGCACCTTGACGCTTCCCATATCCTTAACGTCAACCACGCACACGTTACTGGAATAAAAAGCAAAAAGCGATGTATCCTCATTTGCGTTACCGATCTGCGGATGGTAATTCAAGCCGTCATAATCGGAAAAGGTCTGCAGAACCGAACGCATATCAAACGTTATCGAAACGAAAAAAACCGCACTTGACAAAAGATAAACCGCAATCAGCACGGCGCAGATTATAGACATTGATATTGCAACAAACCGACGTCTGAGCTTTTTAAGCATCTGTTTTTTCCTCTAATCTGTACCCTATTTTTCTCAACGAGGATATTTCAACCTTGCTTGAAATAAAGTCAAGCTTTTTTCTCAGAAATGAAATATATACCTCTACGTTGTTATCTACCGCATTCGAGTCGTAGCCCCAAACCTTTACTATCATATCCTCCTTGGTTGTAACAATAGAGGAATTGTGCATCAGAAGCTTCATTATCTCAAATTCCTTGAAATTAAGGTGAACACTTTTGCCGCCGCACAAAAGATCGCAGGTTGACAGATTAAGAACGATATCTCCGAAGGTCAGCTCGTCAAGAACAACCTCTCCCTGTCTTCTAGTGAGTGCCCTTATGCGTGCAAGCAGCTCTTCGGTTGCGAAGGGCTTTGTCATATAATCATCTGCACCGCTGTCAAGTCCCTTTACCTTATCCGCCGTCTGGTCCTTTGCCGTCAGCATCAGTATGGGCGTGGAAATTTTTTCCTTTCTTAACGCGGCAGCCACCTCATAGCCGTTTTTTTCAGGCAGCATTACGTCCAGCACTATGATATCATAAATTCCGCTCAAAGCGTAGTCAAGTCCGTCTGCGCCGTCATATACAACGTCTACCATATATTTCTGCTCTGATAAAACATGAGCAAGTGCGTCAGCAAGACGTTTTTCATCCTCTACAACAAGTATCTGCATATTTCCTCCCGATAGGATAATTTTACGTTTTTATTATCGCATATTTATTTTTTTCTATCAAGACTTTATTTCATTCTGCTTAAAACTGACTTAAAATTAAGACACTTCCCACTTTTTAAACTTTTTATTATATTATTTTTATTATATTGACTTGTTGCGCTTAAAGTGATAAATTATTATAATGTATAATTGTAAATAATTATGCTTGAACAGTAAAAATCTTCCCCCGAAAGGAAACGTAATACTATGCCAATTACTGAAATACTGCAGAAAAATGCAGATTTTTATCCTAACGACATAGCATTGGTTGAAATAAATCCCAAGCTCGACAATAAGAGCAAAATGACCTGGCGTGAATATTCCCTTATCGTTACAGACCCCTCTCAAGGCTACAGAAGAGAAATGACCTGGGGTGAATTCAACAAGACGGCAAACCGCTTTGCAAATCTCCTTCTTACCAGAGGCATCAAAAAGGGCGATAAGGTTGCCGTTCTGATGATGAACTGCATTGAGTGGCTGCCGATATATTTCGGTGTACTCAAAACGGGAGCAATTGTCGTACCGCTGAATTACAGATATACGGCAGACGAAATAAAATACTGTATAAATAAGGCAGACGCCGATTTTATTGTTTTCGGCCCCGAATTTACGGGAAGAATAGAAGAAATATGCCACCGCGTACCAAGAGTCAAAATGTGGCTGTATTGCGGTGAGGATTGTCCTTCCTTTGCGGACAGCTTCAATGAGCTTATCTCCTATTGCTCGTCAAAGGCTCCCTCAATAAAGCTTAAAGACAGCGATGAGGCTGCCATTTACTATTCCTCCGGCACAACGGGCTTCCCTAAAGCAATTTTACATAATCATAAAGCTCTTATGCACTCTTGTATGACTGAGCAGGCACATCATTCTCAGACAAAGGATGACGTTTTTCTGCTCATTCCCCCTCTTTATCACACAGGAGCGAAAATGCATTGGTTCGGTTCATTTCTGGTAGGTGCAAAGTCCGTTATTCTGAAGGGCATCAAGCCCGAGTGGATAATAAATACCGCAAGCGAGGAGAAATGCTCAATAGTCTGGCTTTTGGTGCCGTGGGCACAGGACATTCTTGATGCCGTAGATTCGGGAGAAATAGATATTTCAAAATACGACCTTTCCCGCTGGAGACTTATGCATATCGGTGCTCAGCCCGTGCCCCCGTCTCTGATAAAAAGATGGAAAACCGTATTCCCCAATCACGAATATGACACAAACTACGGTCTCAGCGAGTCCATAGGTCCCGGCTGTGTTCATCTCGGTGTTGAGAATATACACAAGGTAGGCGCAATAGGCAAGGCGGGCTTCGGCTGGGAAGTAAAAATCGCTGACGAGAACGGAAACGAGGTTCCTCAGGGCAAGGTCGGCGAGCTTGCAGTCAAGGGTCCGGGTTTAATGAAATGCTATTACAAGGACGAAAAGGCAACCGAAGAAATACTTAAAGGCGAATGGCTTTATACCGGAGATATGGCTATGTGCGACGAGGACGGCTTTATTTTCCTCGTTGACAGAAAGAAGGACGTTATAATTTCAGGCGGTGAAAATATCTATCCGGTACAGATAGAGGACTTCCTGAGACGCCACGATGCAATAAAGGACGTTGCCGTTATCGGTCTTGCGCACGCCCGTCTCGGTGAAATTGCCTGTGCAGTTATTGAAGCCAAGGACGGCTTTACTCTTACGGAGGAGGAAATCAACGATTTCTGTCTTGACCTTCCCCGTTATAAAAGACCTCAGAAAATAATATTTGCCGACGTACCGAGAAATCCCACGGGCAAAATTGAAAAGCCTGCTCTCAGAAAGAAGTATCAGGGTGAAAAACTCGTTGCGGCACAGAACGAAATCAGATAAAAGAAGGAAATTACAATGAAACAGTTAATGCTTGGAAATGCAGCCGTTGCAAGAGGCTGTTATGAAGCGGGAGTAAGAGTTATCTCCTCATATCCCGGCACTCCCAGCACGGAAATTACGGAAAACGCGGTTAAATACGATGAGATATACTGCGAATGGGCTCCGAATGAAAAGGTAGGTGCAGAGGTTGCCATAGGCGCGGCTATTGCAGGAGCAAGAGCGATGACCTGCTGTAAGCACGTTGGTCTCAACGTTATGGCTGACCCCGTATTTACAGCATCATATACCGGTGTCAACGGCGGTCTCGTAATTGCGGTTGCGGATGACCCCGGAATGCACTCATCACAGAATGAGCAGGATTCACGCCACTATGCCAAGGCTTCAAAGATTATGATGCTTGAGCCCTCTGATTCATCGGAATGCAAGGAATTCACAAAGCTTGCCTTCTCTCTCAGTGAGCAGTTCGATACTCCCGTATTTCTTAGACTGACAACGAGAGTTTCTCACTCACAGAGCCTTGTTGAATTCTCAGAAAGGGAAAACGACGGTCTGAAGGATTACGAGAAGAATCCCGCAAAATACGTTATGATGCCGGGCAACGCCATCAAGAGACACGTTGACGTTGAAAACAGAATGAGAGCACTTGAGGAATACGCAGAAGTCTCTCCTCTCAACACAGTTGAGGATAACGGTGCCGATATCGGAATCATATCCGCAGGTATCACATTTTCTTACGCAAAAGAGGCTCTCGGCAATCAGGCAAACTTCTTAAAAATCGGTATGGCTTATCCTATGCCCGTAAAGCTTATAAAGGATTTTGCCGCTAAATGTAAAAAGGTCTACGTTATTGAAGAGCTTGACCCCTTTATTGAGGAGCATTGTAAAGTTAACGGAATTGACATAATCGGCAAGGAAGAATTCACTCTTTTAGGTGAATACAGCGTTAATCTTATAAAGAAGGTTGTTCTCGGGATACAAGCACCGGAAGTAAACACGGAGCCTATCCCCGTTCGTCCGCCCGTTATGTGTGCAGGCTGTCCCCACAGAGGCACCTTCTACGTTCTCAAAAAGCTCGGTCTCACAGTTTCAGGTGACATAGGCTGTTACACTCTCGGTGCCTCAGCTCCCCTCTCTGCTATTGATACTACGATTTGTATGGGTGCATCTGTCAGTGCGGCACACGGTATGGCAAAGGCAAGAGGCGAAGAATTCAACAAAAAGCTGGTATCCGTTATCGGTGATTCAACCTTTATGCACTCGGGTATTACGGGTCTTATCGATATCGTATACAACAAGGGTGCAAATACCGTTATTATTCTCGACAACTCCATCACGGGTATGACGGGACATCAGGATAATCCCACAACAGGCAGAACAATAAGAGGCGAAAAAACAAAGCAGGTTGACCTTGAGCTTCTTTGCAAGGCAGTGGGCATTGACTCCGTAAGAATTGCCGACCCCTTTGACGTAAAGAAATTTGAGAGAGTCGTAAAGGAAGAAACTGCAAAGAATGAGCCTTCCGTTATTATCGCACAGCGTCCCTGCGCTCTTCTTAAAACCGTTAAATACTCGGGAAAATGCACAATTACGGACAAATGCAGAAGCTGCAAGATGTGCCTCAAGGCAGGCTGTCCAGCAATTACGGTAAAGCAAGGAAGACCCGTTATAGATGCGACTCAGTGCAACGGCTGTACTCTTTGTATGAATATATGTCCCTTTGATGCAATAGAAAAGGAGGAAGCATAATGGAAACAAAAAGCATAATGATAGTCGGCGTCGGCGGTCAGGGCACACTTCTTGCAAGCAGAATCCTCGGAAATGCAGTTATCAGCGAAGGATATGACGTAAAGGTTTCAGAGGTACACGGAATGAGCCAGCGAGGCGGCTCTGTCGTAACATACGTCAGATACGGCGACAAGGTTCACTCGCCTATTATTGATAAAGGCGGTGCGGACATAATCCTTGCCTTTGAGCTTCTTGAAGCAAAGCGTGCACTTCCCTACCTCAAAAACGACGGTAAAATCATAGTAAACTCTCAGGCAATCGACCCTATGCCCGTTATAATAGGCGCTGCAAAATATCCTCAGAAAATCGACGAGGAGCTTTGCAGTAAAGCTCAGACAACCGTTGTTGATGCGCTGACGCTTGCAACTCAGGCGGGAAATCAGAAGGCTGTCAACGTCGTACTTATCGGTGTTCTCGCAAAAAATTGGGATATACCCTACGAGGTATGGATAGAAACCATAAAAAACACCGTTCCCGAAAAATTTCTTGAAGTAAATCTCAGAGCCTTTCAGCTGGGCTACAACTCGTAAGGAGAAATAAAAATGAAAGAATTAAACAGAAAAATTGAACATCTTTCCGATTCCGTTATCCGCAGAATGACAAGAATATCTATGGAATGCGGTGCAATAAACCTTTCTCAGGGCTTCCCCGATTTTGATCCCCCGCAGTTCATTATGGATGCACTTGCAAGAGTTGCGACGGCAGGTCCTCACCAGTATTCTCCTACCTGGGGAGCTTACAACTACAGAGCCGCAGTTGCAAAAAAAGTCGGCACCTTTATGGGCATTGAGCTTGATCCCGATAAAAACGTTCTGGGCACCGTCGGCAGCACAGAGGCTATGATGGCTACAATGATGGCTATTTCAAATCCCGGAGATAAAATAGTTATATTCTCCCCCTATTTTGAAAACTATGCCGCACAGAGCCTTTTCAATTCAATTGAGCCTATATTCGTACCTCTTAATCCTCCTGCCTTTACATTTGATGCCGACAGACTTGAGGATGCCTTCAAGGACCCGAAAACCAAGGCTATGCTTCTTTGCAACCCCTCTAACCCCTCGGGAAGAGTTTTCACAAAAGATGAATTACAGGTAATCGCCGATCTTGCTATCAAATACGACGTTATCATCATCACCGATGAAGTTTATGAGCACATTATTTTTGAGCCTCATAAGCACACTTATATCGCTTCTCTTCCCGGAATGTGGGAAAGAACAATCTGCTGCTCGTCTCTTTCAAAAACATATTCTATAACCGGCTGGAGACTCGGATATATCGTAGCCTGCGAGGAGCTTATGAACCGTTGCAAAAAGATTCACGATTTCCTTACCGTTTGCGCTCCCTCGCCCTTGCAGGAGGCTATAGTTGCGGGACTTGAAGCACCTATGTCTTACTATAAGGATCTTCAGGAGCACTATACACATATGAGAGACATCTTCGTAGGCGGTCTGCGTGACCTTGGCTGGAGCTTCTCCGAGCCCGAGGGTTCATACTTTATGATGGTTGATATTTCTGACTTCCAGAAGGGCAGAACAGATATTGAATTCTGCGAGGAGCTTGCTTACAAGGTGGGTGTTGCCGCCGTTCCCGGCTCAAGCTTCTTCAAAGAGGACGTAAACCACCTTGCACGCTTCCACTTCGCAAAGAAGGACGAAACTCTCTACGAAGCACTCGAAAGATTATCAAATATTAAAAAATTAATGTAAAAAAAAGAATGGCACACCGCTTTTGGAGTGTCATTCTCTTTTTAGTGTGAAAAAAGTAAAAAAGTCGGAAGTCGGAGACCGCCTTTTCAGCCTCAGCAATTCATTTTCGGCAGATAAATCCATAAAAGTGTATAAATCTGTGTCTCTGATTCTCTACTCAGACCTCCGCTCTCCGACAAATACTTTAATAGCCGTAGTATTTCAGCCACTTGACGTACAGCGGCATCCATTGGTCTGCCAAAGGTTGTCCCTCGGCTATGCCGAGACCGTGTCCGCCGTAGGGGAATATATGAAGTTCACAGGGGATTTTTGCTTTAATAAGAGCGGATGCAAAGCGGAGTGAGCATTCGGGATTAACGGCAGTATCCTCTGCTGTATGCCACAAGAACACGGGGGGCATATCATCTCTTACGATATTCTCCGATGAAAGACTTTCAATCATATTCTCATCGGCATTTTCACCTAAAAGATTCTGAAGCGTACCGAGATGTGTAATTTCGGGATTAAGGGATGCAACCGCATAACAGGGTGCAGAGGTATCGGGACGGGAGGAAACCGCATCAATCTCATCACCGTTTTTAATACCGTAGTCAAATCTCAGCGCAGTCATACACGTAAGATGCCCGCCTGCAGAAAAGCCCATCGTGCCTATTTTTTCGGGATTTATTCCCCATTTCTTGGCATTATACCGTAAAAGCCTGATAGCTCTTCTTGCATCCGTTTCCATTACGGGATGCTTATAGGGAGCGATTCTGTAATTCAGATATGCGGCTGAAATGCCGTTATCATTGAGATATCGGCATATTGCGTCTCCCTCGTGGTCAATGCATACAAATCCGTAACCGCCGCCGGGAATTACAAGCACACAGCCGTTTTCTTTTCCGTTTTCAAGGAAGTATTCGGTAATTGACGGAGGCTCCTGTCCGAAGTCCCCGTTAAAATAAGGAACGTCCTTTTCCCAAAGAAATATTTTATTTTTCATATTATCACCTGCTTTTATCATTTACTAAAATATTAGCATCTGCAGTAAATATTGTCAAATAAAAAAAAAGAGATGCCCTAAAGCACCTCTCCTGAAAAGCTGTATATGCTTATTTTACCATGCTTGCGATTTCTGCTGCGAAATCGTCAACCTTCTTCTCAATGCCTTCGCCCTTTGCAAAACGAGTGAAGCTCTTAACGGAGATTTCTGCACCGAGAGCCTTAGCAACTGATGCAACGTAACCCTTTACGTCGCCGTCGAAAAGGTCGGAACGAACGAATGCCTGCTCAAGGAGACAAACCTCTTTAAGCTGCTTGGAAAGACGACCCTGAACGAGACCGTTGAAGATCTTGTTTTCAACGATTTCAGCCTTCTTTGAAACTGCAAGAGCAGCAAGCTCAGCATAAGCTTCCTTGGAAATGAAGTTAAAGAAGTTCTTTCTCTGCTGCTGATCAAGACCCTGATAGATAGCGGTGTCCTCTTCGTTCCACTTCTTGGTATCAATAACCTCGGAAATAAGGCTGTTGAGAATCGGAACGGGAAGAGAATCGGGCTTATTGAGTGCGCTTTCAATTGTGATGTTTTCCATCTTTGCAAGCTCTTCTGCAGAAATATCACTCTTGCTTAAAAATTCGGGGCTCATAGCTGCAACCTGCATAGCTACATTCTTGCCCATCTCTGCAAATTCAGCCTTAGCAGCTGTTGCATCGTCTGTATCAAAAGCAACGATAACGCCTACGGAACCGCCTGCGTGAATATACGTTGCTGTGTGACCTTCAACAACGGTAAATCTTCTTACCTTGAGGTTTTCGCGGAGAGCAAGGAATACCTCCTGAACCTCCTGCTCAACTGTCATTTCGGAATCAACTGCCTTTGTAGCAAGAAGAGCTTCAAGGTCAGCGGGCTTTGCTGCAAGAACAGTCTTTGCAACCTTTGCGGAAAGCTCTACGAAGGGAGCACCCTTAGCAACGAAGTCTGTTTCGCAGTTAAGCTCAACAAGAACACCTGCTTTATCATCTGAACAGGTTGCAACGATACCTTCTGCTGCAACACGGCTTGCCTTCTTAGCGGCGGAAGCAAGACCCTTTTCTCTGAGAATGTCAATAGCCTTTTCAATATCTCCGTCTGTTTCAACAAGAGCCTTCTTGCAGTCCATCATACCAACGCCTGTCTTTTCGCGAAGAGCCTGAACGTCTTTAGCTGTAAATGCCATAATTTTATCCTCCTGAAATCAAAAAATTTTATCAAGTAAAGCCCGCACGGTGTACGGGCTAATTAAATTATTCTTCAAAAGCTGCAGTTTCTTCAGAAGCTGCTTCTTCCTCAGCAACGGGAGCTGTTTCGCCCTGTCTGCCTTCGATGATAGCATCAGCCATAGCACCTGCAATAAGCTTAACTGCTCTGATAGCGTCATCATTACCGGGAATTACATAGTCAACCTCATCGGGATCGCAGTTTGTGTCTACGATAGCAACGATCGGAATACCGAGCTTCTTTGCTTCAAGAACAGCGATTCTTTCTTTTCTGGGGTCAACGATGAACATAGCAGCGGGCTGCTTCTTCATTTCCGTGATACCGCCCATAAACTTTTCGAGCTTTTCTCTTTCGAGCTTAAGCTTGATAACTTCCTTCTTGGGAAGAAGATCAAACGTGCCGTCCTCTTCCATCTTCTTGAGCTGCTCAAGTCTCTTGATTCTTCTCTTGATTGTGCTGAAGTTTGTAAGCATACCGCCGAGCCAACGTGCGTTAACGAAAGGCATATTGCAACGCTCTGCCTCTTCCTTGATGGAATCCATAGCCTGCTTCTTTGTACCTACAAAAAGAACCTCGCCGCCTTCTGCTGCGATCTCACGGATGAACATATAGGACTCTTCAAGCTTCTTTACTGTCTTCTGAAGGTCGATGATGTAGATTCCGTTTCTCTCTGTGAAGATATAGGGAGCCATTTTGGGGTTCCATCTTCTGGTCTGGTGACCGAAGTGCACACCTGCTTCAAGCAGCTGCTTCATTGATACTACTGACATATTTTTTTCCTCCTTTTGTTTAACCGCCGCGAAGATTTAATACACACGGAACAGGGGCTATGTCGAACCGCCTGCACACCCGTTATGCAGACCTCGCGTGAGTTTTGCCTTGAGATTATAGCACAGCACATTTTAAATTGCAATACCTATTTTCGTTTTTTATGTATAAATTTTAAATTTTTCTACGCTTATTGACAAACGTATACGCATAATATAATATTATAAGCAGGAGGTGATGTTTATGGGCGAATATATGGTATGGGTATGGCTTGCACTTTTAGTCCTTTTCATCATCACTGAAATTGCAACCGTACAGCTTACGACAATCTGGTTCGCAGGCGGAGCACTTGTTTCAATGCTTCTTGCGGCATTCGGAGTGAAAAGCATTACAATTCAGATAATTGCTTTCCTTACCGTTTCAATTGTTCTGCTTATTGCAACAAGACCGATTGTGAAAAAGCATATAAATAAAAAATCGCAACCGACAAACGCTGACCGAAGTATCGGGCAGAATGCCGTGGTTACCGAAGAAATCAACAATCTTTTGGGGAAAGGCACGGCAAAAATTAACGGTGTTGAGTGGACTGCAAGAAGTGAAAACGGAGATATTATCCCCACAGGCTCAACCGTTACCGTAATCAGAATTGACGGAGTCAAACTAATTGTTAATTAAAGGAGAAGGTTTATGTTAGAGGTTATAATTCCCATTATTGCTGTTATTGCACTCATTCTTGCCGTGCTTGTTCTCAATATTAAAATCGTTCCGCAGTCAAAGGCTTACGTTATCGAACGCCTCGGAGCATACAGCGTTACCTGGCAGACAGGCTTTCATTTCAAGATTCCCATAATTGAAAGAGTTGCAAAAATCGTTTCCCTCAAGGAACAGGTTGCGGACTTCCCTCCCCAGCCCGTTATTACGATGGATAACGTTACAATGCAGATAGATACAGTTGTTTTCTATCAGATAACAGACCCGAAGCTCTATTGCTACGGTGTTGAAAGACCTATTGCCGCAATTGAAAATCTTACGGCAACTACTCTTCGTAATATCATCGGTGAGCTTGAGCTTGACCATACGCTTACGTCCCGTGATACAATCAATGCAAAAATCAGAGTAATCCTTGACGAAGCAACAGACGCCTGGGGAATCAAGGTAAACCGCGTTGAGCTTAAAAACATTTTCCCGCCCAGAGAGATTCAGGAGGCTATGGAAAAGCAGATGAAGGCTGAGCGTGAAAGACGAGAGGCTATTCTTCGTGCAGAAGGTGAAAAGGCTGCCGCTATCCTTGTTGCCGAGGGTGAAAAGGAATCCAAGATTCTTTCGGCTGAAGGTGAAAAGCAGTCTGCAATTCTCAGAGCTGAAGCAGTCAAGGAAGCAAAAATCAGAGAATCCGAGGGTGAAGCACAGGCTATTCTTGCAATTCAGGAAGCTACCGCAAAGGGTATTGAGCTTATCAATAAAGCAAATCCCGCTCAGGCAGTTCTTACACTCAAGAGTCTTGAAGCCTTTGAAAAGGCTGCCGACGGAAAGGCAACAAAAATCATCATACCCTCTGAAATTCAGGGCATAGCAGCTCTCGCAACAGGGCTCAAGGAAGTAATTTCCGAAAAATAACTGCGCAAAATAAAACATTTCCGCATCGGTCACCCCGATGCGGAATTTTCTTTTATTACCGAAGAAGCAGTTTTAGCTCAGGGGGACGGCGGGCGGATATCCGAAATCGGCTATCTTCCATTGTGAGCTCTCGTTTTCCGTAACAAGGTAATATACATAATTTAATGCTATGCTCTCCCCTTTTTTACCGACTGCACAGTCTTCTTTACAGTAAATTTCAGAGTTCGTCTGAACAACGCAATATGCATAAACATCCCGATACCACTCATCATTTTCATCAGCTTTATAATTTTCAACAATATAACATTCATTCAAAGAAATCAGCTCTGTTCTTTCGTCAAAAATTTTTCCTTTTAATGAAAAGCTTCCGGTTTTTTTCAACATCGTTTTTTTCAAAAAACCCATAACATTCTTTTACAACCGCATCAGCTGTGAGTCCGTTTATATCCGTTCCGCCGTATCTGCCGTTCCGGCTTTCCGAATCGCAGGAAACAAAAAGCAGAACACTTAACAATAAAGCACACGTCATTATTATTTTTTTCACAGCTATTCCTCCTATCCGTAACTAATGATATCATAATCTCATTATAAAATCATTATTTCTGAAAAAACGTAGCAAAATACGGCAAAAACGTATGATTTTACGTCTTTTTGCTCTTGACAAAAATTTCGGTCGGATATCCACAAACGGCAACCGCCGCCGTCCGACAAAAAAACAGTCGATAAATTTATGTAAAAATTCTCAAAAATACCGCTACGGATAAAAAATAATGTAAAATTTAACCATAATAAATGCAGTTTGCTATTGACAATGTTTTCACAAAGGCATAAAATTAATTAATAAAATAAAAGGGTGAGTTATTATGCTTAAATACATCTTATCACTTGACCAGGGTACGACAAGCTCAAGAACCATTGTTTTCAACAGACGGGGTGAAATAGTTTCAAAGGCTCAGTATGAATATGAGCAGATATACCCCAAGGCAGGTTGGGTCGAACATAATCCCGATGCAATTCTCAAAAGTCAGTTCCGTTCGCTTGCGGATGCGCTTATCGACGGCGGAATCGAAGCTAAGGAGATTGCCGCAATCGGTATTACAAATCAGCGCGAAACCACTGTTTTATGGGATAAAAGAACAGGCAAACCCATATATAATGCAATAGTATGGCAATGCAGAAGAACAGCATCAATGTGCGAGCAGCTCAAATCTGAGGGTCTCGGTGACTACATAAAAGAACACACGGGACTTATAATCGATGCATACTTTTCCGCAACAAAAATCAAGTGGATTCTTGACAACGTAGAGGGAGCAAGACAGCTTGCCGCAGAGGGAAATCTCCTTTTCGGAACGATTGACACCTGGCTTATCTGGAATCTTACGGGAAAAAGGGTTCACGTTACGGATTACTCCAACGCTTCAAGAACAATGCTGTTTGACGTTGACAATCTTTGCTGGGACCAATATCTTTGCGATAAGTTTGACATTCCTATGTCTATTCTTCCAAGAGTTGCTCCTTCAAGCGAGGTATACGGTGCCGTAGCACAGGGCATTCCCGGCATTGAGGCTCTTGCCGGCATTCCCATCTGTTCCGCAATCGGCGACCAACAGGCTGCACTTTTCGGTCAGGCATGCTTTAACCCGGGTCAGGCTAAAAACACGTATGGTACAGGCTGCTTCCTTCTGATGAACACAGGTAAAGAAAGAGTACACTCAAAGAATAATCTTGTCACCGGTATCGCCTGGGGCATCGGTGATAAGGTTGAATACTGTATTGAGGGCTCCGCATTCAATGCAGGAAGTGTTATCCAATGGCTCAGAGATGAGCTTCAGATCGTTGACAGTGCACAGAAGTGTGACAAATATGCTGAGCAGGTCCCTGATTCAAACGGAGTTTACCTCGTTCCCGCCTTCACGGGTCTCGGTGCTCCCTACTGGGATATGTATGCAAGAGGCTGTATGGTAGGTCTTACAAGAGGCGTAAACAAAAAGCATATATGCAGAGCCGTGCTTGAATCAATAACATATCAGATGACCGACCTTCTTGAAGCTATGAAGGCCGATTCGGGCATTGAGCTTCAGGAGCTAAGAGTTGACGGCGGTGCAAGCGTCAGCAACATTATGATGCAGATTCAGGCAGATTTGATAAACACCCCCGTAAACCGTCCCAAATGCGTTGAAACAACGGCACTCGGCGCGGCTTACCTTGCAGGTCTTGCCGTAGGCTTCTGGAACGATATGGAGGAAATCGAAAAAATACGTGAGGTTTCTAAGGTATTTACTCCCGAAATGGACAAGGACACAAGAGATAAGCTTTACTCCGGATGGAAAAAAGCAGTTACCCGTGCTATGAAATGGGAAGTCCCCTCGGAAGAATAAGGAAACAGTTATGGACATAAAAGCAAAATCTCTCGAGCTGCATAAGCAGTGGAAGGGAAAGCTTGAAATAAAATCAAGAGTTCCCGTCAAAAATAAAGAAGATCTGTCACTTGCATACACACCGGGCGTTGCAGAGGCTTGTATCGAAATTAAAAATAATCCTTCTGCCTCTTACGAGCTTACAAGAAGATGGAACACGGTTGCCGTAATAACCGACGGAACGGCTGTGCTCGGTCTCGGAGATATAGGTCCCGAAGCCGGTATGCCCGTTATGGAAGGTAAATGCGTTCTGTTCAAGGAATTCGCGGATGTGGATGCAATTCCGATATGTATAGATTCTAAGAATACCGATGAAATCGTAAATACGGTCAAGCTCATATCAAAAAGCTTCGGAGGAATAAATCTTGAGGACATAGCAGCTCCCAGATGCTTTGAAATTGAAAAGCGTCTGAAAAAGGAATGCGACATCCCCGTTTTCCACGATGACCAGCACGGAACCGCTATTATAGTTACGGCAGGCGTAATAAACGCACTGAAGCTTCTGAAAAAAGACAAAGAAAGCTGTCGTGCGGTAATCTGCGGTGCAGGTGCGGCAGGAACGGCAATCACAAAAATGCTGATAAAATTCGGCATAGGAGACATAACAGTCTGCGACAAGGATGGAATACTCGCCGCCGACAGACCGTTTCAGACACAGGCGCAGACAGAGCTTGCAAAGATTACCAACAAAGGAAGGCTTACGGGCTCTCTTTCGGATGCGCTTAAAGGTGCAGATATATTCGTCGGCGTTTCGGCTCCGGGCATCGTAACAGAGGAAATGATAGCTTCGATGTCGGAAAATTCAATAGTTTTTGCTATGGCAAATCCCGTACCGGAAATTATGCCCGACCTTGCAAAAAATGCAGGTGCCGCAGTAGTGGGAACAGGTCGGAGTGATTTTCCGAATCAGGTAAACAACGTCCTTGCTTTTCCCGGAATTTTCAAAGGTGCGCTCAGCGTCAGAGCAGCCGACATAAACGAAGATATGAAGCTTGCCGCCGCTTACGCAATAGCATCGCTTGTAGGTGATGACGAGCTTTCGGAAAGCTATATACTTCCCCACGCATTTGACGAAAGAGTGGGAAAAACAGTAGCCGCCGCTGTGGCAGAGGCCGCAATAAACAGCAAAGTGGCAAGAAATCATTAATCAGCTAACTCTTAAATTTTATATATTAAAAGGAGATCATTACAATGGCAAGAGTTTACAATTTTTCAGCAGGTCCCTCAATGCTTCCTCTTGAGGCATTAAAAAAGGCTCAGGAGCAGCTTCTTGATTATGAAGGCAGCGGACAGTCCGTTATGGAAATGTCACACCGTTCAAAGGTTTTCGACAGCATTATCAAGGATGCAGAAAAGCTTATGCGCGAAATTATGAATATTCCCGACAACTATAAGGTTCTTTTCCTTCAGGGCGGTGCATCCTCTCAGTTTGCGGCTATCCCTATGAACTTTATGAACAAGAACAACAAGGCTGACTATATTGAAACAGGCGTATGGGCAAAGAAGGCCTTTCAGGAAGCAAAGAGATACGGTAATGCAAGAGTTATCGCCTCCTCTGCTGACAAGACTTACTCATATATACCCAAGGTAACGAGAGAGGATATCGACCCCGAGGCTGACTACGTTTACTACTGTATGAATAACACTATTTACGGTACTAAATACCCCTATATTCCCGATACGGGTGACGTGCCCCTTATTGCAGATATTTCCTCCTGCTTCCTTTCAGAGCCTCTTGACGTAACCAAGTTTGCAGTTGTTTACGGCGGTGCTCAGAAGAATATTGCTCCCGCAGGTCTTACCGTTGTTATTGTAAGAGAAGATATGCTCGGCAACGCTATGGATATCACCCCCACAATGTTCAACTACAAGATTCACGCAGACAACGATTCACTTTACAACACTCCCCCCTGCTTCACGATTTATATGTGCAAGCTGGTTCTTGAGTGGATAAAGGATATGGGCGGTCTTGAAGCTATAAAGGAAAACAACATCAAAAAGGCTAAGCTTCTCTATGATTTCTTTGAGGAGTCAAAGATGTTCAAGAGCGTTATCCCTGCTGAGGACCGTTCTATTATGAACATTCCCTTCGTTACTGGAAATGAGGAGCTTGATGCAAAATTCGTAAAGGAATCAACAGCCGCAGGCTTTATCAATCTCAAGGGTCACAGAACGACAGGCGGTATGAGAGCTTCCGTTTATAATGCAATGCCTATTGAGGGCGTTGAAAAGCTCGTTGAATTTATGAAGAAATTTGAGGCTGAAAACGCCTGAGCCAAAGGAGTCCCCGTTATGTATAATATTCTCACGTTAAATAAAATTTCCGCAAGCGGTCTTGCAAATTTCGACAATACAAAATTTGCCTGTGCCGATAATTTTGAAGCTCCCGATGCTATCATCGTAAGAAGTGCCGCTATGCACGAAATGGAGTTCAAATCAAACCTTCTCGCAGTAGCACGTGCCGGGGCCGGTGTCAACAACATTCCGATAGACAGATGCACGGAAAACGGAATCTGCGTATTCAATACCCCCGGTGCAAATGCCAATGCAGTTAAGGAGCTTGTTATCTGTTCTCTTTTCCTTGCCTCCCGTAAAATCGTTGCAGGCTCAAAATGGTGCGACGCTCTCAAGGGAAACGGAGACGGTGTATCAAAGCTCGTAGAAAAAGGCAAGAGCAACTTCGTGGGCCCCGAAATTCTCGGAAAAACTCTCGGCGTTGCAGGTCTCGGTGCCATAGGCATCAAGGTAGCAAATGCCGCAAAGGCTCTCGGAATGAAGGTTATCGGCTACGACCCCTTCATTACAGACGCGGCAAAAGCAGCTCTTGACGGAGATATCACGGTTACAGCTGAGCTTGACGATATTTTTGCTTGCGCTGACTATATAACTCTTCACGCTCCTCTTAACGATTCAACAAGAGGAATGATATGCAAGGAAAGCCTTGCAAAATGCAAGGACGGCATAAGAGTTCTCAATTTCTCAAGAGGTGAGCTTGTAGACAATGCCGACATAATCGAAGCTCTCGGGAACGGCAAGTGTGCAGCCTACGTTACAGACTTCCCCACCGATGACCAGCTCGGAACAGACGGTGTTATTGCCATTCCTCATCTTGGCGCATCAACACCCGAGGCAGAAGAAAACTGTGCGGTTATGGCTGTTTGCCAGCTTTCAGACTACCTTCTCAACGGTAGCGTAAAAAATTCCGTAAACTTCCCCGCTGTTTCTCTTGAAAAGAATGCAAAGCTGAGAATTACGGCAGTTACTCTCGGTGACGTTGCCGCTGACATTGAAAAGGCTCTTTCAGATAACGGTATTACGGTTACGGCAAAGGCCTCCGGCACAAAAAAATCCGTCGGCTATGCAATTTTTGACACCGAAGACGAAATAACCGACAGCGTAATTGAAGAGCTCAAGGCTGTAGCCGGTGTATCCGCTCTTCGAATCATATAATATGAAGAATATTTATTTTGTTGAAGCAGGCTTCTCCTTTGACAACGACATATATCTTCCCTATGCGACGGGATGTATTGCCGCTTATATGAAAAAAGAGAACTGCTTCAACGAAAACTATCGCCTTGCAGGATTTATATACAGACGCGAATCAACCGACAGTATCATCGAAAAAATCGATGCTCCGTATATTGTCGGTTTTTCGTGTAGTATATGGAATTATAATTTCAATCTTGCTTTAGCAAAAAAGGTTAAAGAGAAATACCCTGAATGCATTATTATTTTCGGCGGACATAATGTCACAAGGAATGACAATCTGTTAAAATCAAAGCCCTTTGTTGACGTTCTCGTATACGGTGAAGGGGAAAAAACCTTCTGCTCGGTTGTAAAGGCGGCAGAAAATGCCGCTTGGAAGGATATTTGTAATATTTCATACAGAAAAAACGGAGTTATATTCACAACGCCCGAGGCCGCACCCGACAAGCTTGATGACTTTCCTTCTCCCTACACCTACGGTATTTTTGACGGTATTTTGGAGAAAGAGAATCATTCTTCCCTTCTTTGTGTTCTTGAAACCAACAGAGGCTGTCCGTATTCCTGCTCATATTGCGACTGGTGCTCAGGCAAGAACGTAAGACTGTTTCCGATAGAAAAGGTAAAGTCTGAGCTTGACTGGTTCGCAAGGAACGGACTTGAATACTGCTTCTGTGCAGATTCAAACTTCGGTTTATTTGAAAGAGATATTGAAATTGCAGAATATGCCGCCGGGAGAAAAGAAAAATACGGTTATCCCAAGGTATTCAGAACCTGCTTTGCAAAATACAGCAACGATACGGTGTTTAAGATTTCGTCAATTCTGAACAAAGCGGGAATGGACAAAGGGGCAACTCTTGCTTATCAGTCCTTGAGTGAAACCGTTCTGAAAAACATCAACCGAAAAAATCTCACTCTTGAGCATTTTTCGGAGCTTCTCAAAAAATACAACAAAGCCGGCATTCCGACTTATTCCGAGCTTATACTGGGGCTTCCCGGAGAAACAAAAAAAAGCTTCTGCGAGGGTATATGCAAAATTCTCGAATCCGGTCAGCACAATTCTCTGAGTATCTATTATCTTGAGATGCTTCCGAATTCTCAAATGTCTGAAAAATCCTATATTGCAAAGCATAAGCTTGAAACCATTGAAATCGGCTTCAACCATATGCACAGCACGAAGAAAAACACAGAAAACGAAGAATTTTCGCATATAGTTCAGTCCACAGCAACACTTTCAAAGGAAGACTGGATATACTGTAATCTGTTCTCTATCTGCGTTCAGACCTTTCATTTCCTCGGTTTTTTAAGATTCGTTGCACTTTTCCTTGTAAATGAAAAGAACGTATCGTACTTTGATTTCTACTCTTCCCTGCTTGACTTTATTATGAATGCAAAAGGAACGCTTCTCAATAAAGTATTCTGTTCATTCAGAGAAAAGCTCAGCTCTTCGCTGGCGGGAGACTGGAATTTCACAGACAGCGATTTCGGTGAAGCTGCCTGGGCATTTGAAGAGGGTGCTTATCTTACGTTTCTTAAAAATTCCCGTCTTGTCAGAGAGGAAATGTCCGATTTTATCAAGTCATTTTTCTCAGACGCTGCCCTTTACGAAGAGGTTATCGGTTTTCAGGATGCAATCCTCAGAAGCTGCAACAAGGAAGATAAGGAGTATTCCTTTTCCTATGATTTTCTTGAATATTTCACGCGCCTGCAAAACGGACAATCCGCCCGATTGGACAAACATTCCGTAAGATATATCTTTAAGGCAGAAAAGAATTATACCGATTGGAAGGAATTTGCCAAGGAAATAGTCTGGTTCGGAAGACGCAGAGGCGATACTTTGTATTCAGACAAGCAAAATGCCAAAGCATCAATAGAGAAATATCTTTAACAGCGGTGTTCCGATTTTCTTCGGAGCATCGCATTTTTACATCAAAATGTTACATTTTGTTCTTAATATCACAAACCTTTGAAATAAAGTTGACATAATTGTAATAATAATGTATACTTAACACATATATGAATTTGATTATTTGCGTTTATGAATATTATAAATACATTATTCGGGAGAAGAATTATGTCACAGAAAAGAAATTGGAGTAATGACACCAAAAGCACAGTAAGAGTTATAGAAGCTGTTATCGAGGTAATTGTATTATCCGTTTTATATTATTTTTTATGGAGAATATGCTATGAAGGAGATAACTTCCCTGCATATCTCGGAAAAGGCAAATACGTTTTAATGGGAGTATACGCCGTTCTTTCCTGGCTTTTTATCAAAAATTCAGACGGCTTCCAGTTCGGAAATCTCAGAGGTGTTGATCTGAGCATTGCTCAATGGATAGGCATGGGAATTGTAAACGTAATAACGTATTTCCAGCTTTGTCTTATCAGCAATAAAATGATCAATCCCCTTCCGATGATAATTCTGCTTATCATTGACTTCGTTTTAACTGTCGCCTTCGTATTCCTTTACAATACCATATACAATAAGGTTTATGCACCGCACAATATGATAATGGTATACGGCAGCGAAAACGCCATCAGTATGAAGGTCAAGATGGACAAGCTGAAGCAGAAATACAACATCAAAAAGCTTGTTTCAACAAATGCAGGCTTTGAAAGCATCTGCGAAGAGATTCAGAAATATGAATCTGTTTTGCTCAATGACGTTGATGCAAAGCTCAGAAACGACATACTCAAATTCTGCTATAAAAACAGCATAAGAACCTACGTTGTACCCAAAATTACGGATATTATTATGCGCGGAGCACGTCCTGTTAATGCTTTTGATACTCCTATGCTTTTAGTAAAGGGCACAGGCCCCAACATCGGAGAAAGATTCATTAAAAGAGCTATGGATATTGCAATAAGCCTTATCGGACTTATTATTGCCTCTCCCGTTATGCTCGTTGTTGCACTTGCCATAAAGCTTGAAGATAAGGGTCCCGTTTTCTATAAGCAGGAAAGAGTTACACTTAACGGTAAGGTCTTTGAAATTCTCAAATTCAGAAGTATGATAGTTGATGCCGAGAAGGACGGTCTGTCTGTTCCCGCAACGGAAAAAGACCCGAGAATCACAAAAATCGGTAATATTATCCGAGCTACGAGAATTGACGAGCTTCCGCAGATTATCAATATTCTCAAGGGTGATATGAGTATTGTCGGTCCCCGTCCCGAAAGAGTTGAGCACGTAGAAAAATACAGCAAGGAAATCCCCGAGTTTCCCTACAGACTGAAGGTTAAGGGAGGACTTACAGGTTATGCGCAGATATACGGTAAATATAACACAAATGCCTATGATAAGCTGAGACTCGACCTTATGTATATTGAAAACTTCTCAATATTCCAGGATATTAAGCTTATTATTCTTACTGTCAGAATTCTCCTCAGCAAGGAAAGCACGGAAGGCTTTGACGTTGTACTACAGGAACAGTCAGAGGTTGCAAGCATTATTGAAGAGCTTAACGATAATAATTCCGACACCAAAAATTAAAAAAACGAGCATCGCACATCCGTAAATGAGTGTGTGATGCTCCTTTTTACTTTATAGATAATTCCTTCCGATATCGCAAAAGATTTTATATCCCTCCTAACGGAAAACCGGCTTTCCGCCGTTTTCTTGCTTTATATAACAATTTTGGCACAAAATAAAAATTACTTGATTTTTACCTTCCGCTCCTTTATAATTAGTTTAGATATATAATAAAATAACGTAAAAAAGGTGATTTTAATGAAGAAAAAAATCAACATCGTAATTTCGCTTGCTCTTATGCTGTTAATGCTGTTCAGCACTTCTGCCTTTGCCGCTACCGATGATTTAAAGGAAAGAATAGTTACCACTCTTGATCTTTATACTATACAGATAAATGAAAGTGCGGCAATTTCTGCGGTATTGGAGAATCCTTCAGCAACAACCTACACTCTCAGATACACTTCCCTTGCACCCAATATTGCAACAGTTGACGGTCAGGGTATGATAACCGGTATAAATACGGGCTCAACAAAAATAACAATTACCTCCTCAACAGGCGTTTCAAAGGACATTTTTGTTACCGTTAAGCCCATTCCCGTAGAAAGCATTGCTTCGCAGGTAACTAAAAAGACTCTTTACGTGGGAGAAACCACACAGATTACAAATACCTTTACTCCTTCTAACGCAACCCGTCAGTTCGTAAAATATGAATCAACAAATCCCGGTGTCGTATCTGTTGATTCAAACGGAACCGTGCTTGCCGCAGGTAACGGAACTGCTACAATAACGATATCCTTGGTTGATGATGAAACAAAATTTTCAAGAATCGATTTTGTTGTAAACAGAGTTCCCTACTTCGGCTTCGGTATTCCCAAAGAAATCCTTATCAACGAGACAGCAGAGCTTACCGTAACAACAAAATACGAGCTTGCCTACACGGTAACTCACGTATCATCAAATCCTGATGTTGTTACTATCAGCGAGGACGGAACCGTATTAACGGCAGTTGGTGAAGGTAAAGCGGAAATCTGCACAACAGTAATCCTTGCAGACGGCTATGAGGTTTCACAGATAACCGAGATTACCGTTGATGACCCCGAAACGGAATTCCGTTGCTCAATGTGTGATGCCTATGATGCAAGCATCGGCACATCTTCCGAAGTAATCTTTAAGATTTTCCACGCAATAATTCACTTCTTCAGCGAATTATTTGCCTGATAAAATCCGAACTATTTATAAAGACACAGTCTCCTGATTTGACGGAGGCTGTGTCTTCATTATTTATGCTGTATTATTTCCGTTATTTACAGTTTTTATCAAACGAGGGATTGCATTGGTAGAAGTTTTTGCTGTCAAGCCTGTCGGTAGCAAGACGTAAGCCTTCACCAAAGCGTTGATAGTGTACAATTTCTCTTTCACGAAGGAATTTTATCGGATCTGCAACATCGGGGTCATCCACAAAACGGAGAATGTTATCATAAGTAGTCCTTGCCTTCTGCTCTGCTGCGACGGCAAAAGTGCAACTTTTGCCAACAAAATAAATCCCGCCGGATTTATTTTATATCACATTCCGTTGAAAACGTAATATATCACAATTTTCGCAAGAAAATTATATCACATTTTGCTTTAGCAAAATATATCACTAAAAATTCCAATATATCGTTATCGGAACGTCGTTCGTTTTGGGAATTCTCTTGCCTACTAAAATGTAGTCAATGAGGATTTCTACCATCTCTCTGGTGAGGTGTTTGAGGTTTGTATAACGCTCGATAATCTCTCTGCGGTTGTCGCCGACTTCGATTTTTACGTCGATTTCTTCAATCTGCTTACGCCCGTCAGAAATGAGTTTTTCAAGGCGGTCGCGGTCATCGACAAAATCCTTCGACATTACGGTGTAATCAGATGCACTGATAATCCCCTTGACTTTATCCATATACAGCTCGCGAATACCCTTGCTCAATTCAGCAACCTTTTTCTCGTAGGCCGCAATATTGGTAAGGATTGCATCCTTTTGAGACTGCAAGTTGGAACAGAACTCAATTTTTCTCTCCAAATCGTCCTTGTTCAGATACTCATCGGAAAGGCGGTTCAGCTCGTCGATCACCATCTGCTCCAATTTGTCCACCGAGATAAAGGAGCCGATGCAGGCATCCTTCGCCACGTGACGGCTCCCGCACTGCAAATAGTGCTTGCCCCGATTTTTAGAGGAGCGCATCACATATCCGCAGTTAGCACAGCGAGCCTTCCTTGCAAACAAACCGATAGTGCCCACGTCAAAGGGCTTTGCCCGTTCTTTTATCATCTTTTGCACCCTGTCCCAAAGCTCGCGGTCGATGATGGGCTCGTGAGTGCCTTCCACAATGTACCATTGACTTTTGGGGCGGGGCTTGTTCTGCTTAGTCTTGTAGGAAATACTGCCGTATTTGCCCTGAACCATATTGCCGATGTAGATCTCGTTTACCAGCATATCGGAAATCGCAAAGTATTTCCAAAGGGTGCTGTTCCGGGCTTTGGGCTGTTTGTAGCGCAGACCTTTCAGACGCTTGTATTCGGTTGGATTGGGAATGCCTCGGTCATTGAGCATACGGGCGATCGCAGTCTTGCCGTAGCCCCGGGAAAAGAGGGTGAACACCTCACGAACCACAGCGGCGGCTTCCTCGTCGATGATCAGATGCCCCTTTTGGTCGGGATCTTTTTTGTACCCGTAAAGGGCAAAGGCTCCGATATGGAATCCGTTTTCCCGTCTGTTTTTCAGAACGCTGCGGATGTTGTCGGACATATCCTCCAAGTACCATTCGTTTACAAGACCGTTGATCTGACGGGACTTTTTGTTACCCTTGTTGTCGGTGTCGGCATTGTCCACGATGCTGACAAAGCGAATGCCCCATAAAGGGAATAAACCGTGGATGTACTTTTCCACCAGCTCCAGCTCACGGGTGAAACGGGATTGTGTCTTGCAGAGGATAATATCGAATTTTCTCGCTTCTGCGTCCTGCAGCAGGCGGTTGAACTCCGGTCGGCGTCTGTCTGCACCGGCGTAGTCATCGTCGCTGTAAATACAGTAGATCTCCCACCCCTGTTCGAGTGCGTATTGCACCAGCATGGCCTTTTGGTTCTGAATGCTGCCCGAATCATCGGTTTCAAATTGCTTGTTTCTATCTTCTTCGGATAAGCGGCAATAAATAGCTACTTTGGGTTTCTCATCTCCTTTTGAGACAGAACAAGCTGTTTCCGCGTCCTGTGTATTATAAATTGCTCCTTTAGTCACACTTTTTCGCAAAAGTTTCCGCTTTTGCCTTTCTCAATCGTATTGATAAGCTCGATCCACTTATCTGTGAATTCGCGCTCAGTCGTAGTGCTTTCGCCGCTTTTGAAAACACTTTTTACGGTCGTAGATTTTTCGTTTTCTGCCATAATCTACTCCTTTCAGGTGGGTAACAATAGCCGAATCCGAAACGCCTCTCAGCGGTTATTTTTCGATACATTGCACCGTTCTTCCTTGAAATACGAGCGTATGTTGGGAAGCGCTGATGCAGTTATGGCGGAAATGGGCCGTTCAAAACCGTTTTGGACTCGGCTATTGTTACCCTAATACTACACTATATGAAAAGCGGCAAGTCCGCTATTCCGAGAGTGCGTACCCGAAGGATGAAAAAGGAGATTCCGTTTGGAAAAAAAGGATTTGGTTTTGTAAAACATTGAATGATTCATAAAGTAACTTTTGCGGTGTCTTTTTTGCTTTGTATTGTTTTCTTCGACAAGATATGCTAAAATAGGCATACCAAGGAAACTTTATATAAAAGGTGAACAATAATATTATGTGGATCATTGCTGCTGTCTTGTCTGCTTTTTTTGCAGGACTGACTTCTATCCTCGCCAAGTGCGGCATCAAAAAGACCGATTCCGACCTTGCAACCGCGCTGCGTACCATCGTCGTGCTGATCTTTTCCTGGATTATGGTGTTCGTTGTGGGCTCACAAGCCACCATCGGTCAGATTCAGCCGAAATCTCTTCTGTTTCTGATTCTTTCGGGACTTGCCACCGGAGCATCCTGGATTTGCTATTTCAAGGCATTATCCATCGGTAACATCAACAAGGTGGTACCTATCGACAAATCCAGCACCATTCTCACGGTACTCCTTGCCATCATCTGCTTTGATGAACGCTCCAATCTTGCAATTAAGCTGCTCGCAACCGCAATTTTAGCGGCAGGCATCTTCTTAATGGTGGAAAAGAAAAAAACTCAGGAAAAAGACGAGGGCAAGGGCTGGATGGTCTATGCTGTGTTTGCGGCGGTATTTGCGGCATTGACCTCGATTCTTGCAAAGGTAGGTATCTCCGGAGTGGAATCCAACCTTGGCACCGCTATCCGCACAGCCGTTGTGCTTGTGATGGCTTGGGTGATCGTTTTTGCAAGGGGCAAACAAAAACAGCTCGCGTCGCTTGATAAAAAGGAGCTGGTGTTTATATCTCTGTCGGGTATCGCTACGGGTGCATCCTGGCTTTGCTATTATTACGCTATCCAAACGGGTATCGTCAGCGTGGTCGTTCCTATCGACAAGCTGAGCATCGTTTTCACCGTTGCCTTCTCCTATATCGTCTTTAAGGAAAGGCTGTCGCTGAAAGCCTCTGTCGGACTTGGACTGATGATAGCCGCCACTCTCCTTATGACGTTCTTTAAATAAGACAATCGGCTGATCGGAAGCAGGACTTTCGGTCAGCCGATTTTATTTGTTAAGAAAAAGTAATTATCTGCGTGCGGATTTAAAACTTGAAAAACTCAATTTAATTTTGAAAAACACCTGAAATTTATTGAAGATATCCGTAAATCGTGGTATAATATCCGTATATACTAACCTTCGGAGGTTTCCTATGGCTATCAGTTACAATAAATTGTGGAAATTACTTATTGATAGAGGACTCAAGAAAACCGAGCTTGTAAAGCTGTCGGGCATCACTTCCAACGCTATGGCAAAGATGGGAAGAAACGAATCTGTTCAGGTGGATACCCTGGGCAAGGTCTGCGCTGCACTTGGCTGCAACGTGGACGATATTATGGAGTTTGTCCCCGATGAAGCAAAGGGGGACAAATAAGATGGCACCCCAAAATAAACTTGGCATCACAAGCTCTCCCGAGCTTGCAGAAGCAGAGGAACGCATCAGCAAGAAGAAAGCGTTAGAGCTGTTTGAAAACGGCGTACCGGACAGCTTGGAAGCCGGTACGACTGCTTCGCTGAAAGCCATCCATAAATATCTCTTTGAGGATATCTACGACTTTGCCGGTGAGCTTCGCACCGTGAATATTGCAAAGGGCAATTTCCGTTTTGCTCCGCTGATGTATCCGGAAGCGGCACTTGCCAACATCGATAAGATGCCACAATCCACTTTTGATGAGATCGTGGAAAAGTACGTGGAAATGAATATCGCCCATCCATTCCGCGAGGGCAACGGCAGAAGCACACGCATCTGGCTGGATCAAATTTTCAAGAAAGAGATCAGCAAGGTTGCGGATTGGAGCAAGTCGGATAAAGAGGATTACCTGCTTGCAATGGAGCGCAGTCCCATTAAAGATATCGAGATCAAGCATATTCTGAAAAATGCCTTGACCGATGATATCAACAACCGCGAGGTCTATATGAAGGGCATCGACCACAGCTACTACTACGAGGGTTATACAACCTTCAAAACGGAAGATTTATAAAATCTCAAAGTGTCAACTATGGGATTCCAAAGTGTCAAATTGACACTTTGGGGCTATCGATGCGAAATTTGTAGAAATACAGTAAACATCAAAGAAGAAGGAAATATATGAAAAGAATTTTTAAATGGGTGAAAGAACGCCAAATTGTTTCAAACGTGATTTGGGCAATAATAGGAGCAATAATTAGTTGGGTGTGTGCATGGATATTCATATCGCCTCCTGTCGAAGTAAGTAATCTGCCTCAGAAGGAATTGACTTGTACGCTTAACTATTCTCAAAAATTGATAACTAAGAATACTAAAGATAATAGTTTCAAGATAATGTACAACGATAAAGAAGTAACTGATCCATACATTTTTAGTATCACTATCAGTAACACTGGTGATTATGCAATAAAAAACGAGGATTTCAAAAAGGAGTTTTCTATTGATTTTACCGGCAGCGAAGGAATCATTAAGGCAAGTATAATCGAAGCTCGAAACAAAGAAGTTTGGGACGAAATTTTGGGAAACTCTATCATAAACGGTAGCGAACTTGTTTTCTCAGATTTCTTCCTTAATCCAGGGGAGTCATTTACGATGAGCATTATTACGAATCAAAACCCCTCCGGAATAAAATACAATTCACGAATTGAGGGCTTACCTAATCTTACTTTGGTAAACACCCGTGCAGATAGGATTGAAGAACTAAAAAACAATAAAACAATTTTTATTACGGTTATGATTTCTGTGGTATCTATAGCGACCGTTGGACTTGTTATATTCTTAGTTGTTGAATCAAAAAGATATAAGAAACACAAACAAGAGCTTTTAAACCAACTAACATCTAAACCGGTTGATTGTACCGGTGATTGTGATAATTGTCCATGTTCTCAGGATGAATAATAGGAGGCTAAAAAAATGGCTAAGAATACAATACAATCTGTCGAACCTAATATTGCTGATTTAGCAAACGGTTGGCTCAAATCATACAAACTGGATTACAAATTAGAACAGGAGTCCTTGAACACCGAGATTGATAAAGCACTTAATGACTATTTTTCTAAAAACGGTGGTGCAGGGGGAAATCGTCCTGATGCAAAACTGTTGTTACAAGATAAAGCATTAAATTATTATCCTATTCTTATTGAATACAAGGGATATAAGGATAAGCTTGTTAAACTTGATGCTAATGGACAGGTCGATAACAAAACCGCCAAGAATGAACCGAACTATAAAAACATCAATTCTTATGCCGTAAATGGTGCTGTGCATTATGCTAATGCCATTCTTCACCACACAAGCTATACCGATATTATTGCTATTGGTGTAACAGGGTATAAGGACGAAAGCGGAAAACTTATACATAAAATCGGTGTATATTATGTTTCTAAGTCAAACTTTGGTATCGGTCAAAAGGTTGACGAATTTACAGACCTTTCATTTTTGAAGAAAGAGCATTTTGATACCTTTATTCAAAAGGTAAAGCAGTTACAGCTCACACAAGAAGAAATCGACAGATTAAAAGAGCAAAGAGAAAAAGAGATCAACGCAAGCCTTGTTAAACTAAATAATGACATTTATCAAAACGAGAAGGGTCTCGGAGAAAATGACCGTGTTTATTTGGTAGCGGCATCCATAATCGCTACTCTCGGTGTGCCCGGAAAAGTAAAGCCCTTGGAAAAATCCGATCTAATTTCTTCTACTGAGGAAGGCAACACCGACGGCGAAATTATGGTCAGAAAAATCAAAGCCTTTTTGTCCGAAAAGAACCTGCCTGCTGATAAAAGAGATCTTATACTTAGAACATTGCAGAATACGCTTTTAACTGATAACATTAACAAAGTCGAAAACGGTGAAAGTCAGTTGAAACGTGTATTTACAAAAATCGTTGATGATTTGGGTATTTACTATAAAATCGGATTAACTACTGACTTTACGGGCAAATTATTTAATGAGATGTACGGTTGGCTTGGCTTTACACAGGACAAGCTAAACGATGTTGTGCTTACGCCTTCTTATGTTGCAACACTTTTGGTAAAACTGGCTCGTGTTAATAGAAAATCGTATGTGTGGGACTTTGCTACAGGTTCGGCAGGTCTTCTTGTTGCGGCTATGAACGAAATGCTCATTGACGCTAAAAACAATATTACATCACCCGAAGAACTGTTAAAGAAGCAAGCGGAAATAAAGGCAGAACAGCTGCTTGGTATTGAGTTATTGCCCGGCGTTTATATGCTTGCTATTCTCAATATGATTTTAATGGGTGACGGTAGTTCAAACATTTTGAATAAAAACTCCTTAACAGAATTTGACGGTAATTACGGCTTTGGCAAAAAGGACGAAAAATTCCCAGCGGATGCTTTTGTTTTGAATCCGCCCTATTCTGCACCCGGAAACGGTATGAACTTTGTGGAAAAGGCTCTTTCTATGATGAACAAGGGCTATGCCGCAATTATTATTCAAAATTCTGCCGGTTCAGGCAAAGCTACTGAATACAACAAACGCATTTTGAAGAATAACACCCTTTTGGCAAGTATAAAAATGCCATCCGATATTTTTATCGGTAAATCAAGTGTTCAAACAAATGTATATGTTTTTAAAGTAAATGAACAGCATCAAAAGGACGATATAGTTAAATTTATCGACTTTTCCAACGATGGATATACACGAACTAACCGCAAGAAAGCAAGCAAAAATCTATTTGATACTGACAGAGCCAAAGAACGTTATCAAGAAGTCGTGGATTTAGTTCGTTTTGGCAAATCTAAACTAAATATTTTTACTGAAAAAGAGTATTATGAGGGACATATTGATCCCGAAAACGGTAACGACTGGAATCAAACCGTACCAATTGACACGAAACCAACCTTGGAAGATTTTAAGAAAACAGTTAGCGATTATCTTGCCTGGGAAGTTACTAATATTTTAAAAAATCAACCTTTGGAGGACAGCCGCCTGGGAAAATAAATGCCTCACTTAATAAGAAATTACAAGCGGTTAAGTGGGGCGAATATAAGCTTGGAGAACTTTTTGAAATTGAAAACACTTTGAGTTTTAATACAGATAAGCTGGTTGCAGGCTCAGAATATGATTATGTTACAAGAACATCGATAAACCAAGGTATTCTTAAAACCACGGGATTTGTCAATGCGGAGAATATAAATTCTGCGGGAACATGGAGTTTGGGTCTTCTACAAATGGATTTCTTTTACCGAAGAAAACCTTGGTATGCAGGACAATTTGTTAGAAAGATTACGCCAAAAATTAAAATTGAAGGATCAGCTATTTTATTCTTTTCCACATTACTTAATAGACAAAAATCAAAATTGTTGTCTGTTCTCGTGCGTGATGTTGATAAGGTTTTTCGCTCAATAAAAATCCCATTGCCTACTAAGGACGGAAAAATCGACTTTGATTATATGGAAAGCTTTATTGCCGAGCTGGAAGCACGGCATATTGCCGAGCTGGAAGCATATCTTTCCGTTACAGGACTTAAAGATTATATCTTGACAGAGGAAGAAGAAAAAGCCTTGAAAGATTTTGAAAATTGGAATTGGGGTATTTTCAATCTTGAAGTGTTGTTTGGAAAGTCTACCAGAGGTAAGAGGTTAAAGAGTGCTGATAGAATTGATGGTGAATTACCTTTTGTGACGGCTGGAGAAGCATTAGAGGGTATTTCTGCCTATATTGGTAACAATGTAGATGTGTTTGAACCAAACACAACAACTATTGATATGTTCGGTTCAGCGAAGTATCGCAACTATAAATATGGTGCTGATGACCATGTTGCTGTTGTACATACAGAATCATTGCCTAAATTTGCATCCATATTTACAACTACAGCAATACATAAGTCTGCACACACGGGAAAGTTTAGTTACTCTCGTAATTTCTACGCAAAAGATGCAGATGAACTATACATTTCGTTGCCTGCGCTCAATGGAAAACCCGATTATGATAGAATGGGAGTGCTTATTTCTGCTATCCAAAAACTCGTCATAAAAGACGTGGTTAAATATAGTGAGGAGAAAATCTCCGCAACAAAATTAGTCATAGATAATTAAAAACAAATCACCCCCGATATTGCTTGTCCCAAATGGGATTTTAGCAGTATCGGGGGGTGTTTTCTTTCCTCCGGAAACAGCTTGTCCTATCGTGAATTTTGTAAAAATTAGTGTAAATTGGTGTCAAGTTGTTCTTATGTGATTGCAGGTATGCCATTTTTGCGAAAAGTCTCAAAGTGCCGAAAACTTAAGTCTTTCAAGGGTTTTCGGGCTTTTCGAAACGGTGGTTGTTCTTTGGCGGTCGTGGCATCTGCTGCAAGGTTTTCGTGCAGATCCGTAATCACGTCACCCTTGGACTGAACGTAGGTTGCGGTAAAGGGGGCACCTGAGGCTGCGACGGGATATATACCTGCGGTATGATCCACAAAGTACTTATCAAAGCCGGAGGCTTCAATTTCCTGTCTTGAAAGGTTACGGGTCAGCTGATAAACGATTGCACCGATCATTTCAAAGTGAGCCAGCTCCTCCGTGCCTATATCCGTCAGCAGACCTTTAAGCTCGGGATAGGGCATTGAGTAGCGTTGGGATAAGTATCGTAATGAAGCGGCAAGCTCACCGTCGGGTCCGCCGTACTGAGTGATTATTATCTGTGCGAGCTTGGGATTGCATTTGGTTATTTTTACGGGATACTGAAGCTTCTTTTCATAGGTCCACATCAGCAATCAACACCTCCCGTATCCCAAGGCCAGGGATTTTTCAGCCATTCTATTCCCTCTGCTCTTTTAGGTGTCAGAGGTCCGTAGCTTTCCTCGTACTCTTCCTTAAGCTTTCTGCATTTAAGCTCGTATTTTTCGTGCATAGCAAGGGCACTCAGGTCATTGGGATGGGTATTAAGATAAAGATGCAGCTCCCATAAAGCAAACTGTGCTGATGAAAGTGATCTTAACAGCTTTTCTCTGTTATTCATTTGAGTGCACCTCTGCAGAAGGGTTTATATAAATCCACAAAAAGCGTACCCTTGCTTAAAGCTATCTCGGTATCAAACATAGCCTTATCCGTCTGAAAAGGGACGTAAGCCATAGCGGTTACGGTATCGTCGGGCAAGGCTGACAGCGGCGCAAAGGTATCGTAATCTTTTTTGTTGTCATTTTTCATTCTATCGCTCCTTTTAAGTGTATTGAGGGTGGTTTTTCCCTCAGTTTCATATTATTCAATCGGACAAATTACGTGAAAAAAATTTCATAGTAATATGAAGCCGTTTATGATATAATGTAAAAAAATACGGCAGGGAGCGAATATGAAAAATTTAGCGAAAATTTTTTTAAGCCTTACTTGTATGCTGTGTATTATGTTCTCCTCTCTCCCCTTTTCGGGTGCTTTTCTTCTCGGAGATACGGATGAAAACGGCATTGTTGAAGCAGAGGATGCACGAACGGCATTAAGAGCCTCAGTAGGACTTGAAATACTCAGCGAAAAGCAAGCATATATAACGGATATTGACAAGGACGGCTCCGTCTCAGCATCGGATGCACGTATAATTCTCAGAACCTCCGTCGGTCTTGAGGAAGAAGTCTCCGAGGAAAGCACAGAGGATGATGAAATTTCCTACGAGGTTCATTTTATTGACGTAGGACAGGCTGACTGTGCACTTATAATAAGTGACGGTGACAGTATGCTTATTGACGGCGGTAACGTGGGTGACAGCAGCCTTGTTGTATCATATCTTTTATCCGCAGGTATAGAAGAGCTTGATTACGTAATTTGCACTCACGCACACGAGGACCACGTCGGCGGGCTCAGCGGACCTCTCAACAAGTTCACCGTGACTCAAGCCGTATTTACTCCCGCAACCGGTGCAGATACCAAATGCTACAGAAATTTCGTTGATGCAGTCTATCGTCAGAAGCTTGAAATCACGGTTCCCTCCACGGGCTACAGCTTTGATTTCGGCGACGGTACGGTCACTTTTGTCGGCCCCGTTACGGAAGATTACAAGGATATAAACAATACCTCGCTTGTAACGAAAATCTCCTTCGGTGAAACCTCATTTCTTTTTACGGGAGATGCAGAAAGAGAATCGGAGACTGACATTCTTGAAACGGGGGCAGATTTATCAGCAACGGTATTGAAGGTAGGTCATCACGGCAGCGAAAACTCAACCACATATCCCTTTCTCAGAGAAATTATGCCCGAAATTGCAGTCATCAGCGTCGGTGCGGATAACGACTACGGTCACCCCACGGAAGCTGCCCTTTCAAGGCTCAGAGATGCCGACGTAACGGTTTACAGAACGGATATGCAAGGCCACGTTATAATAACGGGAGACGGCAGTAATTATGAAGTAAAGACCGAAAAAATCAGTAACGAACCGACTAATTCCACCGAGCCGCCTGCAACAGCTACAGTTTATATCGGAAACAAAAATTCACAAATATTCCATTCCCCCGACTGCTCCTCCTTGCCAAAAGAGGAAAACCGCATTTATTTTGATTCACGGTCAGATGCTCTCAGCGCTCAATACACACCCTGTTCAAGGTGCAAGCCGTAAGATAATGACAAAAAAATTGCCATGCCTGTCAAAAAAACGGGCACGGTTTGGCGTGATACTATTAACGGAGTATCACGCCAGTTCTATTCGCCTATGGCGAGTTCTATTGCTGCGCAGTGTTGTTCGGCTTACGCCGAGTGATATTTGCTTTGCAAGTTTATGAGCGAATAGAATATCACTGAAGCCGCAAGGCTTCAATATCACTTTCGCAGAGCGAAAATATCACGCTGACGAAAGTCAGCATATCACTTAACAGACAAAAAGAAAGAGAAGACTCGTCAATATGTACGAATCTTCTCTTTTCTGTTGTTAGCGGGTTTGGGCTACTGCTCAAGTGCATTTGTACGTACAAATGCGATGCTGGTCAACGGAAGTTGAAGGATTTTTAAATTCTCCGTTAAGAACAACACTAATTTCTTATCGATTATTTTTTCGGGAGAAAAAAGCTTATAGTTTCCTTCAGTCTTACAAATACATTTTTCTTATCCCATTCGCTTTCGGGGGCGCAGTTCAGTCCGTCTGCGCGGTAGCTTTCGCAAAGAGCGCGGCATACGCTGTAAAAAGCCTTGTAGTCCTTATTATTTTTATTCGTCCATCCTGCCTCGGCAACCGCAAACCAACGGGGGAAGCACATATATTCAAGTCTTTCGTTGTTATTTATATGCTCTGTCCATATCGGAGATTCGACACCGAGAATATTTCTTTTACCGTTTGCATCAAGACCCTTAAATTTCTCGGGCTCAAAATTATAAGCACCTTTCAGCGGATGCATTCCGTAGGGATAGTCCACGTAGTAGGCTGAAAAGGGTGACATTATTACCTTGTGACCGCCATTTGCCGCCTGAGCCGTTTTTGCAGAGGTTCCCTGCCATTGCTGAACGGAAATTGACGGTAAAAGTCCGTCTCCCTTGAGACAGTCATTCCATACAATGCACCTTCTGTCCTTGTTTTCAAGGTAAAGAGCCATTTTGTTTATAAAAAGGCATTGTAAGTCTTCATCGGAAATATTGTTTTCTGCCATAATTTTCTGACATTTTTCGCAGGACCTCCAATTTGCCTTCGGCACCTCATCGCCGCCGATATGGAAATACTCATAGGGGAAGATTTCGCACATCTCGTCAATGATTTTCCGTAACGCGCCTTGTGCATCCTCATTTCCCGCACAGATTATATCCTTGAATATTCCCTGCTTTGTTTTTACCTCAACCGGCGCACCCGAGCAGGTAAACTGCGGAAAAACGTGAAGAAAGGCACTTTGGTGTCCCGGCATATCAAGCTCGGGGATAACGTCGATAAAACGGCTTCCTGCATAAGCGACTACATCTCTCAGCTGTGCCTTAGTATAATATCCCGAATACGGCTTGTCACTCTTACAGTTTATAAACGAATCACAGCTTCTCACACTTCCCTTTTCGGTAAGCTCGGGAAAGCAGTCCGACTCTATTCTGAAGCCCTGATCATCGGAAAGATGCCAATGAAGCTTATTGAATTTAAGCTCTGCGGCAACATCTATTATTTTTTTAAGCTCATCCGTGCTGAAAATATGCCTTGCGCAGTCTATCATTATTCCCCTGTGGGAATATCTCGGCTTATCGTGTATTACCGCACAGGGAATTTCATTATAGAGTCTGCACAGCTGTTTAACGGTTTTTTCAGCATAAAAAAAGCCTTTATCTCCGCTTGCTCTTGCGCTTATAGCATCTGCGGCTATGATAAGCTCATATTCTTCCTCTGAAAAGCTTTCAACCTTTTCAAAAACGGATATCTGTTTTTGAGAAGAAAAGCCGTCTTTAAGCTCAATTTTTTCGGGCTGAGGAACAAGTCTCATAAAACCACCTTATATTACCATTTCATATTCTCCGAGATTACCGTTCTCGAAGTATCTTTTAAGATCGTAAGGAGCATATATTCCCGTATCGGTAACAACACCGCTGACAAGGGCGGGAGGTGTAATATCAAAAGCGGGATAATACCCCTTTACTCCGTCTGCCGCAGTCTGCACACCCATAGCCTGCAAAGTAAAATCGGGGTCTCTCATTTCAATTTTTACTGTATCTATAGTAGGATGAACGTGGTCGGGAGCACCCGTAACGAAGTACGGAATACCGTGGTATTTTGCCGCAATTGCAATCTGGAAGGTGCCGACCTTGTTGACAACGTAGCCGTCCATACAGATAGCGTCCGCCGCAGAGGTAAATACGTCAATTTTTTCATTCTGCATTACGAATGCAGGCATATTATCCGTAATTACGGTAACGTCCATTCCCATATCGTTGCATACGGATGCCGTAAGTCTTGCCCCCTGAAAATAAGGTCTTGTCTCGGGGCAGAAAATTCTGACGCTTTCCTTTCCCTGCTCCTTCAGCACTCTGCACATCTGACCGACGATGGTTTCACCGAAGCATTGCGTCATAACTGCTCCGTGGGTCGGAATCATATCAACAAGATACTTTGCCATTTTATATACCTTGTTGTAACGCATATTGTTTACGTTCACGGTGTATTCCATTATCGCATCGGAAATGTTCTTTCCTTCCTTCAATGCCTTGTCTGCCGCACCGAGACAGCCGTTTGTAATAAGACTCATACGGTTTGCGGTTGTAGGACGGGCGTGTGCTATGGTATAGGCGGCATTTTCAAGATATGCCCTTTGCTCAGCCTCAGTTTTATCCTTACATTCGTAAGCGGCAAGCGCCATACCTGCCGCCGCGGCGGTATAGGGGCCGGCACTCTGCGTTACCATATCCCTTAAAGCCTTTGTAACCTCTATATGATTGTGACAGGTCACAAAGCTGATTTCACGGGGATATATACGGCGGTCAAGAATTTTTACCGCACCGTTTTCATACCAGGCAATATTTTCATACTGCAGCATAAATGCAAGGGATTTATCTGCTCTTTCCATTTTATTCACCTCAATAAAGCCTTTCCACGGCTTTTCTTACGTTGAAATATACCTTTTCCTTGTCAATAGTCTTATATTCACCGTTTTCATATATTACCTTACCGTCGCATACGGTCATATAAACGTCGCTTCTGCCTGCGGAATATACAACGAGAGCGGCAGGGTCAAGACAGGGAATCATATTCGGCTTATCGGTGCTAAAGGCAATAAAATCAGCCTTGAAGCCTTCAGCGATATTGCCGCAAAGGGCTCTGCCCTGAAGAGCGGCACCGTTGACGGTTGCCATTTTCAATACTGATGCCGCACCCATTATTGTAGCATCGTTTTTAAAGCCGTTATGAATCACGGAGGCTATATGCATTTCCTCAAGCATATCAAGATTATTGTTGCTTGCGGCTCCGTCCGTCCCGAGGGTAACGTTGATTCCCTTCTTTATAAGCTTATCAATATCTGCAAAGCCGCTGCCGAGCTTCATATTGCTTGTGGGATTATGCACGATGCTGACACCCTTTTGAAGAAGTATATCGGTATCGCTGTCTGTCAGGGCAACACAATGGGCGGCAAATGCTCTTGAATCAAAGGCGCCGAGAGAAAGGAACCACTCGGAGGGAGTTTTATTGTATTTTGCAATACACTCGTTGTGCTCCTTGAGCGTTTCTGAAAGATGGATGTGCATATTACCCTTTCTTTCATTACATAAGGCACTGTAGTAACGGGTTGTTTTTTCATCGCAGGTATATTCGGCGTGAATACAGAAATCTACAAGCACTCTTCCGCCGAAGCTTCCGTTATACCTGTCAAAAAGCTCAAGAGACTGCTTGATTCTGTATGAATCGGCAGGATTCTCGCTGGGGTCAAAGCATTGCACGGGACGTGAAATATTAGCCTTAATTCCTGCAATTCCCACAGCCTCACAGGTTCTTTCCGGCTCAAAATACATATCGGAAAAGCTGACTGTACCCGATGAAACCATTTCCATTAAGGCAAGATAAGTGCCTGCCTCTATATCGTCTGCCGTAAGCTTGTCCTCTACGGGAAACACCTTTTCAAAAAGCCATTTGTCCAAGGGCAAGTCACTTCCCACACCGCGAAGAAGGGTCATCGGAGAATGGGTATGACAATTATAAATACCGGGCATTATTATTTTTCCCGTCATATCTCTTTCGCTGTCAAAGCTGTCCTGAGGGCACTTATCACCTACATAGGAAATATACTCACCGTCTACGGCAAGACAGCCGTTATTTATAACGTTAAGCTCCCCGTCAACGAAGTGCAGAATTGTCGCATTTTTATAAAGAGTCTTCATAATCAAAACCTACTTATCACATTTTCTACGTAATCGCAAAAATCATTTCCTATTCTTGCGGCTGTTTCGCCTACCTCTTCATCAGTAAGCTTTCTGTCAAGAACACCTGCCGCCATATTAGTCATTACTGACAAGCCGAGAAGCGGCATTGAACAATGCGCGGCGGTAAGTGCTTCGGTAACCGTTGACATACCCACGGCATCTGCACCGAGAATTCTTGCGGCTCTTATTTCTGCCGGTGTTTCAAACTGAGGCCCCGTAAAATACATATATACTCCTTCTCTGAAGGTAAGGGGACTGTTCAATGCACACTCCCTTGCAATTTCTCTCAGCGAAGCGGTATACATATCCGTTGTATCAAAAAACCGAGGACCGAATTCGGGAATATTGTCGCCCTGAAGGGGGCTCGCGCCCGTGAGCTTGAGATGATCCTTTATTATCATAATATCGCCCACGTTATACTCCGTATTTACAGCACCTGCGGCATTGGTCACAATAGCTTTCTTTACCCCTAAAAGCTTAAAAAGACGGATCGGCAACGTCAGCATTTCAAAGGGATACCCTTCATAATGGTGAAATCTTCCCGACATACAGATAACCTTTTTGCCCTTTACCTCACCGAAAACCAATCTGCCCTCGTGTGACTGTACGGTAGAAACAAGAAAATTCGGTATATCACGGTAATCTATAATTACAGGATTCTTTATTCTTGAAGCAAAGCTTTTCAACCCGGAGCCGAGAATAATACCTATTTCGGGCTCGTCCTTTATTATACCTTTAACGTAATCCGCGCTGACCTTAAAAAAGTTAAAATCTGTTTTCTGCATATAAAACACCACCTTTTTTTATTTTAGCATATAAGGAGATTTTTGGCAACAAAAAAAGGTTCTTCACGGAAACTTGGGGGATGAAGTGGGCACGGGAGTGCCTATTAAAAGTTTTGGTTGAGCTTTTTCAAAAGCTCACGGTGTCAAGAGGCAGAGCCTCTTGTCGCACTCCGCAGAGTGCGAAATCCTTT
>JAZNFG010000102.1:0-2531 GCA_045589015.1 Acutalibacteraceae bacterium
CCTCGCCGGGGGTCGATGCCCCCACAGTGTGGGGGAAATGTCACGAAGTGACAAAGGGGGACGGGGTCGTCAACCTTAAAGTGCGAAGCACTATTAATAGAACTTTTCTGAGATATCCCCCAAGTTTCCGTGAAGAGTCAAATAATAGGGGCTCGGGCAAGCATCAAAGCTTGCCCGAGCCCCTGAAGCAATTCAAAATAAGCAGAAAACATATTTCGCTTATCTGATTATTCTTTTGCATAAGTCTCCCTGAATTCCTCCTCGCCTACGCCGTATATTTCATTTCTGTCATTACATACGAGATAGCCGCCCTTTATGAGGTATTCGTCTGCTCCCCAGGGGGCAGTAAACGTAATATCCTCAGAAACACGGCAGGCGCGTACGGGCTTGCCTGCAGGAATGAAGGTGTCAGGCTCGGTTTCGGAAGGAGTGTATTTTTCTCTTAAATAAGAATCCTTAATGATGTATTTTTCGCCGCCGCATCCCGTGGCTATCCAATCGGGATTTCCTGTTACGGGGTCAGCCTTTACGGTGTTTACGGTTTCTTCGTGGCCGTTTTTCAGAACTGTTCTGACGGTTTCTCCGATTTTGCCCTGAACGGCAGTAATCTTTTTTGTTTTTACATAAGCTCCCGCATTACTTTTATCTGCTTCGAAAATTGCCTCAAAATATTTTGCGGTATCGGTGATTCTTCTGTAATTTGTTTCGTTCATAAGATAGCCTCTCTTTATATTATTTACTGATAGTATATCTGCAAATAATTGTGTTGATGTCAGGGGGAGACAAAAAAGAGCAGAAGACTGCACTTTTTTGCGTATCCTTCTGCTCTTTAAGGGTTTTAAGCAAGGAATTTTGCCTTAGCGTCGTCTATCATTTTCTTTACGTTTGCACACAGAGGACGGCTTTCCTCCTTGAGACCTATAAGAGGCTTTCTTGCATCACCGATATCGATACCCTGAAGACGGAGAATTTCCTTTGCTGCGGCATACATATTGCATTTACAGTCGCACATAGCATAGATAATGGAGTTGATTGCATACTGAATCTGCATAGCCTTATCAGCCTCGCCCTTCTTTATAAGCTCGTCGCATTTAAGGAAAAGCTCGGGCATAACGCCGTAGGTGCCGCCGATTCCGCCGCCTGCGCCTATAGCTCTGCCGGCAACGAACTGCTCGTCGGGACCGTTGAATATGATGATATCGTCACCGCCCTCAGCCTTGAACATCTGAATGTCCTGTGTGGGCATTGAAGAATTCTTTACACCGATAACTCTGGGATTTTTGAGCATCGTGCGAAGAAGGGGCATTGTAAGAGCAACACCTGCAAGCTGAGGAATGTTGTAAATAACGAAATCCGTGTTGGGTGCTGCCGAGGAGATGTCGTTCCAATACTGTGCAATAGCCTCGTCGGGCAGACGGAAGTAGATGGGGGGGATAGAGGCAATTGCATCGACACCGAGGCTTTCTGCGTGAGCGGCAAGCTCCATTGAATCTGCCGTATTGTTGCAGGCAACGTGGGCAATTATCGTCATTTTGCCGCCGACAGCCTCCATAACTGCTTCAAGAATCTGTTTTCTTTCTTCCTTGCTCTGATAGATACATTCGCCTGATGAGCCGCATACGTAAAGACCCTTTACTCCCTTGCCGAGAAGGTAAGCGGCAAAGGCTTTGGTTCTCTCCGTTGAAACTCTGCCGTCATCCTCATAGCAGGCATAAAAAGCGGGAATGACTCCCTGATATTTTGAAAGATCTCTCATTTTGTTTTCATCCTTTCATTGATTATACTGAAATTGTATCACAGAAAATTCCTGATGTCTACAGAAATAATGGCGGTTTTTTGTTTCTTTTCTGCAAAAATTAATTGAAGAATATGGTTAATATATAAATTGACAAAGGAATATAAGTATATTATAATGTATGTGCATAAATGAATGAAAGGAGTTTTTTCTTATGGATATGCTTCCCGGTGCAATCAGAGTTCTTGTTGACTGGTTGATTATGATTATGGGTACGATATTTACATTCTTTGAAAAAAAGGAAGAAGACACAAGTGCAGAGGCATAAGAAAATCTTCCTGTGAATGTTGTCCGAACCGAAGACGGTCAGAGAAAGGCTCTGTCCGTCTTTTTTTCGTTGCAGAAAAAAGGTTCTTCACGGAAAGTTGTGGGAATAGTCTCGGCACGGTAGTGCCGGAGAAAAAGTTTTGCCCCCGCTTTTTCAAAAGCTCACGGAGTCAAGAGGCAGAGCCTCTTGTCGCACTCCGCAGAGTGCGAAACCCTTTTTCCTTCTTAAAGCGCAGGAGATTTTCTCCCTCGGAAACATTGTCGTCTCACTCCCTTGGAGCGGTCGTGATACTCTGTGTTTTCTCACCTCATTCGCGTGCCTTTATCCGCCACCGGCGGCGGCACACTCATTCGCCCCTCGGAAACATTGTCGTCTCACTCCCTTGGAGCGGTCGTGATACTCTGTGTTTTCTCACCTCATTCGCCTGCCTTTATCAAGTCGGATCGTAGCCATGTCGTTCTGTGAGCC
>JAZNFG010000103.1:0-33701 GCA_045589015.1 Acutalibacteraceae bacterium
AATAATTTACTTTAATTCTGCAATTTTTTCTTCAAGCTTCTGAACAAACTGACCTACAAAATATCCGTCAATGAATCGGTGGTTAACGTCAAGAGTCATATTGATAATATACTTGCCGTTTTGTTCTGTATATTTACCCCAAACAAGAATAGGTGCAGTGTCATCTTTGAGCTTCGCATCTGTGTAATCTCGCTCGTTTGAACACATTGTAATATCCGCCCAGGGAATGCATGAAAATACAATCTGCGATTCTCTTAATCCGCCGAGAGAATATACCGATAACGGATTAATTTCACTTTCCGTGCGGGCATTTGTTGCAAATTCAACGATATCTCCGTCACAAGGGAGCGACACCATATGAAAGCTTGTTGCACCCTTTTTCAGATCGGTAAAGCAAGGCACACGGCGTTCAATCTTATACACCTTATTGTCTTCGGTTTCAAGCAAAAACTCATCTATTTCATTTATTGACTGTGTGCAAAGATATATCAACGAATAATAGAACGAAATCTTATTCTTTCTTGTAAATGCAAGCAGATTAGTTACGTCAATATTAAAAGCCACGCAGTAATGCGGTGTTGCAATGTTTGAATAAAACTCAAAATGCTCTTTTCTTTCCCATTTGTTAATATCAATTTCTTTTCTCATAAAATCATCCTCACAAATTCTTGTATATTTTTTCGAAATGAAATATATGAATTATTTTGTCACAACAGCTGAACCGTTTTTGGAAACCGTATAAATAAATTCAGCCACATCCTCAGGGCTTTCGTGCATACCGTTTTTTACCCAGCATTCAAGTGCGGCGGCACTGCCCATAATCGTATAAGCCGAAACCATTTGCTTATAGTTATCAGATAATTTGCTGTTCTCTGAATTCATCTTATTCATATTGAATTTATCGGTCATAACAAAAACACGCTTCATAATCTTTGAACTGAAATGCTTTGAAAAAATAATATCCGATATCATTTTGTTTGATTTAAGCATTCTGCAAATAACCGTTATGGCTTCAACCGTTGTGCCGCTTTCGTTGAGAGATTCATCAACGGAATTTATCAGCCTGTTTTCAATTTCATTGTATAATTCAGTCACGCTTGAATAATGAGTATAAAATGTGTTTCTGTTTACCGTTGCTTTTCTGCAAAGCTCTGTAGGCGTTATCTTTTCAACAGGCTTGTTCTTCATTAAATCAAGCAGAGCATCCTCAAGCATTTTCTTTGTTCTTGTTATTCGTATATCCATTTACCGAACACTTCCCTTTGTATCTGTTCGTTAGCAATCAGTTCTTTAACGAACAGTCTGTTGATTATTTTGGCTTATAATAGTATAATTTACTTGTGAAAAAATGTCAACGGAGGAATTAAGATGAAAATATTATCCTCAAAGCTGTTTGATTCCCGTATTCAAAGCTATAACACAACAGGGAAAGAAAAATTTCTCGGCTATCTTATAGGCCCTGCAGGAGCACTTCTTGTAAATGCGCTTCTTGCTCAAGGCTTTCTGAATGTTTTTTATACGGATGAACTCGGTATGAGCGGTGTATGGGGAGGAATGTTTCTTGTTGTCTTTCCCGTCCTGTCAAAAATTCTTGATGCGATAACTAATCTTATAATGGGTGCGATTATCGATAAGACAAAAACCGTACAGGGCAAAGCGAGACCGTGGCTACTGCTTTCAATTCCTCTTGTAGTTTTGTGCGGAGTTCTTTTGTATTTTGTTCCCACTCACGCTTCAACAACCGTGAAGGCAATCTACATAATTTTCACATATAATCTGTACTATTGCTTTGCATTCACAATGTATAACATCACTCACATGATGATGGTACCTTTGTCAACTCGAAACGATATGCAGAGAAGCCGGCTTGCGGTATTCAATAATGTTGCTAACATCACAATAACAGGTATTCTTGTAGCACTTCTTTTCCCGATGTTGGTTCTTCCGAAAATTAAGGGTGATATTGATGCGTGGGTAACATTTATGACTATTGCCGCAATAATTATGTTACCTGTTATGCTTCTTGAATATTATTTCACAAAAGAAAGAGTTACTCTTGAAAATCCTGAAAAGGCAGAGGAAGATAACCACGCTTTCAAAGAAAAAATCAAAGCCTGTATGCAAAATAAAAACTGGTGGATTCTCGTTGCCTTCTGGCTTTTCTATTGGGTAGGTCAGCTCACACGCTCGAATGCAATGACATACTATGCAAACTGGGTGCTGGGCAGTACATACGCCGACGGTATAACACAGACGCTTCTCAATGTTATCGGCGGTCTGCCAATGGGTATAGGCATTTTCCTTGTATGGCCGCTGTCAAAGAAATTTGGCAAAAAGACAGTTACTGCAACAGGCTTTATCCTCTGCGTAATCGGTGACATTATTACCTTTATTGCACCTGATAATCTTGTAGTTGTGCTTATCGGTCAGTTTATAATGAATATGGGTATTGTTCCTGCGGCTTATGTCTTCCCTGCACTTATGGCAGGCGTGTTTGATGAGATTGAATACAAGCACGGCTTCCGTTGTGACGGTATTGCAACAAGCGTTATAAACTCAATGAATACTATTGCCGTAGGACTGAGTATCGGTATTTTCAATCTTCTTATCAGAGGATATATCCAGCCTGAATTTGATGCCGCAGGTAACTGTATCACAACACAACCGGACAGCGTTTTATCTGCTATCGTGTGGGCTTTTGTAGGCATAAACATCTTTATTCATCTCGGTCTTGCTGTACTTCTTCGTTTTCTCGATGTTGAACTAAAATTACCCTTTATTCAGAAAGCAATCCGTCAGAGACAGATTGATAAATGTAAAGAAAACGGAGAGGAATGGATTGAGCCTTCAGAAAAAGCAAAACTTGTTCAGGAAGAGCTTGATGAAAAAGCAATAGAATCCTTTAAAACAGAATTAAAAGAAAAATGCGGTAAAAACCCGAAGCTTAGTTTTAATGCCGAGCTTGAAAAATATATGAAGAAGTTTAATGAGCAGAAAGAGAAAGCTCGTATCAAGGCAGAAAAACAGCAAAAAGACGAAGAGGAATATGCACGTAAAATGGAAGAAATTGCAAAGAAAAAGGGAGTGACAGTATGAGCCGGAAGCCTGATATAATTGTTATCAACCCTGACCAGATGAGATCGGATTCTTTGCATCACCTCGGAAATCTTGCTTCACATACACCTAACCTTGATGCCTTGGCTGATGAGGGTGTCAGCTTCAGCAATGCTTTTTGTCAAAATCCCGTATGTGTTCCCTCAAGATGCTCATTTATGACAGGAAAATATCCTCACACTAACGGACACAGAACAATGAGCTATCTGCTTCGTCAGGATGAAGATAATCTTTACCGTATTCTTAAAAATAACGGCTACTTTGTATGGACAAGCGGCAGAGGTGACTGCCTTGCAGGTCAGGACTCAAAATGGCTCAAGGAATGCACGGACGAAATATATAACAAATGCGGAAAGAAAGCAAAGGATGAAGGCAGAGGCGAAAAAGGCGAAAAAAGATACCTGAGCTTTTACAGAGGCGAAATCACCAATACCGCAGACGACGGCATTTGCCACGATAATGATTATGTATGGACAAAGGGTTGCGAGGATTTAATAAGAAAAGCAAAGGCAGACAAACCGATTTTTGCCTTTCTCGGTCTTAACAATCCCCATCCGCCGTATCACGCAGAGAAAAAATATCTTGACCTTATTGACGAAAGTCTTATAACACCGCCCAAAGCACCGTCAAGGCCTGAGGATAAGAAACCATCAATGCAGTATGAGCTCTGTGAGGCTCTCGGCATCGGTGATTGGGATGATGAAAACAAGCTTAAACTCAGAAAAACTTACCTTGCTCAATGTGCAAGGGTTGACGATTTCACGGGAAGAATCATACAGGCACTTAAAGATACAGGCAGATATGACAATGCTGCAATATTCTTTTTTGCCGACCACGGAGATTTTACAGCAGACTACGGAATTCCCGAAAAGGCTCAGAATCTTTTTGACGATTGCCTCGTGAAAGTACCTCTTATTGTAAAGCTTCCCAAATCAATGCAGAGCGACAGCGGAGTCAATTCTAATCCCGTTGAACTTATCGACTTTTTCGCGACTGTCCTTGACATAACTGAAACAGAAGCGGGTCACACACATTTCGGACGCTCTCTCAAAAGTACAATCGCTGACAAAAATGTTGTTGTCCGTGATTTTGTATGCTCTGAGGGCGGCAGACTCCAAGGTGAAGAGCATTGCACGGAAGAGGTCGAAAACTACTTCGGTGTTGTTGCGGACGAATATGCACCGAGAATAAGCATTCAGCAGAAGTCAGGTCCTCAACACACAAAGGCAGTAATGATTCGTTCAAAGGATTACAAATATATTATGCGTCTTTATGAAACAGATGAATTCTACGATTTATCAAAGGGCGAAGAAAGAAACGAGATTGATAATCCCGAATATGCGGAAATTATCAATGAAATGCGCTCCGAATTGCTCAGATGGTTCCTTGAAACCTGCGACAGCGTACCCAAGGATAAGGATGCTCGTTTTCCTGATGACTTCTATCTGGGAACAGTCAATGCTATGGCGGGAGTAAAGGTTTCACCGCTTATAAAAGGTGTTATGAAACTGACCGGAAATGATTTTTCAACTCTTATCAATAAAGCAATAAAGCTTCTGAAAATTGACACAAACGGTTTTTATAATAAAAAATAATTTTTTTACTCACACATTCGACTAACCTTCTGTTATAAGGTAGAATAAAGCTACCAAGTAACAGGAGGTCATTTTTATGAGTAGAAAAACAAAAATTAAGTTTACGGATTTTGAGTGCAACTTACTTATCAACGGTATGAATGAGTTTCGCAATATGCTCTTGGCTGATAATTTACCCACAGAGGATGTTGATGAACTCTTATTGAAAATCATTGATAAAAGTGAACATTGAGGAGGATGTTATTATGTCAAACAGAAATACTATAAGTTACCGTAAAGTTGGAGATTACAATATTCCGAATCTCACACTCCCACCCGAAGAAGCAAAAATTAGGCTTGGGAAATGGGGCATGTTACATAAAGATTATCTTCTCAACCACAAGAAAGTGGTATTCACAACTTTACTCGCTGAAGGAAAACTATGGCAGTATCTTGCAGATACTGATACTCAGGCCAGCAGATGTTTGATACACTTGTTGAACAGATGAAAAAGGCTGAAGGCTTAACCGAGCAACTGAATGAAGAAAATCAGATGGAGTGGGTACAGAGAATGCACAGTATTCAGCAAAGAGCAAATGAGATTATTTGCAATGAGTTGATTTGCAGCTAATGGATGAACATACGGCTTACTGAAAGGTAGGCCGTGATTTTTTTATTTCTTATTTAAAACTTGTTTTCAACATAAGTGAAAAGAAGTTTTGTAAATATCTTGAACTTGTTTTCAACATATGTTATAATAAGTTTGCAAAATTGATTAAGGGGAATAACAATGAAAAATTTTGAGCTTTGTGCTGATATTGAAATAGTAATGGAATTGCTGGGTATTACAGCATCAGACCTTGCTGGTAATATTGGAGTTACATCTACAACTATTTCTCGTTGGAGAAAAAACGAGGAAAATGTAACTATTTCTAATTTGAATGCCTTTTACAACTTTGCCTTTAATAAAGGAATTCGTTTGAATAAAATTAAGGAGCAGCTATTTAAGGAAGATTGTCCTGCAAATTCAACTATTCTTTTTCACGGCGCAAAAACATATATAGATGGACAAATTTCAATAGAAAAATCAAAAAATACAAATGACTTTGGTAGAGGTTTTTATTGTGGAGAAAGTTTAGAACAATCGGCAATGTTTGTTGCAAACTATCCGGAATCCTCTCTTTATATTTTACAATTTGATAAAACCAATTTAAAATATACCCAACTTAATGTTGACCGTGATTGGATGCTTCTGATTGCTTATTTTCGAAATAAGCTAAATGATTATTCAGGACATCCTATTATTGCAAATCTTCTTTCAAAACTTGAAGGTGTAGATTATATTATAGCACCTATTGCAGATAATCGTATGTTTGAAATAATTGATAGCTTTATTGATGGCGAAATTACAGATGTGCAATGTCAACACTGTCTTTCGGCAACTAACTTGGGTAATCAATATGTTTTCGTTACCGATAAATCGTTAAAGCAACTTAAAGTTTTGCGACACTGTTATCTGGCACCGGACGAAAAGGATTATTACCTTACCTCTAAAAATGAAGAATCAAGAATAGGCAATGATAAAGTTAAAATTGCTCGAAAACAATACAGAGGTCAAGGAGAATATATAGAGGATATATTAAAATGAGAAAGATTGACGAAACAGGATTAAAATTATGCAAAATGCAAGCGGATGTGTTTTCTGCATCCGGCTCCAGAGAAATGTGCAGTTCTTTAATATTTATAAGAAGATTTATGAATTCTCAGGTTGCACAGCGTATGGATACAGGCGGTTTTCTTTTTGAGGCTTGCGATATTAATAGTATTTTTGAAGATATTAATATGGAGTTTGGTGAGAGCTCTTACGGAAAGGAGAAGTACTCTGATTCGGAATTATATTGGATTGGATATATCTATCGATATTGGGCATATACACATCAAAAGACAAGCAAACAGATATATAAAATTATAAAACCGAAAGAATTAAAAGGACTCTACTACCCATATCATTCGCTTGATCCTGCACAGGCAATAGAAAGGATTCTTGAGGCAAGAGGAATGAACGAAGATAATCTTATTTCAAGAGGCGTTGAGATTTTGAGAAATGTTATAAAAAAAGAAAAGAATTCGAGGAAAAACACATAAGTAAAGTTTTTGAATATCTAAAGAATTTAAAAGTGCCGTCTAAAATATTAATCGGTGTATGGATGTTTTGTATGTTTGTGGTAACATTTGCTTGTGCAGTTGGAACAGGAGGCTATTTAACTTCCGACGATATAACAATATTATTTGTTGGTTATATTATTTTCAGTAATTTTTTTCTTGTTCCTGCGATAGCTTTTGATAAAATTATTAAAACAAGGCAAAGCACACATTCTGTGATTTTCTTGTCTGTGCCGAGTGCGGGCATAAGCTGTGGTATCATGTGAACACCCGAAATAAGGATATCCATTATTTCAGTTGTTCTAATTATGTAAAGGACTATCGTGGCAGTTGCCAACACAGGCATTATATCAGGGCAGAAGCTATTGAACAAATAGTCACAATGGAGTTGAAAAAGCTTGCAGGTTATCTTAAAAATAATGAGGATGAGCTTGTCGAGGTGCTTACAATGAAAACCGAAGCTATCGTACAAAGACGCTTTATACGAATGGAAACAATAACAGCACCACTTCTTCACGAGCTCGTTGACCGCATTGAGATTTATGAAACAGAGGGTACGGGTAAGAACAAAACTCAGCGAATTGTTATATACTACCGTTTTGTGGGGAACATTGAAATTCCGTCAGACGAAGAAAACCTCAAATTGGATATGAGACAAGGTATGGCTGTTGAATATCTTACGGCCTAAGAAAACTGCGAAGTCAGTTTTCGGTTAGTCCATCGCCGTGCCCGTAGGGCAAGTCGGCGGGACATAAAATCATTACTTTGTGAAAACATCGTTTTCATAAAGCAAAAAGGGGCTGTAAAAAAACAGCCCCTTATGTATTCATTTGTATTATAGTCCTAAAAGTTCTTTTTTCTTCTTGTCAAATTCTTCTTGAGTAATAATGCCGCTATCCAATAAGTCTTTATATTTTTTTATTTGGTCTGCATTATCTGTATTTACCGTTGCAGGTGCAGATAAAATCTCAGTTTTTTTGTTTTGCCTGTCTATTAAAAGTTCATTAAGTGTATCGTGAATCTGTTTTGCATTTTTTATTAAAAGAAAACTGATTTTTCCTGACGATGTTGCTATAGAAATGCCCTTGAAAAGTTGAACACTTGCAACGGCAGAAATGGAGTCCATAGGTAAATCAACACGTTTGCCAAAGATAGTTTTACCATACACCCTCTTGTCTGTTACTGTTAATTCGTGACCAACAAAAATAAGTTTTATGATTAACGCAAGGACAAAGGCGGAAATCAACGGAATAAGGAAGGCTGCGGCTAATTCTTCTGTTGAGAATTCTAATATGTAGTCAAATGCACTGTCAAATTCGTATTTATATATCGTTTTGTTGAAGTATTCGATGTCATACATAATTCCATCGATTAAAAAGTAGAAAGCGCAGATAATACCAATAAGACGGATTAGTGCTAAAAATAAACCTGTTTTGTATTTTTCACTTGATATAAGTTTTTTTTCTTCCATAATGACACCTCTATATTTTTTTGTTTTCGTGTGACAGCATGAACCTCCTTAAACAAAAAAAGTGTGCACTAACCAAAGTCAGCGCACACGAAAAACACAAACCTCGATTAGTTACCACACTAAATTTCTGTTTTCTCAAAATAAGAACATGAAAAGAGAAGTCTGTGCTTTTACCAAAAGGATAGAAACACGAACTTATTTTAAGAAAACATATATTCAATTTAGTGTGGTGAATTTATTTTAACAAAAATGAAAATACATTACAAGTATTTTTTACTATAGTGAAGCATTTATGCTTTTTTTGCTTGTGTGAATCTAAAGTAATAACAAGAAATAAGGTATTCTGTTAGAAAAGGATTTCGATTTGGTTAGAAAAAAGACTGCTTTCAGTCTGAAATTGACATAAAAACAGTCCTTAAAACAAAAGAAAAAACCATCGAAAACCCTAAGATTTTCAATGGTTTTTGGTGGGAGAAGGTGGATTCGAACCACCGAAGTCGTTGACAACAGATTTACAGTCTGCCCCCTTTGGCCGCTCGGGAATTCTCCCATATCTATTCAATTGAAGCCGGCAAACGGACGAAATCTTGCTTTGCAAGCTTTCTGTGCTCGGTTTTGCAACCTTCGCACTTCGCAACTAAAAACAATCCGCAGGATTGTTTTCCTGACGTTGCTCACCCTCTCAGGGTTCGAGTCCGTCACGAACTCAATTTTTGGTTGTGGAGCTGGTGGACGGACTCGAACCCCCGACCTGCTGATTACAAATCAGCTGCTCTACCAACTGAGCTACACCAGCGTATTCCGTTAGGAACGCTCATATAATATAGCACAGGTTTTTGCGAATGTCAATAGCTTTTTTATAAATTTTTGCAACTTTTGCACGAAGCCTCTCCTTTTATTCTAATTTATTGCAAACTCGGATTTTTACTGTTATACTTTAGATAAATTGCCTTTTTCTGTTTTTAAGAGAAATTGCATTAAGGAGACTGCTTATGTATAAAATCTCTGTTCCCGTGATGAATGAAAACGTTACCCGATATACTCCCGAGCTTACTTACGAACACATTAAGGAGCTTGAGCCCCAAAGGATTTTTCTTGCGCTGGACCGATATACCCTTGACCCCGAAAAGCGCGGTGAGGCATTGCGCACTCTTGAAGAGAACTGCCGCTTCTTCAAAAGCAAGGGCTACGAGGTAGGCGCGTGGATATGTGCGTTTATGCTGAGCGATGCACCCTTTACCTGCATAAGAAGCCTGAAGGGACAGGATTACTCTGAAAATATGTGTCCTGCCGACGGTGATTTTCTGGACTTTGCCGCCTCTTACACCGAGGATATTGCAAGAACGGGTGTGGATATAATAATGTACGACGACGATCTCCGATACGGCTTTCTCGGTGAAGCACCCGGATGCGTGTGTAAAAACCATCTGAAAATGATATCGGAAATTCTCGGTGAGGACACAACCGAAGAAATTATCAGAGAAAACGTGTATCTCGGCGGCAAAAACAAATACCGCGATGCGTATATAAAAGCCAACGGCGATGCTTTCAGGGGATTTGCAAAAAGAATGCGCCGTGCAGTAGATAAGGTTGATGAAAATATCCGTCTCGGTGCCTGTGCCTGCCTTAACTCCTGGGATATAGACGGTGTTTCCGCCGAGGAGCTTTCTCTTATTTTTGCAGGGAAAACCAAGCCCTTTTTCCGTCTCATCGGTGCCCCCTACTGGGCAGCACTCAAGGCGTGGGGAATTTCTCTTCAGGACAGCATAGAGCTTTCAAGAATGGAATGCGCCTGGACAGAAAACCGCGGTATTGAGATTTTTTCCGAGGGCGACGTATATCCGCGTCCCCGTACGCTTGTGCCTGCGTCCTTCCTTGAAGGCTTTGACACCGCTATGCGTGCCGCCGGCTGTACGGACGGCATTCTGAAATACGGAATGGACTACGCTTCATCTCCCGATTATGAAACGGGATATGCCCGCTTTCATCAGAGAAATAAATCACTCTACCCTCTCATAGAAAAGCATTTTACCGATAAGACCGCCGTGGGTGTACGGGTTTACGAATCGCCGACAAAGCTTGCGGATGCTGTTTTTGAGGAAGAATGCTTCATAGACCACTTGTTTTTCTCCCTTGCCGCACGCACTCTTTCTTATAACACAATTCCCACAGTCTACGAGGAGACGGGAATCTGCGGTGCCGTTTTCGGCGAAAATGCAAGACACCTGCCCGATTCCGCCTTCAGCAAGGGACTCATTCTTGATATTACCGCTGCCCGTATCCTCTGTGAAAAGGGCATCGACACGGGAATGGTCTCAACAGGAGAAAAAATTACGGCAGGTGCCTATGAAATATTTACGGATAACCTTAACCGAATCAGCACTATGGGTACACAGATAAGGGACGTAACACTCCGTGACACGGCAGAGGTTCTTTCATATACCGAGAAGGATTCCCGAAAGATCCCGTTATCCTTCTTCTATGAAAATGCGCAGGGACAGCGTTTTCTCGTTCTTAATGTCATTCCCGATATAAATAATCCCAACGTTCTCAGACACTATGAGAGAAACAGACAGTACAGAAATGGGGTATTCCGCCTTTCGGGCAACCGCCTTCCCGTTGAAGCAGGCGGACATCCGTCACTTTATATACAATGCAAGGAAAACGATTCCTCTTTAGCCGCAGGCTTATGGAACTTCTTTGCAGATACCGTTATAGAGCCTGAAATAACCGTAAACATTGACTTTTCCGACGTGGAATTTATCTCCTGCAGCGGTACCGTAACAGACGGCAAGCTGGTTCTCAGCGACATCCCGCCCTTCGGCTTTGCAGGATTCGTGCTTAAAAAATAAAGGAGTGTTATTATGAAGCTTGCCACAACTACCGGTGACTTCGGAAGATATGAGCTCACCTACAAGGAGTGCATCCGCCACGTAAGCGAGGCGGGGTTCAGATATCTTGACCTTTCCCTGTATACTGTAAAGGCAGACAATCCCCTTTTCTTTTCGGACAATTGGAAGGAAAACGTCCTTGACATAAAAAGCTATGCAGAAGGCCTCGGCTGTACCTTTGTGCAGTCCCATTCTCCCAATACAAACAATCTGGGTGACCGCGCGGACTCTTATGACGATGCCGTTTTCAAGACGGTCAGAGCCGTGGAGATATGCGGTATTCTCGGCATTCCCAATATTGTGGTTCACCCCGGCTGGAGCAGTAAAATACGGGACAAGGAGATCTGGTTCAGGGAAAACAAGAAATTCTTCTCAGAAATATTTCCCGTTATGGAGAAGCACGGTGTAAACGTCCTTTGCGAAAATTCCACCGTAAGGAATATGGGGGATATGTACTATCTCATCAGAGGAAATGATATGAGGGAATTCTGTGAATACGTTGACCATCCTCTTTTCCACGCCTGCTGGGATACGGGACACGCCAACTGCGAGGGCAATCAGTATGAAGAAATCCTATCTCTCGGCAAGGAGCTTTTTGCCGTACACTTCAACGATAACCGCGGCTCGGGTGACGAGCATATAATCCCCTTTATGGGTACGATGAACGTTGACGAGGTTATGACGGCTCTTCTTGATATCGGCTTTAAGGGGCCTCTCACCTTTGAATGCGATTCGTCTCTTCGCCCCTATGATTACTGGCAGGGAGACCGAAGAAGATTTGAAAAAAGCAGACTTCTTGCCGACCCGCCCCTTGCACTTGCAAAGGAAATGGAGCGTTTTATGTATAAAACGGGTGAGCACATACTGAAGACTTATAATTGCTTTGAGGAATAAAAAAACGGGGGAGGGAGCTGTAAAAAAACGAAAGTTTTTTTCAGCTCATTTTAAGGGGATAGGAAAAAAAGATGAAGAACGGACAAACCGAGCAAAATCAAGACGCAAGGCTTGATTTTGTTTGCCCGAAGGCGTACGGAAGGTGCGTCGAGCGGCGAGGGAGAGTTCGTGGCATAAAACATAAAAATAAATAATTTTTGCATTATTGTGTGTTTTAAAAGGGCTCGGCAAATATTTTCACTTGCCGAGCTCTCTTGCTGTGTATTGTTTTATGCGGTCTTCGCTTTTTTTACATCCCCTCTCACTTGCTTTTATATAAATATAAGCGATGCCGCAACCAGCCTCGTTGTTTTTTCAAGAGAAGAAAAATCAAAGCTTCCTATGGTATCAAGCTTAGTATGTATCTGTGAGGGCGGAGCAAGGTCAAAGTCAGAGCCAAAAGCCGCCTCACCTCTGATTTCTCTCCAGGAAAGTGTAACCGAAGGGATATCAGCCTGTCTAAAGGGAACTATATCGTGTCTGCCTGCCGCAACGGGAGAATAATATTTCTTTTCCCCAATATCTCCGATAAGTGCCTTCGCCTTATCTATGGCTTTACTGATGCCGTTGCTTTGCGCACTCTCGGGAATATAGCTTCCCGTCACGGGCTCTGTGCTGACGGTTAGCATATCACCGCCGCCGAGTGTGCTTCTTCCCGTCATATCAAGATTATAAACGCTAATTCTGTTTCTTTCGTCTGCCGTAAGGTTAGAAAGATAGTGATATGCACCGTGATAGCCCATCTCCTCTGCAGAGAAAAAGGCAATTCTTATTTCCTTATCAAAGCTTATGCCCGTGGATTTCAGAAGCCCTGCTATATGCAGCAGCGTTGCCACGCCCGAGGCGTTGTCAACAGCACCTTCAGCTCCGTCCCAGCAATCGTAATGAGCGGCAAGAAGGACGATATCGTTATGCTTTTCGTCCTTATTAAGAATCGCAGTTACGTTTGCCGTTTCAATTCCCGCATAGGTAAATTTCTGACGCTTTACGCTGTAGCCCGCAGAGGAAAGTGCATCAGATATATATTTTTCCGCAGCAAGATTATTTTTCGGATAAATCACGGAACGCGAGCCTATAGCGCAGATATCCGCCATAATTCTCTTTAATTCCTTTTCCGAAACCGCATTCATAAGGCTCTGAGCCTGCTTTTCCTCTGTGAACTCCGAGCTGTCGTTTTTTTCAAGTCCGACGGCAATTCTGAGAGTCCGTCTTGCATCCGAGGCTGTAATTTTTCCGTCGCAGTCCGCATCGAATACGGGACGAAAGAATATCACGGGAGAAAAAAGTCCTACCGCGGTTCTGAGGATAAGTCTTGCATCCTCTGCACCGACGCTGCCGTCAACGTTCGCATCTCCGTTTTTTATCAGAAACAAATCGTATGCATTTGCAGGAATGCATCCCGATATAAAAATCATTATCGAAATTAAAATTACCGTAAATTTTCTCATCATTTTTCCCCGTAAAAAAGTATGTGCCGCAAAAAACGAAACGTTCTGCGACTTACACTTAAATACTAACAGAACCCCGATAATATGTCAACAAAGCACGGTCTGTATGAGAGCAAATTTTACAGAAACTTAATTTTATTTTAATGAGTTAAAATTTTCCTTTATCTTGATTTTGTATTTTCCCTATGATATACTTTAATCTGTATTAAAATACATAACGAAAAGAGTGAAGTAAAATGAACACTAAAGCATTTGAAAGCTACGAATCAAACGTCCGCTCCTACTGCCGCAGCTTCCCCACCGTTTTTACGAAGGCAAAGGGCTGTGTTATGACGGATGAGGACGGCAAGGAATATATTGACTTCTTCGCAGGTGCAGGCGCACTCAACTACGGTCACAACCCCGATTCAATGGTAGAAAAAATCGTTGAATATCTTAAAAATGACGGTATCGTTCATTCTATGGATATGTATACCGCTCCCAAGAGAGATTTTATTGAGTATTTTCAGGAAAAGATACTCATTCCCAGAGGCTTTGATTACAAGATTCAGTTCGCAGGACCCACGGGCACAAATGCTGTTGAAGCAGCATTGAAGCTTGCAAGAAAGAACAAAAAAAGAGAAAACATCTTTGCCTTTATGGGCGCATTCCACGGTATGACTCTCGGCGCACTTTCCCTTACTACCGATGCATCTTCAAGAGAGGGCGCAGGTCAGTGCCTCGGCAACGTAACGCATATTCCCGCCCCCTATATGCTCGGCGGCTTCGATTCTGTCAAGTATATGGAAGCTATTCTCACCGACGACCACTCGGGCATTGAAAAGCCTGCGGCTGTTATTCTTGAGTGCGTTCAGGCTGACGGCGGCATATATGCCTTTGAGTCCGAATTCCTCAAGGCTCTCAGAGAGCTTTGCACAAAGCACGATATTCTTCTTATTGCCGATGAAATTCAGGTAGGCAACGCAAGAACGGGTACCTTCTTCTCCTTTGAAAAGGCAGGCATCGTTCCCGATATCGTTACTCTTTCAAAATCAATCGGCGGCTGCGGTATGCCTCTTGCTCTCGTTCTCTTCAAGAAGGAGCTTGATATATGGACTCCCGGTGAGCATACGGGCACCTTCAGAGGCAACCAGCTTTCCCTTATTGCAGGCAAAGAGGGACTTCGCAAGGTTGTTGAGGAAAACGTTGAGGCTGAGGTTCAGAGAAAGGGACAGCTTGTGTCCGATTTCCTTGCAAAGGAAATCTGTCCTCTTGACGAAAGAATTTCCTTCAGAGGTACGGGTCTTATCTGGGGTGTTGACTTCTCTGAGTTCCCCTGTGATATGACAAAGCCCCTTATTGCAGAATGCTTCAAAAACGGGCTCATCGTTGAAAGAGTCGGCAGAGACAACCTCGTTCTCAAGCTTATGCCTCCCCTTGTAATAGAAGACGAAAATCTTATCAAGGGACTGGAAATTCTCAAAAAGAGCCTCAAGGCTGTTCTTCAGTAAGCCTTTTTCAAAGGAATTTTCTGACAAGCGGATATCGGCTTCCAAAAATCAGATTTTTCCGCATAGTACAAAAGTAAGGCTGTCGGGGTTTCTTCCCTGACAGCTTTTAAAAAATAAAAAGGGAAAACGATTTATGAAAAAATTACGCTTTTTTATTGCCCTGTGGGCGGCAAAGACGGCAAGACTTCTTCTGAAGCTGCTCGGCAGAAACGCCACCTATCTTCCCGGTGAGGTTGCGCTCAAAATTTCAAAGGACTTTTTAGGCCACCTTAAAATGCCCGAAACGGTTATCTGCGTTACGGGAACAAACGGAAAAACCACCGTCAGCAACCTTCTCAATTCAATTCTTATAAAAAACGGCTATTCCGTCACCAACAATTCCTTCGGCTCAAACGTACAGGCAGGTGTTGCGGCGGCACTTTTAGCGGACAGCACAATTTTCGGTAAGGCCAAAAAGGATATTGCCGTTTTAGAGGTTGACGAGCGTTCCTCGCTTCTTGTTCACCCCTATATCAAGCCCGATTATCTTGTAGTAAACAACATTATGCGCGACTCCATCAAGAGAAACGCTCATACGGGCTTTATAAGCTATATCATAACCTCGGCGCTTCCCGAGAAAACAAAGCTTATTCTTAACGGTGACGACCTTATTACCTCAACTCTTGCGCCTCAGTGCAAGGACAGAGTATATTTCGGTCTTGATGCAGAAAAGCCCGAGGTCAGCGAAAAGCCGTTTTTAAGTGATATCGTATACTGCCCCGAATGTAAAAGTCCCCTTGAAAGTGATTATATAAGATATAACCACATAGGCAGAATGCATTGTCCCAACTGCTCCCTTCGTTCACCCGAAAGAGATTACGTTATAACGGATATTGACCGCGAGAGCAGTAAATTCACCATTTGCGCAAGGGGCACGGAATATACCTACAATCTCATAAACGATAATATAGTAAACGCCTACAACTTTGCAGGTGCAATCGCACTTCTCACGGAGGTCGGTCTTACACCTGACGGGATAAAAAAAGGCTTCAGCGAATCGGAAATAGTAAAAACCCGATTTGACACAATGACCTCGGGAAGGCTCAACATCACCTTCCAGATGGCAAAGGGACAAAACCCCATAGCCTGCGCAAGATGCTTCAGCTACGTGGCTTCCATTCCCGTAAGCAACAAGCTTCTTCTTATTGATATAGACGACCTTCACGATAATATCGGTGAAAGCGAAAGCACACCGTGGCTTTACGACTGCGATTATTCTTATCTTGCATCTGACAGCATCGGACAGATTATTTTCACGGGTCCCCGTTGCCGCGACCAGCTTCTGCGCGCCCTGCTTGCAGGTGTCAGCAAGGAAAAGATAGTGCTGTGCGAGGACGTGACGAAGGCAGTATCCGTTATAGACACAAGCCGTTTTACGGATATATACGTGCTTTACGAGCTTTACCGTCAGCCTGATGCGGACAATATGAAGCTGCAGCTGAAAAAATTAGGGGAGGGAACAAAATAATGACCGTTGAAATTCTTTTTGGCGAGGTTTGCGGACTTTACGGAGACGCACAGAACGGAGAATATCTGAAAAAGTGCCTTCCCGACGCAGTATTTTATGAAACGAATCTGCTGACGAGACCTTATTTTGCCGACAATGACCCCGATATGATACTCATAGGCTCTATGAGCGAGGAAATGCAAAGACGTGTGCTTGACATTCTCACTCCTCTGAAGGATAGACTTATTGAACTGACCGAAAAGGGCACGGTTATACTTGCCACGGGAAATGCGGCTGAGCTTTTCTGTGAAAAAATCGAATATATCACGGAAAAAAAAGAAGCAAAGGGACTCGGCTTCTTCCCTCTTACGGCAAAAACCGACCTCTTCAAGAGGTATAACGGAAAGGTTCTCGGTGAATGTGACGGAATTGAAATAGTCGCCTTCCGTTCTCAGTTCAGCTTTATCTACGGAGACAACTCCCGTTGCTTCTTCCTTAAAATGATAAGAGGCGACGGAATCAACAAGGGCGCCGCATACGAGGGTATGAGAAAAAACAATCTTATCTGCACCACGTGTCTCGGCCCCATCCTTCCTCTTAATCCTCTTTTTGCAGAGCATATAATTTCCCTTGCAGGCGGCAAGGGCAAGGCGGCATTCAGAAAAGAGGCTATGTCCGCTTATGAAAAAAGACTTGCGGAATTCAAGGACCCCAAGGTAAAATTCTGACGTAAAAGGAGTGCATCGGCACGGGAAGCTGTATAAATTTTGCTCACAGAGGAGCAAGCGAATATCTCCCCGAAAATACGCTCCTTGCCTTTTATACGGGACTGTTTATGGGCGCAGACGGCATAGAAACAGACGTAAGGCTGACCCGTGACGGACAAGCCGTGCTGTTTCACGACAATGAGCTTATCCGTATGACGGGCAAAGAGGGTGCTGTTGAGGATTTTACCCTTTCCGAGCTTTCGGATATCAGAGTCACCAAAAACGGCTTTTCTGACAAAATAGTCACGCTTGAGGATTTTCTGAGACTCTTTTCCTTCAGAGATATCACCTTCGCCATTGAGCTGAAGGGGGAAAACACGGAGGAGGAGACCGCAAGACTTCTGAAAAAATACGATATGGTAAAAAAAACCACGGTAACCTCCTTTCATGAGGATTATCTTATAAACTTCAGAAGAATTGCTCCCGAATTTGAAACGGGTTTTCTGACAACAAAGCAGGACAGCGAAGCTTTCCGCTTTCTTAAAGAAAACGGTATCAGGGAGTACTGTCCCTTGGCGGAAACCACTTCACCGCAAAGGGTGAAGCATTGGCACAGCGAGGGCTTCAGAGTCAGAGCGTGGGGAGTTAAAAACGAGGAGCTTATGAAAAGGGCTTTCCTTTCGGGAGTTGACGGAATGACCGTAAACTTCCCCGACAAGCTCAGCGAGCTTAAAAAAAAGAATATATAACAAACAAAAACGGGGGCTGTAAAAGCAAAAATGCTTACATCCCCTTATTTTTGTTGGTTATTTTTGCCATTATATCCCCGAAAATATGTGCATATAGTATCATTGACTATAGCCGCAAAATATAGTATTATTAATTATAAAAGAAAAAATAAACAAAAGGGGATTAGAATGTATGAAAAAGGCTCTTGCACTTGCACTTTGTTTTATTCTTATTGTGTCGGCTGTACCGATTGCCTTTGCCGCAGAGGAGGGCATTTCAGTTACGGTCACAAACGACCTGCACCTTGACCTTGAGGATGCATTTGCGGATTCCGTAAAGAAAAGAAATTCCGAAAGTGTGGAATATGCACACGTTTCCTCGGGCGGACAGCTCATTTACGAATCCTACGCGCTTATCAAGGCATTCCTTGAGCAGGCAGCGGCAAACGAAAGCGATTTCGTAATCATTCCCGGTGACATCTCCAACAACGGTCTCAAGGAAGAGCACGAATTTCTTGCAGATTTGTTCACCGAATTTGAAGGCACAACGGGCAAAAAGGTTTTCGTTGTAGCCGGCAACCACGATTATCTCAAGACCTCAGTTGCGGATTTTGAAAGCATTTATGCTGATTTCGGCTACAGCGAAGCCGTAGCCAACGACCCGAATTCGGGTACGTATATGGCTGAGCTTGCAAACGGATATATGCTTCTTGCCATTGACTCAACGGGTCCCGCACATCAGCAGAATGCCGTTACGGGCGCAAGATTTGACTGGATAGAGGCTCAGCTCAAAAAGGCAGCCGCCGAGGGCAAAAGGGTCATAGCTATGACGCACTATAACGTTACGGAGCACTTCATTTTACAAAGCAAGATTCACACAAACTCCGTTCTTACCCCCTCAGATTTCAGCCTTGCTTCAATGCTTGCGGATAACGGCGTTAAATACGTTTTCTCCGCACACACCCATTCACACGATATTGCAAAATATACGAGTGAAAGCGGTAACGTTATTTATGAGGCAGTAACGAATTCTCTTTCTCAGTATCCCTGTGCATACAGAGTCGTCAGCTTCGGTGAAGATGCCGGGTTCCGTACGGACTACGTAAGAAGCATCGATACCTCACTTCTTCCCGACGGCATCCACGAAGAGGCATTCGCTCTTGCCGAGAGCAATTTCCTTGCCTATGCAAAAAACTGCACCTATCTCGGTGTCAAGCTCACAATTTCCGCATACACAAAGGCAAGCCAGCTGAAAAAGCTTCTCAACACCGATGACGAAACGATAAACGCAATTGTCGATAAGGCGGCAGGCAAGCTTGAGGAAGCCGCAAAAATGCCTATTTACAAGGCTGATGCCGCAAACGACGAAATAAGCCTTGAGGCTATGGCAGAGGAGCTTGATATCGATATCCTTGAATCCGATTACAAGACCATTATCGACCTTATCGTAGCCATTTATCAGGGCAAGATTGAGGGTGACGAAAATTTCGCAGGCTATTCCGACGAAATGGTGCTGTTCACAAGACTTCTTGCCATAGTAATAAATTATTCCTTCTCTGACGTGACAAACGAGGAATTTACCTATATCCTTTCCTTTGTTGCTTCTCTTCTCGGAATTGATATTTCTCAGGATATCATTGATGCAGTAGGCAGTAATTTTGATAAATTCAGAGGCGCAGAGCTTTTCGTAACGTCGGTTGCCCTTCCCCTTCTCGGTGAATTCGGCAAGGACGGTGAGCCGAAGGACAATAACGTGACCCTTCCCGGCTACGATTCCGAGCCTGCCGACGAATGCTTCCTTGATAAAATAAGAGATTTCTTCAAAAAGATTTTTGACTTCTTCCACATGCTTTTTGCAATGGTTGCATAATTAATTCACAAAAAACGTCAAAATTTTAAGAGCACATAAAACAAGATAAAACACGATAAAACAAGGGGTTCCTGAAAGTTCAGCTCGTTCTTGCAGGAGCCCCGAAATGTTCTGAAAACTTCGTCAGAAAAAACGGGAGGTTATTTATGAAACCGTTTGGATATATAGTACACGGCGGGGATTATAATCCCGACCAATGGATAAGCACGCCCGAAATATGGGACGACGATATGAGGCTTATGAAGGAGGCAGGGATAAATTCCGCTACGGTGGGAATTTTCTCCTGGTCCGTGCTTGAGCCCGAGGAGGGGGTTTACGATTTCTCTTTCCTTGATACGATTCTCGACAAGATGCACGAAAACGGCATAAAAGCCGTGCTTGCAACTCCGTCGGGGGCAAGACCGCCTTGGATGGCGCAAAAATATCCCGAGGTGCTTCAGGTGCCCGAATCCGGTATCAGAAACGAATACGGTGTCCGACATAATCACTGCCTTACCTCTCCGCTTTACCGCGAAAAGGTGAGAAGCATAAACAGGCGTCTTGCCGAAAGGTATAAAAATCATCCTGCGCTTATGATGTGGCATATATCAAACGAATATTCGGGTGAATGCCATTGTGAGCTTTGTCAGAGGGCGTTCAGAGAATGGCTGAAGAAGGAATATGACAACGATATCGAAAAGCTCAATTTCAAATGGTGGAACGGCTTCTGGAGCCACCGCTTTACCGATTGGGAGCAAATATCCTCACCAAAGTTTCGCGGAGAAAACCACGTTTCCGCTCTGAAGCTCTGCTGGAACCGCTTTGTTTCGGACAGCCATATATCGTTTTTTGAAAATGAGATTGAGCCCTTAAGAGAGCTGACTCCGAATATCCCCATTACCACGAATATGATGGGCTTTTATACCGGCTTGGACTATCAGAAGCTGGCAAAGAGGCTTGATATAATCTCCTACGACTCATATCCCCCATTTGATGCGGAGGATTCTCTTGAAATAGCGAGACAATGGACCTTTACCTATGACGTATACCGTTCAATGGGCGGCGGCGAGCCCTTCTTTCTTATGGAAAGCTCCCCTTCCCTCGTTAACTGGAGAGACGTAAACTGTCTTCTTCACCCCGGAAGACACGCTCAGAAGTCTATGCTTGCAGTCGCCTACGGAGCAGACAGCGTGCAGTATTTCCAATGGAGAAAAAGCCGCGGCGGACACGAAAAATTCCACGGTGCTGTGGTTGACCACGTGGGAACCGGTGAAACGAGAGTTTTCAAAGAGGTTGCCGCCCTCGGGAAGGAGCTTAAAAAGCTCGGCGGTGTTACGGGCGGAAAATCACATAGTCGGGTAGCGGTTATCTGCGACTGGGACAATTCCCACGCTACGGAGCATTTCTGCGGATATAACAATCTTCACCGTGACTATTTCAAGGAATGCGAAAAATGGCACCGTCCCTTTGCTGTCAGAGGAATATCCTGTGACGTAATAAGCGAGACCGACGATTATACGAAATATGACCTTGTTATCGCGCCCTTTATGTATATGCTGGGGGACGGTGTAAAGGAAAAAATCGAGGAATATATAAAAAACGGCGGCAATTTTGTCGCAACCTACCTTTTCGCGGTTGCCGATAAGGATGATATGGTATACCTCGGCGGTCTGCCTGCCGAAAATCTCAGAAAAGCTTTCGGAGTATGGGCAGAGGAAACGGGCGGAATCCCCGAGGGCAGAGAGGGCACGGCTGAATTCGGCGGAAAGACTTATAAAACCGAGGTAGTGCTTGATATTATCCACTCCGAGGGTGCCGAAATTCTCGGCACGTATACCTCAGACTTCTATAAGGGTGAGCCTGCAGTTACGAAAAACTCCTACGGCAAGGGAAATGCATATTACACGGCATTCAGAAATGACGAGGACTTTGCCGACGATTTCTGCGAAGCCCTTATAAAGGAAATCGGTATTATTCCCGACACGGGCATAAAGGCAGACAAGGAGCTTCTCATAAGAAAGCGCGGAGACTACGTTTTCATTTTCAACTTCTCAGAAAACGAGCATACGGTGACCCTTGACAAGAGCTACACCGACGTTCTCGGTGAAAAAGAGGTGTCGGGAGACTTACTGCTCCCCCCGACAGGATATTTTGTTCTTAAATAATAAATAAACGGCCGGTGATTTTATGAGTAAATTTCTTGAGGATTTTGCTGAGTTTATAAGAAATAACAACGGCAGGGTGTTTTCCGTTGCCGAGATTACGGGGAATAACGCTCCCGAAAAAATCGAGATTGCGGAAAACAACCCCTGTCAGAATATTTATTCCGTTTCAAAAATGTTTACGGTAACGGCTGTAGGTATTCTCTGTGACAGAGGAATGCTCAGCGTCGATAATACCGTTACGGAAATTTTAGGCGAGGAATGTCCCGAGGGCTATGACCCCTATTGGGATAAGACTACGCTTGATATGCTTATGCGGCACAGAGTCGGCTTCCCCGGAGGCTTTGACATTGACGTTTTTGACGCATCGAAATACGACCCCGACTATCTGAGGGAGATAATGCTGAAAAAGTGGATATGTCCCCCCGATACCGAAAAACGGTATGACGATGCAGGATATTATATATTGTCCCGTATTGTAAGCCGTGTGTCGGGCAAGCCCCTTTTCGCCTTCTGCTGGGAAAATATTTTCCTGCCCTTAGGCTTCCGTGAGGCCGCCTGGAGCTGTTGTCCCAAGGGACACGCTATGGGTGCTACGGGACTGTATATCAGAGTCGGGGATATGGTGAAGCTCGGAGCGGTTTATCTGAACGGCGGTGAATATCTCGGAAAGAGAATCGTATCCGAAGAATGGGTTAAAAGAGTGCTTGACAGACAGTATGAGCTTGCGCCCAACGGCATAAGAGACGCTTACAGCAAGGGCGGAATGAACGGTCAGAATCTTATGGTCATTCCCTCTCTGGGACGGGTTTTAGGCTGGCAGGGCTATGACATACACCCCGGCGGCCCCGATATGGGAAAATTCATTTCGGAATACAGCTTTTAATTCGGAAATAAACAAGGAGACGTTGCAATCGTGGAAGCTTTATTAAAAAAAAGAAAATTACCTCCCCTTTTATCAAGGGAGGAAATGCTTGAGATCATACAAAGAGAGGAGTACGGATATTTCCCCGCCCCTCCCGAAAAAACCGAATTTTCGGTATCACAGCTGAGAAATGATAATATTTTCGCAGGCAAGGGTAAGCTTTGGGAGGTTACCGTTACCGTTACCGTTAAAGGACAGAAATTCTCCTTCCCCGTTTCCTATATGGTTCCCGAGGGAGAGGGTCCGTTTCCCTTTTTCGTAAATCTGAACTTTGAAAAGAACGTGCCTAACTTCTATTATCCCGCTGAGGAGATTCTTGACAACGGCTTCGCGGCGTTCAACATCTTTTTCAAGGACGTAACGTCCGATGATGCCGATTTTACGGACGGCCTTGCAGGTCTTTTCTATCCCGACGGAAAAAGAAGCGATACGGACTGCGGAAAGCTGTGCCTGTGGGCGTGGGCAGCCTGCCGAGTGCTTGATTTTGCCGAAACGGATGCACGTCTGGATATGAGAAGAGCCGCCGTGTGCGGTCACTCAAGGCTCGGCAAAACCGCTCTTGTTGCAGGTGCCTTTGATGAACGCTTTACCTTCGTCCATTCCAACTGCTCAGGCTGCGGCGGTGCGTCAATCGCGAGGGACAACACGGGAGAGACCGTCAGAGATATCTGCCGTAATTTCCCCTATTGGTTCTGCGAGAATTACAGAAAATATACGGATAACGAATATTCTATGCCCTTTGACCAGCACTACCTTCTTGCCTGCAGTGCGCCGCGCTACGTCAGTGTTGTCTCCGCCTCCGAGGACGCTTGGGCAGACCCCACGGGTGAACAGCTCGCCTGCCTTGCCGCCTCCCCCGCCTTTGATAATGCAGGTGCACGGGGCTTCGTCTGCGGCAAAAAAGCAGAAATCGGCGATGAATTTACGGAAGGCTGCCCCGCTTATTCCTATCGCAAGGGCAGACATTTCTTCTCAAGAGACGACTGGAGTTTTCTTATGAGATTTATAAAATCCAAAATCAGCTGAAAGCGCAAGGAGCTGAAAAAAGCAAAGACCGCATAATATAATATAAAACGGGTGCTGTAAAAAAACGAAAAGCTTTTTACGGCACCCTTAATTATCATCCGTTAATCATAAATTACGTGTTCAAAAATAAAGCAATAGGCGAAATATGCCAGAAGAATAACCGATATCACAATTTTCCCCGCAGGCTTCATTTTTTTCATTTTTTCGGACAATTCCGAAAGCACGGGGGGATTCATCAGATATAAAGCAAAAAGCACGTAAAACAGGCAGTACGTTGTGCTTGCAATCCATCTCCAAGTATCGGAGGAAAGAATAAGCTCGGGAACAAGAGCAAACGGCATTACACACGCGGCAATATACGGTAATTTCTTTTTTACATCCTTTTCTTTTTTTGCAAGAATAATCATTACTGTCCAGAATATTAACGCAATAAGAGAAATAAACAGCAGATACTGCAGCGTAGCCACAGGCTTTCTCAGCTCACCGTTTATATTTATAAGCGCAGACAAAGACGAAGCGGAATCCGTCATCTGAGTACCCTTGAAGATATCGTATATATAGTACATAAGATAGTCGTCATATATCATTACCGTTTTGTCCGCCTTTGAATGCACGTGCTCCAGCATCTGTTCGGGAGTCATTACCATAAAATTCTTGGCAATAAGCGTCAGATAAAAGAATCCGCCGACGCTTACAGCCGTATTGAGTCCCAATGCTGCGGCTTCCTTTCCCAGCTGTTTTTTCTCACAGCTCACGGCTCTGTAAAGCCCCATTACGAAAAGTGCGGGGAAAAATGCGAAGAAATAAGAATAATGTATGAGAAGTCCCGCCGCGGATATAAGGGGAATCAGCAGCTGAAGATTGCTTTTTCCCTTTATAAGAATTATCATAGCCGCAATAAACAGCACGTAATTATAAAGGTCAAGCACTCCGAAAAACATAGTATACGCACACACGGTTACGGGACAGACCACAAAAACAGCCGCAATAATGAGCATATAGTTGTTTTTTTCCCTTAACGCTTTTCTTATAACTACAGCGGCAAAAAATGCCTGCAGAATAAAGGAAAGGTAAAGAAATACCTTTGCGAAGCCGTCAATTACGTCTGCGCTGAGTGTTTCCGTAAACAGAGAAAGAAGGCTTCCTATCAATAGTCTTGAGCTGATGCCTATGGAGAAATCACCCACGTAGAGACAATGGAATATCCCCTGCATCTTAAAGTCGTCGGCAAATATCATTTCCTCCTGCATATAGCAGATTCCGCATATTGCCGCAAAGCAGAGGACTGCCGTAACGGGAACAAACCACAAAGAGCCGACAGCTCCTGCAATAAGCTTATCCGTTTTTTCCCGTCTCAGTGCTGCTTTTACTGCCTTATCGTTTACTTCCTCAGTATTTTGCTGTTTCGGAGAAAGGGATTTTTCACTCTTATTACCCTTGTTTTCCGTTTTGTTATTTTTCGCAGAGCTTCCTTTTCCCATAATAATAAACCTTCCGCAAATTATTATTGTAAATTATGTTTTCTTTTGATATAATATATCATACATCATTTTTAATTTTTTTGTCAATATTTATAAAACGGCAGGTGAGACGGTGAGCGGCTTTACGGGATTGTCGGTGATAATTCCCACAATAGATGAAAAAGAAGACATAAAAGAGGTTATCGGAATTATTCTCGACACCTGCGAAAGGGACGATATAAGCGACATAGGACTTATATACTCGCCCCACTCCGACGGGGAATTTGTAAAATACCTTGAGTCCTTCAGAGAAAAATATCCCGATACCGTCTTTAACGTAGCCTGTCAGCCGGGGAAGGGCGTGGGGGATGCCGTAAGATACGGAATATCTCTCAGCCGCGGCTCGCATATAACTATGATAGGTGCGGATATGGAAAACGACCCTCACGATATCGCGGTTATGGCGCGGCTTTCAAAGCAGCATCCCCGGCACATCATAACGGGCTCAAGAAATCTCATAAAAGGATGCTTCAGCGAATATCCGAAAGGGAAAATCCTTATAAACCGTGCCTTTCAGCTGGTTCTTAAAATACTTTTCTCCACAAAGGGCAGTGACGTTACCTATCTGTTTCAGTCTACTCCGGCACATATAATAAAGGAGCATAGCTTCCTTTGTCCCGATGCCTTCGTTTTAGAGCTGGCTTTGCTTCAGGAAACGGAAAGGCTTCCCGCAATTGAATTTCCGTCGAAGGTGTACCGCCGTAAGCACGGCTCGTCACACCTTACGTTCAGATATCACGTAGGCTTTATGAAAGCCACCTTCAAAATATTTCTAAAAAAAAGAAGGAATGAAAAAAAATGAAAAATATATACTTTGTGCAAGCCTGTGAGCTTCACGGCGAGGGCAAAAACAAATCCGCATATCTCCCCTATGCCACGGGTCTGCTTGCGGCTTATTCATTCAAGGACCCTGTTATCAAGGAAAGCTATAACGTAAAGAAATTCCTTTATCAAAGAGAGGACATTGACGAGGCTCTGGCAGGCATGGAAGAGCCTGCAGTCGTAGGCTTTTCCTGCTATATATGGAATTTTGAATACAATAAGGTATTTGCGAAAAAGCTCAAAGAAAAATATCCCGACTGTAAAATCATATTCGGCGGACACAACGTGGATAACGATTCCTGTGAGCAGCTCAATGAATTTCCCTTCGTTGATTTCCTCATTCACGGTGAGGGTGAAATTGCCTTTCACGATATTCTTCTGCACCTTGTTACGGATAACGATTTTTCGGAGATACCCAATATTTCCTACCGCTCCGAAAACGGCCCCGTTCTCAATCCCTTTAAGGAAATCACAACTCTCGACTATCCCTCACCCTATCTTGAGGGCTGGTTCGACGAAATTCTTGAAAAGGACAACATAACCTTCTCCGCTCTTTTTGAGACCATAAGAGGCTGTCCCTTCAGATGTGCCTACTGCGACTGGGGAAGCTTCAATCTGAAGGTCCGCCACTTCCCTCTTGAAAGAGTAATTGCTGAAATTCAATGGTTTGCAGACCACAAGATCGCCTTCTGCTTCTGTATAGATTCAAACTTCGGTATGTTCCCCCGTGACTATGACATAGTTGACGCATTCCTGCGGATAAAAGAGAAAACGGGCTACCCCGAGGCATTCAAGTGCTGTACCACCGAGGGCGGCGGAATGCAGGAATTCAACATAAACAAGAAGCTCAACGACTGCGGTATTCTCAAGGGCGCATCCCTTGCCCTGCAGACTCTCTGCCCCGAGGCTCTTAAAAACATCGGCAGACGAAATATGACTCTTGAAAAATACGGCAAGCTGACGGAAATGTATAACGAGGCAGGCATTCCCGCATACTCCGAATTCATTTACGGACTTCCCGGAGAAACCTACGATTCCTTTGCCGATAATCTTGACGTTATGATGCATTCAGCCACCACAAAGAGCTGCTTTATGCATTACTGTGAGCTTCTGATGAACTCCCGTCTCGGACAGAAGGAGACTATAGAGGAATTCAAGATAGAAACCGCAAGGATTCCATACGCACAGCTTCATACAAAGCCGCAGGAGGGCATTATAGAATACTCGAATATCATCATTTCCACCTATTCTATGGACTATGATATGTGGGTAAAGACCTGCACCTTCGGCGCATTCATAAACTGCTTCCACTATATGGGTATTCTGCAGTTCCCTGCAAGATATATGAATTACGAGCACGGTCTGTCCTTCCGTAATTTCTACGAAAAGCTGATAGTCTGGGCATCCGGGCATCCCGATACCATAGCAGGCAGGCACTACGCCGACATCACAAGAAAGCTCGGTGCAAAAAAATACGGAAAAACCATAGAAAGAGTATATACGGACCCTGCCTTCGGCAATATCGAATGGCCCCTTGAGGAAGGTATATGTCTTGACGTTATAAGAGAGACGGACCGTTTCTACAGAGAGATTGAGGACTTCGTTTTAAGTCTCGGTGCAGACGAAGCGGTTATGAAGGATATGCTCCGATTCCAGAAGGCGGTTATAAGAAAGCCCTTCGACAAAACTACCGATATACTTCTCAGCTATGATTTTTATACCTATTACAACAACTCGAATATAGGTAAATATTCGCCCCTTGAGAAACGGACGAATACCCTTGTCTTCAACAACACCTATCCCACCGAATCCCTTGAGGATTACGCAAGAAGAATAGTGTGGTTCGACAGAAAGAATGCAAGAGTAATGTATGATTCTCAGGAAATAACAATAAAATAAAGCTTAAAAGGCATTTTTTGTACTGCAGGTATAAAAAATGTCTTTTTTGTTGCCGCAGGTTATTGAAATATATTTATTATTATAATATAATGTACTCTGTATAATTATATTTTGAAAGATGTGTACTTTTATGGCTTACGATAAAATGAAGAATAACGACCGCGACGGCAGAAAAAAGGATTTTTATCAGAAAAAAGAGCGTCCTCCCGTGAAATTCAGAAAAAATGATTCCGAAGAGGACAGCCTTGAAAAGGGTGCGGGACAAGAGCCGAGAACCGACCTTGTAATCGGAAGAAACGCAGTAAAGGAAGCTCTCAGAGCAGGCAGACCCGCCGATTCCCTTCTTGTGCAGAGAGGTGAGCTTTCGGGCAGTATACGTCCCTTGATTGCACAATGCAGGGAAAAGGGCATAATCGTAAAAGAGGTTGACGGCAAAAAGCTTGACTTTATGTGCGGACACGCTCACCATCAGGGTGTAATTATGGTGGCAGCCGCCCACGAATACTCGACCGTTGAGAAAATTCTCGAAAATGCCGAGAGCAAGGGAGAGCCCCCGTTTATCGTAATCTGCGACGGACTTGAGGACCCTCACAATCTGGGAGCCATCATCCGTTCCGCCGATGCGGCAGGTGTTCACGGTGTAATAATCCCCGAGAGAAGAAGCGTGAGCCTTTCGGGAATCGTAGGCAAAACCTCGGCAGGTGCGCTTGAATACGTGCCCGTAGCAAGAGTAAAAAACATAACGGCAACCATAAAGGAGCTGAAGGATAATGGCATCTGGGTCTACTGTGCGGATATGGACGGCACACCCTACAAGCAGGCTGACCTCAGCGGTGCCGTAGCCATAGTAGTAGGCGGTGAGGGCTCAGGTGTCAGCCGTCTCGTAAAGGAAAACTGCGACGGAGTGCTGTCCATTCCTATGAAGGGAAACGTAAACTCTCTGAATGCATCCGTTGCGGCGGCAATACTGATTTTTGAAGCCTCTGCAAAAAGATAATTCCGCGGGAAAGGTAAGGAGAAATATATGAGTGAATACAACAAATTTCTGAAATATTTCAACAAGGATAATGATGATAACGAGCCTCTTTCCGAAAAAGAGGACATAATCCCCTTAAAGGACTCCGCCGCATTCAAGACGTCCGAAAAGGATGAGCAGACGGAAGCCGCCGAGGTTATTTCCGAGCAGGAAAAGGCGGCTCCCGAAGAAAAAGAGGAGATGCCCGGGGCGGAGAGCGAAAGCGCAGAAGCACAGCAGTCTGAGGAGTCTCTTCCCGAAACGGAGCAATCCGATGAAATTACTCTGAAAACGGCAGACCCCTCCGAGCAGACCTCGGCATTTATAAAATCCACCGACGCTCAGTATATTGCGGTAAACGCTAAGAACCGCAGCGATATCCCCACGACGGCGGAGAAATATACGGACAGGCTTCTTCCGAAAATTCACCGCAAAAAATCAGAAGCTCCGACTCCGCCTGCAAAAAGCTCCTATGAGCTTAATCACGCTCCCGAGTCCGAAAATAATTTCATCCGCCCCGAAAAAGAAGAGGAGGATAAAAGGACCGTATCGGCAGAGCAGACGGATAAAAGCACAAATGATGAGTCCGTCAAGATCTTCACTATAGGCAACGGCACCGATACCAAGGCCGCAGAGTCTCCCTCAGGTGCCACGAAGCATATTTCCAAAAAGGGAGAGCTTCTCAGAAAAATTGCAAAAAGCTCTGACGAGGGCTTCTCGGAGAAGGACGAGGACCAGATGACGATGGAGGGCTTCGGTGACGACGAGGACATTCCCGTCATAGATACCTCCGATGACGAGGAGCTTAACCGCGAGCTTAAAAGGGTAAGAGAAAAAAGAATCAAAAACTTCAAATTCTGGACAAAGGCGGCAGAGGAAACGGGAGAGAGCGAGGACAAGAGCTTTTCACCGAAAAAGGAAGAAAAGCAGCTCCCCGCATTTCTTGAAGGCATCCGCAAAAGATTCTCTCACCTTGATACGGATTTTCTGACCTTCTCGGAGGACGAATATTCCGACCCGTCAAGAAGAAAGGAAATATTTTCCTCTCTTCTCGATGCAAAGAAGTCCGTAATCATCAAGGCGGCGGCAGTTGCCCTTATAGGAATAATCCTCACCCTTATCAATATTTCAGTTACGGTTTCTGCCGCAATCAACAACGGATTTTTCCTTGTTCTCGGCGGCTCGTCCGTTGCATATTCCGCAATCAATCTTATTTGCCTTATTATATGCTCGGTATTAATGCTTGACGATCTGAAAAAGGGTCTGTTTTCCGTGCTGAAGATAAGACCCAAGACAGACAGCGCCCTGCTTTTCATATATCTGACGGCTCTTGCTCAGACTATAGCATCCTTCTTCTCGGAGCTAAAGCCCGAATACGATTACCATCTTCTCTCGGGTGCCGCAATCCTGCTTTCAGTTCCCGTGCTTCTGGCAAAAATGTTCTACTACGACAACACGAGACATTGCTTCAAGGTTGCCGCCGCCGCACACGATAAATGCTATATGAGAAAGGTGTCCGACCGTGATACCGTAGCCTCAATTCTCAAGGACAGGGATACGGGTAATGCAAATCTCGTATATACGGGAAAAACAAGATTCATTTCGGGCTTCCTTAAAAGAAGTGCCGCAAGTGCCTTTGCAGGTCAGGTATCCTCAAGAGTGGTCGTCCTATCCGTTGCCGCCGCCGTAATTTCGGGCATTATCGGCTTTATCACAACAAAAAGTGTAGTATATGCCTTCGGCTGTATGTGTACTACGTCCGCAATCTCCTTCCCCGTAAGCTGTCTTGTGTTCACGGGCTTTGCTCTTAAAAGCGAAAACAGCGTGCTTTCCGTAAAATCCTCGTTTATCGGCAGCTACTCTGATACGTACAGCTTCGGCTGTATTGACAATATCCTGTTAAACGGAGAGGATATATTCTCAGCGGAAATAGTCTCCTCCTCTTGTGCAAAGCAGGTTCCCTCAAAGCAGGCAGAATTCTGCGCCGCAGTTCTCACAAGCAAGTCGGGCGGAATGCTCGGAAAGGCATTTTCCGTATTCTCCTCGGGTCTTGAGGACAAGTATCCCGACGTAGAATCCCTTGAAATCGCAGAAAAGCTGGGCATATCCGCGTGGATAAGCGACTGCAAGGTGCTGCTCGGAACAAAGGAATTTCTTGAAAACCACAACGTAGAGCTTCCCACGGACCACAGCATTCCCTTTATTTCCAACGAGGACACAAGACCTCTGTTCCTCGCAATTGAGGGTCATTTTGCCGCAGTTTTCTCCGTAAAATACTCCTGTGACCCGACAGCCGCAAAAAGCCTTTGCGCTCTTGCGGCAAAGGGCACGAATATAATCCTCAGCATTTCCGACCCCAATATCACCGAGAGCTTCGGAGAAGAGCTTATGGGACTTCCCGAAAACTCTCTGAGACTTTCATCGGACAGATTCGGAACGAAGTTTGAGCTTCAGAGAAGCACGATTACAAATTCCGAGGATACGGGCATTGTATTTGCCGATTCCTTCACCTCATTTGCCCGTACGATGTCGGGAGCCGTAAGACTCGAAAAGCTCAGAAGAGCCGCAAAGAGTCTTTGCGAGGCGGCAAGCATCGCAGGAATACTCATAGGTCTTATTGCCGCCGCTACGGGCGCACAGATACTTTTAAGCGCCTGGCCCATTATAATCGTACACGCCTGCAGAATTCTTCTGAGCTTCATACTGACCCCGGCTCTTTGCTCAACCTCACTCACTCAGAGAATCGTTCTTCCCGCAAACACGGCAGCACGGACAAGAAATGCCGACAGCTCCTTCTCGGGCAGTCTCGACGACCTGCTTTCCGATAACGGGGACAAGGCAGAAAAGAAGGACGAAGAGCCGAAGGCGGAAGAAAAAGAACCCGAGACAATGGAATATGAGCAAAAGACGGATGCCGCCGCTACCGCTCCTGAAGCCGCTGAGCAGCCGAAGGACCCTTCACAGTCCGAAAAGAGTCAGACGGAGGACTTCGTGTCTTATGAGCTTCCCCCTCTTGAAACCATTGATTTTACGTCAATAACGGGTGACGAGCCTGTTGCCGAAGAGGAGGCCGTCACCGATAAGACAGTCAGCGACGATATTCTCGATATGTTTGCAGGCTCTGCCGAGAGAAAGGCGGCACACGCTCCCGCAAGCCGCAAGCCTAAAAAACAGGGCATTCTTTCAAGACTCGGGCTGTTTATTGATACCGATGATGACTCCGACAAGCCCGCAAGAAGGTCCCCGACCGCGGAAAGCACGAAAAAATCGGTATTCTCCTTCAAGGAGGACAACATTCCCGCTCCTCCGAGATACGACCTTAAAAAAGAGGAGGAGGACAAAAACGATCCGCTGAAGGCAACCTTCTCCCCTCCCGAAAACGATGCCCCCTCTGCTCTTTATACCGACGACTTTTTTGCTTCCTTTGATACAAAGGAGGACGACAAGGTTTTCGGCGACATACGCAGAAAAAGACAGGAGGAAGAGGACGGCGAGGGAGAATTCGACTTCTGGACGAAGAAATAAATCCTCTCTCCTCATTCCGCAGATTCTTATTTAAATATTACAGTTTTTTCACAACCGTTGAAACACGGTTTAATATTTGCTATTATTAGCTTAACGGTTCCGCCCCGCCGGAAATCGGAATAACAAAAAGGAGTGTCCGTAAAATGAACGTAAAAAACGGCAAGCTTGACGTAAAGAAGACTATACTTACAGGCTTCGGCTTTCTTGCCACGTCAATAGCCTGGGCAATTTATGACCCTTATATCACAAAGATTCTCAACAAGATTCTTTCAGAAAGTGAAATTATCACAAATCTCAGTAATTCTCTTGCAAATGCAATTCCGTGGATCGGAAAGTTCGCAGAGGCACAGGGACAAAGCACCATTTCCGCAACGGGCGGCTTCTCCCTCGTTCCTCTTTTCATAGGTATTATAATGACCTTTGATAACATCTTCGGTGTTATCTTCCAGCCTACATTCGGAAAGCTTTCCGATAACTGCCATTCAAAGCTCGGTAAACGCCGTCCCTTCATCGTAAGCTGCGCTCCCGTTTCCGCAGTGCTTTTCGCACTCATTCCCATTGTTGCTCTCAACACAACAGGCGCTCTTCAGCTTCCTCTTACAATGATAACGGTTATCCTCTTCGTATTCTCAATGTCCTTATGGAGAGCTCCCGTTGTTGCTCTTATGCCCGACCTCACACCTCCCCATCTTCGCTCCGAGGGTAATGCGGTTATAAACCTTATGGGCGGTGTCGGCTCAGCTGTAGGTATGGTTGCAGGTACTATAGGTATTGCACTCTGTACACTTATAGCAGGCTACAGCAAGGCAGAAATCACGGCAGACGAAACCGTTTCCTTCCCCTACGTTTTCCTTGTAGGCGCACTTGTTATGATTATCGGTATGCTCGTTCTTCTCTTCTTCGTTAAGGAAGAGGACACAAGCATCAAGCACAAGGGCGAAATGAATCAGTAT
>JAZNFG010000104.1:0-18797 GCA_045589015.1 Acutalibacteraceae bacterium
TCAAGAGGCAGAGCCTCTTGTCGCACTCCGCAGAGTGCGACATCCTTTTTCCTTCTTAAAGCGCAGGAGATTTTTAAGAACCCTCGCCGGGGGTTCTTAAAGTGCGAAGCACTATTAATAGAACTTTTCTGAGATATCCCCAAAGTTTCCGTGAAGAGTCTATTCTTTTCCCGTAAATGAAACGGCGGAATTTACTCCGTGAGTCAGTATGGCTGTAAGCAGAGTGGCAACCTCCATAGGAGCCATTCTGTTTTCGTTATTCAGCCACAGCCATAAAATATTCGCAAGCCCTGCGGATATAAACTGGGCGCAGTAAACGGATAATTCAGTCTTTTTATCGGCACCGATGAATTTGGATATAATTGAATTCATCCTCTCGCCTATTCCGATACTGCCGTTTGCGCTGAGAAGAACGAGGAAAAGCTCACGTCTTTCCTCTATATATTCAAGAATTTCTGAAATCACGTCGCAGGAGGTGGCTTTATTTTCCCTGTTGCTGTCTATAATGCTGATAAATTCCGTTGAGATATCGTTTATTATATCGTCATAAAGCTCCTCGGGAGTCTGATAGTGGTGATAGAAGGTGCTTCTGTTCACGTCTGCAGTCTCGCATATTTTTTTTATGCTTATATTATTTATATGCTTCGTCCGCATTAAATCGATAAGAGCCTCCTTGAGAATCTTTTTCGTCATTTTTATTCTGCGGTCTTCATTAACTGGCATTTTGCTTACATCCTTATTTTTTTCTTATGTCTATTATACAACACAAAAATAAAAATGCAACACTATGTATGTTTTTTAACAAAACATAAACACAAGAATGCTTTTACAGCTCAGCAAATTAATTATTTAAGGGTTGCAAGCATAACAGCCTTTATGGTATGCATACGGTTTTCGGCTTCCTTGAACACAACCGAGGCTTCGCTTTCAAACACTTCGTTTGTGACCTCAAAGGCATCCATACCGAATCTTTCGCCCATTTCCTTGCCGATTTTTGTTTTAAGGTCGTGATACGAGGGAAGACAGTGCATAAAGATACAGCCCTCTCCCGCAGCTGCCATTTTCTGTGCATTAACCTGATAGGGGGAAAGCTCCCTTACTCTCTCCTCCCATACCTCAACGGGCTCACCCATTGATACCCATACGTCCGTACAGATTACGTCGGCACCCTTGCAGGCTTCATTCGGGTCCTCGGTAAAATGAAGCTTTGCACCCGTTTGCTTTGCAATTTCCTCACATTTTTCTATAAGTGCCTTTTCGGGGAAATACTTTGCGGGAGCGCAGGCAGTAAATTCAAGCCCCATCTTTGCACAGCCTATCATCAGAGAATTACCCATATTATAACGGGCGTCTCCCATATAGACGAATTTTATTCCTTTAAGTCTGCCGAAATGCTCTCTTACGGTGAGAAGGTCGGCAAGTATCTGAGTGGGATGGTATTCGTTTGTGAGACCGTTCCATACGGGGACACAGGAATACTCGGCAAGCTCCTCTACGATTTCCTGTCCGAAGCCTCTGTATTCGATACCGTCGTAAATACCTGCAAGCACTCTTGCGGTATCGGCAATACTCTCCTTTTTTCCTATCTGTGAGCCCGTGGGGTCAAGATAGGTAGTACCCATACCGAGGTCGTGTGCGGCAACCTCAAAGCTTGAACGTGTACGGGTGCTGGTCTTTTCAAAAATCAAAGCTACATTTTTACCTCTCAGCTCGTCGTGGAGAATACCGTTTTTCTTCTTCTCCTTCAGCTGTGCGGATAAATCAAGAAGATACTCTATCTCCTCGGGAGTATAATCAAGAAGCGTTAAAAAATCTCTTCCTTTAAGTGTCATAAAAATACCTCACAAGCTTTTTTCGGATAACTTCTTTTTAAATAGTTATCTGTTTTGTAAAAATTCCTTAACCTGAGCTATCTGTTCTTTGACGGACTGAATACCCGTACCGCCTGCTGAAATTCTGAGATTCACGCAGTTTGTAAGGTCTATAGCCTCATAAAGCGTCTCGTCGAAGCTCGGGTCAAACTCCTTATATTTTTCAAGAGGAATATCCTCAAGAATCATTTTTTCGCGTACGCAGTAGCCGACGATCTGTCCTACGATTTTATAAGCCGCTCTGAAGGGGTGTCCCTTTCCTACGAGATAATCCGCAAGGTCGGTGGCGTTGATAAAGCCGTTCTGCGCAGCCTTTTTCATATTCTCGGGAATGGGCTTCATAGTTTTTATCATAGGAATGAATACGGAAAGACATTTTTTTACGGTTTCAATGCTGTCAAATACCGCTTCCTTGTCCTCCTGCATATCCTTGTTATAAGCAAGAGGAAGTCCTTTAAGAGTAGTAAGAAGGGCAAAAAGGTCACCGTAAACTCTGCCTGTTTTTCCTCTTACAAGCTCTGCCATATCGGGATTCTTTTTCTGAGGCATAATGCTCGAGCCCGTAGTAAACGCATCGTCAAGCTCCACGAACTTGAATTCCCAGCTTGACCAGAGAATAACCTCCTCGGAAAAACGGGAAAGGTGCATCATAATTACAGAAAATGCACTCATAAGCTCAATACAGTAATCACGGTCGGAAACACCGTCTAAGGAATTGAGCATAATTCCGTCAAAGCCAAGAGCCCTTGCAGTCATCATTCTGTCGGTGGGATAGGTAGTTCCCGCAAGCGCACAGCAGCCGAGGGGTGAATAATTCATACGTGCAAGAGCATCCTTCACACGGCTCACGTCCCTCATAAACATCATAGCATAGGCAAGAAGATGCTGTCCGAAGGTAATGGGCTGTGCACGCTGAAGATGGGTATAGCCGGGCATTATTACGTCATAGCTTTCCTCAGCCTTTTCGGTAACCGTTTCTATCATAGAATAAAGAAGGTCGATAAGACCTGCCGCCTCATCCCTGAGATAGAGCCTGAGGTCAAGAGCGACCTGATCGTTTCTGCTTCTTGCGGTATGAAGCTTTTTACCCACGTCACCTATACGTGAGGTAAGCACCGCCTCAACAAACATGTGAATATCCTCTGCATTTTCATCAAAGGGAAGTGCGCCGCCTTCGATATCATCAAGAACAGTCTGCAGACCGTCAATGATCTGCAGACTTTCTTCAGTAGTAATGATATTACAAGCGGCAAGCATAGCTGCATGCTCCATAGAGCCCTTTATATCCTGTTTATACATTTTGCAGTCAAAGCTGATGGAGGAATTGAAATCATCAGCCTCTTTATTGAGAGCCTTCTCAAATCTGCCTGCCCACATTTTATCCATTTTACACTCTCCGGAAATTATTTGATATTGTTCTTAGCCTTCATCTTTGCATAAACCTTTGTGGGAAGACCGTAAAGGTTTATGAAGCCTGCGGAATCAGCCTGATTGTAAACGTTATCCTCGTCGAAGGTTGCGATTTCGGGATCGTAAAGTGAATAGGGAGAGGTAACACCGGCATTTATCATATTGCCCTTGTAGAGCTTGAGTGTAACGTCACCGGTAACCGTCTTCTGAGTTGTTTTTACGAAGCTTAAAATTGCTTCGGTAAGAGGTGTGAACCACTGTGCGGTATAGACAAGCTCAGCAAGCTTCTGTGCAACAAGTGCCTTATAGTGAGAGGTTTCCTTATCAAGAGTGATGCTTTCAAGAACCTCGTGAGCCTTATAGAGGATAGCTCCGCCCGGAGTCTCGTATACACCGCGGCACTTCATACCTACAAGTCTGTTTTCTACGATATCAAGAAGTCCGATACCGTTTGCGCCGCCCAGCTCGTTGAGCTTTGCAACAAGGGAAACGGAATCCATTTCAACACCGTCGATTGCGGTGGGAACACCCTTCTCAAAGTGAAGCTTTACGTAGGTGGGCTTGTCGGGAGCCATTTCGGGAGAAACGCCCATTTCAAGGAAGCCGGGCTTGTTGTACTGAGGCTCGTTTGCGGGGTCCTCAAGGTCAAGTCCCTCGTGTGAAAGATGCCAGATATTCTTATCCTTTGAGTAGTTGGTTTCACGGTTTATTTTAAGAGGAACGTTGTGTGCCTCAGCGTATTCGATTTCTTCCTCACGGCTCTTGATATCCCACTCTCTCCAGGGAGCAATAATGGGCATATCGGGAGCAAATGCCTTTATGGCAAGCTCAAATCTTACCTGGTCATTACCCTTTCCGGTGCAGCCGTGGCAGATAGCGTCAGCATTTTCCTTGAGAGCGATTTCAGCGATTCTCTTTGCGATGGGAGGACGAGCGAATGCAGTACCGAGAAGATAATCCTCATACTTTGCGCCTGCCTGAACACAGGGGAATACGTAATCCTCAATAAATTCCTTTGTAAGGTCCTCAATATACAGCTTCGATGCACCCGTCTTGAGAGCCTTTTCCTCAAGTCCCTCAAGCTCATCAGCCTGACCTACGTTACCTGAAACGGCAACAACCTCGCAGTTATTGTAATTTTCCTTGAGCCAGGGAATGATGATAGAGGTATCAAGACCGCCCGAATATGCAAGAACTACCTTTTTGATTTTTGACTTATCCATTTTAAATTCCTCCGAATGCGAATTAATATTCACTTTATGTGCATAACTATACAACAATAAAATAATTTTGTCAAGTACGTATAATAACTTTTTTAATTTACGGTGTTTTTCACAAAATTATGTTTTTTATAATTAATAATATATAGGATTTATACAAGTGTGTTTTTGCGTAAAAATGCATAGAAATATACATATATACAGTTTTTATGCATAAATATTCCAAAGTTTTTTTACTTAATCCTATGGAAATATTGTCTGTTATATGTTAAAATAAATTTATTATGAACAAAACTCAAAAACAAAGGAGAATATCTATGTGTGAAAATTGCTGTAACAGCGATCTCAGTCTTCTTGCTGAGGTTTTTTGTGAAGCCGAAAAGAATAAAGACAATCTCATAACGATACTGCAGAGGGCTCAGGATATTTACGGATATCTTCCCACGGACGTTATGTATGAAATAGCAAGGCATACGGGCGTATCCCCTGCAAAGGTAATGGGTGTTGCAACCTTTTACACTCAGTTCAGACTTAAAAAGGCAGGAAAATATCTGATACTTCTCTGCAAGGGAACTGCCTGTCACGTTAACGGTGCATCGGGTATCGAAAGGGCAATATGCTCGGAGCTTGGAATTGAAGACGGTGATACCACCGAGGACGGTCTCTTCTCCCTCAAGACGGTAGCGTGTCTCGGCTGCTGCAGTCTTTCTCCCGTTATGATGATAAACGAAGAAACCTACGGCTCCCTGACACCCGAGAAAACAGTTGAAATATTAAGAGAAATAAAAGGAAGGGAAGCAAAATGAGAATTGTAATAGGCGAAGGCTCCTGCGGTATTGCGGCAGGCGCATCAAAAATACATACGGCATTATCAGCTGCTCTCTCAGACAGCAATATAAGCATCGGCATTTCCGGCTGTATCGGTATGTGCTTCCTTGAGCCCATCGTCGATATCTACGACGGGAAAATGCTTCTTAAAAGACTTGTACGCGTAAAGGAAGAAAACGTAAAGGAAATTGCGGAGGCACTTCTCGGTGAGGATTTTGAAGCTCTCGGAAAATTTGAAATCAGCGAGGATGACAGCGGTTTTCTTAAAAAGCAGACGAGAATTGCGCTGAGACGCTGCGGACTTATCGACCCCGAAAGCATAGATGCCTATACGGAGGACGGCGGCTATACGGCTCTTCGCAGGGTACTGACGAAAATGTCACCCGAGGACGTAATCGAGGAAATCAAAATATCGGGACTTGCAGGCAGAGGCGGAGCAGGCTTTCCTACCTGGTTTAAGTGGAACGCGGCAAGAAAATCTGAGGGCACGGAAAAATATCTTATCTGCAACGCCGACGAGGGCGACCCCGGCGCCTTTATGGACAGAGCGGTTATAGAAAGCGACCCTCATACTCTTATTGAGGGTATGCTTATTGCGGCTTACGCTATAGGTGCATCTCAGGCATTCGTTTACGTAAGAGCGGAATATCCTCTTGCAATACTGCGTCTTAAAAAGGCTATCGACGACGCAACGGCAAAGGGATATCTCGGTGATAATATTCTCGGCACATCCTTCTCCTGCCGACTTAAAATCAAGGCAGGCGCAGGCGCATTCGTCTGCGGTGAGGAAACTGCACTTATTGAGTCCCTTGAGGGAAAAAGAGGTATGCCCAGACTCAAGCCTCCTTTCCCTGCAGAAAAGGGATATGAAAATAAGCCGTCAAACATCAATAACGTAGAAACCTTTGCAAACGTTGCGTGGATAATTGAAAACGGCGGAGCCGCCTTCGCTGAAATGGGTACGGAACACAGCAAGGGCACAAAGGTTTTTGCACTTACGGGAAAAATCAAAAGAGGCGGTCTCGTTGAAATTCCTATGGGACTCACTCTCAGAGAGGTAATATACGATATCGGCGGCGGCATACGCGACGGCAAGGAATTCAAGGCGGTTCAGCTCGGCGGCCCCTCCGGCGGCTGTATTCCAAAGGAGCTTCTTGATACGGTAATTGACTATAAGGCACTTTCCGCAACGGGCGCAATTATGGGCTCGGGCGGTATGGTAGTTATGGATGAAAGCACCTGTATGGTCAATATGGCACGCTTCTTCCTTGACTTTACAACAAAGGAATCCTGCGGAAAATGCGTTCACTGCAGAATCGGCACTAAGAGAATGTTTGAAATTCTCACAAGAATCACCGAGGGAGAGGGCCGTGACGGAGACATTGAGCTTTTGCAGGAGCTTTGCGACGGTATACGCTCGGGCGCACTCTGCGGTCTCGGTCAGACTGCACCCAATCCCGTACTCACAACCATCAGATATTTCAGACACGAATACGAGGCTCATATAAATCAAAAGAGCTGTCCTGCAGGTGAATGCAGTGCGCTCAGACGCTACAGCATAGATGCCGAAAAATGCAAGGGCTGTACTCTATGCTCAAAGAAGTGTCCCGTAAATGCAATTTCGGGAAGCCTCAAAGCCGCTCACGTAATAGATACCGAAAAATGCATCAAATGCGGAATGTGTAAAGCCGTATGCAAATTCGGTGCAGTAGAAGTAAAGTAAGGAGGAAAAAACCGATGTCCGAATTAATCAGACTTAGAATAGACGGTAAAGAAATAACAGCCGAAAACGGAGATACCATACTTCTTGCGGCACAGAAAAACGGCATTGAGATTCCGAATCTTTGCTACATAAAGGAAATGTCTCCCTTCGGAGCCTGCGGAATGTGCGTTGTTGAAATGGAAGGCTCACCTAAGCTTATACGCGCCTGCTCACAGAAGGCTGCCGAGGGTATGGTAATAAATACTAAGGGCGAGCGTGCATTAAAGGCAAGAAAAACAGCTCTTGAGCTTATAATGGGCGACCATCAGGGCGACTGTATCGGCCCGTGCTCTCTTAACTGCCCCGCTCACACCGATTGTCAGAAATACGTAAAGGAAATCGGTGAAGGCAACCTTGAGGAGGCAGTAAAGACGATAAAGGAAGTAATTTCCCTGCCCGCCTCAATCGGCAGAGTATGTCCCCACCCCTGTGAGACTGCCTGCAGACGTCAGCACGTTGAAGAGCCTATATCAATAGCCTACTTAAAGGCATTTGCCGCAGACGAGGTTCTGAAAAGCGGAAAGCACGTGCTTCCCGAAAAAGCGGCTCCGAGCGGAAAAACCGTCGGTATAATAGGCGGCGGCCCCGCAGGACTCTCTGCGGCATTCAAGCTCCTTCAAAAGGGACATAAGGTTACGATTTATGATAAGATGCCCAAAATGGGCGGTATGCTCAGATACGGCATTCCCGAATACAGACTTCCCAAGGCTGTGCTTGACGAGGAGATAGAAGAAATACGCTCACTCGGTGCAGAAATGGTCAACGGCTGTACCCTCGGCAAGGATATCACGCTTGACGATTTAAGAGAAAAGCACGACGCCGTGCTTGTTGCAAACGGTGCTTGGCAGAGCAGCTCAATACGCTGTATCGGCGAGGAGCTTGACGGAGTTTTCGGCGGAATTGACTTTTTAAGAGCAGCCGCTCTCGGTGAAAAGCCTGCAATCGGAAAGAAAACAGCCATCGTAGGCGGCGGCAACACCGCTATGGATGCCTGCAGAACCGCCGTACGTCTCGGAGCCGAGGAGGTCAGCATTATTTACAGAAGAACGCGAAACGAAATGCCTGCAGAGGACATAGAAATCGAAGAGGCTATGGAGGAGGGCGTAGTATTCCGTTTCCTCACCAATCCTGCGGAAATTCTCGGCACAGACGGCAAGGTAAGCGGCGTAAAGCTTCAGGTTATGAAGCTCGGTGAGCCCGACGAAAGGGGCAGACGCTCCCCCGTTGCCGTAGACGGTGAATTTATCACTCTCAGCCTTGATTCCATTATTATCGCGGCAGGTCAGAAAAACGACCCCGAAGGCTTTGAGATGCTTGAAATCACAAAACGCGGAACAATTCTTGCAGATACCGTAACCTATGCAACGTCACTCCCCGGTGTTTTTGCCGCAGGCGATACAACAAACGACGGTGCATCAATTGCTATTAAGGCTATAGCAGAGGCAAACGAAGCCGCAAAATATATTGATGCCTATCTTAACGGCATTGAGCTTCCCTTCCGCAAGCCGGTTCTTTCGGAAAAGGAAATCAGCGACGATATGTTTACGGAGTATGAAAAGCATCCGAGAATAAAAATGCCTCAGCGTGCCCCCGAGGAGAGAAGAAACGATTTCACGGAAATCAATCTCGGCTTTACGAAGGAGGAGGCTGTCGAGGAGGCAAAACGCTGTCTTTCCTGCGGTTGCCACGATTACGGACATTGTAAGCTCATAAGGTATGCCGACGAATACCGTACCGACTGCAAGCGTCTTACAGGTGAATACCATAAGGGCTTCAAGGAAACAAGGCTTGAGGTAATCCTTCGCGACCAGAATAAATGTATTCTCTGCGGTCTTTGCGTACGAGCCTGTGAGGAAATTGCAAAGCAGGGCATTCTCGGTCTTGTCGGCAGAGGCTTTGATACGGTAATTAAGCCCGAATTCAGAAATATTGATATTAAAGCAATCTGCGCCTCCTGCGGTAAATGTGCAGAGGTCTGCCCCACGGGTGCGCTCAAGCTTCTGTAAGGCACGACAAATACGCTCGCTTTTATCAATGCCGAAAAGCGGCAGCACAAAATCAAATCCGGACGGAGCAGTAAAACTCTTTCGTTTTTTACTGCTCCGTCTTTTTTGTTGCCCTGAAGAAAAATATGTGTTAAACTATATCTGAATTCTGAAAGGATGTCTGTAAAATGAAGGATTATATAAATAACGTTTTATCCCCTCTTTTGCAGGGAGACGGCGGATATATCGAATATCTTGAAGAAAACGGGGACGGTATAACGGTTACCGCCCGCGGAGAATGCTCAAAATGCCATAAATTAGAGCCCTGCCTTAAATGGTGCGAGGAGAAGATTTTTCGTGACACAGGCAAAAGGGTGAAGCTTACGGCAATAAGAAGGAAGCCCTTTTTCTGGGACAAATGAGGTGAATTATGGCACACGTTAAGGTTATAAGACGTTCTATGCGCCCCGAGGAATATATTGAGCTTCGCTACTCGTGGCTGAAAAAAAGCATTTACGGAAAGATGTATGAGCTGTCCCCCGTTTACGTCAGAGAAGCACATCAGATTTCCGAAAACGAATACGAATATTATGACGAGGATTTCAGAGAGCTGAAAAAGGGGGATATTTTCTATACCCCCGACGGCAGTGCATTTTTGAGATGCGAGGACACCGTTCCTGCGGAATTAAGGGGCAAGGAAATATACTTCTTTTTTAAAACCGCAAGTGAAATGATAGTTAAAATAAACGGGCGGTATGCAGGCGGTGTAGACCCGAACCGTGACAGAATTTTAGCCTCTCCTTTTATAAAGAATGACAAGCTTCTTATAGAAGCCGAAGGCTTCAACCGTTCAAAGCCCGATGATGAAAGGAATCCCGAAACGCAGGCAGGACGCGGCTGCAGGCAGGAATTTACGGGACTTTATCTTACTACGGTAAACAAAAATATTCAGGCCTTGTGCTATGACCTTGAAATATTTACGGATATTATTTCAAGCGGACAGTTCAATGCGGAATACGTACAAACAGTCACGGACAGGCTTGATAAGGCATTGAATCTGATTGACTGCGCAAATCCCACGGAGGAAGAGGCAAAAAACGCAATTGATTATATAGACAAGTATATTTATTCCGACAAAACCTTCCGCTCCGACGGAAGGGCTGCGCTTGTTGCCCATTCGCACCTTGATATCGCTTATTACTGGAGACGCATTCACGCCGTTCAGAAAAATCTCAGAACGGTTCTTATTCAGATGCGCCTTATGGACAGATATCCCGATTTCAGATATGCCCACACGCAGGCTTATACTTACGAAACCGTTGAAAAATACTATCCCGAGGTATTTGATGAATTAAGAAGCAAGATAAAGAACGGACAGCTTGAGATAGTAGGAGCGATGTACGTGGAGCCCGACTGCAACGTTCCGTCGGCTGAAAGCCTTATAAGACAATGCCTTTACGGACAGCACTATTTCAGAGAAAAATTCGGTCTGACAATAGATTCCTGTTTCCTTCCAGACGTATTCGGAAACAGCTGGATACTTCCGCAGATTCTGAAAAAAAGCGGTGTAAAATTTTTTATTTCAAACAAAATGAGCACGTGGAACGATACAAACCGTTTTCCGCATAACAATTTTATATGGCGCGGTATTGACTCAAGTGAGGTATATGCCTGTGTTCCACCCACACATTTCATTACGTGGAATGAGCCTTCACAGGTAGTAGAAAACTGGGCGGCATTTCAGGATAAGGCAACGGGCACGGAGACTCTTTCGATGTTCGGCTACGGTGACGGCGGCTCGGGAGCAACCGAGGAAATGATAGAGCTTATGCACCGCTTCGGCAAGCTTTCCGTTATGCCCGAAACCAGACATACTACGGTAAAGGAATTTCTCAGCTCAAATTTCAATGATGAGCATAGCTTTGACGTATGGGACGGAGAATTATATCTTGAGATGCACCGCGGTACGTTCACAACAAAGTCCGACATAAAAAAGCTCAACAGACGGCTTGAAGGAAAATTCAGACTCGCGGAGCTTTTATCGCTTATGAGAGAACGGAATGGCAAGAAATACCCCGCCGAAGTGCTCCGTGAGCTTTATAAAAAATTCCTTGTAAATCAGTTCCACGATATTCTCCCCGGCAGTCACATAACACCCGTTTTTCGGGACTGCATAAAGGATTTCACGGAAATTGAAGCGGAGCTTGACACTATCATCGGCACAGGAGAATTTTACTTCAATCCGCTGAACAGCGAAAGAAGCTCGGTTGAATTTATCGGTGATGAAAACGGACGCTTTATTAGAGAGGGCAAAAAGGGCAATTACCGAAGAACAGCCTTCTCTCCTCTGTCACACGGTACGCTTTTTGAGGCTGACACCTCCTCGGACTGGTTCGGTTATACTGACGGCAAGCTTGAAACGCCCTTTTATTCGGCTGTGTTCAACGAAGACGGAAGCTTTGCTTCCCTTCGATATAAGCAGACGGACAAGGAGCTTTGCGACGGAGATTTCAATAAGCTAAAATTATACGATGATCGCCCGGGTGTATACGATGCGTGGGATATACTCCCCGATTACAAGGACAAGCAGCTGTCCATTGAGACGACTGAAGGTCTGCAGCTTGTGACGGCAGACGGTGAAGCCGCCGAATTTTCCGTTACTCAGAGGACGGAAAAAAGCGTATGGAAAAGAAAAATCAGATTTTTCCGTTCTGACAGAAAAATCGAGGTTGAAAATATCGTAGACTGGCACGAAAGCCATAAGCTGATGAAGGCGGCGTTCAACTGCAACGTGCTCACCCGTGAGCTTATATGCGATACGTCGGCAGGCTTTATAAAAAGAGAAATGCACCGTAACACCACCTGGCAGCAGGCAAGATTTGAATGCTGTCACCATAAGTGGTTCGATATTTCCGAAACGGGAAACGGTATTGCGGTTATCAACGATTCAAAATACGGTGTGGGAGTGTCAGACAAGGAAATTACGCTGTCTCTTCTTAGAGCCACCGAGCGTCCTGACCCGCTTTCCGATATAGGACATCACAATTTTACGTATATAATACTGCCTCACGGCAGCTTTGACCCCTGTGAGATAAACCGTGAAGCGCTTATATTCAATAATCCTCTTATTAAAACGGAAAAGCTGTCCGCTCCCCCGTCAGAGTTTATCTGCGATAAGCTTGAGCTTATGAGTGCGAAAAAATCCGAGGACGGAAAAATGACCGTGCTGAGATTCGCTGAAACCGCGGGATGCCGCGGCACGATAAGCTTTACAGCCCCCGTAAAGCTTCTCAATATGCTGGAGGACGAGGAAGCTGAGACTGACACAATCGAATATAAGCCATTTGAAATAATTACAATAGGGATTTAACAAGAAAACGGTCGCCGTACGCCTACGGTGACCGTTTTCGTATAGTCCATCTCCGAGGAAAGCCCCGCTTTCCGTTCGGAGGGACATAAAATCTTTTGTATGCTTATAAATATTATCTTATGCAAATATTGCCTTGATGGAAGCAAATATCATCTTAAACCAAGCAACAAACTTTGTCATATCGTCCGTTGTTCTGGAATATGCCTGATATCTGTAAAGAGCAACCTCATCGTCACCGTATACGTCGAAATAACCTACAGTATAGGTTTCATAATCCTGAGGAGCATTTTCGTCAATTACGAATACTCTTGAGCCTACGGTCTCGTCATTGTAGGAGCTGAAGCCTACACCGGGAGTATTGATGATATCGATTCCCTTGTAAGGAATTACAAAATCATTCTTATGGTCGTGTCCGCAAACGGTTGCAAGCACGTCACCCTGCTGAAGGAATGCGGAAAACTGTCCGTTGTTATAGTTGGGAGGACAGGGATTCTCGTGAAGATGACCTTCAACACCCTCGGGAAGGGTAAGGAAAACGTCACCGTGCCGGATAGATTCGGGAGTGCCTTCCTCACACTCTACGAGTGCATCATAAATCTCGGGAACTATAATATGCTGAAAGTTGATTGAGTAAACGGGCTCTCCGCCGTTCTGTGCTTTAAGCTCCTCTGACTTTTCAACGTACCAGGCAATCTGCTCCTTTGTGGTGCAAGCATAACCGCCGAGGTCGTTTTCGGAATTATACGTACCGGAGTCTGTCATCCAGATATTGAAAGCAATTTTCTCTCCGTCTGAGGACATAATGGGAAGATTATAAGTACCGACACCGGGAATTGCATCACCCTCGTTATAGCCTACGAAGCAGTCGTATGACTCGTAAACGGACATCTGAAAATCCTTATCTGCAAGTGCGCTTTCATCATCGTGATTTCCGAAAACAGCGGCTGTGGGAATGCCTGCCTTTTCAAAAATGCTCATAAACTCGTTGATAGCCGCACGTGTGATAACCTTAGTTGTTGTACTGCCGCCTGAAATGTTGTCGCCTGTAAGAACAATAAGGTCAGGCTGAACCATCTCTACGGTATCCTCAAGAAGCTTCTTGGTGATAGTCATAAGGGGGTAGCCGTCCTGAATATCAGCAAACTGTAAAATGGTAAACTTGCCGTCATCGCCGAATTTAAGCGTCTTGTCGGTCTGCTGTGCGGAGGCTGTAAGAGCAACGCAGGAAAGCAGCATAAGTGCACTTAAAATAACAGCTAAAGCTTTTCTTATTCTGTTCATTTTTAATCTCTTCTTTCTTTTTTATTTCGTAAATCTGCTTTACGGTATAGCCATTTTAGCATAAAACATATTTTTTTTCAATCATCAATTGAAATTTTTACAAAAAAGATATATGATGAAAAAAAACGGCAGGGTGGTCAATATGAAACAGATAGTCAATATTATCAACTTCGTACGCGCGTGCGAACCGAGAAGCAAGGACGACAGCTTTCTTTTCACCACAACGAAAGAGGAGCTGGAATTATGCAAAAAATTTAATTTTCCTTCAACCGTTCTTTTACAGTATGATGCACTTATTGACAAAAATTACGTGAATTTAATAAACGAATATTCCGAAAACACGGAGGTGGGCTTATGGCTTGAGGTAGTAGAGCCCCTCACCGAAGCCGTCGGTATCGAATGGAGAGGCAGATACCCTTGGGACTGGCATAACGACGTAGGCTTCCTCGTAGGATATTTGCCCGAAGAAAGAGAAAAGCTCATTGACGAGGCTTTTTTGAAATTCAAGGAAACCTTCGGTTACTTCCCTGCCTCCTGCGGCTCCTGGCATATTGATGCGTATTCGCTCAAATATATGGCAGACAAATACGGTATTGCCGCCTCGTGCAACTGCAAGGAGCAGTACGGCACAGACGGATATACGATATGGGGCGGTATATATTCGGGAGCATATTACCCCTCGGAATTCAATATGCTCTGTCCCGCGCAAACCGCAGAGCATCAGATCAACGTGCCCGTTTTCAGAATGCTCGGTGCAGACCCCATATATCAGTATGATATGAATATCGGTGAGCCGGACGCCTGCCAGCAGGTAACCTCACTTGAGCCCGTTTACGGCAATTCCGGCTGTGACAGCAAATGGGTCAGCTGGTATCTCAGCGAAAACTTTAATAATAAAGGAATTTCCCTTTCCTATGCTCAGACGGGACAGGAAAATTCAATGAATTGGGAAAGCATCGTAAAAGGTCTTCCTATGCAGCTTGAAATTCTGAAAACGATGAAAGAGGAAAACAAAATTGAGATTATGACGCTTGCGGACAGCGGCAGATGGTTCAGCTCATCATTTTCAAGCACTCCGCCGCAGGCACAGATGTTTGATTCAGACGTAAGAGACAACAAATACAAAACCCTTTGGTACAACTGCAAAAGCTACCGTCTGAACGTGCTTTACGAGGCGGGTAAGGTACAGCTGCGCGACCTTTATATTTTCAACGAGCTTTTCAAGGAAAAATTCCTTGACACAAACGAAGAATCTCACAGCTGCTCGTATTTCACGCTTCCCGTAATTGACGGCTACAGATTCAGCGACAAAAACACAAGAGCAGGACTTTATCTCTACCGCGACGGGGCACCTCTGTTGATAAGCGAGCCCTGGAGAACCTTTGAAAAGGACGCGGGTGCAAACCTTTATCTCGGAGATATGCTGAAAATAACGGCTGAGGAAGCTTCAATTCTGATAAGATGCAAAAAAGCAGACTGGTATCTTTGCTGCATATATGCCGCCGACGCCCCCGTACCCTACGAAAATATAACGGCAACTGAATTACAGATGAAATTCAGCTGCCGCGAGAATGAATATTTCAGCTATAAGCTAAAGCTCGGTAAGGGATTTTTCAAAAAAACAAAAAAGGGCTTTGCCGTATTCCCCGAGAACGGCGAAATACGAATTATATTCTGAATCATTCAAGATTAAACCTGAATGCCCCGCTTTTCAGCACCTGAACAAGCAGGGCTTCATTTTTTATTCTGATATCTGAAATTATACCGCCCTTCATAAGCTGATAGGGTAAATGAGCATCTGCACCCGAGGTGGTTATAAGCTCACCGTGAGACTGTGCAAAGCTGACAGCATCTTCATTTTCCTCGGGGGAATTTGCTGAGTTGAGCATTTCTATCCCGTCAAGATACTCAAGAGGACGGACACCTGTTGAGGAAAAATTTCTGTGTCTGAAGGGGTGCGCCTGAATAATCAGAACACCGAGAGGCGACAGAGTATTATACCATAATTCAAGCTTGCCCTCTTTAAGCTCAGGGTGAGCGTACAGCATTTCGGGGGTCAAGCCGTAGCAAAGAATCTCCTGCCCATTTCCGATGCTTTCTTCCACACCAAAAAGAATATCGATACCGAAGGAATCAGCCAACCTTTTACAGTCATAATAATCCTTTTCATAAAGGCTGACAAATTTCTTCCACGGAAGTGCCTTATCAATACCCGTATTTCCGTTGTAAAAATGATTGGTAAGCACGGCACCCGCAAAGCCGTTATCTCTGAGAGTATGAATCAGATTATTCGGCGTAATTCTTCCGCAGGCACTGCAGGGGGTCGTATGACAATGCATCTGATATTTATATTCCGCCACTTTAATCACACCCTTTCAAAAAGCTAACTCTTAAAAACTGCCGCTGATAACCGTCTTGCCTGCATTATTCTTAAAGGAAAGTAAAACAGTTGAGCTTAATTCATCCCATCTGAAGTCAATATCCGTATTCTGAGCTGTGCCGTCACCCTCGGCAGGCGTTATTTCACAGCATACGGACCGGGGACGGCAAGGCAGACGCAGTCTGATTCGTGCATTACAGTTTGCACCGCAGCCGCGAAGAGTAAAGCCGTTTTCGTCAACCTCAAAGGAATTAATACGGACAGACGTGCCGATTACGGCAGAGTCACCCCCAATGCGGCAAAGCTCTGCAAGCACACAGTACTCACCGGGATTCAGCACCTTTCTTGTGCATATATCGAAATCAAGGCTGAACATATCTGCAAACAAGCCCTCGTGAATCAGAGGCTCATCGGAAGAGGTTTCTTCCATAACGGCAGAAATAATATACTCACCGCGTCTGAGAGAAATATAGTTTTTATCCGCACCGACACCGAGAAGCCCTCCTATAAGCTCCGCGAATCTGTCCGAAGCGGCTGAATCAAGACAATAATCGGAGGGACAATCCTTTATCAAAACAAATTTACCGTCACCGAAGCTGTAAGTACCGTCGGGCGCATTTTCATCAATTCCCAAAAGCTTAAGAAGATGATGGAGAGCCGTTTTGTAATTGTTCTTGCCCGTGTTCCACCAAGAACGGATATTATGGAACGGGTCTGTGGAATCTCCCACGTAAACTACCGTGCCACCCTCGGAAATAAAGCTTGCAATTGCGGCATTCACGTCCGCACTCATAGGCTTCATAAATTCGTAGCTGAGAACGAGCAGCTTATAATTATCAAGATATGAAGGATATCGGGTAATGTTTTCAAGCTGAACGGGACGTACGGGCAAGCCTGCCTTGACAAGCGGCATAGCAAGACCGTAAAACAACGGGAAGGCAAGAGAATCCCAAAACGTAAGTCTGTCGCAGTCTACAAGGGCCTTTTCACGTCCCGGCTCATAATTCTCTCTTGCAAGCACCTCAATTTTACCGATGGGAGCAAGCTTATCCCTGTCAGCCTTAACGTCATCGGGAAAGCTTCTCTGGAACATAGCGGTATCTGAAAGGAAGATTCCGATATCGGGGACCTTATTAAGATACTCATAATCATCTGTACCTAAGTTTCCGAGCATCTGAAAAACGTTCATAAGAAAAGTTCTGTAATCCTCGGGAATTGAAACGGCATCGGGCCGGTCCTTAGGATATTTCATAGTACCGTTGAAAACTCTGTAGGGCCAGGGGCATATCTGAAAACGGTTTATCTCCGGCTGTAAAAGGGAGCCCATAAGAGTCTGAACGTAATTATACTTATAGCTTTCCCAGGTATATTCGGGTCTGTCCTCAATAGGGTCGTTGTCAAACCACATCGTTCTGCCGGTTCCGCGGACAAGCTCCTGCATAATACCGTATTCAAGGAAGGCAGTTTCAAAGGTACGCTCCTTATATTTCCTCTTAAATACGTTAGCCTCACGGCTTGTGCCCATCCAGACCTGCGCCTTATAACCGTCAAGGGAAGGAACGTCGGTGAGAGTTCCCTCGGGACTCATAACCTTCCATTGTGAATAATTAAGAAGACTGTGGGTCGGTACATAGAAGCGCAGAATGCGGTTATACTTAACGTAGGCATACTCTCTGAGACTCTGACTGACTCTTTCTACGGCTCGGCGGTAAAGCCAGGCCTTAAGCTGTGCTGCCTTATAATGTGCATCTACGTTTTCGTGGGGAGCCACCCAATCAGTATGATAATACAAGCGGTACTCACGCTTGAATGCATCGCTGTAGCCGCCGTCATTAAGAAATTCCGGCTCCTCTACGTGAATAGCCTCAACACCTGCGTCTACGGCAACCTTCAGCCGTTCAATCAGATAATCCGTATATGAAACAGTAGGAACCATATAACCCGAGGCTTTAACAAATTCTGCGGTAATGGAGCCGTCACGGCTTCTCTGAATTTCATCATAATGCTCTCTGCCGTCAAACTGACCGCTCATATAATCGGAATAATTTCCCCATGCAATACCCGTCATTGAATGCACTACGTAACCGCGCTCGCGGAATTTTTTTACACGCTCGGGCATTCCGGGGTCAATACCGTACACACAAACGAAATCATTACCGAAATCCGTTTCGGGAATAAGAGGTGCACCCTCCTGATAACAGGTTAATTCTTCTTCTCTGCTTCTGATGTAAGCCATATATTACACCGCTTTAATACATATTGAAATATAAGATATATTTCAGTTTCATAGTATCATCGGCAATAAAAACTTTCAAGATAATATTAAAGATTTTTAATAAAATAGGTGAAAATAAAACAAAAGTGAAAAAATCGAAGTAATAAAAAAAAAGAAATCGGTTCCGCCGCAAACCTACGGCTACCGTTTTCGTATAGTCCGTCTCACGAGGAAAGCTCAGCTTTGCGTTCGGAGGAACATAAAATATCGGAAGGAATTTCCTATAAAACAAAAAACCGTGTAACTTAATACACGGCTTAATTTCGGTTATATGAAATACACCCTCAAAACTGAACAACGAACGTGAAGAAGAACCAAGTAAAGAGGTCAAGCCCTCGACCTATTAGTACTGCTTAACTGAACACATCACTGTGCTTACATACGCAGCCTATCAACCTCGTAGTCTACAAGGGGT
>JAZNFG010000105.1:0-27548 GCA_045589015.1 Acutalibacteraceae bacterium
TCGTAATTTATCTCTGACATAATCATTCTCCTTTATTTTTTATACATTATATCATAAAATATTATCAAAACAAATAAATACCGTACAGGAGGCTATAACCTTGAAAAAGCTGAACGAAAGAAAAATACGGAAAAACTTAGAAAAAACAGCCCGATACGACCTTGAAAACAATAAGGTTTTCGGCTGTGCATATTACGTTTACCAAAAGGACAATTTTTCATTGAAAAAATGCTTCGGCAACACTACTGCGGATAAAATATCTCCCGTTACGGAAAACACCTTATTCAGACTTGCTTCAATGACGAAGCCCGTCACTGCCTTTGCCGCCCTCATTCTTGCCGACAAGGGGCTTATATGCCTTGACGACACGATAGACAAGTATTTACCGCAGTTCCACGGTATTCATATAATAGATGCAGACGGTGCCGATAAAGGAGTGCCGCAGAAAATGCCGAAAATAAGGAACCTTCTTTCCCACAACGCAGGTATCGGAAGCGATCCCGAAAAATTCGCAAGAATGACCGCAGAGGACAACAAAACACTTGATTCCGCCGTCAGTTATTTTGTCCGTGCAGGTCTCGACTTTGAGCCCGAATCAACCCAGATGTACAGTGCAACGGGCTCCTTTGACGTTATGGTTAAAATAGCTGAAACCGTAACGGGAACGGATTTTCTCACATTTCTGAAAAACGAGCTGTTTATTCCCTGCCAAATGACGGATACCACCTTCCTCCCCGATGAAGAGCAATCGGCAAGAATTATAGATATGCACACCAACGTAAACGGCAAAAACGCTGTCAGAAGTATGCCCGATGACTCTGTTTTTGAAAATATACCTATGACACATTTTCTCGGAGGCGGCGGTCTTGTTTCGAGTCTCAGCGATTACGGAAAATTTGCAAAGCTTCTTCTGAACAGGGGAAAAACAGATGATGAAAGGGAGATTGTCAGCGAAAAAACCTTTTCTGCCTTTGCTTCTGAGCAGTTCAAGGTATGCCGCGACCAGAGCTGGGGGCTCGGCGTAAGACTTATAACGGACAGCAGCTATCCGTATCTTCCCGCAGGCTCCTTCGGTTGGAGCGGCGCATACGGCACACACTTCTGGGTAGACCCCGAAAACGAAATTTTTGCGATTCTGATGAAAAACTCCTCCGTAGACGGCGGTGCGGGAAACGAATCCGCAGTTATGCTTGAAGAAGCCGTCTATAAATCATTTTAATCAAACTAAAAGGGACTGTAAAAAACACTTTGTTTTATACAGTCCCTCTGTCTGTTATCAGAACACGGTTTTATCAAATACGAAGGTTGTGATGCTTCGGGGAGAAAGGGTGTATTTTGTGCCGCCAAGGCCGTCTGCAACCATTTCGCAGTTGTGTCCCTCATCAGTTACGTAAATCTGCGTATGAGGATACTTTTCAAGGAATCTGAGTGTTTGCGCCTCTTCGGAATTATTTACGGCAACAAGCACCGTCTTTTCATCGTCCGTAAAGGCAACCGTTGCGATATCCTCGTTTTTGCCGATTTCATCAAAGACCTTCACTCTCGTCATTCCCGGCTCAATAAAGGACGAAAACTGCTTGAATGCATAATAGCGGTTATACATTTTAAGCTCACCGTTTTCCTCGTAAAGAAGTCCGTCACCGTTGAAGGCTGTCCAGCTCTGCCAGGATACTGCATCAAGAAGAGTAAGGTCCTCTATTATTACGTTTGCCATATATATACCGCTGTCGATACTCTTTGAGTCAATGGTAAGAGGAAGCTCGCACCATTCCGTCATTTCAAATTTTTTATCGGGGTATTTATCTTTGAAGGTATTTCCGAAATTCGTCTTTTCTTCCTTATTACCGTCAAGCCAATAGGAATGGCCTGCAAAGGTGTCGCAGTAGGAATTCAGAACGTCACTTTCAAAGAATTCATAAAGATAGTCGTTATACCACCAGGAAAGCTGACCCGTTTCAACACCGGAAAGCTTATAGGGCGTTTGTCTCTCAATCATTTCCTCTGCGAACATTTCAAGAAGTGCAGCCGCCTCGTCGGGCTCATAGTGACAGCCCTCCTGACCGACCCATTCGCCGCCCCAGCTCCATTGAGGCTCGTTTATGGGAGAAATACAGCTGACGGGATAGCCCTGCTCTACGAACCAGTCGGCTATAGTCAGAAGATAGTCAACGAAATCATCATAATTTTCCTCGGGAAGATTAGAGGTATTTTCAACAAGACCGCCGCTTGCGTGTCCCGATTTTGTCATTGAAAAGTGCGGACTGTTACAGAAAAGCACCACCTCGCCGGCTCCGTACTTTATTGCAAGGTCAAGGAATCTTCTTGCGTTGGCGTCACGGGTAAAATCATAAACGTACTCACCCTTTTCCTCGTCGAACACGTAAAAGCTTTCGGTTCTTCTTGAGGTGTCCCATATTCTCGTATCGGGATTATCCGCTTCACCGCCGCCTACGTTATATCTTACAACGTCAAGACCAAGTCCGTCCGTATCGGAGAAAAGTGCCTTTGCTATGCTGTCTGCAAGCTCCTCATCCTCAATAGTCTGTGCCCACCAGCACATAGACGTACCGAAGGCTTCAAAGGTCTGATAACGGGTAATATCAACAACGTCAATATACTGCGCGCTGCCCCCCGCAATAAGAGAGGACAGAGAAGCCGTCAAAAATGCCATCAAATAAGCAAGTGCCTTAATAAACATAATTTATCTCCTTTAATTTATTTTTTATATAATACCATATATCAGGTGTACTTTACAATACAAAAAATGCAGAGCGCGTAAATTGATATAACGCTGCGAAAATTAATATTTCTTTTTTTTCTCTCCCCTGTCCGCACCCCTTTATATAGTGCTTTTGCACATAATGCTTACATATTTTTCATTTTCTCTTTTCATTCCTACAAAAAATCAGCGGTTGCTATTTTTTTCTTGTATTACAGTCAGCCGTTTGATATAATTTCATTAATGTTATAATGGCTTAATTTGTTTCAAAGGAAAGCTTTTTATGGATACGATGATTCTGATTCTTGAGCTTATCGGCACCTGTGCATTCGCAGTTTCCGGTGCCGTGCTTGGTATTACAAAGCGTTTTGATATTTTCGGTGTAATTCTGTCAGGCACGGTAACGGCTCTCGGCGGCGGTATTATAAGAGACCTGCTTCTCGGAAATCTACCTCCCGCCATGTTCAAAAATTACATATATCTGATATTTGCCGTCGGAACCTGCATACTCACCTTCATAACGGCAAGCATACTGAAAACCAAGTTTTCCGAAAACATCGTGATAATAGACAGAGTAAACAACGTTTTCGATGCTATGGGACTGGGTGTTTTCACCGTCGTCGGAATAAATATTGCGGAAAACGGCGGCTTCGGAGATAATTTCTTCTTTGTAATTTTCCTCGGAATGACAACGGGCTGCGGCGGAGGAATATTGCGCGACGCTATAATCAGCGAGGTGCCCTTCGTGCTAAAAAAGCGTGTTTATGCCGTTGCCTCAATTGCGGGCGGATGCGTATACTTCTTATTGAGCCGCGTTCCTGCCGCAGGTGAATTTATCCCTGTTATTGCAGGCATCTTAGTCATTTTCCTTTTAAGAATTTTTGCATCCGTTTTCAAATGGAATCTTCCCAAGGCATTATAAGCACTGCCGTTTTTTGTTCATAATAAATAATTTTCAGCAAATAAATCAATCTTTTGGAGGAGATGTAATATGTTTACCGCTCAGAACGTAACCGATTTTATTAAGACCTGCGACCCCGAGGTAGGCGCTGCAGTAGAGCATGAGCTTATGAGAGAGCGCAGAAATCTTGAGCTTATTGCTTCTGAAAATATCGTTTCCCCCGCAGTTATGGCTGCTATGGGAAGCATACTCACCAATAAGTATGCGGAAGGATATCCCGGAAAGAGATATTACGGCGGCTGCACGGCAGTTGACGAATGTGAACAGATAGCAATTCAAAGAGCAAAGAAGCTCTTTGGCGCAGAGCACGCAAACGTACAGCCTCATTCAGGCTCACAGGCAAACTTTGCCGCTTATTTTGCAGTCCTCAATCCCGGAGATACCGTTCTCGGTATGTCTCTTGCAGAGGGCGGACATCTTACACACGGCTCTCCCGTCAATATGTCGGGCAAGCTTTATAACTTTGTTCCCTACGGCGTTGACGAAGAAACAGGCAGAATAGATTATGAAAAGCTCAGAGCTTTAGCTCTTGAGGTCAAGCCCAAGCTTATCGTTGCAGGTGCAAGCGCATATCCCAGAATTATTGATTTTGAGAAAATTTCCGCTATAGCAAAAGAAGCGGGCGCATATTTTATGGTTGATATGGCTCATATTGCAGGTCTCGTTGCCGCAGGGCTTCATCCCTCACCCGTACCCTATGCGGATATCGTAACAACCACAACTCATAAGACGTTAAGAGGTCCCAGAGGCGGTCTTATCCTCTGCAAGGAGGAGCTTGCAAAGGCAATAGACAAGGCTATCTTCCCCGGCTCACAGGGCGGCCCTCTTGAGCACGTAATCGCAGGTAAGGCTATATGCTTCGGCGAAGCACTCAAGGACGGCTTCAAGACCTATCAGCAGTCCGTTATCAATAACACGGCGGCTCTTGCAGAGGCACTCAAGGAAAAGGGCTTCAACCTTGTTTCGGGCGGCACGGATAACCATCTTATTCTTCTTGATTTACAGAATATGGGTATTACGGGCAAGGAGCTTGAAAACAAGCTTGACGAGGTTTATATCACGGTAAACAAGAATGCGGTCCCCAACGACCCCCAGAGCCCCTTTATCACAAGCGGCGTAAGAATCGGTACTGCGGCTGTTACCACAAGAGGTCTTAACACCGAGGATATGAAGGTTATCGCCGAGTGCATTTATCTTGCGGCAACCGATTTCGATGCAAATGCCGACAATATCCGCGCAAAGGTAAACGGTCTTTTGGAAAAATATCCTCTTTATATGGATTAAAAGTTGAACAAACTTTTTTAAGAGAGTCTGACGGACTCTCTTTTTTTTTCGTCATTATATTCAGTCTTCTCTCCGTTCTCTTGTATATATTGCACAATATTTATATTGTCTATTTGTTTAATATGTAGAGACTGATTGTTTTCCGACATTTTTCTCTATTGTGCATATTGCACAATAACAAAGTTGTTTATTTGTGTAAAATAACTTGACATTTTCAAAAAAATGGATATAATAAAGGTAAATAAAAACAAGAAAGGAGTACTGAAATGAAAGAGTACGACAGAGAAATAGTAAAGGCAGAAGAAAAACTTATAAGAGAAATCTCTCGAATGAAAAAGTTTTCTTTCAAGAAGCTCCTGAAGGTTATTGAGCTTGACGCTCTTCTTACTTATTACAACGCATAAGTAAAGAACGCGGTTCAATGCCTTAACGGGGCATTCCGACAACAATTGCCCGAAAGGGCTTACATATAAAAATTCAAGGGGTTCCTGCAAGCACTTGCAGAAGCCCCTTTTTGTTTTATTCTTTTTTATACGTCGGCTTTTTTACTGAATAATGATCTGAAGGTCAGAGGTGATATTGTCTATGTTGTAAACCGCAACGTAGGAAACCTCACCCGTCATAGTATCATAGTCAACAAGCCATTGTGTTTTGTAGGTAGCAAGCTCGTTACCGGGAACCCAAGTTACCTTAACCTCCTGCATAGGATCCTTCTTTGTTACAAGAAGCGTAATACCGTCACCGCTGGTAATATTGAACTGAGAGGGAGCAGCCTCATCCGATGAAGAACGAATAACCTCATAGGTAACACCGTCAGCCTCAGTAGCATCAATATTAACGGTATAATAAGCAGTAATGGAATCAAGAATATCAAGCTTTATACCGAGAAGGTCAATAATGAGTCTTAAAATTCTCTTGAGGAATGCCATAATACCCACGTTGGACTCCTCCTGAAGTCCCGATACGATAACACGGCAGTCAGTTGTGATATTCTTAATGGTATAAAGACGGCAGCCGTCCTCGTCAACACCGTAGGAGGTAAGAGTCTCCGTTCCGCCCATAATGCCGACTAACATATCGCTGTCTTCCTCGTCAAGGAAGCCGCCGAGACCGGACTGACCTCTCTGAACGCTGACCTTGATGCCTGCTGCGGAATATCCGCTGTCAACCTTTACTCTGAAGCTGAATTCATCACCGTAGTAAACGACCTGATAATTCTCGCCCTTGAGCGTCTTTACCTTGTAGCCGTCACCGGATGTGAGCTTTACGTTATAGTGATTTCTGAGAAGAGCGGGCTTTCCGTCCTCGTCGTGCTCTGCAACGAAAATTTCAAGGTCTCTGTCAACGTAAACGGCATACTCGTCCTGTGCATTCATAGCAACGGGCTTTTCGTTCTGTGCAAAAACGTCTCTTGCATAAACTACTGCGGTATAAACGTTATACTTTTCCGAGGTCACAACTCTGAAGGATATTGTTTCACCTGCGGCAACCTCAACGTTTCCGTCATAAACTATGGGGCTGAATCTCTCGTCGGGGATATCCTCCTCATGAACGATGTTTGAAGGAAGCATATAGCGTCCGTCAAAGAAAACGTAATCACCGTCGGGGTCGGGCTCATACTGAATCACACCGTCAACGCATTTGGCAAATACGTATCCGTCGGCAAAATCAGCAGAGGGAGCGCGGAAAAAGATGTTGAATGTTTCCGTAGTCTCCTCATCTCCCGCAGGTTCGGTTGCAGCCGTTTCTGCGGCAAATGCGGGGAGCATACAAGCAAAGGTCATAAAAACGGCAAGAAAAATACTTAATGCCTTTTTCATTTATATTACCTCCTGTGATTATATATTTTTAATCAGTATAATTATATACCAAGGAGTGTTAAAAGTCAATTAACATAATTTAAATTAAATATTTAATTAACCGTGCTTTTTGAAAAAACTGTTGAAAATAACTGCCGCGGCATTGTAAAATTATAACAGAACCGCTGTACGGCAAAAAAAATCAAAACAAAGGAGAGACCTTCCGTGTATAAACACCTTGAGCTTGACAAAAGGCTTATTGAAGCTGTTCCCGAAAAAAGACAAACGACACATCAGCAGATGGAGTTCTACGCCTTCGTGCATTTTACGGTAAACACCTTTACGGACAAGGAATGGGGGGACGGCACGGAAAGCCCCGAAATATTCAATCCTACCGAGCTTTCCTGCACCCAATGGGTAGAAGCCTGCAAGAGTGCGGGAATGACGGGTCTTATTCTCACGGCAAAGCATCACGACGGCTTTTGTCTGTGGCCCTCGGCATATACGGAGCATTCCGTAAAAAATTCCCCGTATAAGGACGGCAAGGGTGATATCGTGCGTGAATGTGCCGATGCCTGCAAAAGGGGCGGCATAAAATTCGGCGTATACCTGTCTCCCTGGGACAGAAACTGCCCTCTTTACGGTCAGGGCAAGGCTTATGACGATTATTACTGCAATCAGCTGACGGAGCTTCTGACGGGCTACGGGGAAATATTCTCCGTATGGTTTGACGGTGCCTGCGGTGAAGGCCCCAACGGCAAAAAGCAGGTATACGATTGGGACAGATATTATAAAACCATCCGTGAGCTTCAGCCCGATGCGTGTATATCAATATCGGGGCCTGATATCAGATGGTGCGGAAACGAAGCAGGTGACACAAGACGCTCCGAATGGAGTCCCGTTGCAAGGCGTCTTACGGACGGAACAAGGATTGCGGATACTGACGAAGACCTCGGAAGCCGCACACTCTGTGAAAAGGCGGAAAAGATATTATGGCAGGCGGCAGAGGTCGATACCTCAATCCGTCCCGGCTGGTTCTATCACCAAAAGGAGGACGGCAGGGTTCGCTCGCTGAAAGCTCTTACGGATATATATTTCAGAAGCGTTGGCGGCAACTGCACTCTCCTTCTGAACATTCCGCCGGACAAAAGAGGACTTTTTGCTGATAATGACGTAAAGAGGCTCGGTGAGATGGGTGACTTTCTCCGACGTGCCTTCAGCCGCTGTATTTCCGAGGATGCGGTATTTACCGCCGACAGCTGTGACGGAAAAAACGTGCCCGAAAACCTGAAAACGGATTCCTACGATACGTATTTTTCAACCGACGAGGGCATAAACAAGGTATCGATAACAATCACCTTCCCCGAAACGAGAAGAATAAGCTACGTGGTTATCAAGGAAAATATATTGAAAAGTCAGAGAATCGAAAGCTTCAGCATACAGAAAAAAACCTCAAAGGGCTGGAGACGGATATATAACGGCACTACCGTAGGCTACAAAAAAATCGTCAGACTCCGCTCAGTAAAAACGGGGGCCATAAGAATCAATATCACCGATTCCCGAGTCAATCCCGTTATATCTCATATTTCCGTATACTAAAAACAGGGGATGTAAAAAACTTTCGTTTTTTACATCCCCTTAAGCTCAGCAAAATATTAATTGCGAAGCACAAATTATTTAACCGATGCGCTCTCTTCCTCTTTTATTATATTCCCGAATGCCTCTTTTACGGCATAATAAGAGGGCTTGGGATTACCGTTTATATCAACGAGTCCCCACAGAGTTTCCGTGGGACAGTCCGTCTGTCCGCAATATCCGCAGTAATGAAAATCTCCGTAGCAGTAAATTATTTCTCCGCACATAAACGGAAGCTTATGGAGTCTTTTTATTACGTTTCCGAAAAACTTTGCCTGTCCCTCGGGAGTATGGGGCATACCGGGAATCACGGTTATGCGCGGCAGCTCCTTATAAAGATGATTTGTCATATCTCCCGAGAACATAAAGTCCGTCGTGACCCTTTTATCGTCACCGCAGACGAATTTTACGTGATTTCTGAAATGCTCGGGAAGAGAATCAACAAATCCCATAATATCTGCCTTTGCCTGCTTTTCGCTGTCAAAGCCGTAGGATTTGAGAATATCCAGCTTTTCCTTCTTGGTTTTAGGCTTACCGCCGCCGATATAGCCGAATTCCTGCATTAATATGGGCTTTCCCGTAAATGCCCAGAGATATCTGACCATAACATCAAACAAAAAGGCAAAGCCCGGAAGTGAGAAGAAGCAGCCGAGATACATATCCATACCAACGTAATCGCAGTATTTCAGATAAGGCTTCATACCGAGATGCAAATCCACCTGCGGTCCTGCGGAATTATAGCCGATAACACAGCTTCCCTTCAGAGGATGCATTTCCTCCATCTGAATACCGATAAATTCTATACATTCCTTCATATTGTAGGGAATCATAAAACGGGGCATTCCCAGCTCGTTTGCAATCTGAAGACCGCCCACAAGGTCCTTTACGTCCTCAATTATAAAACGTGACACCTGACGGAGCTTTTCCTTTCCGCCCGACTCTCTTATGTCAATTCCGCAGCCGAGATATTCATTGGGCAGAGGAGTAATACCCATCACCTTTATTCCGTGCTCCGAGTACCTTCTGCACTTTTCCTTGAATTCGGTGTAGCGTTCATTTACCGTTCCGTCCGCCTTGAAGGGAGCCGGCAGACTCTCCCTCACCCAGCCGATATTTGCACCGTTGAGCTTATCGTAATCCTCCGTAGCAGAGGTTACACCCCTTATAAAGCCCGTGTTTTTGCGGAAAGCCCTTGTTTCCTCAGAATACGGCTTTATGAAATACGATTTAATAATATTTGACGGCAGATATTTGATACAGTTTATTATCTGGTCCTTAAGAAATTCATCCATAGCTCTCTTCTCCTTTTTTTCAGACCTGCACGCTTTGCTCTTTTCAGCTTACGAAAAATCATTTGAGAAAAAGAAAAAACCGGCTGAAAGCAATCTCTCAGCCGGCATATTTTATTTTATCTGATTATGCTGCATCACCGGTGCCGAGGAAACCGAAGAACTCTGCAAAGAATGCGGTAATCATTTCAAAAATATTTCTGATCATATCAAGAATGTCACCAACCATAAGGAGAGTCTCATTCTTAACAACACCTACAACGTAGATGGTATGCTCACCCTGGATACCGGTGTCTCCGCCGATATGATAGTAGCCGTAATCATCGGGCTGTGCGGGAGCAATATCCTTGAGAAGCGTAGAGGTATCAAGATTTGCCCAGCCGTAGCCGTTGTAAATATATACCTCATAAGAGGACATATCGTATTCGGGGTCAATTTCAACCTTGAAGGAGAAGGACTGACCGTATTTGAGCTTTACGGTCTCGCCGTCAGCACTCTGCTCGCCCTCACGGCCGTATACGGTATAGCCTTCACCTGTGGGAAGATAGATATTGAAGGTATTAAGGAAATCGTCGTCTCTTACCCACTTTGAATAAGAGATATCACCCGAGGTGGTAAGAAGAGTATGATGTGAGCCCTGTGTGTAGGGAATGCCCACGCCGTTGAAATAAACGTTCATAAGAGCATCGTCAAACTTATCGATACCTGTAACGGGCTCCTTGATTTCTGCCTTGATATATACGTACTGATTAAGGGGAACCATAACTGAGCCGCCGTTTTTGCTGACAGCCTCATAGGTTACCGTGCCCTGCTGGTCCTCATAGATATTTCCGTTTGAGGAAGAGCCTACGGAAACGCTGATTCTGGGCTCGCCTGTCTTGTCAATAAGACCTGCTTCACCTGAGAGTGAAGGGAAACGAAGCTCGCAGAGAGCTGAGCCCATTCCGTTAACGGTAACGTTTGATGCACCGTAAAGGAAGCCTTCAACCATAAGAGCACCGCCGTCAAGAACAACTATCTGACCGATAACGTTAAGTCTTGCGCCCTCGGAAACTCTGAGAACTGCACCCGAAGGTACGTAAAGAGTAAGATTTGAGGGAACGGTCATAGTAACACCGTCGTTAATTACGTAGGTATTACCCGAAACCAGCTCGTTTGAGCTGGTAAAGCTTGCGTTTGCGGTATATACTGTCTGCTCTGCGGCAAATGCAAAGGGAATACAGCATACGAGCATAACAACGCTGAGGATTACTGCTAAAGTCTTTTTCATTATATTTGCCTCCTGTTTTTTTGGGACTGTGTCCGAATATGCATAGTTATTATATAATAAAACCCTGCAAATGTCAACATATTTGAAAAAGCAGTTAAAAAAGTGAGGTAGATTTTGTGGAGTCTTTTTTGTGCAATTTAATGTTTATTGTTGAATATTTTTTTCACAAATGTTATTATTTTGTTACAACAGTAAAAAGGAGGATTATATATGGCATTAAAAACCGTATTCTGCTCATCCCTTGAAAAAATATTTTCGGACACGCTCCCCGATTTCACCTTCACGGGACTTTCCGTGCTTTCGGGTGAAAAGGTAAACCTTCAGATAGTGCTGAGAAGCGACAGCAGCTGCACCGTTTCTGTAAAGGCACGGCTTGAGGCAGCTGAAATTTACGAGGTAAAGGAAATATACGCAGGAAGACCCATTGACCGCGAAAACTGCGGAGACATCCTTCTTGAAAGGAACGGTGAGCCGGGATACTATCCCGACCTTCTTGATATCTTCACGGGTGAAATTACGTTGGAGAAGGATAAGACCCGTGCCCTCTGGGTAAGCATCGATACGGGAAGGCTCGGCACGGGGGAGCATAATATTGAATTTACCGTTTCCGACGGCAAAAATGAAAGCATACCTTCATTCCCCTTAAAGGTATATGAAACCGTATTGCCCGAGCAGGAGCTTATACATATAAACTGGTTCCACAGCGACTGTCTTGCTACATACTATAAGGTTCCCGTGTTCAGCGAGGAGCATTGGAGCATTCTGGAAGGCTTCATAAAAAATGCCGTTTCCCACGGTGTCAACTGTCTGCTTACTCCCTTGTTCACACCGCCTCTTGATACCGAGGAGGGCGGCGAGCGTCCTACGGTTCAGCTCGTAGGAGTAAAAAGATGCCGAAATTATAAATACGAGTTCAATTTTGACCTTCTCGACCGCTGGGTGGATATGTGCCTTAAAAACGGTGTGAAATATTTTGAATTATCACATCTGTTTACCCAATGGGGGGCAAAGCACGCTCCTAAGATTATTGCGCAGACCGCCAAGGGAACAAAGCGCATATTCGGCTGGGAGACAAAAGCCACAAGCGACGCCTATATGAATTTCCTCTCTCAGCTGGGCACCGCATTAAAGGAATACACCGACAAAAAGGGAATTACGGACATCTGCTTCGTGCATTGCTCTGACGAGCCCTCTCTTGAGGATATAGATCACTACAGAAAAGCATCTGATGCGGTAAGAAAATACTTCGGCGCATACGAGCATATTGATGCCCTGTCCGACTACGACTTCTATAAGGAAGGTCTTATAGGCACTCCCGTCCCCGAGGAGGGCAGTATTGACGACTTTGCGGGAAACGTGCCTAAGCTGTGGACCTACTACTGCTGCGGACAGTACAGAAACAACCTTCCCAACAGATTTTTCTCAATGCCCTCAATAAAAACGAGAATCCTCGGTGTTCTTCTTTACAAGTACAACTGCACGGGCTTCCTGCAATGGGGCTTCAACTTCTATTATTCACAGTATTCAAAGAGAGAAATCGACCCCTTCACGGAAACGGATGCAGGCGGTGCCTTCCCCTCGGGCGATTCCTTCGTTGTATACCCCGGCAAAAACGGACAGCCTCTGAGCTCTTTAAGACAAAAGGTATTCTATGACGGCTTTCAGGATATATCCGCCCTTCGCGCCCTCGAAAAGAAGTATTCAAGAGAATATGCGCTTGATTTTATAAAAGCCGAATTAGGTGACATCACCTTTACGGATTACCCCCTTGACCCCGCGGCGCTTCTTTGCTTCAGAGAAAAGCTCAACGCACTTCTCGGCTGACGAGCCTCTCGGGTAACATACCGCTTGAAGCGTCACCCTCATTTTGGTTTTACTGCTTATCTCAAAAAAATATTACCCGAGGAACAACAGCTCCTCGGGTAAATTTTTTATTGATTTGATTAGTTTTCGTAAACGCTGACCTTTTTGCGGTCCTTGCCAAGACGTTCAAACTTAACCTTTCCGTCAATAAGAGCGAAAAGTGTATCGTCAGAGCCCTTACCTACATTGTTGCCGGGGTGGATGTGTGTTCCACGCTGACGAACGATGATGGTACCTGCATTAACAAACTGACCGTCACTTCTCTTTGTGCCGAGTCTCTTGGATTCAGAGTCACGGCCGTTACGGGTTGAACCCATACCTTTTTTATGAGCGAAAAGCTGAATGTTTATCTTAAGCATTACTTACACCTCCGTTGTGTTACTGTAACATAATCGGGATAATCCTTTGAAAGCTCCGTAAGATGAAGCTTCAGTCCCTTGATGATATCCCGTGCGGCTTCGTTACCGCTGACTGTGAAATGCAAATATCCGTCCTTAACCTCCGAGGTATCCTCAGCACCGAGTATCTCGGTAATAGTGTTGACCGTCATATACACGGCAGATGATACTGCTGCGCATACTATGTCCTCACCCTCTGCTGAAAAGCCCGAATGACCGTTTACGGTAAAGGAAGCGGAATCTTCACGGATACAGAATGATGCTTTGACCATTATGCGTTGATAGCTGCGATTTCAACCTTTGTGTAGGGCTGTCTGTGACCGAGCTTTCTCTTCTCGTTCTTCTTGGGCTTGTAAGTCATAACAGTAATCTTCTTTGCCTTGCCGTTCTTGAGAACCTTAGCATTGACTGAAGCACCTTCAACGTAGGGAGCGCCTACCTTGATGCCGTCATCGCCTGCAACTGCGATTACCTTATCAAATACAACCTCGCTGTCACTTTCAACGTCAAGCTTTTCGATAAAAACAACGTCGCCTGCTTCTACCTTATACTGCTTACCGCCTGTTTCGATAATTGCGTACATTGATCTTTCTCCTTTATAAGTCTCGCTACGCAGGGTGGGACGTACCTCTTATGACCCTGAATATGCGGCTTAAGTATATTACCACAAACAGGCACGGTTGTCAATATATTTTCTGCACAACTTTTCTTAAATTTAATAATACATATTAATTTTAATAAATTTAATTTTTCGGGAAGTCTTGTTTTTTGTCTTCCGTACTATTATAATATATCGGTAAAGGTGTGAAAATCAATATATGGACAAAAAAAACGTTATAAATTTTGCGCCGAGAAGTGAAAAGAGAAAGCACGGAGTTCCGCGCTACGTGACGATCACCATAATCTGCTGTCTTCTCGCCTTCGCGGTTTCGGCATTTGTAATTCTTGCAATAAACGATTTTGATTTAGGACGGGCACTCGGAGCAAGAGAGCCCTCCACACAGCTCAGCGATGAGACCACGGCGGAAAACGGGGATGACGTATCTGCCGATGAATCGGAGCTTTCGGAAGCCCTCACCTTCCTGCTTCTTTGCTCGGATTCGCAGGAGCTTACCTTCTGCCAGCTTGTCAGCGTTGATACGGCAGGCAGAAAAATCAGAATCAAGCCAATTCCCCTTGACTATACGCTGAAGCCCCAGTCGGGTGAGATAACCGTCGCCGAGGCATTCGTCAAGGAATCCCTCAGCGTATTTGCCGCAAGCTTTTCCACGAGAAATATTCATATAAAGCGGTACGTGCATATTACCGAGGACAATTTCAAGAGGTTTATGAGTCTTCTCGGCCCCGTGCCCGTTACGGTTACGGGAAATTACGAGATAAGCATTGATGCGGTAAGATATACCTTTGCACCGGGAGTTCAGAATATGACCTCGGATATACTGCTTAAATATATGAAATTTGCCGAAGAGGGTGAAGCGGCTCTGAGAATTCAGGGTGATGCCGTAGGCGCGGTATTCAGACAGCACTTCACCGCGGAAAACCTCGGCAAGGGAGAGGACTTCTTCTCCTCGCTTATAAATCTTGTTGATACTAATATCACAGCCTTCGACTACACGGGTGCGCAGGATGCTCTTTCGAGACTTCTTTCCGGTGACGTAACCGTTGCTGTAGTCAGCTGATAAACAAAGGAGAAATCTGTATGGCAATTCTTGTTACGGGCGGTGCCGGTTATATCGGCTCGCAAACCTGCGTTCATCTTCTTGAGGCAGGAAAGGAAATAGTTGTAATCGATAATTTTGCAAACTCCTCCCCCAAATCCTCTCAGGCAGTAAGAGAGATTACGGGCAAGGACTTCCCTCTTATCGAATGCGATATCAGAGACGAGGAAGGACTTGACAGAGTATTTTCCTCTTATGACGTAGAGGCGGTAATTCATTTTGCGGGACTCAAGGCTGTAGGCGAATCCGTCGCAAAGCCTCTTGAATATTACGATAATAATATCGGCGGTACGGTAAAGCTTCTTTCCGCTATGAAAAAGCACGGTGTAAAATGCATAGTATTCTCCTCCTCTGCTACGGTTTACGGTGAAAAGCACACCGCCCCCTTCAACGAGGAAATGGAAGCAGGCGGAACCACCAACCCCTACGGCACGACAAAGCTCTATATAGAGCAGATTCTGAAGGACCTTTGCGTGTCCGACCCCGAATGGAGCGTCTGTATTCTCCGCTACTTCAATCCCATCGGAGCGCACGTCAGCGGCAAGATAGGCGAGGCTCCCAACGGAATACCCAATAACCTTATGCCCTATATTTCACAGGTTGCCGTCGGCAAGCGTGAAAAGCTTTCGGTATTCGGAGACGATTACGAGACTCCCGACGGTACGGGTGTCAGAGACTATATCCACGTAGCCGACCTTGCAGACGGCCACGTATGCGCCCTTGACAGAGCACTCGGCATAACGGGATGTGAGATATACAATCTCGGCACGGGCAACGGTGTCAGCGTTTTGGAGCTTGTAAACGCCTTCATAAAGTCAACGGGAGTTGATATACCCTACGTTATCGCACCCCGCCGCCCCGGTGATATCGCAACGTCCTACGCAGACTGCTCCAAGGCAGAAAAAATCCTCGGCTGGAAGGCAAAGAGAGACGTTTTCGATGCCTGCAGAGACACGTGGAACTGGCAGAAGAACAATCCCAACGGATTTGACGGCTGAGGTATACTATGATAAAGCTTCTTACTAAAATTTTCTTAAAGGATTCAAAAAAGGGTGAGGAGCTTCGGCAGGCATACGGAATGATATGCTCAGGCGCGGGAATTGCGCTGAACGTTCTGTTATTCGTAATAAAATTTGTTGCAGGCTCCCTTTCGGGAGCCATTTCCGTCACAGCCGATGCCTTCAACAACCTTTCGGATTCGGGCTCGTCCCTTATTACTATGTTCGGCTTCCGTCTTGCCGCAAAAAAGCCCGACCCCGGACATCCCTTCGGACACGGCAGAATCGAATACCTCTCGGGTATTGCGGTCTCAATTCTTATCGTGCTTATGGGCTTTGAGCTTCTTACGGGCTCGGTAAATAAGATAATGCACCCCGAAGCTCCCGAAATCAACCTTTTGGTGTTCATCATTCTTGCAGTCAGCATCGCGGTAAAATTCTATATGTTCCTTTATAACAGAAAATACGGCAAAATCTGCAATTCTCAGGCTATGCTCGCCACCGCAACGGACTGTCTTTCGGATATGATATCCACGGGCGTGGTTTTTATCTCAATGCTTATTACCTACTTCACAAGCGTAAACATAGATGCATACTGCGGTCTTTTGGTTGCCGTCTTCATCCTCTTTGCAGGACTCAAATCCGCCTACGAGACAATAGGACCTCTTCTCGGTCAGCCTCCCGAGCCCGAATTTGTTGAGAAAATCGAAGAAATCGTAATGAACGGCAAAAACGTTCTCGGTGTCCACGACCTTATAGTTCACGATTACGGCCCCGGAAGGTGTATGATCTCCCTGCACGCAGAGGTGCCCTCTACGGGTAATATTCTTGACATACACGATGAAATAGACAATCTTGAAAGAGAGCTTACGGAAAAGCTCGGCTGTATGGCTGTAATACATATGGATCCCATTCAGACGGACAACGAAACCGCAACTGCCCTTAAGGAGCTTGCGCAGGCCGTCTGTAATGAGGTGCTTGACGGAATGAGACTTCACGATTTCAGAATAGTAGAGGGAAACACCCATACGAATCTCATATTCGACGTGGTAGTCCCCCACGGACTGAAGCTCACCGACAGCGAAATAAAGGCTCGCATAGATGAAAAAATAAAAGAGCACGACCCTAAGCTTTTCACCGTAATAACGGTAGACAAGAGCTTTCTTCAAAGCTAAAAAGCTTGGGGCTGTAAAAAAGCGAAGACTGCATAAAGCAATACACAGCAAGAGGGCTCGGCAAGTGAAAATACTTGCCGACCCCTCTTAAAACACACAAAAATGCAAAAAGCTTTTATTTTTTTACTTTACAGGAAATTTCTTCCTATATTTTATGTCCCTCCGAACGGAAGGCGGGGCTTTCCTCGGGATACTCAGACAGAAAATTGCAAAAGCATAAAGCCGATGGATTAACAGGTCATATTCCGCTGAGGTCAAATTCGGGAGTATATTCCTCGCTCGCGGAGGAAAGCTCCTGCAAAAAGCCGTCGGTGATTCCCGAAAGATACATATAATCAACGGCACCCCGGTACTCCTCCTCGGTGAGCCTTCTGTTAAGAGACGGGTATATAAGCTTCTTTTTCGGCGGAGTGTACTGACTCATAAGAGAAAACAGCGCCCTTTGCGAAAAACGGGCGGAAAATATATCCGTAACGTCGAAGGTATTTTCAATAAAGCCCGGCAGAACAAGATGGCGGACTATTGTGCCCTTTTCAATCATTCCGTCCTCAGAGAAAACGGGGGCACCCGTCTGTCTTATCATTTCCTCTATTGCTGCCACAGCCCTTTCGGGGTAATCGGGGGCGGCAGACAGTCTGCGCGCAAGCGAGCTGTCCGCGTACTTCAGGTCAGGCAGATATACGTCAACAAGTCCCTCAAGCATTTTAAGTGTACTCACCTCTTCATAGGACGAGGTGTTGTATATCACGGGCACGGGAAGTCTCTCGGCAGACAGGGCTTTTGCAATCTGAGGCACGAAATGGGTGGGAGTTACAAGATTTATATTATCCGCACCCAGCTCAATAAGCTCAGAAAAAATTTCTCTGAGTCTGTCCGTGCTTATCTCTTTACCCACGTCACCGCGCGAGACGGGCATATTCTGACAGAAGATACAGCCCATATTACAGCCTGAAAAAAACACCGTTCCCGAGCCTCCCAAGCCCGAAATACAGGGCTCCTCCCAGAAATGAAGTCCTGCCCTTGCCGCAGTAATTCCCACGCCTGCCCGACAAAATCCCTTTTTTTCATTTCTGTCAATACCGCATTTTCTCGGGCACAAATTACATTTTTCCATAAAAACCGAAACCTGCTTTTTCATAATATGAGCGCATATTTTCCTCGCACACAAGCACGGGACGTCTGCCCCTTTCAATGCAGTATGCCGCGGCACCCTCTATGACCCTTGCGGCAAGTCCTTCGCCTCTTCTGTCCTCACGGGTAAAAACGTCGGAAATTACGGCGTAGTCCGCATTTTCCGCGCTGACGGCGGCGGTGGAGAGCATTTCGTCTCCCTCGTATACGGCAAACACACGGGCAAGCCCCGCATTTACCGCCCTTCGTCTTTGAGTGTAGCGTATTTTATTGTCAAAGGAAAGCTCACGGCTTTGGCAGAAAAGACGGAAAGACTCCGTAATTCCCCCTTCGCTCACGTCAACTGCCGTGCTTTCGGGAGACTCTCTTTTTTCATATACCATAAAGCACTTTTCCCTGTAGGAAAGAAAAGAGGAAAACTCCGAGCCTGCGGCTTTTATGTAATAATCCCCGTCATCGAATATAACGGAGCATATTTTCCCGCCTTCATCCTTGCCGCACCATACTCTGCCCTCCGAGATATCCTCGTTGAGAGTAAGATAAGTAAATGCCTCGGCACCCGTAAGTGAATGTCTGCACATTAAAAGCAGCTCTTCCCTGTCAGCGTTTTCCGCCTTCATATATTTAAGCATCGGCAAGATACTCCGTCAAAGCCGTCGCAAGACGGTAGCACTCTGTAATATCCGCCTTTGAAAGCATATTTGAAGAGGAATGAATATATCGGCAGGGCGCGCTGATGGCGGCGGCACGCACACCCGAGGCACTTTTATGTATTGCCCCCGAGTCGTTACCGCCTGCAACGGCAGTTTTCACCTGAACCCTAATGCCCTTTTCTTCACCGAGCCTCAAGGCGGCTCGGAATACGTCTCTGTCATAAATGGTAGACCTGTCCATAAAGGAAAGCACCGCTCCCTCACCCTGAACACATACCCGCTCCTCGCCCCTTACGCCTGCAATATCCGAGGCTGTGGTGGCTTCAAGCACCACGGAATAGTCGGGACAGATTCTGTTTGCCGCACAGCCGGCACCTCTCGTACCTACCTCCTCTTGCACGGTAAAGGCAAATACTGTGTCGTACTCCACGCCCTCTTCAATCATTTTCAGCATTATTGCACAGCCGACTCTGTCATCCAAGGCCTTCGATACGATTTTTTCACCAAGGTCAAGAAATTCGCATTTGAACACAGCCGTATCACCGAGGTCTACGTGTAAAAGCGCCTCTTCACGGCTTGAAGCTCCGATATCTATAAAAAGGCTGTCCTCATCGGGCAGAGTATTCTTCTCAGCCTCACCCGACAGATGCACGGGCTTTATTCCCGTAACGCCTACGGTTGAGTTTTCAAAAATAACCTTCCTGCCCGACATAACTGCAGGCATTATGCCGCCTACGGTATCGAATTTTATAAGTCCGTCGGCAGTAATGCCCGTTACGATAAATCCGACCTCGTCAAGGTGCGCCGCAACCATAACCTTGTTTTTTGCAGGCCTTCTGCCCTTGACCTCAACTATAATATTTCCGAGAGCATCCACCGTGTAGGGATGCTCCGATATTTTTTCGGTTATATATTCTCTAATGCTCTTTTCGCTGCCCGAGGTGCAGTTGAATTCGCAAAGCTTTTTTATCAGCTCAAACATATCAGTTACCCCCTTGATACCTCAAAGAATAATTGCGCTACTGCATCAATATCCCTCACGTCCGCCTGCTCAACGGGTGTATGCATATTAAGAAGCGGTATGGAAGCAAGTCCTGTCAGAACTCCGCACCCTGCAATTACCGCAACGTCACAGTCCGTTGCCGTTCTGCCTGCAGCTACCTCTACGGTATAGGGGATATTCTTCTCCCTTGCCGCGGCTGTAAGAAGCTCGGAGGCCTCTTTTTGAAGTATGGGTGAGCGGCATATCATAGCACCCGAGCCCAGAGGGGCGCATTTATCAGCATCGATTCCGGGAGCCTTACCGAAGGAAACGTCGGTTATCAAAGCAAGGTCGGGCTGTAAACGGTAAAATGCCGTAGCCGCTCCCCCCTTTCCCGTCTCCTCACGGGTTGTAAATACCGCGGTTATTCTGTTGGCACATCCCGCTTCTTTAAGCTTCGCTACAGCACCTATAACTGCCGCACAGCCTGCTGAATCGTCCATATATGCACCCGTGACCCTGTCACCCAGAAGGTCCTCAACGGGCGAATAATACTGCACGGGGTCTCCCAAGGCTACGATATCCTTAATCTCATCGTAGGAAATACCGCAATCCACGAAAAGAGAGTCCATAGGACAGGCTTTCCTTCTGTCCCCCTTTGAAAGATGGGGCGGAACGCTTGTTATACAACCGAGCAGCTCCCTTTTGCCGATAACCCTGACGAAGGCGGCAGGAAGCGTTCTTATGTCAACACCGCCCGAAGCGGCAATTTTAAGCATTCCCGTATCCCTGTCAATGCCCGTAACCACCATACCAATCTTGTCCTGATGGGCACTTAGCACCACGTGCTTTTCTCCTTCCGAAAATACCGTGCATATAAGATTTCCCATAGCATCGATTTCTGTTTTTTCGCAGTACGGGGCAATAATATCCCTTATTGCTTCAAGCGTGGGACTGTCAGCTGCCGCAAAATAGGGAGCTTCACATATTTTTTTAAGAATTTCAGCTGTTGTCATATTCATTCCTCCGAGGCAAGCACGGTATCAAGCACCTGCATATAGCTGTCAGCAAATTCCGCAAGGAAGCTTTCAGCCTCCTCACAGCCCATAGCGTGCAGGGACTCTGCGGTAGCCGCCTTTGCCTTTGTAAATTCCGTATTTCCGTTTTTTTCCTCAAGCATACATTTGATGAATGCCGATATTTTATCCGCCGCCTTAACAAGACGGTATTCGTCGCTTGTCTCGTCGGGGTTTATAAGCCCCTCATACTCGTCCCTCAAATCCTCGGGAAGGGTAAGAAGCAGAGAACGCTGAGCCGATTTTTCAATTTTCCCGAAGGCTTCTCTTATCTCGTCGCTGTGATACTTTACGGGAGTGGGCATATCGCCCGTAATAATCTCGGGCATATCGTGATAAATACCCATAAGTGCAATTTTTCCCGTATCGTAGCTTTTCCCGAGCCGTCTGTTGCCAATAACGGCAAGAGCGTGAGCAATAGCCGCCACGTCAAGGCTGTGCTGACTCAGAGACTCCGAATCGGTATTTCTCATAAGCGACCAGCGGTCAATATATTTCATTCTTGAAAACAACGCAAAAAAATGACTTCCCATATAAAACCTTCTCCTGATTTTTAATACCATTATTCTACAATAACCCAGCATAAATATCAAGCAAATCATAATTTAGCAAAGCTAAATTAAATGCAAAATGCAGAATGCAGAACGAAGAACGCAGAACGCAGAATGCAGAACGAATTCCGAATTTGCTTTTTCTCCGAATTCCGAAATCCGAAATCCGAATTTGCTTTTTCCTCCGTCCTCCGCCTTCCCCGCTATTCACTAATCATTATTTTTTTGAACCTGCTGCAATATCAGCGTAGCTCACAAGCGTTACATTACCCATTCTTTTTGCTTCGTCGATACAGCCCTTTGTAAAACCGGACTTGGAAAACAGATACAGATGTATGTTTTTATACGAAAACAGTCTGCTGCGCTTTGCAAGGGTCTCCAAGACACTCAAATCAACCTTTTCATTCGTCCATTTACATTCTGCAAAAAGGGCGGTATCCTTATCCTGCTCACCCATAATGTCAATTTCAGCCTGACATTTTTCGATAGGATCATTACCCCACCAACGACCGAGGGAAGTAAACTCCACGGGACATTTACCACGTAAAAGCTGTTTCCACAGATATTGCTTGCAGATATCCTCAAATACTTTACCCATATAATCGGACAGCTTAGGCTCAATACGCTTATAAACCAAATCGACCGCACCGCGGGCAATTATGGAATTGTTCTCCAGAACAAAGCGGTGCCAGAAGCGGAACATATTATCTTCAATAGAATAAACGGATTTGTGGGATGCCTTTTCACCATAAGGCGTCTCTTTTTGTACGATACCGAGATTCATCAGATTTTTGATATAGGTAGAGCAGACATTGGTATCTTCGCCAACCTTGCTTGAAATTTCCGACATACGGGAAGCTCCTGCGGCAATAGCAGTAATAATCGCTGTGTAAATGGCAGGCTCACGTACCTCCTGTTTGAGGAGGTTTATCGGCTCTTCATACAAAAAGGATATCGGATTTAAGAATGTGTTTTTGATGTTGTCTTCAACACTTAAAGCATCATTCATCTGCAACAGATACTGCGGAGTGCCGCCGACAATACCGTAAATCAATGCCTTATCCTCATCTGAAAGCTTTTTGAAATAATGACAAGCTTCTTCAAAATCAAAGGGCGGTATTTTCATTTGCGCCGTTCTTCTGCCATAAAGAGGTGCCTTGTATGCAAGAACGTGATCTTCCATATAGGACATAGAAGAACCGCAAAGAATGAGCATAAGCTTGGATGAATCCTTATACTTGTCTATCAGCAGCTGAAGAGTAGATGCCAGACTCTTTGAGGAACGGGCAACATAGGGATATTCGTCAATTGCAAGAACAAGACGCTCTTTTTGAGCAAGCTTAAACACATATTCCAAAGCAGCCTGAAAAGACAGGAATGAGGTTTCTGCTTCTATACCGCTGCTGTATTCAATAATACTTTTACTGAAATTTTCAAGATTTTGTTTTGCATTACTTTCTACACCCATAAAGTAGATGGCTTTTTTGTCACCGAGAAAACGATTAATAAGTGCGGTTTTGCCCACACGGCGGCGGCCGTAAATTACCGCAAACTCGAACTTGCTTGATATATATAGCTTTTCCAGAGCATTCAGCTCCCGCTCTCTTCCTATAAACATATTGTTACCTCCGTTTTAAGATGGTTATAGTATACCACAGTTTCAATAATAGTCAAGTATGATTCGGCAAATCTAATTTGACTAATTTACGAGCTTCTATATTTTTTTGGACGCAAAAGCAAAGCATAAAAATGCAGAACGCAGAATGCAGAACGCAGAATGCAGAACGAATTCCGAATTTGCTTTTTCTCCGAATTCCGAATTCCGCATTCCGAATTTGCATCATTGTTCCGAATTTTCTTCGCTCTTTAATAAAGCAACGTGCGAAGCACTATACAGCTTTCCGGATATGTGATTTATGAATAATATCCAAAATCACTTATTAATTTTGGATATTATTGAGATATTGAAAATCCCCCGTTTATTTATTAAAATAAATATATGTATACTTCTTTAAGGCGGTGGTATTTTGAAGTGCCCGAAATGCTCAGCAGAAATCAAAAGATTCGACCTTTCTCCCAACTGCAAAAAATGCGGTGTGCACATTATGTACTATACTCAGGAGGAGGATCTTACACGCGATGCCAAAAAGACCGAGCTTGAATTTACCTCGGCAAGAATACTTGTAGAGAAGCTCAAAGCGGCTTTTATCGGCGGAAAAATACAGATTGCAAGAATCGTATTCATAGTCCTTTCGATTGCTGTGCTTGTTCTGCCCTCGTACAATCTGATTCTGAGCTTCCCCTGGTGGAAATACGAGCTGTCCGTCGGTGCTATCGGCATTTACGGTATGATATCGGATTCCTTCTGGCAGATGTTTGATTCAGTAGCCTCTATCGGAGTGTGCAAGGAGCTGTTTGCCGTTATGATAGCCTCATTTGCGGCTCTTCTTGCGGCGTCTCTTGCAACCGTTTCGGCTCTTGTATTCCATCTTCTTTCGTTTATCAATATAAAGAAAACCGCAAAGGGCTGTGCAGTTTCGTCCGTTATAGGAATTATCGCTCAGCTTGCGGGAACCGTTCTTATGTTTTTGGCTATGAATCTTTCGGGAAGCTATGAGTTTATCTCCGCAAAGCCTCTTTTCGGCTCCCTTGCAGGAATCGCGGCACTCGGCGTCTTTCTTGCACTTAATATTATGCTTGCCGTCAATCCTCCCGAAATACGCATAAAGGAAGCCGACAAAAAGAGACTTGAAATCAAGGCAAGGCTGAAGGCGGGAGCAATAACACTCGACGACCTGCCCCTGCCTATCGTACCCGAAGACCCTTCCCAAAACGAAAATGAAAAACCGAAAAAAAAGAAAAGGGGGAAGAATAAATGAATATTTCAGATAAAAAGCTTAACGTAAAAAGCATAATCATCATTACCGTTATTCTCCCCGTGCTTGTTATTACGCTGTCAAGCATTGCAATTGTAATTACCGCAAAATCCGTTCAGCCGAGCGCGGTTCTTGATACTGCACTCCTAAAGGAAGAAGCCGCACCGCTCCCCGATTCCGAGCAAAAGGCCTTTGACTACGTAAAGAAAAGCATTACCGCTGCCGTAAACGGCAAAACCGTAAGGTATGCGGATTCCACCTCAGTTAATATTGACAATCTTATCTGCGACAATAAAGCCGTTGAAGAAATCTTTAATTTTGCAAAGGGCTCTCTGGGCACTAAGCTCAGCAGTTATTTTGAGGGAAGTCAAATCAAATACGGTGAGGACGCAAGACTTCTTCTGACGCTTCTCCCCGAGCAGAAGCCCGAAAGCTTTGAGGTCTCCTCGGACGGCAGTACGGTTACGGTGGCTCTCATATACACCAAGGTATTTTCAAATATGTCCTTTTTAAGTGCGGATACTGCCGCCGTCAAATCATTTTCAAAGGAAAATGAAGGCGTCTTTTCGTCAATCAACGAAAAAATGATTCCCGAGCAGATAAAGTATACCCTGAAGTATGATGAAAACCGCGGCTGTCCCGTTCTTCTGAGCATAGAAAGAGCATATAATTATTCCTCTCATATTTCCTTCGTAAATACTCTTTCGGACATCGGCTCAACTCCTCTTTCCTTCCGTGTTTCCTTCAACCGAAGCTTTAATATTTCGGACGCGGGAATATTCATTTCTCAGGACGTAATGACCCTCGGGAAAAACGGTTATGACACTCTTTCTGTAATTCCCTACACAGAGGAAAATCTTTCCGCAGAGGAATTTTCGCTGACGTTTACGTCCTCTGACGAATCGGTTGCCACAGTTGATGAAAACGGTCAGGTAACTGCCGTTTCTCTGAGTGAAAAGCCCGTCGAAATTACTGTTGAGCTTAAATATCTCGGCAAAACCTTTACAGATACCTGTCTCGTTTACGTTGCCGAGGCAGTAACGGCAGTAAACCTTGATACGCTGTCGCTCACCTTGAAAAAGGGTGAAAGCTACAGTATTGCGGCAACGCTCAAGCCCGACGATGCAACGGTCAGGACTCTCGGATTTATTTCCTCCGACACCTCGGTGGCAAGAGTCTCTGAAAACGGTGAAATAACCGCCGTCGGCACAGGAACGGCTATAATCACGGTATATTCCGTTCAAAGCCTTGCGGCGGCAGAATGCACCGTCACGGTCACAGAATAAGGGAGGTAGACCATAATGGCTGAAGAAAACAAAAAAGCACTCCCGGAAACAAAAATTAACGTTTACGAAAATTTCAATTACGTCGGAGTAAAGGAATCCGCGGCATACGTTCTCAATGACGTTTCCAATACCTTTAACATCAACGGCTTTCAGGAGCGTTATATCTGGGACGTTGTTAAAATCGACTTTACGGTTTCCGCCGTCGTAAACGTTTTCACAAGTGCCTGGGATATAATAAACGATATCCTTCTCGGCTCTCTCGTTGACAATACGAGAACACGTCTCGGAAAATTCCGTCCCTATCTTCTTGGGCTTCAGATTCCCCTTACGCTTCTCGGTGCCCTTTATTGGATGATTCCGCTGTTCTTCCCCGGCACCTCGGGAACGCATATTCCCAAGCTTATTTTCTATTTCGCTTTCTCGGTAATTCAGGAAACTGCCTCGACGGCTATAAACCTTGCAAGAGGCGGCTATATGTCCACCACGACCCCGAACCCCAACGAGCGTGTGCGGCTCATAACGCTTGCTGAGCTGCTTTCGGGATATCTGGGCGAGGATATGCCCCGATACATATTCGGTGCGCTTTATGACCTTATAGTAAATGAAAAAATCAATATGAAGCTTTCCACGGCATTCCTTTCCTTCGGTGTGGGCTGCTCGGTAATTTCCTCGGCACTCACCCTTTACTACTTCTTCAATTCAAAGGAAAGAGTACCGCAGTCCCTCGAAAGGCCAAGCATAAAGGAAGGTCTCAAGGCCATTGTCACAAACTACCCCGTTCTTCTTATGTGTCTTTCGGACTTCTTGGGCGGCTTCTCCGTAGGCAGCAGCGAAAACAACTACTTCATTGACGTTTTCGGCTCATATTCGCTTATAACTCTTGCAAATATTCCCTCCTCCTTCAACGGCAGTATTTCCTACGGCTTTATCCCCTTCCTGAGAAGAAAATTCTCCTCAAAGGCTCTTTGGGTAGGCGCAGATATTTACGGTGACATAATGTCGCTGGGCTTTTTCCTCTTCGGTATGATAAACAAGAATTACACGAAAATGATTCCTATGGTTATTGCCGTAGGTGTCAGAGAATGGTTCTATAAATGGTCCTTCGGTGTAAACAAGGTTATCAACAACGATCTCTGGAATGAGGCTATGGACTTCTGCGAATGGAAAAACGGCTACAGAATGGAAGCAACCACCTCCGTTGCAAAGAGTCTCGTTCTGAAGATTCAAAGCTCCCTTATGGGCTCGGTCAGAAATATTATTCTCAAAAAGATCGGCTACGTTCAGGGCATAAAAATAGGTACACAAAGCGACAGAACAAAATTCTGGCTCTTTGCACTCTGCTCCGCTGTTCCCACTATCTCAGGTGCGCTGGGCATTATTCCCAAATTCTTATGGCCCCTTACCGGTGAAAAACGGACAAAAATGTACCACGACCTCGCACAGAGAAGAAATGAGCTGACAGCAAAACAGTAATTCAGCGGAGCTAAATTAAATGCAGAATTCAAAACATAAAAAACGCAAAATGCAGAACATAAAAATGCAAAATGCAGAATGAAAAATGCAAAATGAAGGAAGTGCCGGAAGGGCTGACGCCCTTGTTCCGCTTCGCTCTATTTGATTTAATGCAGAATGCAGAATGCAGAACGCAGAACATAAAAATGCAAAATGAAGAACGAACTCCGAATTTTCTTTTTTCTCCGAATTCCGAAATCCGAAATCCGAATTTGCATCATTGTTCCGAATTCCGAATTTGCTCCATTGTTCATTAAAATCACAACTCACGAAAGGATCCCCTTATGTACGACATTATTATAATCGGTGCCGGTCCTGCGGGACTTACTGCGGGAATTTACGGCAGACGCGCCGAAAAAAGTGTGCTTATTA
>JAZNFG010000106.1:0-19372 GCA_045589015.1 Acutalibacteraceae bacterium
CAATCCGATTCAGAGTTTACACATATCAGAACTTCCCCTATGAGACCTACGTTGTATACTATAACGGTGAGGTTATTGAGCCCGACGAAAACGGTTATTACACAATACCCGCAAATGCAGGTGACATAAGAGTTACCATAGCCGGCGGTGTATATGATGATGACGGTAGCGGCTCAACAGGAAAGTTCAACTTCTGGGAGTGGCTTCTTGCTCTTCTGAGAAAGATAGTAAACTTCTTTAAGGACCTTTTCGGAATCAAATAATCTGAATAAAAAATCTCCCTTCCGCGGTTCAGCGGAAAGGGAGGTTTTTTTTGAGGTAATAGTGAATAGTGAATAGTGAATAGTGACACTATAGGAAGACTCTTCGAGTCTTGATTGTATAAAGTAATAGTGAATAGTGAAGAGTGAAGAGTGAAGAGTGAATAGTGAATAGTGAATATATGCGGAGAAAAAGGCGGGTGATGATTGGATTTTGCGTATTTACGCAAAATTGTTTGGTGGGATATTGACTTGTGGGGAGAGGTATAATATAATGAGAGTGAAAAAGTGTGTAAATACGCAAAATTATTTGACGAGGTGTTGCAGATGATTGAAAGGAAGAGGTATCTTGACAAGCTGATAAGCAAAAAGGAGAACGGCTTGGTTAAGGTTATTACGGGAATCCGCAGGTGCGGCAAATCGTATTTGCTGTTCAATATATATAGGGACTATCTGCTGTCTCAGGGGGTAGAAGAGGAACGTATTATCTGTCTTGCGCTGGATGATGATGAAAATATCAGGTACCGAAATCCTCTTGAGCTGGGGAAATATATCCGCAGTCTGACGGCTGATGACAGTAAGACCTATTACGTTTTTCTTGATGAAATTCAGAAGGTCGTTACCGTTCAGAATCCTTATATTGAGGGTGTTGAGGACAAAATAGGCTTTGTGGACGTGGTGCTGGGGCTTATGAAGCGTGAAAATATAGACGTTTACGTGACCGGAAGCAACTCAAAAATGCTGTCCTCTGATATTCTCACGGAGTTTCGCGGCCGCGGTGATGAAATCAGAGTCAATCCCTTGTCCTTTGCAGAATTTTATAATGCCTACGAGGGGGAAAAACGGGATGCGTGGCAGGAATATTACACCTACGGCGGGCTCCCTCTTGTGCTGACGAAAAAGAGCTATGAAGAAAAGGCTAAATATCTGAAAGCACTTTTTGATACTATCTATATCAGCGATATTATGGACAGAAACAAGCTTGCTTATGAAAAGTCGGTGCTTGACGATATCCTCAATATCGTTTCCTCTGCCGTGGGCTCTCTTACGAATGCCAACAAGATATCCAACACCTTCAAAAGCACGAAGCAGATGAACGTAGGCGCGCCTACCGTTAACAGATATCTTGATTATTTTACGGACGCGTTTCTTTTGTATAAAGCCGAACGCTACGACGTAAAGGGGAGAAGGTATATCGGTTCTCCGCTTAAATATTATTTCAGTGACGTGGGACTGCGTAATGCCAGACTCAATTTCCGACAGCAGGAGGAAAATCACATTATGGAGAATATTATTTACAACGAGCTTTGCCTGCGTGATTTTAACGTGGACGTGGGAGTGGTTGAGTATTGCTGTAAGGACGAGGAAAGGAAGAGCAAGCGCGTTCAGCTTGAAATCGACTTCGTTGCAAATAAGGGAAGTAAAAGATATTATATTCAGTCGGCATTGACGGTCTCTGACCCCGAGAAGCGGGAGCAGGAAATAAATTCTCTGAAACGGGTGGGGGACTCCTTTAAGAAGATAGTGGTAGTCAAGGATAACGTTATACCGTGGTATGACGACGACGGAATCTTTTATATCGGAATAGAGCGGTTTTTGCTTGATGAAAATGCCATAAACGAATAACGGTATAGGCTATATCATAATTTGCATAAAAAGAACTGTTGATTTTCGGTAAGATTTTTCTTTGGAATATATTGAATTAATGCTATTCAAATGATAAAATGAGTATAACTATAAATATATCATTTTATAGACAAAAGGGGAAAAACGGATGAATTGACGGAAAAATGTATATTGTGAGATACGGAAAGGGTCAGATTCCGTGACAGTTGCATTTTTTGTGAAAATTAATCCATATATCCTTCTTTCACAAAATTTTTTCATTAAGGAGATGTGAGAAAATGACTAAGTTGAAGAAATCTTTGAGCGTTCTTTTGACTTTGGCAATGCTCTTCACAACATTATGCTTCTTCCCTATAGACCTTGCTTTAACGAAGGCAGAAGCTGCCGTAAGCGGCATAAAGATAGTTGTTCCCGAAACAATTTATCTTACTCCCTCATCGGGTGCTTCGACAACGGGTCAGTATTATGTAAATAACAATTCGGACGGAAGTGTTAAGACTGCATACGATACATCGGCTTCGGTCGCCGTAACGTATCCCGGTGCTAAGCTTGAAAGCGTAAGTTCGTCTAATGCAGATATCGGTGCTATTTCCGGACTTAACGGAACAACACTCGGCTCATCTGCTGCAACCGCTTCAGGTGCAATTACCCTCAATTCGGGACTTAATGCAGGCTCAACGGCACTTGTTGAATGGACCTTTGTATTCACCGTAAACGGCAAGACACAGACACATTATGCATATTCGGTGGCTTATGCTCCCTGGTATCAGCCCGTCGGTGCTGCTGCAAAGGCTAAAGGCGCTTATCATAATACTTTTGCCAGCTCCATTCTCTGGGTATCAGGTGTTCACGGTTATTCTGACGGTGACAGTAACAGCAGATGGTATATTCAGACTGCTAATTTTATACCTATGCTTGGTATCATTAAAGCCCCCGGCAATAATAATCCCGATACAAACTGGATTCAGTCAGGCAGCAACGGACTTTCTCCTACTGTAAATTATCAGGAGGTAGAAGCAGGCGGTACAAAATACCACGCCCGTGCAAACTCCATAAGCCCTACGGCTAATCTTACGGTTGATACCAGCCGTTACAGTAACTTTAACCAGATTCCGAATTTCAGTGTAGGTTTTATGGTTACAGACCGTGAAAATGCAAATGAAGGTCCTACGTGGTATGTTTCGGATTTTACAGGTCAGACAAGCAGTTACTACAACGGAACCGCTACCGGAAGCAGTGAGTATTCGGGTGACTTCAACAGCTCAGGTACCCAGTTCTCATCCGGTGATGACACAAGCACCGGTATCAAATATAACGGAACATGGAATAAGGCTATAAGCGGTACAGCAAGTTTTCGAATTAAATCAGCTGTAAAGACTAAGACAAACAAAGTAATTGACACAACTGCATGGAACAATAACTTTGTTAACATCAGTGTAACGGGTGCCAACAAGAGTACGCTCCGTACTTCTGTTATGAACGGTACTTCTTATGCAAAGGAAAACTACACAAGTGCTACTTGGAACGAGTATTATTCTGCTCTTAAGGCTGCTGCGACGAATCTCGGCAATCCCGTGAGTGCAACTGTTGATACATCTGCTCTTACAACAAAGGAAGCTGATCTCAAGACCACCGTATACTTCAACGGTAACGGCGGCAGTGTGAGTGCTGCAAGTGATACTTTCGTAATCGGCGGCAACAAGACTGCTTCTTATACGGCAACAGCTACAGCTACAAGAGCAGGCTATATCTTCAAGGGTTGGGCAACAACTCCCAATGCAACAACAGGCTCAACAAGTCTTACACTCGGCTTCAATCAGACTGTTTATGCAGTATGGCAGCCGAAGATTGTATTCGATAATCTTATTGACCTTAAGGAATGGAAGGGACTTTCTCCCGGTAATGCAACAGTATCCGACTTTACGGACACAGGCTTTACTCTTACCTCTAACGAGGGTGTGGGTGAGGGTACATATTCCTCTCCCTTCTTCCCTGTAGAGCCCGGAAAGTCATACAGAATCGATATTGATTACGAAGGCACAGCCTGGGACGTATACATTTTCTTCTGTAATGAAGCAGGCGGTTGGGTCGATTTCGCTGACGGCGCATCAAACAGAGTTTCTTACGGTGCAACAACGGGTGTTCCTGTTGATAATGCCGTATTTACCGCACCTGATAAGGCAGAGGTTGTGAAGGCTCAGATAAGAGTTGACGCAAACGGCTCGAATAATACCGTAAAATTCGATAATATCCGTGTATATGAAGTGGGTAAGGTTCAGGATGACGTATCATACGTTCCTTCTCAGGGCTTTGATTACGGCACGGTTTACGGTGACAAGCTTCCCGAGCCCACAAGATTTGCTTATTTCTTTGACGGTTGGGTAGATGAAAACGGTAATAAGATAGCCGCTGATGCAACGGTTGATTTTTCAACAATAAAATATCTCTATTCAACGTGGGTTCCCGGTGAATATACGCTCACCTTTGATACGGACGGCGGTAATTCGATAAACAGCGTCACCGGTGCTTATAATGAAGCTTATACTAAGCCTCAGGACCCCGTAAAAACGGGATATAAGTTTATGGGATGGAGTCCTGCTCTGCCCGATACTATTCCTGCAGTTGACAGCAAGTATACTGCAACGTGGTCTGAAAATTCCTATGCTGTATTCTTTGACGGAAACGGATTTACCGGCGGTACCGCTCCGGAACAGATCAACACAACATATACAGGTACGGTTACTTTCCCCGAATGCACGTATACAAAGAACGGCTATACGTTTGTCGGCTGGAATACCAAGTCTGACGGTTCGGGAGTAACGTATAACGCAGGTCAGACCGCAACTAAGCTTACAGACGTAAGAGACGGCGGTGTAACGCTTTATGCTATGTGGGAAGAAACTCCCTATACCATAACTTATGTATATGACAACGGAACAGGGGAAACAAAGGTTGTTCCCTTTGATATTTCCGAAACGCTTACTTCACTTACCGCACCCGAAAAGGAAGGCTACACCTTTGCAGGCTGGAAGGTAACCTCTGCAGAAGGCAGCTGGACTATGGGTGATGTTGTAGGCGAAAACGTAACTGTTGAAGCAGGAATTATGTTCGGTAATGCAACCCTTACCGCACAATGGACAATTAATCAGTACACCATTACCTTTGATACGTTGGGCGGTAGTGCGGTAGCACCCATTACAGGTGACTATAACTCAGACGTAACCGCTCCCGCGGCTCCCACGAAGGCAGGCTATACCTTCGCAGGCTGGGAGAATCTTCCCGCAAAGATGCCGTCAGAAAATATTACCGTAAAGGCAATATGGACAGCTAACGACTACGACGTACAGTACAACGCAAACGGCGGTGAAGGCAGCGTAGAGACACAGAGCTTCTCTTATGAGAACACGGTTACTCTGCGTGAAAATGCTTTCGTAAAGACCGGCTATCACTTCCTCGGCTGGGCACTCTCAGCAGACGGCGAAGCAGAATATGCAGGCGGTCAGAGCGATATTGCGGCTCTCACAACAGAGGCTGACGGTGTTGTAACGCTTTACGCTGTATGGGAAAAGAACACCTATACCGTAACCTTCGACAAGAACGATGCAGCTGCCGAGGGTGCTATGACGGCTCAGAGCTTTAAGTACGACGAGGCTCAGGCACTCACGGCTATAGGCTATACCAAGGAAGGCTATACCTTCACGGGCTGGAACACTTTAGCTGACGGTAACGGCACGGCTTACGAAAACGGTGCAAGCGTTGAAAACCTTACCGCTGAAAACGGCGGCAACGTAACGCTTTACGCTCAGTGGACCATCAATCTCTATGACGTAACCTTCCGCTTCTTCCTTGCAACGGGAACACAGCAGGAAATAACACTTGAGGACATTCCTCACGGCACGGCTTTTTCGGCTCTCACTATTCCCGATACGTTTGTAACTATGTATTATGATGCCGAGAAGACCCTGCCTGAGGATAATACTGCTCACTATATTTTCAAGGAATGGGCAAATAAGACAGAGGTAATTACCTCAGATATCGAATTTGTTGCAGAGTATGAGGCTCAGACACACAGATTCACTCCTACAGCAGAGGATAAGGCAGCAAGCTGTACCTCAGCCGGTCTTGAAGCAAAGCAATGTCTGGATTGCGGCTATTCCTACAAAAAGGTTATTCCTATGCTTGAGCATAGCTGGTATGAAACAGACAGAACGGCAACCTGTACGGCAGCCGGATATATCAATTACAAGTGTCGTAACTGTGTCGGCACAAAGCAGGAGGTTCTTGCGGCTCTCGGACATACAGAAGTGGGCGGCAGATGGGAAGTAACAACACCTGCAGGCTGTATTACCGAGGGTGTGCGCTCTCATTACTGCGGCAGATGTAATACCGTTTATGAAACTGAAAATTTCCCGGCTTTGGGACACAGCTTTACTGATACTGCCTATAAAGCACCCGACTGTGTAAACACGGGTAACAAGGCTTACCGTTACTGCTCTGTATGTGAGCTTTATTTCGCTGCAGATGCCGATAGGCTCAGTGCTGAGGGCAAGGCAACAAACGAAGCTTTCATTCTTCCCGCAGACGGTCACAAGACGGTGCTTGTTGAAGCTGTACCTGCTGAGTGTGAGAAGGACGGTAATATCGCATACTATACCTGTGAAAACTGTGAGCTTCTCTTCAGCGATGCTGAGGCAACAGTCATAATTTCTCTTGCAGATACAGTGGATCCTATGAAGGGACACGATTACGAGGCTACCGTAACACCTCCCACCTGTACCAATGAGGGCTACACGACCTACGTATGTAAGAATGACAGCACTCACACCTACGTTGATAATTATGAAACAGCTCTCGGCCATAAGGCAGGCGATGCGGTAACAGAAAATGATAAGCCTGCTTCCTGTACTGAAGACGGCAGCTATGACGAGGTTGTTTACTGTAGCGTATGTAAGACTGAGCTTTCAAGAGTAAAGAAGACTCATACGGCTCCCGGTCACACCGAGGCAAAGAAGCAGGAGACTATCACAGAGGCAACCTGTACGGTTCCCGGTGACTATTATGACATCACATACTGTAGCGTATGTGACGAGGAGCTTGGCAGAGTTGAGGTAACAGGACAGACACTTCCTCATACCTATACCGAGCAGCTTACCGACGAAGCACATCTTAAGTCCGAAGCTACCTGTAACGCATACGCAGTTTACTATTATGACTGTATCTACTGTTCCGCTAATGCAAAGGATGAAGCAGATAAGGACAATTACACCTTCAGCTATACTGCAGGCGGCTATGATGCAGACAATCATATCGGCACGACGACCACGGCAGACGAGGATATCGTTCCCGGCACCTGTATAAATGAAAAGACCTGGAATGAGGTTACACGCTGTGACGATTGCGGTGAAATCATCACGTCAGTTCCCAAGGAGGGCGACAAGGATGAAAATAATCATACAGGTGAAACCGAAATCAGACAAGAGGACGTTGTTGCAGGTACCTGTACGTCAGAAAAAACGTGGAATGACGTAACATACTGTCTTGATTGTGGTAAGGCAATTAAGACAGAAGCAAGAACAGGCGAAAAAGATCCTGCCGTACACTCCACAACTGAGACAGTTCTTAAGGACGATAAGGCAGCTACCTGCTGTGAGGACGGCTTTACCGGAAATATGTACTGTGCCGATTGTGATAAAATAGTTACTTCCGGTACTACGATTCCCGCAACGAAGGACAATCACGCAGGCGGCGTGAAAACCGAAAAAGAGGATGTTGTTCCCGGAACCTGTATGTCAAAAGAGACGTGGAACGACGTAACGTACTGTGTCGGCTGCGGTGACAAGCTTTCAAGCGTACCCGCAACGGGCGAAAAGAATCCTCAGAATCACACAGGCAACAATACTGTTACCACGACAAACGAAAAGCCTGCAACCTGCACAGAGCCTAACACCTGGACAGAGGTTACTGTCTGCGAATGCGGTGTAACGGTAAAGACAGAGGATAAGACAGGCGAAATAGATTCCGACGCACATACGGGCGGAACCTATACCGGCAAGATTGACGAATTCTACGGCAACTGTATGACCGAGGCTCATTGGACACTTGTTACCTACTGCAGCGATTGTCACAATGCAATTCACAGCGAAGATCAGACGGGTGCAGTTAATCCCAACGTTCACACGGGCAACAACACCGTAGTTAAGGAGGACGTAGTTGCAGGAACCTGTACGTCAGAGGAAAGCTGGAATGACGTAACCTACTGCGAATGCGGTGAGAAGCTTTCAAGCGTTCCCGCAAAGGGTGAAAAGGATGCCGATAACCATACGGGCACTCCCGACAAGACCGTAGGCTACTTAGCTCCCACCTGTAAGGACGAGGGCTACACGGGCGATACGCATTACACCTGCTGTGACGCACTTTATGCAGAGGGTACTGCAATTCCCACCTCCGACCATACACCCTCAGAGGCTGTTATTGAAAACAAGACTGAGGCTACCTGTACTTCAGACGGAAGCTATGACGAGGTTGTTTACTGCTCAGTATGTAAGGAGCAGATTTCAAGCGTTACAAAGACTATCGTATCTCCCGGTCACATCGGCGGCACTCCCGTAAGAGAGAACGAGGTCAAGGTAAGCTGTACTACGGACGGCAGCTACGACGAGGTTGTTTACTGTACCGTATGTACCGTAGAGGTTTCAAGAGTTAACCGCGTTGAAAAGACCCAGGGTCATACTCCTGCTGCTGCAGTAAAAGAAAACGAAATTCCCGCAACCGAAGAGGTAGACGGCAGCTATGATTCAGTTGTTTACTGCTCAGTCTGCGGACACGAAATATCAAGAACCACCGTTTATACCAAGGTTGAAAGAACCATTACCTTCGTAATGAAGGATAAGACCGTTGAAATCAAGGCATATAACGGCGATACGATTACTCCTCCCGAGGTTGAGGGCTACAAGGGTGCAGACGGCTTTAACTACAAGTTCGTTAAGTGGGATAAGACCGTTAGCGTAGTTTACGGAGACGCAACCTATACCGCAATTTATAACAAGCCTGCTGACTGGTCGGCTCTTGACAATCTTGAAGAGACTCTTAACGAGGTTCTTGAAAGCGGCGAGGTGGACGAGGCTCTTCTTGAGGAAAACAAGAAGGAAATTGAGTCCGTTCTCAATATGATTGCCGAGGTCAACAAGGACAGAGATACTCTTGACACAACGGGTCAGTCAAGAATCGAGTATATCGCAGGAAAGGTATCAGACCTTATCGACGTTATTTATCCCGATGCAGGCTCCGTGCTTGTAATTGAAGGCTCGTCTATCTTCTACACCGGCGGCGTTATCAGCCTGAAGGCCGTAAAGATGCCTCTCGGTCAGATAATAAACGACGTAACGTGGGTATCCTCTGATGAGGACATCGTATTCTGGGCAAACGGAAAGCTTTATGCCGTAGGCACGGGTACTGTTACCCTTACCGCAACAAGAGGTATTCATAAGGCATCAAAGACTATTGAGGTAATTAACGGCGGCGAAACAAGAGGTATCACCTTCACGGCTCTCAGTAATGCAAAATACATTATTGAGGACTACAAGGAGGTTAAGAACTCAACCATTCTCTACTGGTCCAACGAGCAGGTGCTGAGGTTCCGTGTAAACGTTAATACGAGCTACATTTTTGACGACTATATCGTTTACATCAACGGCGCGGTAGCAGAGCCCGACGAAAACGGCTACTACTACATCGAGGCAAAGACGGGCGACGTGCTTGTTAACGTTGCAGGTGCTCTTACAGAGGAAGGCGACGACGGACAGGGCGGTACTATTGTTACCAAATGGTCGTTCTGGGATTGGCTTATTCAGCTGTTCAGAAAGATTGGTGATTTCTTCCGCGGACTCTTCTCGTAAAATACGCACAAATCACCTGTTTGCGTAAGCAGGCACAAAGCGGCCTGTTTAACGCGTGAATAATTAATAGGGCAGGTGCCACCTCGGCACTTGCCCTTGTTTCTTTATAATTGCCCCGTCGTAAATACCATACGCTTAATTTTCGGCACCCTTGCAGTACCCTCGTACGGCTAACGGGTGCCGAAAATCATAAACAGACCACTTTCTGCCTTCTTACGGTGTGTGCCCCGAGGGAACTGTCTGCTGAATCCGTTAAGTTAGTTTTTCCCGAACCAAGAGGTTTACCTTGCAGTATTTGACACTAAATGCCCACATTTCACGCATCTGTAACATTTTCTCTCTGAGAAAATGCACATCTGCATAAAATCTGAACATTTATTGTCAGATCAGGGGAAAAAGCAAATTCGGATTTCGGAATTCGGAATTCGGAGAAAAAAGCAAATTCGGAACAATGGAGCAAATTCGGATTTCGGAATTCGGAACAATGAAGCAAATTCGGATTTCGGATTTCGGAATTCGGAGAAAAAAGAAAATTCGGAGTTCGTTCTTCATTTTGCATTAAATAGAGCGAAGCGGAACAAGGGCGTCAGCCCTTCCTTCATTTTGCATTTTGCATTATTTATGTTTTGCATTTTGCATTATTTATGTTTTGCATTTTGCATTTTGCATTTTTATGTTCTGCGTTCTGCATTATATGCAAGGTTTTTCCGGTTGAAAAAGCTGTCGGTTTCTGTTATGCTTAAACTGAATATGATTACAGGGTGAGATTTTCTATTATGAAAAAGCTGATTTCTCTTATTCTGACTGCGGTGATGCTTTTCGGAGCCGTGGGAGCTGCTCAGACGGCTTTTGCCGCCGAGGGTGCAATTACCGTTGAGAAGGAATACACGGCATCTCCCGAGGGGATATATACCACCGCTCATTTGCTGGCTCAGTATACTGACCTTAGTGAGCTGAGGGCATTCTTGTATGAATCCGTCAGCAGGTGCGACGAAAAGACGGATCTGTCTGTCTTTAACCTTCCGTATTCTCTTGTTAAGTCTCTGATAGAATACGTTTACTATGCTATGCCCGAGGCATTTCACGTAAAAAACGCGGCATATTATAACCACGGTGACGGCAGGATTCACGAGGTTGCCTTTTCCTACAAGTCCTTCTGCGATACTCCTCAGGAGCTTGAAGCATACCGCTCTCAGCTTGAGTCTGCCGCCGATAAAATACTGTCGGGCATCGAGGGTAACTCTAAGCTGACAGACGTTCAGAAGGCTCTTCTTCTTCACGACAGATTGGCACTCACGACGGAGTACGCTTTCGGCACTACTTCAACCGATGACTTTCAGCATACTGCATACGGTGCTTTGGTAAAAGGAAGTGCCGTCTGTCAGGGCTATGCTATGGCATATCTCTACCTTCTTGAGAGAGTCGGTATTGAATGCTATTACTGTGCCTCGTCTCAGCTGAATCACGGCTGGAATATCGTATATATTGACGGTGTTCCCTACCACGTGGACGTTACGTGGGATGACAGAAACTACGGTGATTCCCGGACGGATTTTACGGGCAGAACGGACCATAACTATTTTCTTCTTTCAACTGCGGGGCTAAAGGCAGAGGGGCACAATGCCACGGACTTTAATACTGCCCCGAAGGACACAAGATACGATAATTACTTCTGGCGGAATTCCACCACGGCCTTCGTGCTTTTGTCCGACGATATCTACTATATTGACAACAAGGCGCAGACCCTTAACCGCTACAGCGACCGTAAGGTGCTTGAAAGCGTTGAGGACGTCTGGTATGCAGACGGCTCTCACGTATGGGGAAGCAATTTCTCCTGTCTGTCCTCTGCAGGAGCGGATCTGTTTTATTCAAAAACCGACGGTATTTATAAGTACACGCCCTCTGAGGAGCGCTATGAAAAGATATATTCTCCCGAGCTTTCGGGTGTATATGCGGTTTACGGCTTTGCCTACGAGGACGGCGAGCTTCTGATTGATATTAATACGAGTCCCAACAGCACGCAGAAGCTCAGACGCATAAGCGAGCCTTACACCGACGTAACACTTCTGCTTGAGGGCATAGAAATAGAGTCTCCTCCCGAAAAAACCGTATATTATATCGGTGAAGCCTTCGACAGCACGGGGATAGCCGTAAACGGTATTTATTCGGGATATACCGAAATACCCCTGACCGACGGCTTGGTATTCAGCGGCTTTTCTTCCGATACCGCGGGTGAAAAAACCGTCCGTGCAGCCTATGGAGATTTTTGGACGGAGTTTACCGTTACGGTTAAAATGCCTGTTCCCGATATTGCCGAGGGTGACAGTATTAAGCTGCGGGGGGACAGAATCATCGTTTCGTCGGGCGTTACCGCAGCACAGCTTCTGACGGAGTCGCATCCCGAGGTTGAAATACGCTTTCCCGATTCCGTAAGCTCTGACGGCACAGAAGCACTTGTCACGGGTACGCTTGTTATTTTCCCCGACGAGACTCTGACGGTAATAGTTGCAGGGGATACGGACTGTGACGGACTTGTTACCGCCTCGGATGCACGATTTGTGCTGAGAGCCTCCGTAGGGCTTGAAATAATCGACGAGGCCTCCTTCATTTTCCGTGCCGCAAACGTAATGACCGAAGACAGCCTTTCGGCTGCCGATGCCAGAGCCATTCTCAGAGCCTCGGTAGGTCTTGATTCCCTCAGCCTGTAAATCCCATTGAGATTTCATATAAAATAACAGGGGGATGTAAAAAAACGAAAGTTTTTTTACATCCCCCTGTTTTGTATTGTTATATTCGGTGTTTTACAGCTTATTAATTCATAAAATTGTACGCCCTCGGCATAGATTGTTAAAAACAGTTTAAGTTTCTGTACGGATAAATTATTTTTTTATTACATTATTTAAGGAATTATTACAAATTAGAAATAATTCTTTCTTTTTGCCGTTTTAGGGTGTATAATCACCTCTCGATTAAGAGAAAAATCATATAACAATGAGAGGATATTATGTCAAAACTTAAAAACAGAATTTTGTATGAGCTTTCCGAATTAAAAAAGGAACTGCTTATTATCGAGTACGTCGGCTGGTGGCTTCTCAGAGTCGCTATGATAGCTACGTACGTGGTGTTTACCGTAAACGGTGAGGCTCTTTATCAGCGAAACCTTATTTTGCTTAATACTCTTGCCACCTTCGCAATACCCCTGCTCAGATTCGTTTCTCCTAAAAGGCTTTTTACCTCTAAGATATCCTTCAGAGTACAAAGCTTCGTTGACGTTTTCGTGCTTCTCGGCTCATTTTTGGGACACGGCTTCAAGTTCCTCGGTGAGGTTCACGAGTATGACAAGTTTATGCACGTTATTGCAGGCGGTGTGTGCGTTTTCATCGGTGCCGAGCTTATAAAAGCCTTCAGAGGCTATGACCGTCTGACTCCCGGTATAAAAACCTTCTGCGGAACGGGATTTTCCTTTATTTTCATAGTATTGTGGGAAAATATGGAGTTCATAGCAGACTGGACTATAAAGGACTCAAACAATCAGGGATATCTTGACTCTCTTGATGAAAGCTATCTTTTCGTAAAAATCTTCGGTCCGGGAAAGAATTACCCGAATATGAATGCCATCTACGATACAAATGCCGATATGCTTTACGCCGTTATCGGTGCCTTCGTATGCACGGGTATCCTTTACGCGGTGCTGTCCTCTGCCGAAAAGAAAAGGGAAATCGTACAGAGCAAGGCCATAGAAACGGTAATTGTCGGATGCTCCGATTAAAGCTTAATAATCTCTTTCACCGTAAGGACACAGTCTTTTACGGTGAATTTTATTTTACAGCCGTCATATTCAAAGGCATAAACTCTTTCGGGGTCATCGTGATAGTGGGGGCGCGGGTCCTGAGAAAGAACGGATATAAGCTGAGCCCTTGTGCATTCGCTGACAATATCCCCGATACCCTCTGCAAAGACAACCTCAAGTGAATTTCCGTAGACCTCATCGGCAAAGCCGCCCCTTGCATCTGTCTTGCAGTCGGCGAAGGGAAGATAAGGCTTGATATCAACGATGGGTGTGCCGTCAAGCATATCCGCACCCTTTACGTATATAACGGGTGCGTCCTTGCAGTCGTAATCGATTCTTTCTATCTCAACGCAGGAAAGTCCTAAGTTGTTGGGTCTGAAGGGTGAGCGCGTGGCAAAAACCCCCATACGGGTATTGCCGCCGAGTCTCGGAGGACGTACCGTAAGGGAGCTTTTTTTTCCGCGGTTTTCGGAGAATTCCCATATAAGCCATATATGGGAAAAGTCCTCAAGTCCTCTTATTGCATCGGGACTTCTGTATTTCGGAGTGAAAACCAGCCGTCCCGTGTTGTCGGTAAGTCCTGCCTGACGGGGAATACCGAATTTAGAGGAAAAGCAGGTATGTATAGTTGCGACGGTATCGAACATAATGCCCTCTTATATCATATTTTTATTACGTAGTCCGCTTTTCTCGGCTTTGCCTGCGGAGTCTCATCCGCATAGCCTAAAATGCAGTTTCCCACGCCGACATAATTTTCGGGTATACCCCATTTTTTCATAAGTGCCTTGCCCGTCTCGGTCTGAAAAGCCTCTTTTGCTCTGTGAATCCAGCAGGAGCCCAGCCCCACGGCATAGGCGGCATTGAGAAGATTGCCCATAACGAGACAGCCGTCCTCAAGGCTTGTGAATACGTCGGGATTATAAAATACAACGATTACGGCAGGGGCACCGTAGAAGGGCTTTTTCGTCTCGTCACCCATAACCTTAGCGTTTTCTCTTTCGAGAAGATCCCTTGTCCCCCTATCCGTAACAGCCACCATAACGGGAGTCTGTCTGTTCATTCCCGTGGGAGCAAAGGTGCCTGCCTCAAGCACCTTATCAAGAAGCTCAGCGGGAACGGGAGTGTCCTTATATTTTCTTATGCTTCGTCTTTCAAGTAATATTTTCGTATCCATAATCGTTCTCCTTTTGCTGTATCTGTCAGTCATCAATTACCGTCATACTGTGGATATCAACCTTTTCCACGGTGAAGTGTACGCCGTTTTCGTCAAAGGTAAAGGGAATGTCAGTATTATCGGGAGCCGAATACACCCTTGAAGGTCTTTTGTCCGTCCTTACGGTGCATTCCACGTTATAAAGCGGTACGGTGTCCTCTATAACCTCGGTGCTTCTTCCTCTGAGCGTTGTGTGAGCAAAAAGAAGGTGAAGAATACTTCTGTCCTTTTGTCTTGCAAGGGTCATAACAGCCTTGTCGGGAATGCAGGCACGGGCAGAGACGTTGTCTCCCAGCATTGATTTAATTGTATGGGTGAAAATCTCTTTAAAGCACAGATGTCCGTGTGTTGCGTAGGCGGTGAAGATATCCCAGCCGATATACGCAATATTACCCTTTCTTACGACTGCGGGGAAGGCCTCGGCATCGTTGTTGGGCGCGTGCATGTGGGAGCAGAAATGCTCTCTTGTGCGGTTGAAGTAGGGGTTTTGTCTGTATGCCGATACCGTGCCGTCGCCAAGAGCAAGCTTATAGGAATTACAGCGCATAATATATGCCGTGTCACCGTTTACCGTGGGGAAGCAGGGTATGAGATAGGTGGGAGAAAATTCGTTTTCACCGAGGAAATCCGCACCCGTGTCAAGAATAAACCGTGAGTCTCTGACGATGCTTTCACCGCTTGCGATAACGAGACCGCCGTTTTCCGTAAAGCGCTTTATCTTTTCCGTGAAGCTGTCGGAAACACCTGCCACGTCGGGGAGAATCAGAAGCTTATAGTCGGACAGGTCGGCTTTTTCGTCAATGAAGTTATATAAATAATTGTTTTCAAGGAGCATTCTGTTTGCACCCGCGTCGGCAGGCTCGTGTCTGTTCCCTGTATATTGCTCTGCGCTGAGCACCGCAATATCCGCAACGTTTTCGGCACCGATAAGCCAGGGCTCTCTTTCTCTTATTCTTGAATATGCCTTGCCTATGAGCGAATAGGTGACCTCGTTCATTTCACCCGAGGAGTGAAGCTGGTCGCCGATTGAACAGCCGGCACCGTTCATAACGCTGAGTGCCGTTTCGTATATAAGGGCGTTGGGGTGCTTGAAGCCGCCGAATTCGCCCCAGCTCTGATGGAATTTGCCCGTCATACCGAGATATTCCTTGTTTCCGAGAGTTCTCACATAAGCGGCGGAGAGAGGGAAGTGGTCGTAGCCCCAGCCGCCCGTGGGCAGGCTTTCAAGCTCAAGATGTGTGTTGTAGTCAATAAAGCCGTGGTCGCCCTTGGGAATATGTCCGCCGTTGTGGAAAATGGTGGCTGTGTCGCTGTGCCGTCTTACAGCCTCGTTTACGGAGGAAGCGTACTTGTCGAAAACCTCTGCGGCAAATTTTTTAAGGTCGCCCTCATCGGTAACGTCCATTCCCCTTGCCTTCATATCACGGACACAGCTTTCGCATACGCAGATTTTGGGTGCTATTATATCAAGGAAAATACCGCAGGGGTTATAAAGCTCCATAACCTCTTCGATCTGGTCGCAAAGCAGCTTGAGATATCCCGTATTGAAGCAAAGATGGTGAAAATGAGTCTCCTCGTGTACTCCCTGAACCTCATTTTCGTCCAGACTGTGGCGTCTTCTCCATTCGGGGTGCATATCGTAAGCTCTCTCATCATATCCCGCAGAGATATAAACGGGAGCGTTTACCCCCAGCTCACGGCAAACGTCAAGCTGAGCCGCAAGAAGGTCAAAATCAAGCCCGGGATGCATTTCGCCTACTCTTGTGGGATGATATGACCAGCCGTGATGGCATTTTGAAAATACGGTTACGGAATCCACGCAGCCAAGCCTCAGCGCCTTCCCGAACTGCTCCTTTGAAAATTTATCCCCTACCTTCAGAAGGGGTGAGGTGTGAAAATCAAGATGTACCTGACGAAGTCTCATAAAAAACCATCCTTTCATATAGCTCTGATAATATTAAACAGTATTTATTTATCCTTTGTCAAGAAAAAAGAAAAATGATATGTCCCCTGAAGCTCGGACATCTTCAAAGAAAACACTCGACTGTATTCAAAAAAAATGTTATAGTGTAGGTGTATGATGAAATATAAGAACAGCACAAAGCATACGCGAGGGCGTTTCTCGTATTATAAAAAATAATGGAGGGATTGTTGTGAAAAAATCAATAAGAATTTTTCTTGCTTCATCGATTGTAGAGTTCAAATATGAACGTATGGATATTGAGCTTTTTATCCGCCGTTTAAGTGATAAATTTGAAGAAAACTATGATGTTAAAATTCAGCCTTTGTTATGTGAAAATTTTGATGATGCATATTCGAAAATAAGAAAGCAGGAAGAATACAACGAGAAGATTCGTAAAAGTGACTTTTGTTTTTTTATCTTCTTTACAAAAGCCGGAAAATATACAAAAGAGGAATTTGAAGTTGCCCGTAAAAAGTTTGAAGAGACGGGCAAGCCGAAGATATATACGTATTTCAAGGTTATTCACGATGAGGAGGCTGAGCAGAGCCTTTATGATTTTATGAACGAGCTTGATAAAGCCTTCGGACATTATTACGGAATCTTTGATCATATTGATACGGTCAAAATGAGGATTCTTTCAATAATAAGCTTCGGAGAAATGAATGTTTCCGAAATTAAAGTTCAACGCGGTGAGTGCGTTATTGACGGACAAAAGGTTATGTCGATTAATAACGTAGCTGAATTTGCAAACAACGGCATATTAAGCAATACGGAAACGCAGTTGAGAAAATTAGAAAGCTATGTAAAAAAATTAGAGACACAAGTCCCTGAAGAAAAAGAATATATTGATGAATCGGAAGATATAAAGCAAAAAATAAGAACGTTAAGAGAGCGTATAGCTGCTTTGCAGGAACGGATATTTAAAGTTTCATTAAATATGAGCCAAGACTTGGTATCTTTTCAAATGTCCGAAACCCAAAAACAGGTATACAGATTATTTGAACAAGGTGATTTGTACGGGGCAATAAATCTGCTTCCGTCTGAGCAGATTATGGAAGAATTTGCGAAGGCAGAGCAAATGCATTTGTGTGCAATTGAAGAAGCGGCACGAAAGTGCATTAAGGATCAGTTGTTGGCTATCAGGCTGTTGGAGCAGGACGCAGAGATGTCATCGGCTTCGGTACAAAAAATTATTGAAAGATATAAATTGATTGTTCCCGTTATAATAAAATATAAGACAGAAATTGATGGTTTATATGATTATATGATGTTTTTAGACAACAATATTTTTGTGAATGACAGTGACGAATTGCTTAGAATTGCCAAAGCCTTATATGAGATCTATATTGAAGAGCCTTCATACGTAACGTCATTGTTCAAAATGTACGATACTTGCAATATTATTGCCGAAAACCTGCAAGCAGATGATCCTGAAACAGATTATTACAGTTCAATGGCGGTGCAGTCTCTGAATGAGTTTCTGAAAAACGTTACGGATAAGAATTGTTTTTCTTATGCATACGACTGTATGAGAGCTGCTGAAGCATATCAGATCAGTAATGAAATGTCTTTAAGCTTGTATAAGGAGGCTTTATCTGTTTTGGAAAAGCTAAAGCCTTCATCAGATATAAAATATAAGATCGATTTTTGTAAAAAACAAATTGAATTACTTTTAGCTTAAAAGATAGGGGATAGTATGAGACAGCCAAAGACTTAGAAAAACAACTCGGGAACAGTACAGAGGAAGAGAAAAGAGCAAGAATTTATCATATCCTCAGTGCAATTTGCATTGATTTGCCTGAGAAAAAATCAGAGGCAGAAAAATATCAATTAGAAGCGATAGAAATAAGCGAAAAGCTTACCGAGATAAATCCCGAAAGATTTAATCCTGATCTTGCAGTAAGCTATTTTAACTATGAGATTTTCAAACAGGATGCAAATTATTATTCAAAAGCTCTTGCTCTTGCAAAAACAGTTCCCGATAACCCTTATTGCAGACAAATTATCCGAGCACTGGAAGGAAAATAATATGAATGTTTCAAATACTATCGACATACACAGCAAAGGCGAATACCCATCTTGTGCTTTATCAAACTTTGCCGAATACGAGTTTTTTATTGATAATATCAAATGCTTGAGTATGGAAGGCTTTTTACAATCGCTGAAATTCAAAAATGTCAAGAAGCAAAAGCAAGTATGTTTGTTATCGGGAAAGGATGCTAAAAATTCAACAAGACACACCCTTGCTCAATTAAGATGGAGAATAACCCATAATCTGTATTGGCAGGGAAAACGGATAAACCGTTATTCCGATGAATATCAGCGGCTGCTTGATACAGCTTATGAGGAGCTTTCAAAAAATACTGATTTTCAAAACGCATTAAATGATTCCTTGGCATATACTCTTACACATTCAATCGGCAAAACAGACGTCAGAAAAACTGTTCTCACCGAATATGAGTTAATATCAAGATTGGAAAGGATAGGGTGACGGTAATAATCCGAACCATGCCTGAAATCAAGCCCTTTCAGTGCTTTTCGGTGTTTCGGCTTTGAAAGGCGTCAGCCTTTCGGCACCCTCAACAGCCAAAAATCATCTGAAAAATCTTTGTTTTCAGGTCGAAG
>JAZNFG010000107.1:0-23338 GCA_045589015.1 Acutalibacteraceae bacterium
CCCTCGCCGGGGGTCGATGCCCCCACAGTGTGGGGGAAATGTCACGAAGTGACAAAGGGGGACGGGGTCGTCAACCTTAAAGTGCGAAGCACTATTAATAGAACTTTTCTGAGATATCCCCCAAGTTTCCGTGAAGAGTCATTTTTTTTGATACAGAAAAATGAGCTGTAAAAAGCTTTCGTTTATACAGCCCATTTTAAGGGGGGAAAGTATCTTCACTTGCCCCCCCCTTGTTTTATATTGTTTTATGCGGTCTTCGCTTTTTTTGCATCCCCTTTATTCAGCTGTCAGAATTTCACCGACGTTATTAAGTATATACTTGGGTCTGTAGGGGAAATTATCTATATCCTGCAGGGAGGTTACACCGCTTAAAACAAGCACCGTATCAACGTTGGACTCAATACCTGCAATAATATCGGTATCCATTCTGTCTCCCACAAAAGCAATTTCATTACTGTGACAGCCCAATTTACGCAGACCGTGACGGAGCATAAGAGGATTGGGCTTTCCTATGAAATATGTTTTTTTACCCGTGCATATTTCTATGGGTGCAACAAGGGAGCCTGTGGCAGGCATAATTCCTCTTTCCGTGGGACCCGTTATATCGGGATTTGTTCCAATAAGCTTCGCGCCCTTTCTGACAAGCTCAATTGCCTTTTCGATTTTTTCAAAATTATAGCTTCTCGTCTCTCCGACAACAACGTAATCGGGATTTACGTCATTCATATATATACCCTGGTCATATAAAGCCTTTGAAAGTGCGCCCTCACCAATAACGTAAGCGGTACAGCCGGGCTTCTGCGAAGAAAGAAAAGCAGCAGTTGCCATAGCACTTGTATAAAAATGGTCGGGAGTTACGTCAAGTCCCATTCTGCCGAGCTTCATACTTAATTCATGGGGAGTTCTTTCGGGACTGTTTGTCAGAAAAACAAACTTTTTGTCATTTTCAATAAGCCAGGTGACAAATTCCTTTACACCGTCAAGTATCTTATTTCCGTGATAAATAACACCGTCCATATCACATATAAAGCCGTGCTTTTCAGTAATCTCTTTCATACAATCTCCTCCGTTTCTTATTCTATATTAGATTAATTTATATAAAAAGTCAAGAAAAGGGGATATAAAAACCGAAGCCTTTACATCCCCTGAAATTATGATCTTATTTCAGCACCGAATGCCTTTGTGATCTTCTTGAGAGCAGACTTTGCAACTGCTTCAATCTCGTCACCGGTAAGTGTCTTTTCGGATGAACCGATTACAAGACGGATGGTAACGGATTTTTTACCTGCGGGAATCTGCTTTCCCTTATACTCGTCAACAAACTTCACGTCGCGAAGAAGGCTGTCATCACTCTTCTTTGCCATTACTGCTCCGTATATATCCTCCCACGTTGTCATAGAATCGACAAGGAAAGAAAGGTCATATTCATTCATCGGGAAATCGGGAATATGAACGAAACGGTTTGTTCTGGACATAAAGGGTACGAGAGAATCCATATCAAGCTCGACGAGAACAGCGGAAACTACCTTGATACCGCAATCCGTTTTTGCCTTGTGGGAAAGAAGAGCAAGGTCACCAATCTTCTTTTCACCGAGGAAGATATTGAGCCATACCGTGTCGTCTGCCCAGTAAGGCTTTTCTTCTTTTCTGTAGGTGAATTCTTCCATGTGAGTATATCTCGGCATCATACCGATAACACCCTTTGCAGTTCTGAAAAGCTCAGTCACTCTATCGGGAGAGCCTACGAATGCACAGCCGAGGTGGCGTCTTTCATAGGGAAGAGCCTCTTTTTCATCGTATTCGTGAGTATAATTGCAATCACGGAATATCTTTGCCTCTTCAAAAATTGCAAATTCCGAATAATTACGCTCATTCTTTACAATAGCCTTGCAGATATTGGGAAGAAGTGTGGAGCGGATATATTTTTCGGAGGGTGAAGGAGGAGTTGAAAGAGAGAGAACCTCGCTTGTGTCGGGAAGAAGAGCATTTACAAACGTATCCGTCATCCAGGGATAGGTAAATATCTCCTGCATATTGCAACGGAAGGCAAGATACTCCTTAATCCTTCTTACAAGGTCAACGTCAAGCTGATTTACGGCACCCTCAAAGGTTGTGGTGATTGACGTGGGCCGGAAGTTTTCGTAGCCGTACATACGGGCAACCTCTTCCATAATGTCAGCCTTTATAGACACGTCACCCGTTGAACGCCAGGTGGGAACCACGATGTGCATACCGCTTTCGGTGAAGGTTACCTCGAAGCCGAGTCTGCCGAGCTTATCGGAAACAACCTCCTGAGGAATTCTCATACCGAGACGCTTGTCAAGCCATTCAAAGTCAACGTCAATTTCCTTCTTTATGAGCTTTTCGGGATAGCAATCGGTATAAGCCGTTACCTTCATTTCGGGATAAAGCTCCTTGAAAAGCTCCATTGAAAGGGAAACTGCCTGGTCGCATCTTTCGGGGTCAATAGCCTTTTCATATCTTGATGATGCTTCGGTTCTGTTGTCATAACGAAGAGCTGTTCTTCTTATACCGCGTGAATTGAAGTTTGCAACCTCAAGAACAACGCTTTCGGTATCGGGAAGAACGGAATCCTTTGCTCCGCCCATAACGCCTGCAAGAGCAACTGCGCCTTCCTTGTCGGCAATAACAAGGTCGTCGTTGCAAAGCTCAATATCCTTATCGTTGAGAAGCTGAAGCTTTTCCTTCTCCTCGGCACGTCTTACCTCGATATGCTCGATAATATGGTTTGAATCAAATACGTGAGTAGGCTGTCCTACTGCAAGCATTACGTAGTTTGTGATATCAACGAGTGCATTTATGGGACGAAGTCCTACTCTCCACAGACGGCTTTGCATACAGAAGGGAGAGGGCTTTACGGAAAGCTTCTCAATCTTGGCACCGATGTATCTGGGACATCTTTCGCTGTCAATAATTCTTACGTCAAATGCTGTATCGGTCTCGGGAGAATACTTTTCGATTTTCTTGAGAGGAAGCTCATAAAGAGCGGCAAGCTCTCTTGCGATACCGTAGTGTCCCCAGAGGTCGGGACGGTTTGTCATTGACTTGTTGTCTATTTCAAGAATCATATCTCTCAGGTCAAGTGCATCGGCAAGAGGTGTGCCGGGCATAACGTCAAGATATGAAACATCCATAATTGCGTGGTCGTCGTCCGTGGGGAAAAGGTCGCTGAGTCCTACCTCAACGGAGGCGCATATCATACCGAAGGAAGCAACGCCTCTGAGCTTCGTGTTCTTTATTTCCACAGGCTCCCCTTCACCGTGCCAGCGTACCATAGCACCGGGACAGGCAACAACTACCTTCATACCCTCTTCAAGGTTGGAGCCGCCGCATACGATTTCCTTGATATCCTCGGTACCGATATCTACCCTGCACACGCGCAGCTTGTCTGCATTGGGATGAGGAAGAACCTCTTTTATAACACCGACAACGATTCCGTCGAACTGCTTGCCGAGATCGTGTACGCCTTCAACCTCAACGGTTGACATCGTAAGGTCAAAAGCAAGCTGAGTCATAGTAAGGTCATCGGGAAGATTTACAAAATCCTTTATCCAGTTAAGTGATAATTTCATAGTCCGTATTCTCCTTATTTAAACTGTGTGAGGAATCTGAGGTCTGTGCTGTGGAACATACGGACGTCGTCAACACCGTAGCGCATCATAACGAGTCTGTCAAGACCGATGTTTACGTAGAAGCCCGTGTATTCATCGGGATCTACCCCTGCTGCTCTGAGAACGTTGGGATGGGGTGTGCCGCCGGGCATAATTTCAATCCAGCCCACGTGCTTACAAACGCTGCAGCCCTTGCCGCCGCAGACAAGACAGCCCATATCGATTTCAAAGCCGGGTTCAACAAAGGGGAAGAAGCCTGCTCTCATTCTTACGGGAACGTCCTGACCGAATACCTTGGAAAGAATGCTCTTTATCATAACCTTACCTGCGGTGTAGGTAAAGTCCTTATCAACAATAAGTGCCTCGTACTGGAAGAATGCGCGCTCGTGACGTGCGTCGGTGGTTTCGTTTCTGTAAACTCTGCCGGGATACACGAAGCGGTAGGGAGGCTTATGAGTCTGCATATAGCGTACGGAATCTCCCGTAAGGTGGGGACGAAGGCAAAGCTTTTCGTTGGCTTCGCCCGAATCGTGTCCCTGAAGCCAGTAGGTATCCATACTCTCACGTGCAGGATGGTTGGGCGGGAAATTAAGATTATCGAAGGCAAAATATTCGCTTGTAATTTCAGGACCCGAGAAAACCTCAAAGCCCATTGAGCGGAAGGCATCGTTAAGGTCATAGCACATCTGCGTAATGGGATGAAGACCGCCTATCTGAGGATTGATGCCGGGAACGGTACAGTCAAAATCGGGAGAAACGGCGAATGCCTTGTTCTTGATTTCTTCGCGTCTTGCGTCAATCTTTTCTCCGAGTGCATTTTTTACAAGGTTAACGGCTTTGCCCATTTCGGGACGAAGACTTACGTCAAGCTTGGGGATCTCTTTCATAAGCACGGTTACGAGACCTTCCTTGCCGAGGTATTTGCCCTTGACAACCTGAAGCTCGTTTTCGGAAGCCGCGGCAAGAATTTCAGCCGAGCCCTCCTGCAATAAAGCGTCTAATTTTTCTTTCATTTTTTATTCCTCATTCCTTTTAGGATATAAAAGCTTAACAGTCGGATTATAGCATAATATATATTATAATGCAACAATAAAAATTTATAAGGCTGAGACTGAAGGCTCCTCATAATAGGGACTTGTCAGCACAACACCCTGTGCAAGTGTGAATTCAACGTATCTTCCAACTGCCTCTGACGGAATCGGGGCGGAAGTCTCTTCCGAAGACAGCTCATTAATACTCCACTCCTGCTTCATATAAAAATTTTTGTCTCTGTGCTTTTGCCTTAACTCGTATGACATTTTTTCCGTTATGTAAAAAAGTCTGACCCGTGAAGGCTTTTCAGAGCAGGAATAATAAACCGTGCCGTCCTTGTACTTAGCGCTGACACGGGGGATGCCCCTGCCGTTTATTATGCGGTCTGCAAACCAATAGCTTTCCTCGGGAGTATACCCCTCGTTATGGGAATGGCGCATTTCGTGAAGCATAGAAAGACAGGTATCGGGATTTCCGTGGACGGTTGCAAGAAAAGACATTGAATTACTGTTTACGGAAAAATTACAGTCGTCATTCCAGCAAAGCCACATAACGGGCATTGAAACCTGCGGGAATCTTTTTTCGGGAAGCCATTTTTCGGCATTCTCAGTCTTAAAAATCGCGCCGAGAGGAGAAAGACCCTCACGGGGGAAGCCTGAACCGTATATGGGCACGGCAAAGCGGAAGCGCGCGTCAATGCCGATGGCGATGCTTGCAATAACACCGCCCCAGGAGATGCCGCAGATTCCGATTTTTTCGCTGTCGATTCTGTCATCCGAGCGGAGAATATTATGGGCAAGAATAACCGATGCTACAGCGTGATACATCCATTGGTCCTCGGTTTTTTCAGCCATATCACTCATACAGCTGTTATCGGGACCGACAGTATAGCCCTCCTCGTAAAACGGCGGAGCAAGCCTTCTTTCAAGTCCCTCCGCAAAGCCTTCAAAGAGAAAGGGGACGGGCTTTGTCGGGAAAAATCCCGTAGTATCCATAGCTATTGCGGCATAGCCTCTGTCTGTCCATTTTCTTATCCATATATCCTCGGGATGTCCGCCGCCGCCGTGAACAAGCACCACGGCAGGAAGCCTGCCCTTTATCTCCCTCGGAAAGCCGATATGGGCAAAAATCTTCGTTTTCAAGCCCTTATAATCCGCACCGTCATAGGAAATCGCCTGTATTCCGTCAAAGCATACCCCTTCCCTTTCACCCTGTGAATCATAGTCGGGATAATACTCAACACGCGGTGTCTGCTTCAGAATTTTATCAAAATTAATCATAACGCACCTCTGAAATAATTATATCGGATTGAAATATATTACCGCACCCGTTTTATTTTTCGGACTCGTCCTTGAGTGCAAGTGCAATATACAGCGCATATCCGCCTGCAATAAGGGTAATTAAAGTGCCTGAAATAAGGCTTCTCTGCGGTGTTATTACAGCTTCGTCGGAAAACGCGCTTAATGCGTTGAAAATACCGTGAGTGAGAATACAAGGAATCAGACTCTTGGTTTTACAGAAAATCATCACAAAGGCAAATCCGACAGCTACGGCATAAATCACCTGTAAAATATTTGACGCCAAATCTGCACCCGAGCCGTTTATCAGATTCACAATATGTCCGATTCCGAAGGTAATGCTTGAAACAATAACGGCTGATTTTACACCGTTTTGCTTCATTGCGTTAAACAAAAATCCGCGGAATATCATCTCTTCCAGAAAGCCGACACAAAGCATGGATAAAACATATAAAAGTGTTTCCGTCGGCGACATATTAACAGCAGCGCCATACCATAAATTTGCGGTCAGAAGAACGATAAGAGGAATGTAAAACAGCATTTTCGCACCGCACACCTGCGGCTTGCAAAGGCCGTATTTTTCTGACAATCCGTTCTTTTTTACAAAGAAGAATAAAGCTGCGGATAAGACTATCAGCACGGGTAGGGTGACAGACTTCTGAACACCTGTCTCAGCGGACAGGTTATCTCCTGCTGATGCAAGCACTACGTACGCGGCAATCCAAACAATTGCGAACCAAATCTCACTTTTTTTATACAGCTTATTAATCATTTCCGTGCTTTCCCTCTGCTGTGAATTATATTTTTTTGCTCACTTAAAGGTATACTTGCAATTAAGGCGTTCTCAATACCGTCATCCGACGCTCTGTAAAAAAAAATCCTTCAAGCTCTGAGCTGACGGGATAATTATATCACACTCTATACAGAATTACAATCGGCGGCGGTCAATTCCTTTGCCCGAAGGGGGACTTCGTTGTGCCGAAGGCACACTTCATTTACGGCAAAGCCGTAACTTCATTGATGCAAAGCATCACTTCATTTGCCGTAAGGCAGCTTCATTTATTTACGTCCGCTTCTCGGACAATGCAGTTTACAGCAGGCTGTCAAATGATGTACTCGCTTCGCTCGTAACGAAGTTGTGTCCTGCGGACACAAATGAAAAAATCCAAGCCCTAAGACTTGGATTTTTTGTGTTTATGGTTCAATTCAGCAACAAGTTAAAATTGTTACATTTTCTTTTCAATTGTAATACAGGACGATGTTAACATTCTCTGTATTCTACCACAAAGATTTCTTTGTTTTTTGAATGTTTTTTCATCAATTGCGTTTGCTGAATATAAAAGCTTTAGCCAACTTTCGGTTTCAACACATTCTTTGCGTGCTATTTTAAATTTAGATAACATATCAGGAAGGCTTTGAGGATATTGAGATTCAGCAATGTTTGCAAATACACTTGAAGAAGATTTGCGAATTTGAAAAATGGTATTCGAGTTATCTTTTTTTATCTAATGATTTGCAAAGCTTTTCAATTTCAACAGCAAGCTGTTCAGAATATTTCATTAACGGATTATCTTTCATATAATCACCTCATAAAAAAATTATACCAACTTAACTATAAAAAATCAAGGCAAAGCCTTGTATGTGATCCGTCGCAGACGGAATGTAATCACAACGAAGTTGTGGATGTAATCCTTTCGAAGAAAAGTATGTAATCAATCCGAAGGAGAATACACCTACGGCGATGACATACACGCTGACGCGTGATTACATACCAATCCTTCGGATTGGATAAAAAATCGACAGGTCGAAACCTGTCGATTTTTGGAAATCACACCTAATTTTGATACAAGGATTCAGCGTTGTGCAAATTCCTTGTAGTGTTGTGCAAAAATAATGGACGTTGTGCACCTTTTTTTGTTTGTTGCAAACCAATCATAGATCCGTCCCTTGATTGCTTAAAAGTTACTCATCTATTGAAAAAGATGCCGTTTTATGTTATATTAATAATGACTGATGAGGAAAGTGTGGTGTTGATTATGGAAATGACTAATAGTTATATTTTGTTAGATAAGGAAAATAAAAAAGAAGAACCCGTTGAAAAAGATGATAACAATAGCAATGAACAACACACTATTGTATTAAGTACCAAGATATATGAACCATTAAAAGAGTATCTTTCTGATTGCTTTGCAGAGATTAAGAAAACAAATGACATTTCAAGTCTTATAATGCTTTATGAATGTAGGTTCAAACATCACAAGACTTCAAATACTATAGTGGTTGTTCATTGTGTCAGAGGTGACTATTATGTTGATGTAACTGTATCTGGGAAAAGCGAAGATAAAATCATCAAACAAATGGAGCTTATACATACCACACTTGAAGACTCGAAAGCCTCTGAAAAATATACGCTTATAACTTCATATGATTCGGTTTCAAAATACTATTGTAACAAAATGTATCCGTTGCTTAATGAAGTTGAAAGAAAATTAAGAAAGCTTCTATATATTATGTATACATTGCGATACAGGAAAGACTATATAGATTATACATTTATAGATAACATACTTTCTCCTGTATCAAAAAAAGCTATAATAGATAAATTAAAGAGTCAAAAAGACTCTGGGGATAAAAGAAAATTAGAGCAAAGGTTTTTTGAAGAATTTGAATACAATCACTATAAGCATCTTTTGTTTTTTCCTAAGTGGACGGCTATCGACATAGCGAATAAGGAAAATTTCTTAAAAGTAAATCTGGATTTAGCTAAATTGAGTGATGAGGAACTCCGAGAACGCTTTTCAGTATTTACACCTATGAGCGATTGGGAAAAGCACTTTTCAAGTAAGGTTGATAAGGATATATCTGGGGAAATGCTAATATCAAATGTGCAAAAACCAAGGAATAAAGTTGCTCATTATAAGACTATTACAAAAGACGAATACAATGATTTTCTTGAGAATGTTCATAAGCTAATCGAAGTCATAGACAATACCATTGAAGTAACAACGTCAAAAGACTTTATCGAGGAAACAATGAAGCACTACACTCAAAGTATAAGTGAACTTCTTGAACCTTTGCAAAAATCAATACGTATCTGTATGGATAATCTATTTGACAGTATGTTTCATTCAGCTCAAAGCATTGTTGACACATTAGACGAACGATTTGATGATACAGAACAAGGTTTAGACGATTCCGAAAGCGAGGACGAAGATAATGCCTAACCTATCACAACTCAAAAGACAGATCCCATAAATCCAACGATTACTGCAAAAATCCAACGATTACATTTTCAATAAAATGAAAAAAGCCTTCGGGGAAGTAATTCTCCGGAGGCGGCTTTTTTGTCCTATACAAGTTTTTCGGCAATTTTACTGTGCCGATAGATACACGACTTATAATAGATTTATTTCTGATTTGCTTTGGCTGTATTAATGGAAGAAATTAAAATTCTTTTTATTTCCAGACAATCTTCTATTAATGAATTGTGCATTTTTTCGTCTATATATTCTGACATAAAAAGAAGCTTTATCCAATATTCAGTTTCGGCAGTTTCTTTCAGTGCAATATGCATTTTTGCAATAAAATCAGCAGGACTTTGTCCGTAATTTGCTTCATTTATGTTGGCACCGATGCTTGTTCCGCTACGTATTATCTGTTTCGCTATGGGTAAGCCTTTTTTATTTTTAATCAGAAAATCGTGTAGTTTTACAATTCTCGAAGCAAATACGATAGATTTATCAATTAATATATTTTCTTTCATATTCTCACGTCCTTTATAGGCATTATATCATAGCTGATATGAAATTACAATCGGGTGCGGGTGTCCCGCCCGACATTATTCATTATTAATTATTCATAAGCTTTGCGACTTCATTATTCATTTGAAAATCCGTTCTGTTTAAATGAATAATGAATGATGAATATTGAAGAATGAATAATACAAACGAAAATCCGCCCACTATCGTGAACGGATTTTCGTTTGGCTGGGGAGGCGGGATTCGAACCCACGGATGCAGCAGTCAAAGTGCTGTGTCTTACCGCTTGACGACTCCCCAATATTCTGTTAAAAAAAATCGCAAAATCCGATGACTTTGCGATTCGTAAATGGGGTGGATAATCGGATTCGAACCGATGGCCTCCAGGGCCACAACCTGGCGCTCTAACCAACTGAGCTATACCCACCATACTACTGACGAACGTATCTTCGTTCACCACTTGCAGTATTATATAGTATGAAAAGGGTTTTGTCAAGAGGAAATTTAATAATAATACAACAAATCGGAAATTTCCCTTTTGTCGGAAAATTTCCGATTAATTCAAAAAAACTCAGACACGCCACAAAAGACCGTGATTATTTTTTCAGCCACGTTGCAGGCGAGCAGCAAAGCAGCAGAGGGAATATTTCAAGACGTCCGAGGAGCATTGATGCGGTAAGCACCAGCTTTGAAAAATACGAATATTCGCTGAAGCTGCTTGCAGGACCTACGGCTCCGAGTCCGGGACCTATGTTATTAAAGCAGGCAACCGCTGCACTGAAATTTGTTTCAATATCAAACTTATCAAAGCTGAGAAGCAAAAATACGCATACAAGCGTTGCCGTATAAACCGTCAGATATGAATTTGCACTTGCAAGTGTCTGCTCATCAAGTCTTTTTCCGTCAAGCTTCAAGGCCTTTATGCTTCTCGGATGAAGAAGCCTCGTAAGCTCGCGGCGCATACCCTTTATAAGAATCATAATTCTTGATACCTTGAGACCGCCTGCGGTAGAGCCGGCACACGCACCCATAAACATCAGCACAAGCAGAAGTGTTTTTGAAAAGCCGGGCCACATATTAAAATCCGTGGTAGCATAGCCTGTTGTTGTCATTATTGAGGACACCTGAAAGGCGGCAAGACGCACGGCTTCGGAAAATCCGTCGCACATCGACCTTATATTCAGGGTAATTGCAACGCAAGCGGCAACTCCGACGCCTGCATATACCCACAATTCCGAGCTTTTCACTACCGATTTTATTCTTCTGAGAAGCAAAAGATAATACAGATTGAAATTAATTCCGAACAGGAACATAAAAACGGCGATTACCCATTGAATCAGAGGAGAATATCCGCCTATTGAGTCAGCCTTTATGCCGAAGCCGCCCGTGCCTGCAGTACCGAAGGTATGAATTACGGCATCAAACAGGGGCATTTTACAAAGGACAAGTATAATTATTTCGGCAACCGTCATAACGACGTATATAAGATAAAGGATTTTTGCCGTTTCCTTTGCCTTCGGCACAAGCTTATCAACAATCGGGCCGGGCATTTCCGCTCTCATTATGTGAATCGAACGGTCGGGCAGTCCCGCCGCAAGTGCCATAACAAAGACAAGAACACCCATACCGCCTATCCAATGAGTAAAGCTTCTCCAGAAGAGTATTCCCTCACTCATAGCTTCAATATCCGTAAGGATAGATGCTCCCGTCGTGGTAAAGCCGCTTACCGTTTCAAAAAATGCATCGACAAAATTGGGGATTTCCTTTGACAAAACGAAGGGCAGCGCACCGATTACGGACATTATTATCCAGGCAAGAGAAACTATCACAAAGCCTTCCTTGGCATATATGGTTTTATTTTCGGTTTTACAGAAATAGGTCAGCGGAAATGCACACACTACGGCTATTGCAATAGTTACGGCAAAGGCTAACCACGAGGAATTGGAATAATATAAGGACACGGCAAAGGGTGCTAAAAGCAAGCCTGCTTCAATCCATATAATTTTTCCTAATATATTAAGAACCACTTTTCTGTTCATAAAACAATCCTGTCCTTATTGAAGTATGTCGGAAAGATCATAAAGTCTTTTCTGCCCTGCAATTACTATTACCCTGTCACCGGGAAGAATCTTATCTTCACCCGTAGGAATTACGGCAGTCCTGCCTCTTATTATTCCGGCGATAAGTATGTGCGGCTTCAGCGAAAGATTCTTCAGAGAAATATTAACACCCGGGAAATCCTGAGTTACGGTAAATTCAAGAGCTTCAACGTTGGAATCCATCAGCTTATAAAGAGTCTCTATCTTGCTTCCCATTGAGTTTTCAAGTGCTCTTGCATATCTTGTTAGAATATTTGCCGTCATTTTTTTCGGTGATACAACGCAGTCAAGTCCCATATCCTTAGCGATTGAGGCAAGCTCATCGCGGTTTACCTTTGCAATAACCTTGGAGACTCCCTTTTTGTACGCATAATATGATGACAGTATATTCTCCTCGTCAATTCCCGTCAGCGCAACAAATACGTCAATATCGGAAATTCCCTCTTCTTCAAGAATTTCCTGCTGTGTACCGTCTCCGAAAATAACGGACACGCCGGAAAGCAGCTCGCTTATCTCCTCGCCTCTTTCACGGTTGCGTTCTATTATTTTAACGTCGTTTCCTGCCGCAAGAAGTCTTTTGGCAAGATAAAAGGCTGTCCTGCTTCCGCCGAGAATCATAACGCTCTTTGCCTTTTTCTGCACAAGGTTAAGCTCCTTGAAGAGCTTTAATATTTCAGCCTGCTTGGCAGTAATACCTATTCTGTCTCCGCCTCTGAGCATAAAGTTACCGTCGGGAATAAATACCTCACCGTCACGCTGAACCGCACAGACAAGAAAGCTTGCCCTGAATTTTTCCCGCATCTCGCTGAGCGTCATCCCGTCGAGCCTGCTGTCGGGCTTCAGCCTTAATTCAATCATTTCAAGGTTGCCGCTGGAGAAGGATTCTACACCTGCGGCGGAAGGCATTTTTATAATATTATACAGCTCCTGTGCCGCTCTGTATTCGGGATTTATGGGCATAGAAAGAGAAAGGGTCTGCTTCATAAACACAAGGGACTTGTCGTTATAGTCCGTTTTTCTGATTCTTGCAACCGTATGCTCCGAGCCCATTTTTTTTGCAAAAAAGCAGCTGAGCATATTAAGCTCATCGGAATTTGTAACGGCAATAATAAGGTCAGCCTTAGCAGCTCCCGCTTCCTCAAGAACGTCCGAATCCGCTCCGTTTCCGCAGACGCACATTACGTCATAACGATTATTAATTTCTTCAAGAACCTTTCTGTCTGAGTCAATAACAACTATATCGTGCTCTTCTGCAGAGAGACTGTCCACAAGGGCGGTTCCTATTTTTCCGCAGCCTACAACAATTATTCTCATTTATCAGCACCCCTTTCGGTTTAGGGTATTATACAACAATATTTTTTATATTGCTACTTTTTTTTGTTAAAATTTATTTGTTTGACAATATTGTTACTTTTATTATATAATTTAGGAAAAATCAATCGGAGAAAACTATGAAAAGCTATAAAAATCCGTTCATTGAGCAAAGAGCCGACCCGTTTATCACAAAAGCCGCAGACGGGACTTACTATTTTACGGCCTCCTACCCTGCTCTCGGCGATGAGCTTCACGGCTATGACAGAATAATTCTGAGAAGAAGCGATACGGTATGCGGTCTTTGCACGGCTGATGAAAAAATCGTATGGACGGCTCATAAGGAAGGTATAATGTCACGGCATATATGGGCACCCGAGGTTCATTTTATCGGCGGAAGATGGTATATATTTTTTGCCGCGGCAACAAGCACTGATAAGTGGGACATAAAGCCCTACGTGCTGAGATGCCGTGAGGATAACCCCTTTACGGACAGTTGGGAGGAGCTGGGAGCAGTTCAGCCGACTGAAAATGATACGCTCTCCTTCAGATGCTTTTCGCTTGATATGACTTATTTTTCCCACAACGGAAGGCATTATCTTATCTGGGCGCAAATCGAGGGAGATTCTTCTCTTTTTATGGCAGAAACCACAGAGGAATGTCCGTGGAGGCTCATAAGCCCTCCCATACTTCTGACAAAGCCCGAATACGATTGGGAAAAGGTGGTCTACCGTGTCAATGAGGGAGCCGCCATACTTAAAACCGACAAAAAAGTATACGTATTCTTCTCAGCCTCGGGGACGGGCGCGGAATACTGCATAGGACGGCTGGAGGCAGATAACGGAAGCAATCTTATGAATCCTGCTGTCTGGAAAAAGCTTCCCTGCCCCGTGCTTTCGACCGAGGACGTTCCGGGAGAAGCAGGTCCCGGACATAACAGCTTTACAGAGGATGAAAACGGAGAGCTTCTTTTGATATATCACTCAAGACCCGCTTCGCATCTTACAAGGGCCTGCGGCACGTATTATGAAGAATCCCTTTACGACCCCTGCCGACATACAAGAATCAAAAAAGTCCGTTTTGACGAAGACGGCACACCGATACTAAAATAATTAAAAGGAGATATAAATTATGTTAAAAGAATTATGGTCAGTCAATCCCCCCGCACTTTTTGCGGTTATTTGCCTTATAGGATATTTCTGGGGTATGGCAGTTGTATTCATCGCAAAGCCGCTTAAAAATGCCGAAAGCTTTTCAATCAAGCCTGTGGATAATGCAGGCAAGACAGAAATCAGAGTTTACTACGGCGGTATATCCTTTGCTCTCGGTGCTTTCCTTTTGTTCCTTACCCTGTCCTTGGGAACCGCATACTATTCCCTTGTCGGCGGAGTGATATTCGCCACCACCGTTCTTACAACGAGAACTATATTCCTCTTTGTTGATAAAGGCTGGAGGTGTCCCTACACAAAGCTTGCAATCCCTGCGGAAAGTGCCTTCGTAGTTGCATTATGGGTATGCTTCATCCTTGCAAGAAGCTATATCTGATATGAAGAATCTGTATTTTGTTGCCCATCAGGATGACGAGCTGTGCAATACGGGCGTGCTTTTGGCAAAGGAAGCAAAAGCCTTTTTCGACGATACATACGTAATTCTTTGTACCGACGGCGGCGGCTCGGGAGTTCTTGGCGTGCTGTCCGACGGCAAGGACTGCTGGCTTCACAAGGGAAAGCATAAATATCCGCTTACAAGGAAAGAATTTTCTCTTGCCCGTGACAGAGAATTCCGGGAAAGCTGTTCACTTCTCGGCATAAAGGACGAAAACGTGATAATCCACGAAAAAAGAGGCCTTGACGGCAGTCTTTCGGAAACAGAGGCGGAATGCATCATACGGGATACAATAAAGCTCTTTCCCGAGGAAAAGGATTTCAGAATCAGAGCCGTATCCCCTCTTTTTAACGGCAGACAGAATCCCGACCATAAGGCAATCGGCATTGTTTGTGAAAGCCTGTTTACAGAGGGCTTATTTTCCGAAATTCTGCTTGTAAAGGACAGCTGCTTTGAAGGAAATTGCCGTGAGATGTTCCCCGACACGGATTTCAAAGAAGAGCAGGCAGATGCCGCAGCTGCCGAAAAAATTAAAGCCGCGGCGGATTGCTACGGCAGATGGGAGCCCGAAAACGGCAGATTTGCCGTCGGCTGGCACTCGGTAAAGGATGAATTTGAAGAAATCGTAAAAAATCCGAGAGTTACTTTTTACAAAATAAAAAGGGAGCCGTGATATATTAAAAGCCGTGCAGCATCGGACTGCACGGCTTTTAGCTTCAATTATTCTTCTGTAAGATAAACGAGAGGACAGGGGAATGCCTGCTCATTGCTTGTCATATATGCAACTGCAAAATCGGGAATATCAATGTTATTGATTGTTTCACCGTCTGCGATAAAGGAATCAGCACCGTAAACGAAGCAAGGAACGTTTGCACCCGAATGACTGCCTGTGAGCCACTTATATTCGTCGCCGACAAGAGTAACTGAGCCGGTTTCGTGGTCAGCAGTAATAATAACAAGAGTATTGCCGTCTGCCTCTGCGAAATCAAGAACAACGTCTACAACCTTGTCAAACTCAAGAACAGCCGTCATAGCACCTTCACCGTCCTGATCGTGTGAACGCTTGTCGATATGAGCAGCCTCAAGCATCATAAAGAAGCCGTCCTCATCCTTGCTCAGAATATCAATAGCTTCTGCGGCAAGCTCGGAAAGAGTGGGCTGGTCGCCGTTGTCATTACCCTGCCATAAGGTCGTGCTGTCAAACTGACCGATTGACTTCTGACCGGGCTCAAGAGCCTTTACCTCTGAAAGAGTATTAACGTAAGCCTTACCGTTTTCTTCAACTGCGCTTTCGGTAACCTCGCCTGCAGCAGCACCCCAGATAAGATCTATGTCGGAAACTACCTGCTGAGCAAAGATATCCTCTGCAAGGTCTCTGTCACGTACGTGAGCGGAGAAGGAAGAGGGAGTAGCACCCATAATGGAGTCACTCGTAACGATACCCGTTGCCATACCGTACTTCATAGCAACGTCCGTAACGGAAGCAGGAACAGCGATAACTGCGAGAGGATCCGTGGGATATACTCCGACGTAGCCGTTCATTGTTCTGCCGCCTGTTGCAAGAGCAGTACCGCCTGCAGCGGAGTCCGTAACGGGTGAGCTTGCCGAACGGGTCATCTGTGAGCCGTAATATTCGAAGCGGTTGAGAATTGAAAGCTCAACACCGTGAACCTTTTCGGTTGCATAAAGGTGATTAAAGCCCATACCGTCACCGATAAGAATAATAACATTCTTAACCTCAGCAGCCTCCTCCTCGGGAGCAACAAAATTAAGTCCCAGCATATTCGTAAGAGTAATTACGAGAGACATAATCAAAACAACGATTTTTGTAAACATTTCTAATCTCCTTTTTCTTTTTTTTCTATCTTATCAAAGAAAAAAACAGAAGTCAACCGTCTGAATATATAATTCCCGAAAAAAACTCCCGTATAGAATATTGCTTTTACTTTATTATTTTGCTAAAATATTGCGTAACTTAAAAAGAGGTATTTTTATGAACGGTGATATAACGAAAAAGCAACAGCTGAAGGGCAGATTTTTTATAACGGGAACCGCACTTTTATGGGGACTTGCAGGAGTCTGCGTAAAATCAATTCCGTGGAATTCCTTTTCCATAATGGCTTCAAGATGTGGAATCGGCATCGTGATGTTTGCGATTCTCAGAAAAAGCTTCCTTGTAAAATTCAATAAGCATACGCTCGCGGGCGCAATAATGATGAGCATTACAGGCATACTCTATATGATGTCAATAAAGCTCACCACCGCCGCCACCGCAATTGTACTGCAGTATACCGCTCCGATATTCGTTTTTCTTTACTCGGTTTTATTTCAGAAAAAAAAGGCAAAGCTTTCGGAAACGCTTATCGTTCTGATGGTTTTCAGCGGCTGCGTTCTCTCCTTCATTGACGAGCTTGACCCGTCAAGAATGCTCGGCAATATCTTAGGTCTTTTGTCGGGAGCTTCCTTTTCGGCACAGATAATAATGTTCAGCGACAAAAGAGCGGATTCAAACGACGGAATGTATCTCAGCAATCTGATAAGCTTTTTTACCTGTCTGCCCTTTATGTTCTTTGACAGCAATATGGCATTTTCGGGGAAAATACTCTTCTGGGTATTAATTCTCGGTGTATTCCAGTACGGACTTGCAAATATATTCTACGCAAGGGGCTGTCAGATAATAAACAAAATAGAGACCTCTCTGCTTCTGACAATAGAGCCCGTATTCAATCCTATCCCCGTTTTTCTCGTCACAGGCGAAATGCCGGGTCCCCTTGCAATAATCGGCTTTTTTATTGTCGTAGGCGGAATAACTCTTTACGGAATTCTTCCCGTGATTGAAAGAAAAAAAGTACTGCATTAAAGGCATTTTCCTGTCAAAAAAATCACCCCCCTCTAAAATTTTTCCGTATTCTGGTAAACTTGACTTACACAGTCAAGAGACTGTGAATATATTTTAACGGAGAGATTTATTATGACAAAATTTATTTCAATGACAATTCATGACGGCAACCACGAAACAATTGTAAACAGCAACTGGTTTACAGCGGAAATTGATACCAGAGCAGCTCTTGTTTTTGAGGAATTGGCAAAAAGAGGCTGGGAAGCAGTATCTGTCACTCCATGCTATACTCCTAACATCTTGGAGGAAGGTCGCTTTTCGTTCTTTATCGGTGGCTATAAGGCTCTATTCAAGAAAGAAGCCGATGATGATTTCGAAGAGGACTTTACCTTTATTAAAGAAATTTCACAAATGTAAAACTAAAGTAACTTATACTAAAGTTCAGGTATGCCGTCCCGCAGCCTGAGCTTTTTTGTTTGGAGATAATATTTTCATAATTTTTTCAGAATTATACAACATAAACATACCTTGCCGTGTTATAATATGCTATCAATATCGGGGAAGCAAAAATATGAAGATCGAATTTTTTGATACAAAGCCTTACGATAAGGAAGCTTTTGATAAAGCAATCGGACAATACGCGATAGCCATTAAATATTTTGAAACAAAGCTCAATGAAGACACCGTCTTTCTTGCCAAGGGTGCGGATTCTGCCTGTGTTTTTTGTCAACGATACGATAAACTGAGATGTCATAGATTCATTGAACAACCTCGGAATCAACATCCTCCTGCTGAGATGCGCAGGCTTTAATAATGTGGACATAAAACATGCACACGGAAACAGCTAAGATCGGCAAGTTTTTTTTCGATGATTAAAATATTGAAAATTGAAGCTATCTGTGATAAATTATAACTATCATTTCATCGGAGGTAAAAAAATGTTTATAACAAATGATATTAAATACGTAGGCGTAAACGACCGCAAAATTGACCTTTTCGAAGGACAGTACGTTGTTCCAGAGGGAATGGCATATAATTCATATATAATTTTTGACGAAAAAATTGCTGTTATGGATACTGTAGATGCGGGCTTCACCGACGAGTGGCTCGGCAATACGCAAGCCGCTCTGGGTGGCAGAAAGCCCGATTATCTCATAGTACAGCATATGGAGCCCGACCATTCGGCAAGCATTGTCAGCTTTATGAACAAATACCCCGAAACACAGGTTGCCGCCTCAGCAAAGGCATTCAAAATGATGAAAAACTTTTTCGGAAACGAATATGAAAGCAACAGATTGATTTTAGGTGACGGGGACACACTTTCTCTGGGCAGACATACTCTCACCTTCGTTACGGCACCTATGGTTCATTGGCCCGAGGTAATAGTAACCTATGACAGCACGGACAAGGTATTATTCTCTGCCGACGGCTTCGGAAAATTCGGTGCGCTTGATGCAGACGAGGACTGGGCTTGCGAAGCAAGAAGATACTATTTCGGAATAGTCGGAAAATACGGTCCTCAGGTACAGGCTCTTCTTAAAAAAGCCGCAGGTCTTGATATTGAGATAATCTGTCCTCTTCACGGTCCCGTGCTTAACGAGAATCTCGGTTATTATCTGAAGCTTTATGATATCTGGTCCTCATATCAGCCCGAGCAAAAGGGTATCGTAATCGCATACACTTCAATTTACGGAAACACTAAGAAGGCTGTGGAGCTTCTTGCCGAAAGGCTCCGCGAAAAGGGCTGTCCCAAGGTTGTCGTAAACGACCTTGCCCGCTGTGATATGGCAGAGGCTGTTGAGGATGCCTTCAGATATGACAGAATCGTGCTTGCAACTACCACCTACAATTCCGAAATATTCCCCTTTATGAGAGAATTCATACATCATCTTACCGAGAGAAACTTTATGAACAGAACCGTTGGCTTTATAGAAAACGGAACATGGGCACCTCTTGCGGCAAGGATTATGAAAAATATGTTTGAAAAGAGCAAAAATCTCACCTTCTGCGATAATACCGTTTCGATAATGTCCGCTATGAACGAGGAAAACGAAAAGCAGCTCGAAGCACTTGCCGAAGAGCTTTGCAAGGATTAATTACGCCATTTTATCAGATATTTTCTGACATCAATCCGCTACGGGAGGATATTCTATGAAAAGAAACGTTGAACTTGATACGGGAAGAAAGGTATTTCCACTGCTTCTTATGATTACAGGCATTGCACTTGCGGCGGCATTGTGGATAACAAGGCTTAACCTCACGGCTGTCGTTTGCGTTGCTTTTATGTGTATCGTTTCTGCTGTTATCGCGTTATCGCTTATAATAAAAAGCAAGGTTTATGCTCCGATGGTAATAGCGTATGCCGCGGCAGCCTTCGGTATTATCACCTATTATATCGTTTTCGGTGCAGATGCAGGCTTCGGTGCATTCACATCGGGAAAAATCGGATTTTCTTCAGCCGAGCATCTTCTGTTTACGGGAGAAGGCAATTTCTTTACGAGAGTTGCGGGAAACCTGCTGCTTGCACTTCCCCACGCAGCGGCATTATGGGGACTTTTCTTTACCGCCCGCCGTGCCTTTAAATCATCCGCCGTGAAGAAGGCTGTTTCCGCCGTGCTTGCCGTATGCCTTATGGGCACAAGCGTTCTTTACGTGCTTACAATGAATCTCCGTTCAAGGCCCAACACCGAAAGGCTGTGGGACGGACACGATGACTATCTTGATTCTATTGATAAAACCGCGCAAAAAGACTCACCCAACGTTCTCTTTATTATGATGGATGACTTAGGCTACGGTGATATCTCCCTTAACGGAGCAATATACGATACGCCTAATATTGACTCTATAGGAGAAAACGGACTTAATTTTACCAACTTTTATTCCGCATATTCCGTATGCTCTCCCGCCCGATTTGCCGCTCTTACGGGACGCTATCCCTACAGAGGCTTTGCGGATAACGTAATCTACCCCACGGTTGATACGCTGTCTCCCTTTGCACAGACGAGAATATTCAATTCCATAGAAATGGGAAACAACGCAGACGGAATGCTGGGTGATGAGATTACCCTTGCCGAGGTATTCAGCGCGGCAGGCTATGCTACGGGCGCATTCGGCAAGTGGCACCTCGGTGACTACGGTGAATATCTCCCCACGAATCAGGGCTTCGACTATTTCTACGGAAGCCACCACGTAAACGATATGACTCCCTTCTACCACGTAACGGAGGAGGACGGACAATGGGAAATCGTGCAGGGCACAAAGGAGCTGAAGGACCAGAGCAAGGCTACCGAGCTTATACATAATGAGATTACGGATTGGATAACCGAAAAAGCCGAAAACGGAGAATCCTTCTTTGCTTATTACGCTTCTCCCTGGCCGCACGCTCCCGTTTTTGCCGGAGACAGCTTTGACGGCACAACGGGTATGGGCACCTATGCGGACTGCGTGACGGAGTTCGACTATTATCTCGGAAAGCTCTTTGATACTATGGAGGAGCTTGGGGTGCTTGAGAATACCATAATTATTTTCACAAGCGACAACGGCCCTGCCCTTGAAGGCTCTGTAGGCGGACTCAGAGGCGGCAAATACCTTGCATACGAGGGCGGTCAGAAGGTTCCGTTTATGATAAGATGGGACAACGCTGACGGAAAACTCGGGGAAACGGGCACCGAAAGACAGTCTTCTGCCGTGCTTGTTGACCTGTTCCCCACCCTTGTTGAGCTTTGCGATATTACGGGTGAAAACGGCAAGGAAAGCTATTTGCCCTCAGACAGAGAGATTGACGGTATATCAATGATGCCCGTTATTGAAAACGATACGGTTATTCATACCGCCGAGCATCCGATACTTCATATGAAGAGAGAGGTTATAAAGGCTGTTCAGTACAGCGTTCCCGTATCCGAGGTAAAGGCTTTATATCCCAATTACGATTATGACGTGCTTTCCTCCGGAGAATACGTTACGTTCAAATATTTTGAAAAAATCCAGAACGATAATTCCGCATTCTGGGATAAAAACCGCAAAAACTGGCTTCATATTCTTACTGATGACGCATCGGAAAACTACAACCGCACAAGCGTGTATCCCGAAATTGCCGAACAGTTTAACAGCAAGCTCCACGAAATTACAGATAAATTCAAGGAAAACCGCCGCGGAATAATACAGTAAAAAAAGGAGTTATCTCTGAATGCCACCGCTCTCACTTATGATAAAGCCTGCATCCTCTCTTTGTAATCTTTCTTGCGAATACTGCTTTTATAAGGATGTTTCCGAGCACCGCGAGCATCTCGGCTTCGGCATTATGACCGCAGATACGGCAGAGCTCCTTGTAAAAAAGGCACTTCAGTTTGCAGACGGTAATTTTGCGGCTTTTGCATTCCAGGGCGGTGAGCCTACTCTTGCAGGACTTGATTTTTTCCGTTTATTTGTTGAGTACGTCAATAAGTACAACGTAAAGAACAGTAAGGTATTCTACAGCATACAGACCAACGGAACGCTTCTTGACAAGGACTGGGCACTCTTTTTCAAAGAAAATTCTTTTCTTGTGGGACTGAGTCTTGACGGAGATTTTGACGGCAACAAGTTCAGAAAGCGTCCGTCGGGGCAAAATGCATATTATAAAATACTTACCGCCGCCGAGCTTCTGAAAAAATATGAGGTCGATTTCAATATTCTGACCGTGCTCACAGGCTATTGTGCAGAAAACGGAGAAAAAATATATAAATTCTTCCGCTCCCAAGGCTTCAGATATCTGCAGTTCATCCCCTGCCTTCGTCCGTTTGATTCAAAGGAAAGCTGTGAGCTTTATATGACGGCAGAGCAATATGCAGACTTTCTCATAAAGGTATTCAATCTCTACGTCAAGGACTACGTCAGAGGAAATTATATAAGCATAAGACAGTTTGACAACTGGGTAAGACTTTATCTGAGACAGCCTGCGGAACAATGCGGAGCCTCGGGGTATTGCAGCCGACAGTTCGTCGCAGAAGCAAACGGAAATATATATCCCTGCGATTTTTACTGCACGGACGAATATCTGCTGGGGAACATCGGGGATAAAAGCTTTTCCGAGCTGGAGCAAACGGCTGCCGCAACCCTCTTTATTAAGGAAAGCCTGAGCATTCCCGAAAGGTGCAAAAAATGCGAGGTCTACGGGCTTTGCAGAGGCGGAGGCTGTAAAAGAACTCAGCTCAGCGAAGACTACTGTAAGGCATACAAAAAATTTTTTACCTCCTGCCTTCCTTTGTTCAGAGTTTTCATAAACGAAAAGCCGACAAGCAGATAAATGTATTTTTACGGCAAAAAAACAGTTGATTTTTCTGAAGCATTATTATATAATGTTTTAGAAATATTCGCCGGTGTGATGGAATTGGCAGACGTGACGGACTCAAAATCCGTTGGTAGCGATACCGTGCGGGTTCGACCCCCGCCGCCGGCACCATTTGAATACACCCATAAATATGAACCATAACAGTTCAGATTTATGGGTGTATTTTTTATATATGCTTGTAGACAAGCGCATTCTGCTGCAGGTTAACTCTTTATTCTGTCAAAACATTAATTCCGAAAAACTTCAAAAACGGAATCAGGATTTACAATAATTAAACCCGAACCCATACTGTCGATTAATCAATCCACCTATCTACGGATCCTATTATAATACTCGTTTTCTTTGCATTGAGGTGTTTTGTATTTATTTCTTTCGTGCGGACGTTTGGTGTTATAAAAGACTATGTAATCATCCACCGCTCTTTTGAATTGCTTT